>NZ_JBITZW010000017.1:0-29649 GCF_044547105.1 Kitasatospora sp. NPDC052868 | reverse complement strand
CGCCGGCGCCCCCCGCGGGCCCCAGCACCCGGCCGCGGGCGCGGCGGCCGGGCGGCGCGCGGCGGGTCTCGCGCAGCACGGCGGCGCCGCCGGGGCCGGACCAGGCCCGGGCGACCCGGTCGCCCTGCTGGCCGAGCGCGCGGCCGCAGGGCACGCGCCCACCCTGGCGGCGCTGGAGCGCGCCGGGCAGGCGCTGGGCCTCGCCCTCGCCTCGGCCGTGGAACTCATCGATCCGGACGCTCTGGTCCTCGGCGGCGCCTACGCCGAACTCGCCGACTGGCTGCTGCCGTCCGTGCGCACCGAGTTGGCGGCCCGGGTCGTCGTGCGTCCGTGGGCCCCGGAGGCGCTGCGCCCGTCCGCTCTGGGGCGGCGCGGGCCGCTGCTGGGCGCGGCGCTGACGACGGTCCGCCGGATCATGGCGGACCCGACCCTGCTGCCCGTCGGCTGACCCGGAGCCGACTGACCCGTCGCAGTGAAGGTTGAGTGATTCTCATCGAAGGTTGAGCGATGTTGCGCTGGACCTTGGCGCCCTATTTGGCTTCGTTCGGCTGCTCGGCGGAGCGGCAGCGTCGATGGGCTGCGACTCGTTCGCGAGTCGCGCATCGGCGGGAGCAGTAGCGACGCTCCGGACCGCTGCCCTGGTTGATGAAGACGATCGGGCAGGTGGGGGATGCGCAGATCCTGCCGGGCGGACGTTGACGGTCCCAGACGAGAACGGTCAGGGCCATGCAGGACGAAGCGATGAGCCACTCGTCCCAAGGTGCGTTGTCCTCGCGGTCGAGGTGAGGGTGCCAGGGGGTGCTGCCGCTGTGTGAGGTTAGGCGGAGCGGTCCGGTGTGGTCCGTCAAGAGCTGGTTGAGGGCGGCTGCGGCGTCATCGGCGTGCTCGGCGGCGAAGACTGGCCGCAGCAGGGAGGCAGCTGCCTGCATCTCTGCGACATCGCGGGTGGTGAGGTCGACGGGGTCGGTCTCGCCGTATGCGCGGAGCACGTCGGCGACATCAGCTGGGTCGGGGCAGTCGTCAGCCAGGACGTTGATCAGGGCGGCGGTGCGCCGGGCTGTGGTGAGCACGGAGTGCCGGGTGGACCAATCGTCGCTGTGGAATGACACCTGTGGAATGTAACGCATCTTGCGGATGATTGAGTTACCTCCGTAACGTCCTGCGGATGGGAAAGCGTTACTCACTCCGCTTCTATCTCGTCGGAGCGGTGGCAGCCCGCGCCGGGGACGAGATGTCAGGACCGGCGCTGATGCTGGCAGCATTTGCTTTGACCGGATCGACCGTCGCCGCGTCGTCGCTGCTCGCGGGCATCACGATCTCTGCCGCGGTAGGGGGGCCATTTTTCGGGGCGCTCCTCGACAGAGCAGATCGGCCGGGACACCTGCTGGCTGGGGCCCTCGTCCTTTATGCGGTGGGGCTGGGGATGCTTCTTGGGGGACTAGGGTGGTGGCCGTTCGCTGTCACGATCTTGATCGCAACGGTGACAGGGCTGCTGGGCCCGGCCCTGTCGGGGGGATGGACGGCCCAACTTCCGCGTGTGGTGGAAGGTGACCACCTGCCCCGGGCGAATGCGCTCGATGCCATGACGTTCAATGTGGCGAGTCTGGCCGGTCCGGCTCTCGCTGGCGGCGTGGCAGAGGCGCTGGGCGCCCCGATGGCCGTGGTGGTCTCTGTGGTGCTCATCGCCTTGGCGCTGCCCGCCGCGTGGATGCTGCCCGCCCGTCCCGGCCGAGTGCTGGGAGTGCAGGCAACTTCGGTGACCAGCGACCTTGTTGCCGGAGTACGGGTCATGCTCGGAAGGCCGTCCTTGGCCCGAGCCACTCTCACCTCGACCGTCTCCTGCATCGCGCAGGGAATGCTGATGGCGTGCATCCCGCTCCTCGGCGAACGGGTTCTGGGCGGGGCCAGCCGCGGCGCGGTGCTGCTGTCCTGCGTGGCGATCTCAGCTTTGGTGGCCAACGCCGTACTCGCTGGGTTCCCGCGTTCAGTCGCCCCCGACACGATCATCTGGGCCAGTGCCCTTGTCCAGGCTGCCGCGCTGGCGTTGGCCGCGTGGGGTCAACCAGTCGTACTCATCGTGGCCGTACTCATCGTGGGGATAGGGGAAGGACCCCAACTGACCGCCTTGTTCGCAGTCCGCCACCGGGAGGCCCCAGATCACCTGCGAGGCCAGATCTTCACCACCGGCGCCAGCCTGAAGATCACCGGATTCGCCCTGGGGGCAGCAGTTGCCGGACCAGTCGCGACTTGGTCTCTTCCAGGCACCTTGGCACTCGCAGCGAGCGTGGCGGCCGTCGCAGCACTGGTCTTCTTCGTGATCCCGTCGGCAACCGCCAACTCGTGCGAGGCCAGCACGATGTCGACTTGAGCGGTCTCCGCGAAAAGTTTGATGCTGTCGAAATGAGAGTTGTGCGGTTCTCAGCGAAGGTTGAGTGATTGTTCCCGGCTGCTTCGTTCCTTCTTGAGCCGGTTGGAGCGCCTGCTGTGGCAGAGGGCTGAGCACGTCAGGCGTATTTGATTCTTGCGTCCCAGTTCCAGGGGCCCGGCGCATTCAGTGCAGGCTGTCGGCTGTTGCCGGGATGGAATGGACCCGTCCGCTCGGCGCCGGAGGTAGGCGATGTGGCAGCAGCGGTCCGAGCACCATCGTCGTCGGCCGGGTTCGAGCGGGGCGTCGCAGACGCCGCAGGTCAGATTCGGGGTGCGGCTGGCCTCCGCCCTGTCGCGTCGGCGCTGGCGCTCTGCGACTTGGCGGCAGGAGTCCGAGCACCAGCTGCGCGGTGCCCCGCGGGTGACGAAGGTCAACTTCTCGCCGCAACCTTGGCAGGCCGCGTGCCTTTCCTCCTTCTGCGGTTTCGGGTTCCGTCTTCTGTATGCCGCCTGCCGGCATGCCTGAGAGCAGGTCTGCCGTGGGCTGCCGCCGTGAGGCTGGAACGTGACGGTCCCGCATTCGATGCACCGCCTGCCCAGAAGGATCTCCTTGAAGGAGGAGGGGTCTCGGCCGACCACCGCGGCCAGCCGTTCCCAGCTGGGTGGACCGCTCCATGACCAGGGCGGATCGACTAGGTAGCGGCGCAAATATGAGGCTTTGATGTGGTTGGCGGCGGCGAGGCGTCCGATGAAGGACGTGAGCCCTTCGCCAGCGACCGGTCGAATCTGTCTGGGGAGCGGGGCAGGTGAGCGGGACATGGTCATTTCAGGTGGTGTGGCCGACGCTGTCGTGGTTGATGCAGGAGCGCGAGGTGGATGTGATGGCATGTCAGCCGGGGGAAGCGGTGACGTAGGACGTTTCTGTGGACGCCGTCGTGGAGTGCGTCTCCGAGCGCGAGGAGGAGATCGACCCGGTCGTTGAGGCTACGGAGTGCGCGATCAACCGCTGGGGGAATGGCCCTTTCCGGTTCGGGTCGGTCGTGGCGTGACGCGCCGGATCGAACGCCGCGGGGACGTCATGCCGGGGCGCCGCCGGCCCGCGGAACGGACATGGTGCCGGGTGGGTGCGTCCGGCCGGAGCATGACGTCCTCCGGCCGGGCGGCCCCGGCGCTCACGGGTGGACGGCACGGTCCGTGAACAGGCCGGCCGACCGCCCGGGCGGCTGTGCCCCGGGCGGAGTCGTCCTCGACCGGCCGGGTCGAGGACGACTCAGGCTCCCCGGCCCTCGTCCGGCCGGGGGCGCGCCGACCGCGCTATGCGACAGCCATCTGACAAGCCGCTACTGGTTCTTGATGGCGACACCCGCGTAGAACGACACCTGGGCGTCGGTGACCGCGTCCGCCAGCCGGTCGGCGGTGCCGTCCTCGTCCGGGCGCCAGCGGTGTGCGGGCACGATCCCCGGCTCCAGCAGGTCCAGCCCCTCGAAGAGGGTCTCGAACTCGGCGCGGGGCCGCAGCCGCAGCGTCGTGCCGGCCTTGTTGTAGATCTCCTGCACCATCGGCGCGCCCTGCGGGTCCAGCTCCGCCGTGGCGTGCGAGAGCACCAGCGCCGAGCCCGCCGGCAACGGCTTCAGGAGCCGCTCCACGATCGCGCGCGCCTCGCCCAAGTCCGTGACGAAGTGCAGCAGCGCCACCATCGACAACACCACCGGCTGCCCCAGGTCGAGCGTCCGCGCCACCTCGGGGGCACCCAGGATGGCGTCCGGATCCCGCGCGTCGCCGTGGACGTACGCCGTCCGTCCCTCCGGCGAGCTGGTCATCAGCGCCCGCGAGTGCGCGAGCACGATCGGGTCGTTGTCCACGTAGACCACCCGGGCCTCCGGAGCCACCGACTGTGCGACCTCGTGCAGGTTCGGGGACGTGGGGATGCCCGTGCCGACGTCCAACCACTGGCGAAGGCCCCGCTGCGCCAGCGTCCGGGTCGCCCGCTGCATGAACGCCCGGTTCGCCCAGACCGCGGTCCGCATGGTCGGGAACACCGTGAGCACCCGCTGGGCGGCCTCGCGGTCCACCTCGAAGTGGTCCTTGCCGCCCAGGAACCAGTCGTACATGCGGGCGCTGTGCGGTATGTCCTGCCGTATGACGGTGCTGAGCGGCTTCTCCAGGCCCGGATCTTCCACGTTCATCGCCGCTGCTCCCTGATCTGTCCCCGCGGCCGTGCGATGGCCGGAAGGATGATATGACACTTGACGTACGGTCAGTAGTGTGACAGCTGGGGCGGGCAGGGTGCCAGTGCGGGCCGATCACCGGCTTGCGGGCGGTGGGTGCACCGAGGACCGGGGGTGACTGGAGGAGTCCGGCCCGCACCGGGAGCTCCCGGCTCGTGAGCGGCTGCGCTCAGGTCGTGCTTCCGGCCGAAACATGGGATGGCTGTGCGGGATTCCCGATCCGGGGGTGTTCGGTGGGATGGCCAGGGCTTGGCAAAGTGCCTGTTCGTGCATGGGGTTTGAGAAGAAGAGGGCGCCAAGCGTCTTCCTAGACATGGGATCTCCTGCTACGTTGATGCCGTGTCCCTGACCGATAGAGCCATCGCCCGCATCCGTCAGATGGTCGGGGAGGGCGAGCTTGCGCCCGGCTCGAAGCTGCCCCCCGAGCAGCAGCTGGCCGCCGATCTCGGCCTGTCCCGAAACCTCATGCGCGAGGCGGTCAAGGCCCTCGTCGTCGCGCGGGTCCTGGAGATCCGGCGGGGCGACGGCACCTACGTGACCAGCCTCGCGCCCGGTCTGCTGTTGGAGGGGCTCGGCGGCGCGGTCGAACTGCTCCAGGGGGACACCGTCCTCGAACTCACCGAGGTGCGCAGGCTCTTCGAGCCGGTCGCCACCGCGCTGGCCGCCACCCGCGGCACCGACGAGGACTTCGCCGAGATGGCACACCACCTGGCGGCCATGAAGGCCGCGCGGGACGACGTCGAGCTGCAGATCCGGCACGACGCGGCCTTCCACCGGGCCGTGGTCCGCGCCACGCGCAACGAGACCCTGGCCGCGCTGCTGGAGCACATCTCCGGGCGCACCCTCCGGGCCCGGGTCTGGCGGGGGCTGGTCGACGCCGACGCGGCGGACCGGACCGCCGCCGAGCACCAGGCGATCCTCGACGCCCTCACCGCCCGCGACCCGAACCTCGCCCAGGCCGCGGCCCTGATGCACGTCCACACCACCGAAGGCTGGCTGCGCGACCAGGTGGCCGCGGGCGCGGAGATTCCCGCCCCGCAGACCGGACCGCAGCAGGACCGGGACCGTACCTGATCATCCGTCGACCACCGACCGAGGAGCGACCACGCGTGAGAGTCGACGCGCACCACCACGTGTGGGACCTGACCCGGCGCCCGCAATCCTGGCTTGACGCGCCGGAACTGGCAGCCGTCCGGCGCGGGTTCGGGGCGGCCGACCTGGCCCCCCGGGCCCGGGCGGCGGGAATCGACCGCACCGTTCTGGTGCAGGTCCTGCCGGATGCCACCGAGACCGAGGAGTTCCTCGCCCTGGCCGCCGCCGAACCGCTGATCGCGGGGGTGGTCGGCTGGGCGGACCTCACCGCGCCCGGGATCGCCGACACCCTCGCCGAACTGCGGCGAGGACCGGGCGGCGAGCGGCTCGTCGGCATCCGGCACCTGGTCCAGGGCGAGCCCGACCCGGCCTGGCTGGCCCGGGCCGACGTCCGGCGCGCACTGCGCGCGGTCGGCGACGCGGGGCTCTGCTACGACCTGCTCGTGCGGCCCCACCAACTGTCCGCCGCCATCGACGCGGTGCGCTCCCTTCCGGAGCAGCCCTTCGTCCTGGACCACCTCGCCAAGCCGCCGATCGCGCGGGGCGAACTGGAGCCGTGGGCCGGCCGGGTGCGCGAACTCGCCCGCGAGCCCAACGTCTTCTGCAAGCTCTCCGGGATGGTGACGGAGACCGGCCCGGACGGCTGGACCGTCGCCGGGCTGCGCCCCTACGCGGAGACCGCGCTCGACGCCTTCGGGCCCGAACGCATGATGTTCGGCTCCGACTGGCCGGTCTGCCTCGTGGCCGCCTCCTACGAACACGTCGTCAGCGCGGCGGAGGAGCTGACGGAACACCTCGATCCGCACGAGCGCGCCCAGGTCTTCGGCGACACCGCGACCCGGGTGTACCGGCTGGACGAAGCGACGTCGTCCGGCGCCCGGAAGGAGCCGGTATGAAGGTCCGACTCGCCTACGGTGGGACCGGGCTCGACATCGACGTCGACCCCGCCGTCACCACGGTCGTGGAGCCGCCGCACCACCCCGGAGCCGCCGACGAGACCGCCGTGCTCCGGGACGCGCTGCGCCACCCCGTCGCCGGACCGCCGCTGCTGGACGCCGGCCTCGGCAAGGCGGACGTACGCGCCGTCAGCAGGCTGTGGTCCCTCCCGACCTGGGACAAGCCGGCCACCCCCTGCCTGGCCGGCCGCATCCGCTACGGCATCCCCGTCACCGGCCACCGCCTGGCCCGCGTCGACCGCGCCGAGACGAAAGGATCGAGCTCAACGCGGACGCCCTGTGGTCCGGCGGTCCCGGTCCCCGCGACCGGGCGGGTGCCGCCGAGCACCTGCCCGCGCTGCGGGATGCGGGTGCTGCGCGACCGCGACCAAGCCGGAGCCCACGCGATCGCCGCGGCCCACTTCCCCGGCCCCGACACCGAGGCGTACCAGCCGCTCGGCACCCTCCTGCTGACCTTCCCGTCCTGTGGCGAGGACGACGCCACCGACTACCGGCGCGAGCTGGACCTCGACGAGGCCGTGCACACCGTGTCCTTCACGGCCGGCGGAGTCCGGTACCGGCGGGAGTGCGGGACAGGAGTTCAGGGCGCCGGCCCGCGGATCCTCCGCGGCCCGGTTGAAACGGTGCGGTCAAACGGGGGACGGACCCGCGCCGTGCGCGCGGATGGGGCGTCGCCGGAGGCGCGCGGCGCGGGGTCCGGACGATTGTTAGCGATCACAAAATGCGGGAGCCGACTCCTCCGAATGCGGAGGGGGGTGGTGGAGGCGACGGCTGCAGCGTCCATCACTTGGCATGCCCAGCCAACCCTTCTCGCAAGGGTCCGGGCGGGTATCGGGATCGGCGGCCTCGCCGACGGGCGGCGGGCCCGGACGGGAACGTCGGGACCCCGGTCGGTGACCCTGCCCGCCGGAGCGGGGCCGACCATCGCCGACCTGCGACGACCGGCGTCGGATCGCGCCGGGTGAGGGCAGGTTGATGATCACCGTGCCGGGGTGGTCCACCGGTCCCGCCGCGAGGTCCGTGCGGGCGGGGTCGTGTCGGCGGTGAGTGCACGGACGTGCGATCCGTCCACGGCGCAGTCCTCAAGATCAAGCAGGTCGGCACGGCGTAACTCGGTCGGTAGGGCGGGGTGAAGGCGTGGCCAGACGCCGGCTTCGGTCCAATCGCGCAGCCGGCGCCAGGCCGTAACTCCGGAGCAACCCACGGTCTCAGCAGGGACGTCACGCCAGGCAACACCGGTCCGCAGCACGTACAGGATGCCGGCGAGGGCCGCCCGGTCCGGGGCGCGTGGCCGGCCGGGGTGGCGGTGGCGCCGTTCGGGAGCGGACGGCAACAGCGGAGCCACGCGCTCCCACAGGTCATCCGGAACAAGACCAATACGCATCCGGACAGCCCGCGGCCAAGATCGCCGAGCGACCGGCAGCCCCTCTCATCCTGAAAGGATCAGCAAGGCCGACCATGGCCGAGCCGTTCCCTTCTCGACTGGCCTGCGCCTTGTCAGTACCGCCGACCCCGTTCGCGCAGGCGGCGGTTGCGCGCCGCTCGTCGTCGAGCTTCCTCCTTACGCGCCCGCTCGGCAGCCGCTCGGGCGCGCTCAGCTTCTGTATGCTCCCGCTCGGCTCCCGCTCGGGCTCGTCGCCGCGCCTCGGCGTCCGGGTCCTCGGCGTCTGGGTCCTCTGCGTCATACGGGGTCTGGAACCGCCTCTGCTCGTCGGACCGCGGAGGAGGTGGCGCGTCCGTCCGCCAGGTATGTCCGCCGGACTGCGGCGTGTCCTGCTCGGCTCGCGCGAACGGCCCAGGAGTAGGCGGCTCGGCCCGACTCCCGGCTCGGCCACCGGCGATCCACCGGCGCAACGCGACGCAGGCGGCCGGCGGCCCGAGGAACAGCGAGAGCAGCCACAGCATGACGACCGTGGACCAGAGGGTGCCGTGGGGCCAGGGGTCTGGCAGAAGCGATCCCAGCAGCACCATCAGTACGACCAGCGCCAGCCAGGTGGCGACGACCACGGCCGCCGCCCGAGCGGCAGCCACCACGTACCCCACAGCTCCCCCTCGTGGCAGTATCGGCAGCGGAGCGCGCCCGCAACGGATCGCCTACCGTTCGTCGTTACTCCTGACGCAGCAGCACGCTCACCCTGTCCTACCCGTTCGCTGAGAGGTTATCTGCGGTTCAGGTGCGCCAAAGGAACACGGCTGAGTGTCGGCGGCAGCGACCTGGGGATACTCCGGCTCCCACCGGACTCGGCACGCCGTGGACAACGACCCCAGAGCGTCCGACGTGGCGGCCGGCTCGGGCGCTGCCACCTCGATCGGCTGCCGCTCCACCCGCAACGCGGGCCCTCTTGACACGGCTACTTGGCCGGCGCCGCACGTGTTCCGGCTGCTGGACGTGCTCGGCGTGGGCGACGTCGGCCGCAACCTCCTGACGACGGGCCGGAGTTGGCAGGCCTGGACGGCCCCCGGACGGGCCGCCGGCGAAGCGGGACCTACGCCGCCCCGGTGGGGACTGAGCGGACCGGCCGGGCGGGGCCGAGTGCAAGGCCCCGCCCGGAGGTGTCGGGTGCGGGCGGACGCTACTTGGCAGTGCGTTCGTTCAGGCAGAGGATGTTCCCCTCGCTGTCCTTGAACCAGGCCGCGCGCATGCCGTCGTCCTCCGCGACGCCGTCGACGGTCTTCAGGCCCGGGAAGTCGTAGTCCTCGAACGTCACACCGCGGCCGCGCAGCGCCGCCATCTCGGCGTCGAGGTCGGTGACCTTGAAGCTGGCGAGCGTGTGGGCCGCCTGCCCGCCGCTGGGCGTCTCGTAGATGCCGAACTCCGTGCCGCCGCATTCGAAGCCGAGCTCCCGCGGGTTCTCCTCGGTGAGCTTCAGGCCGAGCGTGTCGGTGTAGAAGCTCTTGGCCCGGGCCAGATCGGTGGCCGGGATGATGGACACCAGTGGTGCGTCTCCAAGCATTTCCATCGCCTCCTCCCTCCAGGCTAGGTGCGCCGACGCCCGACCGCCCAGGGTGCCCGGTGACCGGATCCGGCTGTACCCGGAAGGTGACCGGCTGTTGCGCCGGGGCCCGTCACCAGCCGTGCGGTATCCGCTCCAGCACGCCGTCGCCGAACAGGTCGTACAGCGGCAGCGTCTCCAGGTGCACATAGCCGATGTGGCAGTCGCAGACCGGCGACGGGCAGGCGCGCGGCTGGAGCCGGGAGCGGTACGAGCCGTCGTAGAGGTTGCCGAGGACGTCCCGGACGAAATGGCAGCGGCGGACGGTGCCGTCGCCGTCCACCGAGAGCACCGACTCGCCCGTGCGGCAGGGGCGGCCGCCGCTCGGGTGGGCGTGTCGGCTGTAGCCGAAGTGCGGGTCGAGCGCCGTCCAGTCGGCGGCCTCGGCGTTGGTGTAGACGCGGCCCTCGGCGGCGTTGACCCACAGGTAGACGCCGGGGGAGAGTTCGTCGCGCAGCCGCCGCGCCCCGGCCAGGTGCTCGGGCTGCCCGACCACGCCGACGCTGTACCGCACCCCGAGGGCGTCCAGTTCGCGGCACTTGGCGAGGAAGCGGTCGTGGGTGACCTGCCCCGGGTGGTACGTCACCCAGAGTGCGAGGGTGGCGCGGTCGGCCTCGGCCAGCCAGTCGGTGCGGCAGCTGAGGTTGGTCTGGACGGCCACCCGCCGGACGTGCGGCAGCCGGCTCAGATCGACCAGCGCGCGCCGGTACCAGGACCGGACCAGCGCCTCGCCCCAGGGCGTGAACAGCAGGGACAGGGTGTCGCTCGTCTCCCGCCGCCCCGCGACCCACGCGGTGAACCGCTCCAGCGCGGCGCGGTCGGTGCGCAGCTGCTCGGGCGTGTCGCGCCGCTTGGCGAACGGGCAGTACGGGCAGTCGTAGTCGCAGGAGGCCAGCGGGCCCCGGTAGAGCAGGCTCAGGTCGAGCCCCCGGTCGGCGGGGTCGGTCGGGGTGGCCGCGTCGGTCTGGGCGGTCGGGGCGGCGGGTGGGGCCGCGGGCATGCCGAGGAAGGTCATTTCGCCTCGTACTCGGCCATCAGGGTGCGGACCTCCGGCGAGAAGAGCATCGGACCGACCGCGTCCGAGTGGGCCAGCCCCTCGGGGGAGAGCACCAGCCGCTTCGGGTCCTCCGCGAGCCAGCCGCGGGCCGCGAACCCGGCCAGCTCGGTGGGGAAGTCCTCGGCGGGTGTGCGGCCGAAACGGGCGCGGTACTCGGCCAGCGGCATGCCCTCGGCCTGCAGCAGCGACTGCACGAGGTGGCGGCGGCGGATCTCGTCCGGTGTCATCAGGCGTCCGACCTCGGCGCGGCCGAAGTCCTCGGTGGCCACGTAGCTGTCGATGATGCCCCGCACCTCGGTGGCGCTCACCGCGTAGTCGAAGGAGTAGTGCAGCTGCGAGGTGTACGAGCGGGCGCCGCAGCCGAGGCCGACCATGCCGTCCGTCTGGCAGGCGTACTCGCTGCTCCCGGCCTGCGGGGAGGCGGCGCGGCGGAACATCCGCATCGACACCTGCTGGTAGCCCTGGGCGAGCAGGTGGTCGCGGCCGACGCGGTAGAGGGCGAGCCGGCGGGCGTCCCAGGCGGCCGGGCTCTCCTGCTCGCCGCGGCGGGCGAGACCGGTCAGCGGCCGTACGTACAGCGGGTAGAGGTACAGCTCCTCGGGCTGCCAGGCCAGGGCGGCGTCCAGCGACCGCAGCCAGCCGGCCTCGCTCTGGCCGTCGATGCCGTAGATCAGGTCGATGTTGAGGATCGGGAACCCGGCCGTGCGGATCCGCCCGAGGGCGGCCTCGACATCGGCGCGCCGCTGCGGGCGGACGGCCGAGCGGGCCTCGTCGTCCAGGAAGGACTGCACGCCCAGGCTCAGCCGGGTGGTGCCGCGGGCGGCGAGGACCTCCAGGCGGTCGGAGGTGGCGGTGGCAGGGGAGGCCTCGACGGAGAGCGGTATCGACTCCAGACGGGCGCCCATCCGGTGTTCGGCGATGTCGCAGAGCCGTTCCAGTTCGGCGGCCGTCAGGTAGGTGGGCGTGCCGCCGCCGAACGCGGCGAGCGCGAAGCGGGCGTCGCCGTCCAGCGCCTCGCGGACGGTGGCGGCCTGCCGGTCGAGCGCGTCCAGGTAGGCGGTGGTCAGGCCCTCGGGGCTGCCGATCCGGGTGAACAGGTTGCAGAAGCCGCAGCGCACCTCGCAGAACGGGATGTGCAGGTAGAGCGAGAGCGCGTGCTGCGGCTCACCGGCCCACTGCGCGGACAGCGCGGGGCGCTCCGGCAGCGGCCGGTACGCCGTCTTGTGCGGGTAGGCGTAGACGTACGACTGGTAGGGCGACTCCGGCGCCGTGGTCATGCGGTCTCCTCGGCGGTGTGCGGTGCCGCGCTGGCGGGTGCCGGCGCGGCGGTGTGCGGTGACAAGGGGATGGTGAAGTGGGCGTACGGGACCGTCCAGACCACCTCGTGGCCGATCCGGTGGCCGGTGTAGCCGTCCTCGCCGTACGCCGTGCCGTGGTCGGAGCAGACGATCGCGAAGCACGGCCGCCGTGCGCTCATCGCGGCGAACAGTCGGCCGATGTGGGCGTCCACGTACTCCAGGGCGGCGGCGTGGCTCTCCCGGGAGTCCCCGTGCTCGCGGGTCGCGCCGGGCAGGTGGAACCAGTTCGGCTGGTGCAGCGCCGCGACGTTGACGAACAGGAAGAGCGGCTGGTCGGCGGGCTGCGCCGCGGCGACCTGCTCGGCACGGGCGACCTGCGCCTCGAAGGAGGTCGGGGAGGGCACGCCCATGGCGGGCTCCCAGTGGCTCTCCTGGAACAGGCCGGGCAGGACCGAGCCGAGCGGGCCCTGCTTGTTGAAGAAGCCGACGCCGCCGATGCAGACCGTGCGGTAGCCGGCCGCGGCGAGCGCGCCGGGCAGGTCGGGCGCGTCGAAGACCCAGGTGCGCGGGGCGGTGGTCTCCGACCCGGCGAAGCGCGCGGCGAACAGCCGCGGGTGCGGCCCGTCCGGGGAGGCCGGGGTGGGGAGGAACCCGGCCAGGATGGCCTGGTGCGCGGCGTAGGTGAAGCTGCCGGGGGAGTGCCGTCGCTCCCAGCGGCCGCCGGGCAGGAAGGCCGCGAGGTGGGGGATCCGCCCTGCGGCGGCCAGCTCCTCGGCGACGTCGTAGCGCAGCGTGTCCAGGGTGACGAGCAGCAGGTCGTGACCGCCCACGACGGCGTTCATGTCGGGCGTCTGCTCGGGCGCCTGCTCGGGTGCCCGCTGGGGCGTCTGCGCGGCCGCCTGCCCGGGCACGGCGATCGGGTCGTTCGTCGGGTCGTTCATCGGGTGGTTCACCGGGTTGGTTCCATGGTCGGGTGGCTCTCGTGCCGTCGGTGGGTCGGGAGGTTCTCGTGCGGGCGGCCCGGAGCGCCGGGCGGGGCCTCGGGCCCGCGCAGGGCGGCGATCTGCGCGCCGTAGGTGTCGAGGCCCTCGGCGGGGCCGCCGGGCAGGCCGGTGAGGTTCGGCAGCAGGTCGCCGAAGGCGTTGACCTCGCCGACCAGGGCCCGCCGCCAGTGGGCGGTGGGCAGGACGTCGACGCCGACCATCGGTGAGCGCGGGAAGCAGGCGGCCGCCCGCTCGGCCGTCTCCAACAGGCCGGGCCAGGCGGGACCGGCCGCCTCCCGGGCCAGGTCGAGGCTGCCCCGGGCGCCGCCGAGGTGCAGGTTGGTCATCGGCTGACCGCTGGTCCGCACCACCACGTGGGTGGCCCGCCCGGCGACCACCACCACGCGCAGGTCCGCCGAGCGGCCGGACTGGGTGGACTTCGGGATCCACTGCTCGACGTGCAGGCCGTCCGGTGCGAGACGGTCGACCAGCTCGGCGGCCTCCCGCTCGCTCCGGTAGCGGCGGACCCGCAGCGAGTTGTGCAGCCGTCCGTCGGCCAGCTGCACCGAGGTGGTGGCCAGCACCTGCCCGCGCGGGCCGAACTCCAGTGCCACCACCCCGGATGCGGACGAGCCGTGCGCGGGCTTCACGAAGACCCGGCGCAGCCCGGCCGCCCGCAGCCGCTCACAGAGGTCGTCCCAGCCGGACACCCCCGGGTCGAGGGCCCGGGGCACCGGCACCCCGGCGGCGGCCAGCCGTGCGTGCGCCAGGCGCTTGTCGAACATCACGGCGATCTCCTCCGGCTCGCCGAGCAGCCGGACGCCCGGCACGCGTGCGAGACCGCGCAGGGCCGCCATCACCCCCGCGTACCAGGCCGCGCCGCCCTCCACCCTGGTCGGCGCGTAGGAGGCGCCGAGGGCGGGCCCGCGCAGCAGCTCGTCCACCGCCTCCTCCTCGCCGGGCGACTCGATCCGCAGCACGCTGCCCTCGGGCAGCCGGTACGTGCCGCGCAGCACGTCGATCCAGGGCAGCACGGCCGGCTCGGGCAGCCCGGCGGCCCGGGCGGCGGCGGCGAACAGCGTCACCCGCCGGTGCCCGGGGTTGCCGAGGACGGTCAGTCGTGTGGTGGTCGCGTCGTTCATCCTGGTCCGCTCACTGTGGTTCCTGTCGGGAGGCCTGCGGGGCCGGCCGCCCGGCTGCGGGCCCGGCCGCCCGGTGCCCGCCCGGCCGTCCGGCGCCGGGCCCGGCCGACTCCCGGTGCCGAGCGGCTACTCGGCGACCGCGACGTACCAGTCCTCGGGGTCGTCCTCGTGGTTGGCGTGCCCGAGGTCGACGGCGACGCCCGGCAGGGACTCCTGCAGCCGCTTCTGCAACTCCTCCGTCAGGTAGTGGTGGTGCAGGTCGAGCGCGCGCAGGTGGGTGAGCGGCTGGCCCTCGATCAGCGCGGCGGCGCCTTCGTCGCCGAGCATGCCCATCGACAGGCTGAGCGAGTCGAGCTGTGCGACGACCGGTGCGTGGGCCACGGCGGCGGCGATCTCGTCCTGGTACTCGCTGTTCTGCAGGCCGAGGTGGCGCAGGGCCGGGAACCGGGTGCCGTCGAGGAGGGGCGCCAGGTCGTCGATCGTGGAGTCGCCGCCGTACTCGTCCACGCCGAGCCAGAGTTCGAGCCGCTCCAGCGCGGGGAGCTCGGAGCCGGCCACGGCGCGGACGACCGCGGAGGGAAGGCCGCCGGCCTCGAAGCCCAGCGCGCGCAGCCGGTCGTGCCGGACCGGCCTGAGCCCCAGCTTGCCGCCGCCGCGCACCCGGAGCTCCTCCAACTGCGGGAAGGACTCCAGCGCGGAGGTGACGTCGCACATCTCCAACCAGGAGATCTCGCACTCGTCGTACGTCACGTCGCCGATGAACAGCGCCCGGAGTGCGGGCAGCCGCCCGGCGTCGCGCACCACGGCGTCGAGCGCGTCGTCCAGTGCGTCGTAGGAGTTCTGCCACCACGGGCCGATCACCAGGGCCCGGACCCCGGCCGGGTCCACCTCGGCGAGGAAGGCCGACCACACGGTGGCGAAGTCGTCGGCGGAGTCGTAGGCGAGCGCGATCCGCCAGGCGGCCTCGCCGGGCGCGGGCTGCGCGCGGGGGTGGTCCGGGTCGTTCGGGAAGTCGAACACCGGCAGTCCGTGGAACTGCTCGATGTGGTGGTTGACGGTCACACGGGCTCCTGCACCTGGGCGTGGACGAAGGCGGGCGGCGGGTGGACGGCTGCTCAGTTGCTCGGCTACTCGGCGACGGCGACGTAGCGCCACTCGTCGTCCGGTCGGCCGGCCCCGGAGAGGTCGACGTCGACGCCGGGCAGCGCCTCCCGGAGCCGCTGCTGCAACTCCTCCGTCAGGTAGTGGTGGTGCAGGTCGAGCGAGCGCAGGTGGGTGAGCGGCTGACCCTCCAGCAGGGCGGTGGCGCCCTGGTCGGTGAGGACGCCCATCGACAGGTTGAGCGACTCCAGCCGGGCCACCACCGGGGCGTGGGCCGCGGCGGCGGCGATCTCGTCCTGGTACTCGGCGTCCTGGAGACCGAGGTGGCGCAGCGCGGGCAGCGCGGTGCCGGTGAGGAAGGGTGCCAGGTCGTCGATCGTGGAGTCGCCGCCGTACTGGTCCACGCCGAGCCAGAACTCCAGCCGCTCCAGGAGCGGGAAGTCGCAGGCGGCGACGGAGCGGACCACGGTGGCCGGCAGGCCGCCCGACTCCAGGCGCAGCGCCCGCAGGTGCTCGTGCCGGACCGGCTGGAGCGACAGGCCGACGCCGTCGTCCCCCTCCTCGCAGGACCCGCGCACCACCAGCTCGGCCAGCAGCGGGAACGACGTCAGCAGCGGCGTCATGTCGGCCATCGGCAGCCAGGAGATCTCGCACTCCTCGCTGATGATGTCCCCGACGAACAGCGCGCGCAGCGCGGGCAGCCGCCCGGCCGCGCCGACGATCGCCTGCAACGGCTCGGCGAAGCTGTCCGGCTCGTCCGGCGACCAGAGCCCGACCACGACCGCCGAGACCCGGCTCGTGTCGACCGCGTCGAGGAACTGCTGCCAGCACTCGGTGAAGGTCTGCGGGGACTCGTACTCCAGGCCGATCTTCCAGGCGACGGCGGCCGCGTCCGGCAGCGGGCCGCCCTTCTCTACCGCCTGGACGAAGTCGAGCACGGGGAGGCCGTGGAAGGTGTCGATGTGGGTGTCGACCGTCATGCGCTGCTCCTCGGTGTGTGGGCCGAACAGATGTCTACCAGTCGGCTCCGACAATCCGGTGCCGGGGTCGGTGGTCGGGCGCGTTGTCAGACCCGTGCCCTACGTTCGCGGCGTGGGATTCCGACGCCCGTCGGATCGCCGAGGGAGGGCTGATGTACCGCCAGGGTGATGTGCTGATCGTTCCGGTCGTGGAGAGCGCGGTGCCGCCGCGGGTCGGCGCGCTGGGCGCGCAGCCGCGGGACGCGCGGGGCCGGATGGTGCTCGCGCTGGGCGAGGTCACCGGCCACGCGCACGCCGTGGTGGGCCCGGGGGAGCTGCGCCGCGAGGCCGGGCCGTTCGGTGCCGCCTGGCTGCACCTGCCCGAGGGCGGGCGCGTGGTGCACGAGGAGCACGCGGTGATACCGCTGGCCAAGGGGTGGTACCGGGTGGTGCGTCAGCGCGAGTACGTACCGGGCGCGGTACGGATCGTCGCGGACTGATCCGACAAGGTCGGGCAGGACGGGCCGGGACGACGCCGGGGACCGGCCGAGGGGCGTCTGCCGCCTCGTCCGGTCCCCGGCGTCGTCCGCGGGCCCGCCCTGGGGGCGGGGTCTCAGCCGATCGTCCAGCGCTGCAGCGCGGAGCCGGTGTCCGGCTGCTGGGTGACGAACGCCCCGTCGTTGGCGGAGGCGGTGGTGAGCAGCAGATGGCTCTGCTGGGAGGCGACGCGGTAGCCGCCCGCGACGGCGGTGACGAGCCAGCGCTGGTTGGCGGCGGGCTCCGCGGCGCAGGGCCACTGGATCACCTGGGCGCCGGCGGAGGTGGAGCCGCCGCTGACGTCCATGCAGAGCTTCGACTCGGCGTTGACGATGCGGTAGGCGCCGTCCGGCAGCCGGGTGAAGACCCACTTCTGGTTGGTGCCGCCGGTGGGGCTCCAGGTGATCAGCTGGGTGCCGTTGGCGGTGGAGTGGCCGGGGTCGTCGAGGGCCTTGCCGACGGCGGTCAGGGTGTGGGTCCCGTCGAGCGGCGGGTCGGTGGTGGTGCCGGTGGCGGTCAGGGTGAGCGTCTGCTCGCCCGCGGTGCGGGTGCCGCCGACGGCGTCGCCGGTGGTGTTGGTCCAGCTGCGGACCGCGGTGGTCTCGGCGGGCCGGCCGGCGGCCGAGGAGAGGCCGAGCACCAGGCCGCTGTAGCGGTTGACCAGCTTGACGGTGCCGGTGGCCGTTCCGGTGGAGGAGGTGGACCGGATGACGAACCACTGCTGGCCGACGGTGGGTCCGCCCGCGCCGGCGGGGGCGGCGGTGGGCCGCGCACCCCAGGCCCGGCCGGCGACGGCGGTGGAGTCGACGCCCAGCAGTGCGCCGGTGGCGGCGTTGGCGATCCGGTAGGAGCCGTCACCGTTGGCGGCGAAGCTCCAGGACTCCAGGGCCGAGCCGGTCGCCGTCGGTACCGAGGTGGTGGCGGTGCCGGTGGAGGCCTGGGCGAGGACCCGGCCGTCGGCGTTGCCGATCCGGTAGGTCTTTGCGAGGTCGACCGGCGGGGCCGCGGGGGCGGAGCTCCCGATGGTCACGTCGACGTACTCGCCGGACGCGCCGCCCGAGCAGCCGAACGCGCAGTACGAACGGAAGCTCCTGCCGACGATCGCGGAGCTGGTGCGGTTCGCACCGTCGAGGAACCAGCGGTACCAGGACGCGGTGTGGTAGCCGCCGCTGTCGCCGATCGGGAACCACTTCTGGGACGCGAGGTCGGTGGTGGCGTAGTACTGCTGGGGCGCCGACCCGCTCTGGTCGACCGCCTGCGGCTCGCCGATGTAGAGGCCCAGGTAGGCGTTGAAGGTGATGTCCATGACGAACAGCGGTGAGGTGGCGGGCATCCGGCCGGCCGCGACCTGCTGGGCCACCGTGCCGGTGTTCGCCGGGTCGTACTCCCCGGAGACCGGGGTGTAGCCGTCGGGGTGGGTGGCGTCGACGGGGACCATGTTGCTCTCCCGGCCGCCCACGCCGGGCTGCGACCAGGCTCCGTCGTACCACTTCTGCCATGAGCCGGGCGCCATCTTGGCGGAGATCGGCGCGCGGGCCACGTGCTCGTGGAAGGCCTTCCAGCCGCCGCTCTTCTCGACGATCCGCGAGCCGTAGAAGACGTAGAAGTAGCCGGAGGCGGTGTCGACGAACAGCCGCTGGTCGCCGTCGCCGTAGTCGTAGGTCTGGTTCGGGAACGCCGTGGTGTCGCCCCGCTTCGTGCTGTAGGGCGAGGTGATGACGTGGTCCCTGATGGTCCAGGTCCGGCCCTGGTCGGTGGAGACCGCGTAGTCGACGGCGTCGTAGTGCAGGCCGTCGCCGAAGGGCTGCGGGGTGAACTCGTTGTGGACCAGCCCGTACCAGTGGCCGGTGTCCGGATCGACCCAGACGCCGGACAGGTCGCAGAAGTTCTTCTGGGCGTAGCCCGACCCGGCGGGCGGGAAGGTCGCCTCCCGGCCGGTCGGGCTGTTGTTGCAGCGCCAGGTGGTGTCGTTGTTCCGGTCGTCGGGGTTGGCGGGGTTGACCGCGTCGCTGATCGCGGCGGACCGGGTGGCGCTGTCGAAGTCCTTGCCGCTGAAGAAGTCCCAGTACCGGGGGTCGCTCGCGCCGTAGAGCGCGGCGGACTGCTGGAAGTAGAACGTGCCGTCCTTGTCGACGTACGGGACGGCGGGGGTGTCGGTGGGGTGGGCGTACCGGGTGGGCGCACTGACGCTCACGGTGTACGAGGCGTCGGCCGGGGCCGCCGACGCGGTCGGGGCGATGCCCGTGCTCAGTGCCAGGAGTGCCGGGGCGAGGGCGGCGGCGAGTGCTCTGCGGGGTGGGGCGGACACGAGGGCTCCTTCGGTGCTGCACCGCTGGGGGACAGGAGGGGGTCGGGTCTCCGGCCCGGCGGCCGTCGGGGCGGGGCGCGACGGACCGAGCCTGCAATGGCATGCAGTATCCGGCCCCCTTGCACGCAACTGTCAACACCTCTGAGCAAATATCTGCGCACACGGGTTCCTCTGGATGTCCAAAGATGCTTGAATCGAGTCAGAAAGAAGCAGTTATCAGCAACAAGCATTGATGGAGGTGGCCGATGGCGACCCATGTCGAGGCCGAGATCGCCAGCCAGCCCGACTGCTGGCGCCGGGCGGCGGAACTCGCCGCGCAATCCCGCGGACTGCCGGAGACCGGTGAGCGGGTCGCGGTGATCGGCTGCGGGACCTCGCTGTTCATGGGACAGGCGTACGCCGCCCTCCGGGAGTCGAGCGGACAGGGCGTCACGGACGCCTTCGCCGCCTCCGAGTTCCCGGGCGTGCGCTCCTACGACCGCGTGATCGCGCTGACCCGCTCCGGCACCACGACCGAGGTCCTGACCCTGTTGGAGCGCGTGGCCGGACAGGTCAGGACCTCGGCCGTCACGGCCGACCCGGACACCCCGGTGATGGCCGCGGCCGACGATGTCACCGTCCTGGACTTCGCCGACGAGCGGTCCGTGGTGCAGACCCGGTTCGCGACCACGGCCCTGACCCTGCTCCGCGCCCACCTCGGCCTGCACACCGAGGCGGTCGAACGCGACGGCCGCCGGGCCCTGGCGGAGCCGCTGCCCGAAGGCCTGCCGGACCGCACCCAGTTCACCTTCCTCGGCACTGGCTGGACGGTCGGGCTGGCGAACGAGGCCGGCCTCAAGCTGCGCGAGGCCGCCCTCGCCTGGACCGAGGCCTACCCGGCCATGGAGTACCGGCACGGCCCGATCAGCATCGCCGCGCCGTCCACCGCCACCTGGATGCTCGGCCCCGCACCGGCCGGTCTGGCCGAGCAGGTGCGGGGCACCGGCACGCAGTGGATCGAGGGCGGGCTCGACCCGCTCGCGGAGCTGGTACGCGTCCACCGGCTGGCCGTGGCACTCGCCGCCGCCAGGGGACTGGACCCGGACCAGCCGCGCAACCTGACCCGCTCCGTGGTCCTCGCCGGCTCATGACCGCGCAGCGCCGGGTCGTCGCCGTGGACGTCGGCGGCACCGGCATCAAGGCGGCGCTGCTGGACCGCCGGGCGGCCGTCCACCACCGGGTGCGGCGCGCCACCGGGCGCGAGCACGGCCCCGAGGCCGTCGTCGCCACCATCGTCGACCTGGTCGCCGACCTGCTGCGGCAGGCCGCCGAGCAGGGCGCCGAGGTCGACGCCGTCGGCCTGGCCGTACCGGGCATCGTCGACGAGGACACCGGGACGGGCGTCTACTCCGCCACCATCGGCTGGCGGGACGTCCCCTTCCGGGACCTGGTCGCCGAACGCACCGGCCTGCCCGCCGTCGTCACCCACGACGTCCGGGCCGGCGGCCTCGCCGAGGCCCGACTCGGCGCCGGGCGCGGCACGGAGAGCTTCCTGTTCGTCCCGGTCGGGACGAGCATCGCGGCCGCCGTCATGACCGCAGGCCGCGCCCTGCCCGGCGCACACCACCGGGCCGGCGAGATCGGCCACCTCGTGGTGCGGCCCGGCGGGGAACGCTGCGCCTGCGGCGCCCGGGGCTGCGCCGAGACGTACGCCTCGGCCGCCGCCGTGGCCCGGCGCTACACCGAGGCCACCGGACGACCCACCCCCGCACCCGAGGTGGCCCGGCTCGCCGCCGAGGGCGACCGGGTGGCGCGGGCCGTCTGGAACGAGGCGGTCGACGCCCTCGCCGACGCCCTGCTGACGGCCGTCCTGGTGCTGGACCCGCCGCTGGTCGTGCTGGGCGGCGGCCTCGCCGAGTCCGGCGAGCAGCTGCTCACCCCACTGGCCGCCGCCCTGGCCGAGCGCGCCCGGATCCAGGCCGTGCCACGGCTTGCCCCGGCCGCACTCGGGGACGGCGCCGGCTGCCTCGGGGCCGGCCTGCGGGCACTGGACGCGGTGGCGGGCGGCCCGGCCCCGGAGCGGAGCCCGGCAACGTGATCGTCACCGTCACACCCAACCCCGCACTGGACATCACCTACGGCCTGCCCGCGCTGCGCCCGCACACCAGCCACCGGGTGGCCGCCGTCCACGAACAGGCCGGCGGCAAGGGCGTCAACGTGGCGAGGGTGCTGCACGCCCTGGGCCGCCGCGCCACGGCGGTCCTGCCGCTCGGCGGGCCCGCCGGAGCGGCGGTGCGGGCCGACCTCGACCGGGCCGGCATCCCCTGCCTGGGCGTCCCGCTGGCCCCCGACGCGTCGACCCGGCGGACCGTCGCCGTGGTCGACGACACCGACGCGACCGTGCTGAACGAGCCCGGACCAGAGCTCTCCACCGAGCACTGGGCCGCGCTGCGCACCGCGGTCCGGGGCCTGCTCCCCACCGCCCGGGCGCTGGTCCTCTCCGGCAGCCTGCCCCCGGGCGTGCGGCCCGGGGCGTACGCCGACCTGGTCCGCCTCGCCCACGAGCACGGCGTGCCGGTCGTCCTTGACGCCGACGGCGCGGCGCTCACCGAGGCGCTGGACGCCCGGCCCACCGTCGTCAAACCGAACGCGGTCGAGCTGCGGCACGCCACCGGCATCGCCGACCCGCTCCACGCGGCCCGGGCGCTGGCCGACCGGGGTGCCAGGGCGGTGGTCGCCTCGCTCGGCCCCGACGGACTGCTGGCGGTGACCCCGGACGGCACCTGGCGGGCCCGCCTCCCCCCGGAGACCGTGGTGCGCGGCAACCCGACCGGGGCGGGGGACGCGGTGGTCGCGGCGCTGGCCGCGGCCCTCGCGGACGGCGCGCCCTGGCCGCAGGCGCTGACCCGCGCGGTGGCCCTGTCGGCCGCCGCCGTCCAGGCGCCGTACGCCGGCCGGTTCGACCCGCAGGCCTACCGCCGCCACCTCCCCCTGGTCCGGATCCTCCCGGCCGCGCCCTCCCACGGCCCGGCCACCCCGACTCCGTCGGCTCCTCCGGCCACTCCCGCCACCCCGACTCCGTCGGCCGCCCCCACCACTCCCACCACCCCGACTCCGTCGGCTCCTCCGGCCCGAAGCGGCCGCCACCCTCAGGAGAACCCCCATGCCCCTGGCAGCCACCGGTGACCTGGTCACCCGGGCCGCGGCCCGGCACGGCGCCGTCGCCGCCTTCAACGTCATCACCCTGGAGCACATCGAGGCCGTCGTCGCCGCCGCCGAGGCCGCCCGCGCACCGGTGATCCTCCAGGTCAGCGAGAACGCGGTGCGCTTCCACGGCGGGCGGCTGGCCCCGCTCGCCGCCGCCGCCGTGCAGTGCGCAGAACCGAGCACCGTCCCGGTGGCGCTCCACCTGGACCACGTCACCACCGGTGACCTGCTCCACGAGGCCGCCGACCGCGGGTTCGGCTCGGTGATGTTCGACGCCGCGCACCTGCCCTACGCCGAGAACGTCGCGGCCACCCGCGAGGCGGCCGCCTGGGCGCACGCCGCCGGGCTCTGGCTGGAGGCCGAACTCGGCGAGGTCGGCGGCAAGGACGGCCGCGGCCCGCTGCCCGCCCACACCCCCGGCGCCCGTACCGAGCCCGGCGAGGCGAGGCGCTTCGTCGAGGAGACCGGCGTGGACGCCCTCGCCGTCGCCATCGGCAGCTCCCACGCCATGACCTCCCGCGACGCCCGGCTGGACCACGACCTGCTCCGCGCCCTGCACGACGCCCTCGACGTCCCGCTCGTCCTGCACGGCTCCTCCGGCGTACCCGACGAGGAACTGCGCCGGGCCGTCCGGGGCGGCATCGCCAAGGTCAACATCGGTACCGCCCTGGGCGCCGCCATGACGGCCGCCGTCCGGGCCCACCTGGCGGGCGACGAGCGGACCGTCGACCCCCGGTCGTACCTGGCCGCGGGCCGTGGAGCGATCATCGAGGCCGCCGGCCGACTCCTGCCGACCGTCACGCCGGCGACCGTCACACCGCCGACCGTCACACCGGCGACCACCGCGTGAAGCGGCCGGCCGGTCCGCCACCGGAGCGCGGACCGGCCGCCGCCCGCCCCGCACCCACGAGGACCACCCATGATCCAGATCTCCCCGACCGGGTTCACACTCGACGGACGCCCCCTGCGCCTGCTGTCCGGAGCCCTGCACTACTTCCGCAGCCTGCCCGAGCAGTGGCCGCGCCACCTGCGGATGCTGCGGGCGATGGGGCTCAACACCGTCGAGACCTACGTCCCCTGGAACCTGCACGAGCCGCGCCCGGGCGCCCACGACTTCACCGGCATCGCCGACCTGGAGGCCTTCCTGCGGGCCACCGCGGACGCCGGCCTGCACGCGATCGTGCGCCCGAGCCCCTACATCTGCGCCGAGTGGGAGAACGGCGGCCTGCCCTGGTGGCTGCTCGCCGACCGGAACCTGCGGCCGCGCACCAGCGACCCCCGGTTCCTCGCCCATGTCGACCGCTGGTACGACACGCTGATCCCGATCATCGCCGGGCACCAGACCACCCGCGGCGGCAACGTCCTGATGGTCCAGATCGAGAACGAGTACGGCTCCTACGGCACCGACCGAGCCTACCTCGCCCACCTCGCCGACGGCCTGCGCGCCCGGGGCATCGACGTCCCGCTGTTCACCTCCGACGGGCCCGAGGACTTCTTCCTCACCGGCGGGACCGTCACCGGCCACCTCGCGACCGTCAACTTCGGCAGCCGCGCGACGGAGGCCTTCGCCGAGCTGCGCCGCCACCGCCCCCAGGACCCGCCGATGTGCATGGAGTTCTGGAACGGCTGGTTCGACCACTGGGGGGAGAAGCACACCACCCGCCCCGCCGAGGACGCCGCCGCGGCCCTGCGCGAGATCCTGGCGGCCGGGGCGTCCGTCAACCTCTACATGGCCCACGGCGGCACCAACTTCGGCACCTGGGCCGGCGCCAACACCGCCGACCCCCGCACCGGTCGGCAGTACCAGCCGACCGTCACGTCCTACGACTACGACGCCCCCCTGGACGAACGCGGCGCCCCCACCGCCAAGTTCTGGGCGTTCCGCGAGGTCCTGTCGGCCTACGCGGACGGCCCGCTGCCGCAGCCCGAGGAACTCCCGCCCACCCTGGCGCCGTGCCGGATCGAACTCGACCGGTACCTGCCGCTGGCGGACGTCGTGGACCGGCTGTCCACCGGGGAGGTCCGATCCGCCGTCCCGCCCAGCTTCGAGGAGCTCGGCCTCCAGCACGGCCTGGTCCGCTACCGGACCACCATCCCCGGCCCGCGCACCGACCACCCGCTGACCGTGGAGGGGCTCGCCGACCGGGCCCACGTCCGCGTCGACGGCACCCACCTCGCCACCTTGGAACGCGACGCCGAGCACGAGCCGCTGCGGGTGCCGGTACCCGCCGAGGGCGCCCGCCTGGAGCTCCTGGTCGAGTCGATGGGCCGGGTCAACTACGGCGCCGGGATCGGGGACCGGAAGGGCGTCGCCGCCGTCCTGCACACCCAGCAGCACCTGCACGGCTGGAGCGCCGACCCGATCCCGCTGGCCGACGGCACCCCCGCCCGGCTCCCCTGGGACACCGCAGGCCCCCCGGCGGACCGCCCCGGCCCGTCCTTCCACCGCGGTGAGTTCGAGGTCGAGGAGCCGGCCGACGGCTACCTCGCGCTGCCCGGCTGGACCAAGGGCTACGTCTGGGTCAACGGCTTCCTGCTCGGCCGCTACTGGGACCGCGGTCCCCAGCGCACGCTGTACCTGCCCTGGCCGGTTCTGCGCAGCGGCCGCAACGAGATCGCCGTCCTCGAACTCGACCGGTGCGCGGAGCCCGCCGTGCACCTCGTTTCCCGGCCCGACCTCGGCTGACGGCCGCCGCCCGACCGGCCGGGACACGGCGCGCCACCCGGCGGGCCGTGTCGAAACCGAGACCGCTTCGTGCTCCGAACCCCTAGGAAGATGCTCACTATTGAGCAATACTGCTCGATAGTGAGCACCTGGGAGCAGCGTGGCGATTCGGCGGACACGCGACCACCCGCCCCCGCGGCCTGGCCCGGCCCCCGCCCGGCGAGGCGGCGGCCGACCCGCGGCGGCACTCCCGGCGGGTTCCCGCCCCCGAAACCCCAGCCCCTTCCGCCGACCCCCCACCCAGCCCGGACCCGCCCGCGCCGACCGCCCCCACCCGGCGCCGTGCCGCGGCGACCGAGGGCCCGTACACGCAAAGGACCAGATCCATGGCGAAGACACGAATCCGCACCCGCATCCTGACCGCGGCCGCCGCGCTGCCGCTGCTCGCCGGCGTCGCGGCGTGCGGATCCGGCGGCGACGGCCCGTCCGGGGCCGACGGGTCCGCCGACGTCACCTTCTGGGGCTGGGCACCCGGATACGAGGAGGCGGTCGCGCAGTTCAACGCGGGCCACCCCGGAGTCCACGTCACCTTCGAGAAGATCGTCCCCGGCAGCAAGGGCGGCTACGCCAAGATCTTCGCGGCCGTCAAGGCCGGCAACGCGCCCTGCCTGGCCCAGGTCGGGTACGAGTCGCTGCCCAGCTTCGTCGTGGAGGGCGCCGTCCAGGACGTCAGCGGCGAGAGCGGGCAGTACCAGCCGCAGTACGGCGAGGGCGCCTGGAACGCGGTGAAGGTCGGCGGCCGGGTGTACGGCATCCCGGTGGACATGGGGCCGATGGCGCTCTACTACCGCACCGACCTGTACGCCCAGTACGGCCTGAAGCCGCAGGTCACCTGGGAGGAGTTCGCCGCGGACGCCGCCAAGGTGCGGGCCGCCAACCCGAACGGCTACCTGAGCGTGTTCAGCCCGGACGACCCGTGGTGGTTCGCGGGCATGTCCGCCCAGGCCGGCGGCAGCTGGTTCGGCACCGACGACAAGGGCTGGAAGGTCTCGCTGGCGGGCGACCCGGGCACCGCCAAGGTCGCGAAGTACTGGCAGGGCCTGGTCGACAAGGGCCAGATCAAGTCCGAGCAGAGCTTCAGCCCCGACCTGTACAAGGACCTGCAGGACGGCACGCTCGCGGCCTACCCCGGCCCGGTCTGGTTCTCCTCCACCCTTGAGCAGAACGCGGCACAGGCGGCCGGCAAGTGGGCGGTGGCCCCGATGCCGCAGTGGCAGGACGGCGCCAAGTCGACCGGCAACGACGGCGGTTCGTCCACCGCGGTGGTCAAGGGCTGCAAGAGCACCGCGGCGGCGCTGCAGTTCGCCAACTGGATGAGCACGGACCCGGCCGCCGTCGGCACGCTCGTGGACAAGGCCGGCATCTACCCCGCCTCCACCAGCGGCACCTCGGCGCCGGCCCTGGCGAAGCCGAACGCGTACTTCGGCAACCAGCCGATCTTCGACGTCTTCAAGCAGTCGACGGCGCAGGCCCCCAAGTGGAGCTGGGGCCCGACCATGACCCAGACCTCCAGCGACCTCACCGATGCCTTCGGCGCGGCCGTCGCCGCCCACGGCGACCTGACCGCGGCCCTGGGCACCGTGCAGAACAAGACGGTGGACGCGATGAAGGCCAAGGGGCTGACGGTCACCGCCGGCTGACCGGCCCGCCGGCGGACCCCGCGTCCGCCGGCCCCGGACCGACCACCGCCCGTACGAGAGAGATTCCAGATGAGCGCAGCAACCCAGGTGGTGACGGGCCGTTCCGGCCCCGAGGCCACACCCGCTCGGCGGGGACCGGCCCGCAACCGCGCGGCCCTCGGCTTCCTCCTCCCCTTCGGACTGTTGTTCACCGCCCTGTTCCTGCTGCCCATCGGGTACGCGCTGTGGCAGAGCCTGTTCCGGATCGAGCGCTCCGGCCTCGGCTTCGGCCCGGCCAGGACCGTCTTCGCGGGGCTGGGCAACTACTCCGCCGCCCTGGGGGACGGCTCGTTCGTCGACGGCATCGGCCGGGTCCTGCTGTTCGGCGTCGTCCAGGTGCCGCTGATGCTCGGTCTGGCCCTCGGCCTGGCCCTGCTGATCGACGCGAAGGGCACCCGGCTGCGGAGGTTCTTCCGGCTCGCCTACTTCCTCCCGTACGCGATCCCCGGCGTCGTCGCCACCATCCTGTGGGCGTTCCTCTACCTCCCCGGCACCAGCCCGCTGGTCTCCGGCCTGAAGAACATCGGCATCGACGCCGACTTCCTCTCCCCGGACACCGTGCTGTGGTCGATGGCCAACATCGTCACCTGGACCTGGACCGGCTACAACATGCTGGTCATCCTCTCCGCGCTGCAGGCCATTCCCAGCGACCTCTACGAGGCCGCCGACCTCGACGGCGCCGGGCCCTGGCGGATCGCGTGGCACATCAAGATCCCGCTGGTGGCCCCCGCCCTGGTGCTGACCGGGATCTTCTCGATCATCGGCACCCTCCAACTGTTCACCGAGCCCATGGTCCTGCACTCGCTGGCCTCGACCGTCTCCGCGGACTACACCCCCAACATGGCGGCGTACAACGCGGCCTTCGGCAACAACGACTACGGCAAGGCGGCGGCGATCGCCGTCCTGCTGGCGCTCGCCACCTGCGTGCTGTCCTTCACCTTCCTGCGCCTCTCGGTGCGCCTCACCGGAAACCGGGTGACCGCATGAGCACCAGACTGCAGCGCCGCCCCGCGCCGGCCGGGCCCGCCCAGGCCCGCCGCTCCGCCCGCCGCCCGGCCCCGGCCCGCCGCCCCGGGCCCGACCGCCTGCCGGCCGGGCGCCGCCCACGGGCGAACGTGCTGGGCACGGCCGTCCTGTTCACGCTGTCCGCCTACTTCCTGCTGCCCGCCTGGTGGCTGCTGGTGGGCTCCACCAAGACCAGCAGCGACCTGTTCGGCAGCGGCGGCCTGTGGTTCTCCGACTTCCACCTCGGGGACAACCTGCAGGAACTGGCCACCGCCAACCACGGCCTCTACTTCCGCTGGCTCCTCAACACCGTGCTGTACGCGGGAGTCGGGGCCGCGGCCGCCACGCTGCTCGCGGCGATGGCCGGCTACGCGCTCACCAAGTACCGGTTCCGCGGCCGCGAGGCGGTGTTCAACACGATCCTCGCCGCGGTGCTCGTCCCGGCGCCGCTGCTCGCCCTGCCGGTCTACCTGCTGCTCTCCAAGGCCCACCTGGTCAACACCGTCTGGGCGGTCCTGCTGCCCAGCATGATCAGCCCGTTCGGCGTCTACCTCTGCCGGATCTACGCGGACGCCTCCGTCCCGGACGAGATCCTGGAGGCCGCGCGGATGGACGGCGCGGGGGAGTTCCGGATCTTCTTCACGGTGGTCCTGCGGATCTTCTCGCCGGCGCTGGTGACGGTCTTCCTGTTCCAGTTCACCACCATCTGGAACAACTTCTTCCTCCCGCTGGTCACCCTGTCCGACCAGAAGCTGTGGCCGGTCAACCTGGGCCTGTACTACTGGAACGGGCTCAAGGACCACACCCCGTACAACCTGGTGGTCACCGGCTCCCTGGTCTCGGTCGTCCCGCTGGTCGTCGCCTTCCTGCTGCTGCAGCGCTTCTGGCGCACCGATCTGACGGCGGGCGGCGTCAAGGCCTGAGCCACACACCCTGCGCCGGCACCTCGGCCGACGCCCCCCGCCCGCGCCCCGCCGCCCTCCTTGGGTGGCGGGGCGCGGGCGTTCGCGGGTACCGGCTCAGGCCCGGCGCACCCGCACCCCGCAGTTGGTGAAGGCCTTCTTCTGCGCGTCCGTGAGACCGTCGTCCGTGACCAGGTCGTGGACCTCGGAGAGCGGGCAGATCCGGGCGAACGTCACCTTGCCGACCTTGGTGCTGTCGGCCAGCACCACGGCCCGCGCGGTGCTGCGCAGGAACGCGCGGTCGGTCTGGGCCTCCATCTCGTCGTGCGTGGTGCAGCCCTCCTCCGCCGTCAGGCCGTCCACCCCGATGAAGGCGATGTCCAGGTGGTACTGGGAGAGCATCCGGTCGGCGGCGGGGCCGACCAGTTCGTAGCTGGCCGTGCGGGCGATCCCGCCGATCACCACCAGCCGCACCTCGGGGCGGACGATCAGGTCGGCGGCGATGTTCACCGCGTTGGTCACCACGGTGATACCGGAGCGCTCGGCGAGCACCCGGGCCAGCTCACTGGTGGTCGTGCCGCCGCTGAGGCCCACCACCGCGCCCTCCGGCACGAGTTCGGCGGCCGCCTGGGCGATCCGGCGCTTCTCCTCGCGCTGCTTCTCGCTCCGGTGGCGCAGCGGCAGTTCGAGGTTGACCGAGCCGGTCACCGCGCCACCCCGGGTGCGGTGCAGCAATCCCTGCTCGTGGAGCTCCTGGAGATCGCGGCGGACGGTCGCGGTCGAGACGTCCAGCAGCTCGGCGAGCGCATGCACGTCGGCGCTCCCTGCTTCGGTGACGTGCGAGAGGATCCGGGCGGTGCGATCAGCTTTGAGCATGGCCTGAGTCTAGCCCGCTCGGGCGCCGACTCGCCTGGGTGGGACCGTCTCAGGCGTTCCGGCGGGTCGGCCGCGGCCCTGGCCGCGCGCTCGAAGATGAGTATGATGGCTCGATATCAATCAACTTCACTCACAGCCTGCGGCCGACCGCAGAACCGCCGGAGGTGACCGCGTGACCGCGGACCGAACTGCACTGGCCGGCGCCCGCCTGGTCCTGCCCGGCGGTACCGTCGAGGGCGGCCGGATCACCGTCGA
>NZ_JBITZW010000016.1:74501-158188 GCF_044547105.1 Kitasatospora sp. NPDC052868 | reverse complement strand
TATCAGATGTTTTCCGCCCCGTTTTCCGGAGTTTCATTCATCGGACTTGCTTTCCGCCGCCCCTCTCGGTGCGACTCCGGAACTGTACGGGGACGAGACCGTCACAAGCAAATCGCCCCCGCCCGGCGTTCCGGGCGGGGGCGATCGGGGTGCTCAGCGAACCTCGGTGATCTCCGGGCCGCGGGCGAAGGGGTCGAGCGCGGTGGTGCCGAAGCGACCGTCGCCCTCGCCGGCAGCGGCGGCTGCCCCGCCACCATCGGCGACCATCTGCGCGTCCTCGGGGAGCTTCAGCACGATCGGGTCGCGAGGCGCCATCGGGATCTCACCGCGCACGACGACCGTCTGCTGGAAGACCTGCTCCAGAATTCCGGCCATCTCGGGCTGCACGGCGGCCTGGCCCGAGATCACACCGCGCAGGAACCAGCGCGGGCCGTCGCAACCGACGAAGCGGACCAGCTGGACGCCCTGCGTGCCGTCCGGCAGCTGGACGGGGACCTGGGCGCGGAGGTGCCAGCCGAGCGGGCCCTCCTCCTCCTCGACGACGCCGCCCTGCGAGGTGATGCCGGTGGCGATCTCCTCGCGGACCTCGCCCCAGATGCCCTCGGACTTCGGTGCGGCGAAGGCCTGGAGCTGGATGGCGCTGTTGCCGAGGACAAGCGTCGCGGCCACGATCGAGTCGCCGGCCACCTCGACCCGCAGCTCCATACCCTCGACGCCGGGAACCAGCAGGCCCCCGAGGTCGACGCGACCCTCCTCCGGGTTCTCCAGCTCGGAGAAGTCCCACGGGCCGTCCGGACGCGGGGCCGGCGGCAGACCGACCCGGTCCGTCGGGTCCAGCTCGGTCACGTTCTCGCTCTCGGCGGAACCTTCGACGTCATCGGCCGTCTCGTCGGCGCTGATGGCGTCGTCGGCGAGCTGCTCGACAGCGTCCTCGCTCTTCTGGCGACGACGGAACACGGTCACTGTCCTTCCCGGTCCAAGACCGATGCGAATACCTGCTCGGCTTCCTACGAGGCCGCGGGCAGCCTAGACCGCGGCGTGGCCACCGGTCGACCCGAACCCGCCCTCGGCGCGTGCCGACCCGGGAAGTTCGGCCACCTCGTGGAAGCGGGCCTTCTCGACCTGCTGGATGACCAGCTGGGCGATCCGGTCCCCTCTGCGGAAGCTGACGGCTTCGCGCGGGTCCAAGTTGACGACGATCACCTTGATCTCTCCACGGTACCCGGCATCGACCGTCCCTGGGGCGTTCACCAGAGCAACTCCGCAACGAGCTGCGAGCCCGGACCGGGGGTGGACGAAGGCCGCGTAGCCGTCCGGCAACGCGATGGCCACGCCGGTGGGCAGCACGGCCCGCTCGCCGGGGGCCAGTTCGGCATCGACGGTGGTCCGCAGATCGGCTCCCGCGTCACCGGGCTGCGCGTACTCGGGCAGCGGCAGCTCGGCGTCGATTCGCCTGATCAGGACGTCCACCGGCGGACGGGGGGTGGTGCTCAAGGGTTCACCTCAAAGGCTCGGGCGCGCTTCATCAGGTCGGGGTCGTCCAGGACCTTGTCGATGTCCTCCGGACGACCGTGCTTGGTGAAGTGTTCCAGCTTCACCTGGATGAACAGTGCCTGAGCGCGCACCGCCACCGGTCCGTCCGGTCCGCCGATCCGCGCCTCGCCGGCGCTGTAGATCTTGCGGCCGTGCACGCCGGTGATCCGGGCGCTCAGGTGCAGGACGGATCCGACCGGCACCGGGCAGAGGAAGTCCGTCTCCAGCCGGCCGGTGACGGCGGGGGCGTGCAGCAGCCAGTTGAGCGTGCCGAGGGTCTCGTCCATCGCGGTGGTCAGCAGCCCGCCGTGGGCCAGGCCGGGGCCGCCCTGGTGGTCCGGGGCGACGGTGAACTCGGCGGTGACGTCGAGTCCTTCACCGGCCACCGCCTCGATCCGCAGGCCGCCGGGGTGCTGCGGGCCGCAGCCGAAGCAGTGCTCGTAGTGCGAGCCGAGCCGGGTGCCGGGGGCCGGGGCCTCCGGAGCGCGGGGCGGCAGCTCGGCGTCCGGCGGCGGGGAGGTCGGCGACAGCCGGACGGCGGCCTCCTGCACGGCGGCGGGCGGCTGCGGGGCGGAGGCCTGCGGAACCGCCGACTGCGCGGCCGACGGCACGGACGGAGAGGCTATGGAACCGGTCACGGGAGCACCCTACCGATCGGTAGCCGCCCGGCCCGCGGGGGTGCGGTCCCGCGCCGGGCGCCACGGCCACCACAATGGGGGCATGTACGACGAACGCCTCACCGTGCCGCGCTCCTGGTGGTTGCTCCCGGTCGCGATCGGGCTCACGCTCGCGTTGATCCTGCTGCGTCTCAGCGCGGTGGGCGCGCTGGTCGGGCTGGTGGTCGGCATCGCCGCCGGCGCCGCCGCGATCAGCAGTTACGGCTCCGCGCGGATCCGGGTGGTGCAGGGCTCCCTGGTGGCCGGCACGGCCCGGATCCCGGTCGACGCCCTCGGCGCCGCGCACCCGCTGAGCCCGGCCGAGGCCGTGGCCTGGCGCGGGCCGAAGTCCGATCCGCGCGCCTTCATGCTGCTGCGCAGCTACGTCCCGACCGCGCTGCGGGTCGAGGTCAGCGACCCGGCCGACCCGACGCCGTACCTCTACCTCTCGACCCGGTCGCCGATGAAGCTGGCCGAGGCGCTGGACGAGGCCCGCCGCAGCGCCCGGACCTGACCCGGCCCACTCCCCCTGCTCCGCCTCATCCACCCCGGCGGCCCCCGGTGGGCCCCGCAGGCCTGGCCCGGGCCCCGGAAGCCCGGTCCAGGCCCCTGCACGGCCCCATACAGGCGTCAGCACAGGCGTACGGGGCCGGAAAACGGAGAGGGACGGCTCCGCCTTCGCGGGACCGTCCCAGACACTCCGTACTGCGTGTTGCGTACTACTGCGTGTTGCGTACTACTGCCTACTGCCCGGCGCGGCACTGCGTGCTGCGCCGGCCCCGCGTGACCACGTACTGCCGGTGCGTCCGCCTCGGCGTCCGCCGAAACTGCCGTCCGGCCCCGCTGCCCGGGGCCGGAAGGGGCGGTGTGCCGGGCCCGCGGAGACCGCGAGACCCGGACCATGGCCGCCCAGGTGCTCAGGCGCCGCAGTCCCGGCAGATCGGGTTGCCGTTCTTCTCGCTGTACAGCTGGCTGCGGTGGTGCACCAGGAAGCAGCTCATGCAGGTGAACTCGTCGGCCTGGCGCGGCAGCACCCGGACGGAGAGCTCCTCGTTCGAGAGGTCGGCGCCGGGGAGTTCGAGGCCCTCTGCAGCCTCGAACTCGTCGACGTCCACCGAGCTGGTGCTCTTCTCGTTCCGCCGAGCCTTCAGTTCCTCGATGCTGTCCTCGTTGAGGTCGTCATCGGTCTTGCGCGGGGTGTCGTAGTCCGTTGCCATTTTTCGCTCTCCCCCTCCGGGTTGTGCGGTGTGTGCGGTATCTCCAGCGCACGTAACGCATGGGGGGTCGGTCTTGTGCCCGACCCGAGGCGGAGATTTTGCCTTACTTCAAGCCCTGTTACTCAATCGACACTCAGCCAGGGGTCCGTTGGGGTGATCGAATCGGGCTGGGAGGGCCTCACGCTGGGCCATCGCCGCCCCTCGGCCGAGCCCCGTCGGCGGACACTCACAGTGATCGAACGCCCCGCGGCCGCCTGCCCATTCCCCTGCCCACCAGGGGCACTCGTCAATCCACCGGAACGCCCCCGGCCGCCGATCCGATCACGGACGGCAACCGGGGGCTCCGGAATCATGATCACGCTCCGAGAGCATACCAACCCGCGGAGCCACGCGGTGTGACCTTGGTCACGTTCTGAAATTTCCGGGGCAAATCGCGGAAAATCCACCCAACCGGAACGGCCCCGCGCGCGGGCTCCCAGTCGCCTACTTGGCGGCCTCACGAGCGGCCCGGCGGGCCAGCAGGGCGGCCTGGCGCTCGTCGAACTTGGTCGCCATGGCGTCCAGCCCGTCGAGGAAGACGCCGAGCTCCTGCTGGGCCTGCAGGCCCTCCGGGCCGAGGCCGCCGATCTCCATCACCTTGAGGTGGCGCAGCACCGGCTGCAGCACGTCGTCGTGGTGGATGCGCAGGTTGTAGACGCCGCCGATGGCGATCTGGACGGCGGCCCGCTCGAAGCCGGGGATCCCGTGGCCGGGCATCCGGAACTGGGTCACCACGTCCGAGACGGCCCGCATGGCCTGGTCCGGGGCGATCTCCAAGGCGGCCTTGAGCAGGTTCCGGTAGAAGACCATGTGCAGGTTCTCGTCGTTGGCGATCTTCGCCAGCAGCTGGTCGCAGAGCGGGTCGCCGGCGAAGTGGCCGGTGTTCCGGTGCGAGATGCGGGTCGCGAGCTCCTGGAAGGCCACGTACGCGACCGAGTGCAGCATGCTGTGCGCGTTGTCGGACTCGAAGCCCTCCGACATGTGGCTCATCCGCGCCCGCTCGAGCTCGTTCGGGTCGACGGCCCGGGTGGCGAGCAGGAAGTCGCGAATGGCTATTCCGTGCCGGCCCTCCTCGGCGGTCCAGCGGTGCACCCACGTCCCCCAGGCGCCCTCGCGGCCGAACATGGTGGCGATCTCGTGGTGGTAGCTGGGGAGGTTGTCCTCGGTCAGCAGGTTGACGACGAGCGCCACCCGCCCGAGCGGGGTCACCTGGGACTGCTCCAGCGACCAGGCCTCACCGCCGAGGACGCCGTCGAAGTCGCGCCCCTGGCTCCACGGCACGAACTCGTGGGGCATCCACTCCTTGGCGACCTTCAGGTGGCGGTTGAGCTCCTGCTCCACCACCTCTTCGAGGGCCATGATCAGCCGCGCGTCGGTCCAGGTGCTCGAGCCGAGCGAGGCGGTGCGCTGCACGGGGGCGATGGTCACGAGTCTTGCTCCTGGTGGACGGGCACGCGCTGGGACGGGCACGTGGGGCCGGCACGTCGGGGGACGCACTTACGGTTGCGTAGGTTACGACACCGTAAGTTGACTGGACCGGAAAAGACAAGCCGCCCCCGCCAGGCCTTATGTCCTCTTGACAGGCTTGGCGGGGGCGGCTGGGAATGGTCGGCGCACGGAGCGCGGAGCGCCCGGAAGGGCGTGGCGGGGTGTGTACGGGCCCGGGGGGCCGGTCAGGCGCCCGGAATGCGGACGCGCATGGTGAGGCCGCCTCCGGGGCGCGGGGTGGCCTCGATGACCCCTCCGTGCGCCCGGACGACCGAGCGGACGATGGAGAGGCCGAGACCGACGCCCTTGTCGCTGCGGGTGCGGTCGGCGCCCTTCACCCGGCGGAACGGCTCGAAGATGTGCTCCAGCTCGTAGCCGGGCACCACCGGGCCGGTGTTGGAGACCACCAGCTCGCCGCCGCCGGGCACCCGGGCGGTGGTGATCTCGACCCAGCCGTCCGCCGCGTTGTAGCGCACGGCGTTCTGCAGCAGGTTGAGCGCGATCCGCTCCAGCAGGATCCCGTTGCCGGAGACCGCGACCGGGTTCAGCTCGGTGCGCAGCTCGACCTCCCGCTTGCCGGCCTCGGCCCGGGTCTGCTCCAGCGCGCGGGCGGCCACCTCGGAGAGCTCGACGGCGCGGCGGTCGGTCAGCTCGTTGTCGCTGCGGGCGAGCAGCAGCAGGCCCTCCACCAGCTGCTCGCTGCGCTCGTTGGTCGCCAGCAGGGTCTTGCCGAGCTGCTGGAGGTCGGGCGAGGCGCCGGGGTCGGCGAGCTGGACCTCCAGCAGGGTGCGGTTGATCGCCAGCGGGGTGCGCAGCTCGTGCGAGGCGTTGGCGACGAAGCGGCGCTGGGAGTCGAAGGAGCGGTCCAGCCGGTCCAGCATGTCGTCGAAGGTGTCGGCGAGCTCCTTGAGCTCGTCGTCCGGGCCGTCCAGCTCGATCCGCCGGTGCAGGTCGGAGCTGGCCACCTCGCGGGCGGTGCGGGTGATCCGGCCGAGCGGGCGCAGCACCCGGCCGGCCATCGCGTAGCCGGCCGCGAAGGCGATCACGGCGAGGCAGACCAGCACGGTGAGGGACTTGCGCAGCAGGGTGTTGAGGGCCGCGTTGGACTCCAGGCCGTGGCTCTTGGCGATGAGCTGGTTGAACTGGTCCGAGGTCATCGGCACGCGGTTGACGTAGATGTCGCCGTCGAACTTGAACGGCGGCGGCTGGACGTCGTGCAGGGCCTGCCGGACGAAGAAGTACATGAGCAGCAGCAGGACCACGCCCGCCATCAGGAACATCCCGCCGTAGAGCAGGGTGAGCCGGATCCGGATGGTCGGGCGGAACGGCAGCCAGGCGAGCATGCCGTCGCCGGGGACGTAGCCGTCGCCCGGGGACTGGTCCAGCCTGGGCGCACGCGGTGGGTGCGCGGGCCGGGGCGGGACGGACGCGGGCGGGACGGGCCGGGGCGGCACGGCGCGCGGGCCGCCGGCGGGCGCGCCGGAGGCCCCGCCGGCCGGGGGCGGGGTGGTCATGGTTGTCCTCTCGGGGCGTCCGCCGGGGGCGGGCGCGGCATGGTCGGATCCGGCGGATCCGGCATTCGGCTGTGGGGGCTCCGGTCAGATCCGGTAGCCGGAACCCGGGACGGTGACGATCACCGGCGGGTCGCCGAGCTTGCGGCGCAGCGTCATCACGGTGACGCGTACGACGTTGGTGAACGGGTCGGTGTGCTCGTCCCAGGCCTTCTCCAGCAGCTGCTCGGCGGAGACGACGGCGCCGCCGGCCCGCATCAGCACCTCCAGGACGGCGAACTCCTTGGGGGCCAGCTGGACGGTCCGGCCGTCGCGGATCACCTCGCGGCGGCCGGGGTCGACCGAGATGCCCGCGCGTTCCAGGACGGGCGGCAGCGGGACGGTGGCCCGGCGGCCCAGCGCCCTTACCCGGGCGACGAGTTCGCTGAAGGCGAACGGCTTCGGAAGGTAGTCGTCCGCACCGATCTCCAGGCCCTCGACCCGGTCGCTGATGTCGCCGGAGGCGGTCAGCATGATCACCCGGGTCGCCAGGCCCTGGTCGACCACGCTGCGGCAGACGTCGTCGCCGTGGACCAGCGGAAGGTCGCGGTCGAGGACGACCACGTCGTAGTCGTTGACCGCGATGCGCTGGAGCGCGGCCTCCCCGTCGTACACCACGTCGACGGCCATCGCCTCGCGGCGCAGGCCGGTGGCGACAGCCTCGGCGAGCAGCTGCTCGTCCTCGACGACGAGAACCCGCACGGTCGTTGTCCCTTCTCCAGGCCGGCCCCGGAAGCGGACGCGCGGCTCCATCGGTGCCTCCATCCTGCCTGGTCCTGCGGTAAAGCAGCGATAAGCTGCCCCGGAGGCACGGGTGCGCGTGAGGTCCCGCCCATGATTCGTGCCGGAATCAGTCCGCTTGGACTGTGACACAGGCAACTTTCTCGCCCGGGGAGGTTTCCCCGACACCGGGGCGGGGAGGACAGCTGCACACCCGCGATCTGGCCATCGGCCGATCGCACCCACCCGCCGTGCGTTCATCCGCGCCGGCCCTGGGGCTGGGGCGTCACCGGGAGCGGCCAAGGGCCGTCTCCGCGCCCGACCGGAGATCTCCACCTACCGGCTCGGACGCTTCCGCTGACCACCGCACCCGGGGCGGGGGACGCACGAACGTGCACGTCCGACACAGTAAGGGGGCCCGCATGGACGCCTTCACCGCCGGAATCCTGCAGCGCATAGCCAACGCCGAGCAGGACCTGCACCGCGCGATCGAGGCCGGGGACGAGTTCCTGGCCGAGGTGGAGCAGTCCGAGCTGGACGATCTCCGCCGGCTCGCCGCCGAACACGGCGTGGACACGGTGCTGGAGCGCCACCGCACTGCTGCCTGACCGCCCACCGACCCGACGCCGGTCCTCCGGCACCAGCGGCCCTGCGGGGGCCGTGCGAAACCCCAAGCCCTGGCATCTCCCGCATGCCAGGGCTCTTCGCTGTCCCGACCCGGCCGGACCCCGCCCGATGGCGCGGCGGGGTCGGGACGGCGGAGCCCGGTCGGGCCGCGTCAGACCGCGTCAGGCCCAGGCGCGCAGCTCCGCCAGGCGGTCCTGGAGCGGCTGGTAGACGCCGGGGGCGGCGGCGACGGTCAGTTCGCCGTCCGGGCCGTGCCCGGGGCGACCGCCGACCAGGGCGCCCGCCTCGGCGGCGATCAGGCAGCCGGCCGCCCGGTCCCAGGGGGCGAGGCCGCGCTCGTAGTAGCCGTCCAGGCGCCCGGCGGCGACGTCGCAGAGGTCCACGGCGGCGGCCCCGCCGCGCCGGATGTCACGCACCTCGGACATCAGCGCGAGCAGCACCTCGGCCTGCCGGACCCGCACCGACTGCACGTAGCCGAAGCCGGTGCCGATCAGCGCCTGGCCCCACGGCGGGGCCGGGCGGGCGGAGACCGGCTTGCCGTCCAGGTGGGCGCCGCGGCCGGTGACCGCGTGGAACAGCTCGCCGCGCACCGGGGCGTACACCACCCCGACGACCGCGCGCCCGTCCAGTTCGGCCGCCACGCTGACGGCCCAGGAGGGCAGTCCGTAGAGGTAGTTGACGGTTCCGTCGAGCGGGTCGACGACCCAGCGGACCCCGCTGGTGCCGGGGCGCTCGGCCCCCTCCTCGCCGAGGTAGCCGTCCTGCGGCCGGCGGCGGGAGATCAGCTCCAGCACGAGCTTCTCGGAGGCGAGGTCCATCTCGGTGACCACGTCGACCGGGCTGCTCTTGGTGTCGGCCACGCCCAGGTCGGCGGGGCGGCCGTCCCTCAGCAGGGCGCCCGCCTGCCGGGCGGCGTCCAGGGCGACGTCGAGCAGTTCGTCGAGCAGTTCGGGGCTGGGCACGCTGGGCACGGGTCCTCCGGGGTGCGGTAAGGGGTCAGCGCTCGGCGGCGGCCGGGCGCGGGGCGCGCGGGTTGGGGCAGCAGGCCACCGCGCAGACGTCGTGGCCGGCGCCGAGCCGGCCGAGGGCGCAGCGGGCGGGCTCCTCGCCGCGCTCGGCGGCGGCCCGCTCCAGGACGAGTTCGCGGACGGCGGCGGTGAAGCGGGGGTCGGCGCCGACGGTGGCGGCGCGGGCGACCGGCAGGCCGAGTTCGGCGGCCTTGGCGACGGCCTCGGTGTCCAGGTCGTACTTCACCTCCATGTGGTCGGAGACGAAGCCGATCGGGACCATCACCACGGCCGGGGCGCCGTCGGCGTGCTGGGCCTCCAGGTGGTCGCAGATGTCGGGTTCCAGCCACGGGATGTGCGGGGCCCCGCTGCGGCTCTGGAAGACCAGCTCGCACCGGCGGTCGGCGACCCCGGTGCGCTCGGCGACGGCGGCGGCGATCAGCTGGGCGACGTCGAGGTGCTGGGCGACGTACGCCCCGCCGGGCCGCCCGCGGGCCGGGTCGTCGGGCGCCCCGGAGCTCTCGGCCATCGCCTCCGGGATGGAGTGGGTGGTGAAGGCCAGCCGGGCGCCGTCCCGGACCTCGGCGGGCAGGGCGGCCAGGGCGTCCAGGGTGGCGTCGATCATCGGCTCGACGAAGCCGGGGTGGTTGTGGAAGTGCCGCAGCTTGTCCACCCGCAGCTCGGGCAGCCCCTCCTCGGCGAGCACGGCGAGCGCGTCGGCGAGGTTCTCCCGGTACTGGCGGCAGCCGGAGTACCCGGCGTAGGCGCTGGTGGCGAGGACGGCGATCCGGCGGTGCCCGTCGGTGGCGATCTCGCGCAGGGTGTCGACCAGGTAGGGCGCCCAGTTGCGGTTGCCCCAGTAGACCGGCAGGTCGAGGCCGTGCTCGGCGAGGTCCTTGCGCAGCCCGGCCAGCAGCTCCCGGTTCTGCTCGTTGATCGGGCTGACCCCGCCGAACAGGAAGTAGTGCTTGCCGACCTCCTTCAGCCGCTCCTTCGGGATGCCCCGGCCCCTGGTCACGTTCTCCAGGAACGGGACGACGTCCTCGGGGGCCTCGGGGCCGCCGAAGGAGAGCAGGAGCAGGGCGTCGTAGGGCCTGGTCGCAGCGGAACCGGCGCCGGAGGGTGAGGGATTGCGCACGTCGGACATGGGACCGATCCTGCCATTGAGGGCCCGGACAGCGTGGGCGGGGCCGCACCGGGTGTCCGGAAAATACTGTTTGCCAAGGTACGTAAGCTGTGTTGGCCAGCCTCGTTCCTTACTCCCGACGGAGCTCCCGTGCTGTCCAGCTACCGCCAGATATTCGCCGCCCCCGGCAGTCTGGCCTTCTCCTCCACCGGATTCGTGTCCCGGTTGCCGATATCCATGACCGGCATCGGCATCGTCACCATGCTCTCCCAGCTGAGAGGCTCGTACGGGGTGGCGGGCCTGGTCTCGGCGACGCTGGCGGTGTCCGCCGCGGTGCTGGGCCCGCAGGTCTCCCGGCTGGTGGACCGCCACGGACAGCGCCGGATCGTCCTGCCCGCCACCGCGATCACCGTCGTCGCCGCGGTCGGGCTGCTGCTCTGCGCCAGGCTGAAGGCGCCGGACTGGACGCTGTTCCTCTTCGCGGCCGGCATGGGCGTGATGCCCAGCACCGGCGCGATGGTCCGGGCCCGCTGGGCGCACCTCTACCGGGACGACGCGCCCAAGCTGCACACCGCGTACTCCTTCGAGGCCGTGGTCGACGAGATCTGCTTCATCGTCGGCCCGATCCTCTCCATCGGGCTGGCCACCGCCGTCTTCCCGGAGGCCGGCGTGCTGCTCGCCGGCCTCTTCCTCACGGTGGGCGTGCTGCTGTTCGCCGGGCAGCGCTCCACCGAGCCCCCGGTCCACCCGGCCGCGCGGCACGCCGGCAGCTCGGTGATCCTCAACCGCGGCCTGCAGGTGCTGATCCTGACCTTCGTCGCCACCGGTGCGATCTTCGGCTCGGTCGAGGTCGTCACCGTCGCCTACGCGGACGCCCAGGGCCACAAGCCCGTCGCCAGCGTGGTCCTCGCCCTCTGGGCGCTCGGCTCCTGCCTGGCCGGCGTGGTGTTCGGCACGCTCAAGCTCAAGGGCTCGATGGCCGGCCGCTTCTTCGGCGGGGTCCTGTTCATGGCGCTCAGCATGGCGCCGCTGCTGCTGGCCGCCGAGTCCGTGGGCGGGGTCGGCGGGCTGATCGCGGTCGGCGCCGCCCTGCTGGTCGCCGGCATCGCCATCTCCCCCACCCTGATCACCGCGATGGCCCTGGTCGAGCGGCTCGTCCCGGCCTCCAAGCTGACCGAGGGCATGACCTGGACGACGACCGGGCTCGCCCTCGGCGTCGCGGTCGGCTCCTCGGCCGGCGGCTGGGTCGTGGACGCGGCCGGCGCCGCCGCCGGATACTGGGTCCCGGTGACCGCCGGGGCGTTCGGTGTACTCACCGCCCTGGTCGGACTGGGCCGCCTGCGGGCCGGCCTGTCCTCCGCCGAGGCCGGACAGGACTCCGCGCAGACCGTAGACCTCGAACGGTGAACTGACTACTCTCCTGCCTACTCGCGGGTCTACCCGCGGGTAGGAGTTCCAGCGGGGGTCCTGCCGGGTCGCCGGGGGGACACCTCGGCGGCCGCGGCCGCCCCGGAGCGCGCCGACACGTTCGGCCACGGAGCAGGAGGCACCACATGCCCCAGGCCAGTACCGCACCCCGCACCCGCTGGACCAACTGGGCCGGCAACCAGAGCGCCCACCCGGCCAAGGTGGTCACCCCTGGCACCGCGGAGGAGCTGGCCAAGGAGATCCTGCGCGCCGCCGACCAGGGCCGGACCGTCAAGGCGGTCGGCTCCGGCCACTCCTTCACCTCGATCGCCGCCCCCGGGGACGGCGTCCTGGTCCGCCCGTACGCGATGACCGCCGTCCGCGGGATCGACCGCGCGGCGGGCACCATCACCGTGGAGGCCGGCCTGCCGCTGGCCCGGCTCAACCGGGTGCTCGCCGCGGCCGGCCTCTCGCTCGCCAACATGGGCGACATCGAGGTGCAGACCGTCGCGGGTGCCACCAGCACCGGCACCCACGGCACCGGCCGCGACTCCGGCTCGCTCGCCGCCCAGATCCGCGCACTGGAGATCGTCCTCGCCGACGGCAGCGTGCAGCACTGCTCGGCCACCGAGAACCCCCGGCTGTTCCAGGGCGCCCGGCTCGGCCTCGGCTCGCTCGGCGTGATCACCGCACTCACCCTCGCCGTCGAACCGGTCTTCCTGCTCACCGCCCACGAGCAGCCGATGCGCTTCGACGAGGTGCTCGACCGGCTCGACGACCTCACCGCCGTCAACGAGCACTTCGAGTTCTACTGGTTCCCGCACACCGACCGCTGCTCCACCAAGCGCAACAACCGAAGCCAGGGGCCGGCCGCCCCGCTGCCCCGGTTCAAGGAGTGGCTGGAGGACGACTTCCTCTCGAACACCGTCTGGGAGGGGGCCTGCCGGATCGGCCGCCGGTTCCCCGCCGCGGTGCCCTCGATCGCCTCCTTCGCCAGCCGCGCCTGGTCCGAGCGCACCTTCACCGACACCGCGTACAAGGTGTTCACCAGCCCGCGCAAGGTCCGCTTCGTCGAGATGGAGTACGCCGTACCGCGCGAGGCCGTCGCCGGGGTGCTGCGCGAGCTCAGGGCGATGATCGAGCGCTCCGACTGGCGGATCAGCTTCCCCGTCGAGGTGCGGTTCGCCCCCGCCGACGACCTCTGGCTCTCCACCGCCCAGGGCCGCGACACCGCGTACATCGCCGTCCACCTCTACCGGGGCACCGCCGAGCAGGGCTACTTCACCGAGGTGGAGAAGCTGATGACCGCGCACCGCGGCCGCCCGCACTGGGGCAAGCTGCACACCCGCGACGCCGGGTACCTCGCCGAGGTCTACCCGCACTTCGCCGAGTTCACGGCCCTGCGCGACGAGCTCGACCCCGGCCGGGTGTTCGGCAACGACTACCTCCGCCGGGTGCTGGGCGCCTGAACCCCGACCCGGGCCCTACGGCTGCGCGGTCGGAGCCCCGGTGTTCGCGGCGCCGGCAGCGCTCGGGGCAGGCGGCTGCGGGGTCGTCCGGTCGGCCGGCGGCGAGGCGGCGCCGCCCGAGGGGGACGATCCGGCGGACGGCGTCGAGCTCGAACCGGCCGAGGGGGAGGGCTTTCCGCTGCTCTCCGCGCTGTGGCTCGCACTCGGGCTCGGACTCGCGCTCGGGCTGCCGCCCGACTCCGGCCGCTCGGAGGCCGGGGCCGAGGCGCCGCCCGCTCCGGACGACGGCGAGGCGCCGGAGCCGCCCGCACCCTGGGACGGCGTACCGGAGGACGCACCGGACGGAATGCCGGACGGGCCGCCCGAGGGGTCGGCGGCAGGCTTGTCCGCCGGCTTCGGGGCGACGGTGCCGCCCAGCGAGGTGCCGCTGCCCGACCCGCCCTGGACCGTGGCCGACACCGGCTGGCCGGTGGCGAGTTCGAAGGCGAGGATCGGCGCCATCGCCAGCACGAACACCAGCGAGGACATCGCCGCGTACGTCTTCCAGGTCCACCGCCGACGCGCCCGGACCACCTGCGGCTCGCTCCACTCCGAGCCGGGCGCCGACACGGGCCCGCCGCCCACCGGGCCGGTCCGATCGGCGTGGTCGGCGTGGCTGGTGCGGCCGGTGTGGTCCGCCTGATCCGCAGGCACCTGGCGCAGGCCGTTCACGGTCTGGACCGGTACCCGGTCCGCCGCCTCGCGCAGCTGCTCGCCCGTGCGCCGGAAGAGGTGCTGGAACACCGCGCCACCGGTGGTCGCACCGACGCTCACCACCGCCGCGCCCAGAATCGTTCCGTAGACGCCGAGTTCGGAGGCGAGTACCGCCCCCACCACGGCGGCCAGTGCACTCGCCGCGACCTGAGCCACACTCAGATCAATTCGCCTGCGACCTTCCGTGCCCCCCTCCGCGGCGGGCTTCTCCTTCGGCATCGACATCCCTCGGTAAGTACGACTGCTCTTCGAACAAGTCACTCCATCTTGCCCAAAGAAGGACACAAGGGTCGAAAATGCGGTTCTGCCCGCTCGATATATGTGAAGATGATCACCGTGCAGCGGCCAGTCGTCGGCTGTGGGGTGTGCACGCTCTTGAGATTCCCGTGAATCGCGGGAGACTTGAGCGGCGAGCCGCCCCTCCGGATGCCACGAATGGAGTACTGTTCGTAAAGCCTGAGCCTTGGGTCGACTTGTCGACTGCCTATCAACCGGCAGATTGACAAAGAGCCACTGCACAGGCACGCACGGCGACGCCCGTCCCGGATCGTCGCGTCACTGCGCGTGCGAGGACGGCCGGGACACCCAGGCGCGACGTCGACGGATGACGTGGCAAAAAGGCAACCGTGCCACAGCGGCGTTCGCGGGTGTAAGCCCGACACGCCGGGGAACTCAGCAAGGTTGTGGCCAGTCGCGAGTGGGCAGGCCACACTCAGTACGGGAGCAGCGACGCAGGTGACGTCGGCAGGCACCACCCGGGAGGTAACCGTGCCCGAACTGCGGGTTGTGGCCGTCAGCAACGACGGCACACGGCTGGTGCTCAAGGCCGCCGACAGCACGGAGTACACCCTCCCCATCGACGAGCGGCTGCGCGCCGCCATCCGTGGTGACCGTCCGCGCCTCGGCCAGATCGAGATCGAGGTGGAGAGCCACCTCCGCCCCCGTGACATCCAGGCCCGGATACGAGCCGGTGCCTCCGCCGAGGAGGTCGCGCAGGCCGCCGGCATCTCCGTCGACCGGGTCCGCCGCTTCGAGGGGCCGGTGCTCGCCGAGCGCGCCTTCATGGCCGAGCGGGCCCGCAAGACCGCGATCCGCCGTCACGGCGAGTCCACCGGACCGCAGCTGGGCGAGGCCGTCGCCGAGCGGCTCGCGCTGCGCGGCGCCGAGAAGGACACCGAGCGCTGGGACTCCTGGCGGCGCGACGACGGCACGTGGGAGGTCATCCTCTCCTACCGGGCCGACGACGAGGGCCGCAGTGCGTCCTGGACGTACGACCCGCCCCGGCGCCTGGTCCAGCCGAACGACGACGAGGCCCGCGCGCTGATCGGCGAGAACGTCGAGCGGGAGGAGGAGTCGATCTTCCCGTTCATCCCGCGGATCGCCCGGCTCCCCCAGGACCGGCCGCTGCGCCCGATGATCGACCGGCCCTCCGCCGACCGCATCATGTCGGCCCGCGAGGTACGCGAGTCCCGCGAGGCCACCGCCGAGAACCGGGACTCGCTGACCAGCCTGCTCGACGTCGTCCCCGCCTTCCGCGGTGACCTCGCGGTCGGGCCGGCCCCGATCGAACCGGTGCCCGCCGAGGTCGCCGAGGAGGCGGAGGAGCCGGCTGCAGCAGCGGCGGCCGCCGCACCGGCGGTCGGCGCGGGTTCGGCCTACGCGGACATCCTGATGCCGCGCGCGGTCGCCCCGCACCGGGAGCGCCTGGTCGGGACGACGGACCGTCAGGCCGAGGCGGACGGCGTCCGGCCCGGCCGCCGGGCCACCGTGCCGAGCTGGGACGAGATCGTCTTCGGCAGCCGGCGCAAGAAGCAGGAATAGCAGGCACTACAGGAGCGGGGGTCGGCCCAGGCCGACCTCCCGCTCCTGCGTCGTGGGCCGCCGGGGTCAGCCCGGCTGGTCGGTGACCGCCACCGGGCGGCTCTCGTCGCTCGACCACTCGCTCCACGAACCCGGGTACAGGGTGGCCGGCAGGCCCGCCACCGCCAGGGCGAGGATCTGGTGCGCGGCCGTCACGCCCGAACCGCAGTAGACCGCGAGCTCGCGCTCCCCCGCGCCCAGCGCCCGGAACCGCTCCGCCAGCTCGGCGGCCGGCCGGAACCGCCCGTCCGGGCCGACGTTCTCGGTGGTCGGCGCGGAGAGCGCCCCGGGAATGTGGCCGGCGCGCGGGTCGATCGGCTCGGTCTCACCCCGGTACCGCTCCCCCGCACGGGCGTCCAGCAGCAGCCCGGTCCGGGCCAGCGCGGCGGCGCCGTCCCCGTCCACCGTCGGCAACTGCCCCGGCACCGGCTTGAAGTCGCCCGCCTCGGCCGGCGGCACCTCGGTGCTCACCGGCAGCCCGGCCTCCTGCCAGGCCGCGAACCCGCCGTCCAGCACCCGCACATCAGGGTGCCCGGCCCAGCGCAGCAGCCACCAGGCCCGGCCGGCCGCCATCGAGGTCGCGCCGTCGTACACCACCACCGGCCGGTCGGCCGAGACGCCGAAGCGGCGCAGCGCGGCGCCGAACTCCTCGGTGTCGGGCAGCGGGTGGCGCCCGCCGCGCCCGGGCGGGCCGGCCGGGGCCGCGAGCTCGCCGTCCAGGGCGACGAAGTGGGCACCGGGCAGGTGTCCGGCCGTGTAGTCCTCGATGCCGGGCGGGCCGCCGAGCTGCCAGCGCACGTCGAGCAGGACCGGCGGACGGGCGGAGCCGAGCGCCTGGTCGAGCTCGGTGGCCGAAATCAGCGGGGAGCCGTCGTTGTTGGTGGTCATGGCGGCCATTCTCGCGCAGCGCAGCGGCCTCGGAGCTCTTTGTGCGGTCTTTGCCGGACTTTCCGCGCGGCCCGAGGGTTCGACGCGCCCCAGGGTGGAAGCATCACCCTCACGTGCGCAGTTCCGTGCGCCGACCGCCCGTGAGGAGGCCCGCATGCCTGCGGTGAAGCTCCGTCTGGCCCAGGGCACGCCGTGCTGGGTCAGTCTGATGACCGACGACCTGGCCGGTGCCCGCGCCTTCTACGGCGGACTGCTCGGCTGGACGTACACCCCGGGGCCGACCGGGCTCGGCGACTACGTCCGGGCGGAGCTGGACGGCGCGCCGGTCGCCGGACTCGGGGTCGCCTCGGTGGTGGGCTTCCCGGTGCAGTGGACGACGTACTTCGCGGCGGACAGCGCCGACGAGGTGGCCCAGCGGGTGCGGGAGTGCGGCGGCACGGTCGCGGTCGGGCCGCTGCAGTCGGAGCGGGCCGGGCGGCTGGCGATCGCCGCCGACCTGTCCGGCGCGGTGTTCGGGCTCTGGCAGGGCGAGGAGCACCTGGGCCGGGAGGCGGGCCCCGAGCCCGGCGGTCCGGCCTGGGTCGAACTGCTCAGCGCGGACGAACAGGGTGCGGCCGCCTTCTACTCCACCGTGCTCGGCCGACCGGTGGCGCCGTCCGGGGAGGACACCGCGCTGCTGGTGGACGGCCGGCCGGTGGCCGGGATCCGGCACGGCCGCGAACTGCGCGGCCACTCGCCGCGCTGGCGGGTTCACTTCGCCGTGCGGGACACCGACCTGACGGCCCGTCGGGCCGTCGAGCTGGGCGGATCCGTGCTGGTGGAGCCGCACGAGACCGGGCGCGGACGGGTCGCCCGGCTGGCCGACCCGCGGGGCGGCCGGTTCTCGGTGGTCGAACCGCGGTAGAGAGGCCGCTAGGCCTGCTGCTCCTCGAAGGGCAGGACGTCCGGGGAGAGCACCGAGGCGCGGGCGGTGGCGGCGGTCAGCCGGCGGCGGTGGTGGCGGCGGCAGAGCACCTCGTAGCCGACCTCGTCCTCGCTCACCGTGATGTCGCCGATCACGACCTGGGCGCCCTCGACCACCATCACCCCGCCGACCGTGCGGGCGTTGTGGGTGGCGCGGGCGCCGCACCAGCAGAGGGCCTCGACCTGGAGCACCTCGACCCGGTCGGCGAGTTCGATCAGCCGCTGGGAGCCGGGGAACAGCCGGGTGCGGAAGTCGGTGGTGATGCCGAAGGTGAAGACGTCGATGCCGAGTTCGTCGACCACCCGGGCCAGCTGGTCGACCTGCTCGGCGGCGAAGAACTGGGCCTCGTCGCAGATCAGGTAGTCCACCCGGCCCCCGGCCGAGAGCCGGTGCACGACATGGGCGTGGAAGTCGAAGTCGTCCGCCACCTCGACCGCCTCGGCCTGCAGGCCGAGCCGGCTGGAGATGGTGGCCGCACCCGCCCGGTCGTTGCGGGTGAGGATGACCCCCTGCCGGCCGCGGGCGGCGTGGTTGTGGTCCATCTGGAGCGCGAGCGTCGACTTCCCGCAGTCCATCGTGCCCGAGAAGAACACCAGTTCAGCCATGGGTGGTGCAGCGGCCTTTCAGATCAGGGGGTTCGGGCGCGGGTCAGGAGCGCACTTCGAGCAGCGGCACGAACTGCTCCACCGGGGTCATCGAACCGTGCAGGCCGATCATCGCGGACTCGCCGGGCTCGTTGCGGGAGGCGATCACCGCGATGTCGTCGCGGGCCGCCGCGACCACGTCGCCGATCCGGTGGTAGACGCGGTCGTCCACCACCGGGCCGAACCAGCCGGCCGCGATCGCCTCGTCCCGGGTGGCCACCCACATCCGGTCGCCGAGCACCTCGCTCCACACCGTGTGGACGTCGGCGGCCGCCCCCGGCACCGCGTACACGTGCCGGGCCCGGCCCTCACCGCCGAGCAGGGCGACCCCCGCGCCGAGCTCCCAGTCCTCGTCGAAGTCGATCCGGTCCTCGGGTGCGATGTCGATCATGCCGTGGTCGGCGGTCACGTACATCGCCGAGCGCGGCGGCAGCTGCTCGGCGAGCCTGCGGGCGAGGCGGTCCACCGCGTCCAGCGTCATCCGCCACTCGTCGGAGTCCACGCCGAAGCGGTGCCCGGCACCGTCGAGCTCGCTGACGTAGGTGTAGACGAGCGCCCGGTCGTGCTCGGCCATCCAGCGGGCGGCCTGGTCCATCCGCTCCTCGCCGGTGGTCCGGCCGAGGAAGGAGCCGCCGGAGAGCGCCACCCTGGTCAGCGGGGTCTGCGCGAACAGCGGGGAGGAGACCTGGGCGGTCGCCACCCCGGCCGCGTGGGTCTGCTCGAACACCGTCGGGTACGGCTGCCAGAGCGCCGGATCGGTGTGCGGCTGCCAGCGCAGCTGGTTCATCAGGTAGCCGGCGCCCGGCACCGCCACCGTGTACCCGGCCAGGCCGTGCAGGCCCGGCGGGGTGCCGGTGCCGACCGAGGCGAGCGAGGTCGCGGTGGTGGAGGGGAAGCCGGCGGTCAGCGGGCGGCCGGTGCCGCCGAGCGAACCGGCGGTCAGCGAGGAGAGGAACGGCGCGTACTCGGGGTGGCGCAGCAGCAGCTCCCAGCCGAGGCCGTCGACCAGGAAGACCACCGCCCGGTCGGCCGGCGCTATCGGCAGTACGGCGGAGAACCCGGGCACCCCGAGCCCGGCCGCGACCGAGGGCAGCAGGTCACAGAGCGAACCGCCACCGTAGGGGGGCGCGGGGGCGGTGGCGGGGTCGAGGATCTCGAAGGCGTCGTAGCCGTCGGCGGGTGCGAAGGGCATCGTGGCGGGTCTGGCTTCCTGGCTTTCGGTAACGGCTCTGCTCAGACCCGGTTGGTGATCGTGGCGTCGGACAGCGCCCTGGCGAACAGCAGCGCCTGGGCGACCGTCTCCGGGCCGTCCCCCGCCTCGCTGACCCGAAGTGACAGGTCGTCAGCGGTGGCGGAGCCGGTGTAGCCGTGGTCCGCCTCGCAGTTCGGGTCGGAGCAGCCGGCCGGCTCCAGGTCCAGGCGCTGCACCGCGCCCCAGCCGATGGTCAGCACCACCTCGCGGGGCAGGGTGCCCGGGGTGTACGTCTCGGGGTTGGCGACCATCCGGCTCAGCACGACCGAGCCGATCCGGTCCAGCCGCACGCACTCGGTGGAGGTGGTCGCGTACGGGACGGCCGGGCCGGCCTCGCCGCCGGACTGCTCGTCGGTGTGGCTCACCACGAAGCGGGTCGCGGTCAGCACCAGCACGGTCACGTGCCGGCGGACCTCGTTGGCGTCGAAGGTGGTCTCCTGGTGCACCAGGTAGGAGCTGATCGCCTCGGGGCCCACCGCGGACTCGACCGCCTCGGACACCAGGGCCGGGTAGTAGCCGCTGCGCTCGATCGCCGAGCGCAGGTCCTGAGTGGTGGTGGTACCGGTCTTGGCCATAGCTCCATCCTGGCATGGTCCGCCGACGAAGCGGGCGGCACGGCGCCGAGCTTCCGGACAAGAGCGCCCCCGGGCAGGGCGCAACCTAGGAAGGTTACAGGGTGCTCATGGCGCGCGGGCCCAGATCACTGCGGACCGGCAGGGGCGCGATGCGTACCCGCGCCCCCAGGATCGCCAGCCCGTGCGGGGCCACGACCACGGGTTCGAGGTCCACCGAGGCGACCTCGGGGAGGTCGTCCACCAGCCGGGAGACCCGGAGCAGCAGCTCCTCCAGGGCGTCGGTGTCCACCGCCTCGGCGCCGCGCCAGCCGAACAGCAGCGGGGCCGCCCGCACCTCGCGGATCAGCCCGGCCACGTCCTGGTCGGTGGCGGGGACCAGCCGGTGGGCGACGTCTCCGAGCAGTTCGGCGGGGGCTCCGGCCAGGCCGAAGGAGAGGATCGCGCCGACCGCCGGGTCGACGGTCGCGCCGATCACGGTGTCCACCCCGCGCGGGGCGAGGCGCTGCACCACCAGCTCCGCCTGGGCGGCGCCGCCGAGCAGCGCGTCCAGCTCGCGGTGGGCCCGGCGCAGGCCCGGCTCGCCGGTCAGGTCCAGCCGGACGCTGCCGAGGTCGGGGCGGTGGCGCAGGTGCCGGGCGGTGGCCTTGAGGGCGACCGGGTAGCCGAGGACGGCGGCCGCCCGGACGGCGCTCTCCTCGTCGGGTGCGGGCAGCGTGGGGTGGACGTCGACGCCGTAGTGGGCGAGCAGCGCGGCGGTGTCCGCGTCCGGGAGGGTGATCCGCGCCCCGCCGGGCTGGGTGCGGGCCGCGATCGCGGTGCGGGTGCCGAGCGCCGCCTCGACCAGGGCGCGGGCGCCGCCCTCGTCGATCCGGTCCAGTTCGGGGACCCTGGCGGTCTCCTCGGCCTCGGCCATCCGGCGGCGCCAGTCGGCGTAGTGGACGGCGTGCGCGAGGGCGCGTACGGCCCGCTCGGGCGCCGGGTAGGCGGGGATGCCGCCCGGACGCAGCCGGGCCGGCAGGTCGGTCAGCGCCAGGTGGGCGAGCACCAGGGGCTTGCCCAACTCCTTCGCCCGTTCTCCGGCTTCGAGGAGGGCGGCGGCGATCTCCGGATCGTCCGAGCCCATCTCCGGGTCGTCCGGTCCGGTCAGCCGGCCGCCCATGAAGGCGTGCGCGGAGGTGCCGATCGGCGGGATGGCGACGGCGATCACCGCGTCCACGGCCGGGTCGGCGAGCGCCACGTCCAGCGCGATCCGGAAGTTCTCGCCGGTCGCGGCGGTGGTCAGGTCGACGGGGGTGCGCGGGCGCAGGCCGGCGCTCAGGCACGCGTCGTGGGTGAGCAGGCCGAGCGAGTCGGAGTTGCCGACGACGGCGACCCGGTCGCCGGGCGGCAACGGCTGCAGGGCGAGCAGCTCGCCGGTGTCGTACAGCTCGGTGATGGTCTCCACCCTGGTCACGCCGGCCTGCTCGAACAGGGCGTCCACCGTGGCGTCGCGCAGGCCGGTGGCGGTGGCCGGGACAGCGTGGCCGGGCGGCAGGCTGCCGGTGTGGCGGGCGCCCTTGACCACGACGATCGGCTTGGCGGTGGCCAGCCGGCGGGCGATCCGGGTGAACTTGCGCGGGTTGCCGAAGGACTCCAGGTAGAGCAGCACCACGTCGGTGGCCGGGTCCTCCGCCCAGTACTGGAGGAAGTCGTTGCCGGAGACGTCGGAGCGGTTGCCGACCGAGGCGAAGGAGGAGACGCCGAGGCCGCGCCGGTGGGCGGCCTCCAGCAGGGCGACGCCGATCGCGCCGGACTGGCAGAAGATGCCGAAGCCGCCGCGGTCGGGCAGGACGGGGGCGAGCGAGGCGTTCAGCGGCCGGTCGGGGTCGGTGTTGATCAGGCCGAAGGCGTTCGGGCCGAGCACCCGCATCCCGGCGGCCCGGGCCTGGCGGACCAGGGCGCGCTGGCGGTCGCGGCCCTCGGGGCCCGTCTCGGCGTAGCCGGCGGTGACCACGACCAGGCCCTGGACGCCGTGCGCGCCGCACTCGGCGACGGCGGCGGGGACGGCGGCGGCGGGGACGGCGATCACCGCGAGGTCCACCGGACCGGGGATCTCCAGGATCGAGCGGTGCACGGGGACGCCGTCCAGCTCGGTGCCGGGCGGGGCGTTGCGGTTCACCGCGTACACCTGCCGGTCGGGCGCGGGCGCGGGGAGCCGGGTGCCGCTCTCGGGGGTGCCGCTCTCGGGGACTGTGCTTTCGGGGAGGGGGCTTTCGGGGGCGCCGCTCTCCGGGAGGCCGCTTTCGGGGAGGCCGCCCAGCAGGTCGCGCAGGATCGCCCGGCCGACGGTCTGCGGGTTGCGCGAGACGCCGAGCACCGCGACCGAGCGCGGGGTGAGCAGCCGCTGGACGGACCGGGCCTCGGCGCGGTGCTCGCGCGCCCGCATCACGGCGAGCGAGGCGGCGGTCGGCTCCAGGTCGAACTCCAGGTGCACCACGCCGTCGGCGAAGCTGCGGTGCTGGGTGTAGCCGGCGTCGGTGAAGACCTTCACCATCTTGCGGTTCTCCGGCAGCACCTCGGCCTGGAAGCGCCGGATGCCGCGCTCCTGCGCCACCGCGGCGATGTGCTCCAGCAGCGCCGAGGCGACCCCGCGGCCCTGGTGGGCGTCCTGCACCAGGAACGCCACCTCGGCGTCCGTCCCGTCCTCGGAGGGGCGGCCCTCGGCGTCGATCCGGTCGTAGCGGACGGTGGCGATGAAGCGGTCCCGGACCACCACGGCGAGGCCGACCCGGTTCACGAAGTCGTGGTGGGTGAAGCGGCGGACGTCCCGGTCGGAGAGCCGCGGGTAGGGCGCGAAGAAGCGGAAGTACTTGGACTGGTCCGAGACCTGCTCGTAGAACTCGACCAGCCGGCCGGCGTCTCCGGGGGTGATCGGCCGGATCCGGGCCGTGCCGCCGTCGCGCAGCAGGATGTCGGCCTCCCAGTGCTGCGGGTAGTCCGGGCCGGTCTGCTGCAGGTCCCTCGCCGACTCCTTCGCCGGGTCCTTCGCCTGGTCCTTCCGCGAGTCCTTCCGCAGGCCCTGCCCGGCGTCCTTCGGCAGGTCCTGGTTCGGCTTCGGTACCGCGGAGTCGTCCACATTCGTCAGGTTATCCGGCGGCGAGCCGAATGGCGCCTGACCTGCGCCCACGGCAGGGTGGGCAGGGCCACTGGCCGGGGCTTATGCCCCCGAAAGAAACAATCACAACTCCTGAACGCGGCGGCTCGAAGGGGTCGCCTGCGTGCAACACTGGTCTAGACAACATGGCCGCCACCCCGAGCACGGCCGTGACCAGCTTCACCGGAAAGGCACGTCTCATGGCCGAGCGCCGCGTCACCATCGGTTGGGCCGAGGGCCTGCACGCCCGTCCCGCCTCCATCTTCGTCCGGGCCGTCACGGCCACCGGCGTGCCGATCACCATCTCCAAGCCGGGCGGCACCCCGGTCAACGCCGCCTCGATGCTGGGCCTGCTCGGCCTCGGCGCCCAGGGCGGCGAGGAGGTCGTCCTCGCCTCCGACGCCGAGGGCGCCGACGCGGCCCTGGACCGCCTCGCCAAGCTGGTCCAGGAGGGTCTCGACGAGCTGCCGGCCGCCGCCTGAGCACCGTCGTGACGGACTGAGCACCGTCATGCAGAGGGGGCACCGCTTCGGCGGTGCCCCCTTTCGCATCCGCAGGGTTCTTCAGCCCCGGCTGAACACCGTGAGCGCACCGTCCGGGAAGCGGCTGGGCGCCGGCGGACCGTGCAGGTGCTCGGCGAACTCCCGGCCGATCCCCAGGATGTCCGGCCAGTCGCCCAGCCGCGGGCAGGCCCCCTCGACCACGCCGTCCCAGTCCTCGTCCGAGGTGCGGCCGGCCCGGTCCAGCACGAAGCCCTGGCAGCCCGACCGGAACGTCGCCACGATCCGCACCAGCGCCCGAACCACCTGTTCCTGCCGCTCGCCCAGCCCCTCCAGCCCGAACTCGACCACGATGCCGTTCCCCGTGGCGCGCACGGCGGTGAACACGTCGCTCGCCGCGTCCAGCCACAGCTGGAAGGCCACCCCCGGCGAACCGGCCTCCAGCCCGTCCAGGCCGTCCAGCAACTCGGGCTCGGAGACGCTTCGTTGCTCACCCCAGGCGCCCGGCTCGTCCGCGATCACGGTGATGGCGCCGGTCAGCGGGTTGCGGGCGGCCAGGCCGAGGGCGGCCAGCCGCCGCAGCACCACGGCCGCCTCCCGGCGCGACCACGGTGCGCGGTACCAGAGCAGGAAACCCTCGTTCATCGCCAACACCCCTGAGGCTCAGACGACGACCACATGCTGCTTCCCGAGCAGGGTCCGCGCCTGGTCGAGGACCCGTTCGGCCGTACCCCGCTCGAAGTAGACGCGTGCCGGGACACCGCGGACCTGCGCCGCCCGGCGTAGCACCTCCAGCCTATGGGCGACCTTGGGTAGTTCGCCGGGTTTTGCCCGACCCAGCACCATGATCAACGAGCCGTCCGGGCCGATCACGTGCACGGCGGCCTTGCCCAGCCCGTCCAGCTGCACCACCGCCTCCGGGTCCCGGCCCGACAGCAGCACCCGCCCGCCGGTCAGCGCGGCCACCTCCAGCACGGCGCCGGGGGGTGCGGGCGGTGGCGGCGCGGCACCGCTCCCGCCGCCACGCGGGCCCGCCGAGGCCGACGGCGCGGCGGGGCCGCGCCGTTCGATCGCCGCCCCGACCACCTGCAGCACCGGGACGGCCTCGCCCGCACGGCGCAGCACCGGCTCCACGCCTAGCAGTTCGGTCCCGTGCGCGAGGGAGACCACCGGCAGCAGGGCCTGATCCCCCACCACCGTCGCAAGGTCGAAGCAGGCCCGCCCGAGCTTCGCCATGGCTCCCGTCACCGCCGACAGCAGCGCTCCGTCGTACCCCCGCCCGCGCCAGATCGCCGACCAGTGGCGCTCGGCCGCGCGCACCTCGCTGGAGGCGCTGCGCTCCCCGAGCAGCCGCACGCCCACGGTCATGTCGACGCCCGCCTCGGCGACCGACGTCGCCGCGGACTCCCAGGCGAGCCCGGCCTGGGCCAACAGTTCGGCGCCGGCCCGGCCGGGCCCGCCCGCGGTCGGCAGCGGCCGCTCCCGGAGGGCCTCGGGCGGGACGAGGAACGGCAGCAGGTCCGGGTAGGCGTGGACGGTCACGGCGTCGCTGGCGTGGTCGGCGCGCAGGTAGTTGTTCGCGGTCGCGACCAGGCAGTCCGCCATCAGCCCCACCGCGCCCCAGGCCGCCACGGCCGCCCGCTGAGCGGCCGCCGCGGCCTGGTCGTACGACTGGGCGAACACGGCCGTGGCCGGTCCGGCGGCCATCCCCGGTGTACCGGCCAGCCGGGCCACGAGCAGCCGCACCGCCTCGTCCACCTGGTCCTGGCCGCGGGCCAGGCTCTTCGCGACATGGTGGAGGTCCTCCGGGTCGAGGATCACCCGCAACCGACCGTCCGATCCGGTCACCGCACCCCCCACATCCGGTGGTTGGCCTCCTGGGCGGTGCGGTAGTGCTGCTGCGCCTGCACCACCACGGCCCGGAGCCGTTCGAGCGCGGCCCTGAGCTCGGCCGATCCGGCCTGCCACGCGGCGAAGCGCTGTTGGAACCGGTAGGCGGCCTCCCCCTCCCAGAAACCGTCCAACCGGGCCAGCCCCTGGTCGAGTTCGGCCAGCAGGGCGGCCAGTCGGCCGGCTATCGCCGTCAACTCGTCCTGATGCTCTTCCAGAACGACGGAGTCCAGGTGGAGCAGTGGGAACATTGACCACAACTCTCTTGTCAGAGACCGTTTCTGAGAAACCGTATCGCACATTTCGGACAGCGTCGGAGGTGATTTGGAGGCCGCTGTACGCGCCTGGGACCCGTTCGACCGGTTCCGGTACCTACCAGGCCTGGCCTGACCGGCCTGACCGGCCCGCGCGCCGTCAGCCGGTCGGATCGAGCGCGACGACGGCCAACCCCGCCGGGCCGCCGAAGGCCAGCGCCGGGGCCGGGGCCGAACGGGCGGCGCCGCCGCAGGCGGCCAGGGCCAGTACCTGGCGACCGGTCACCACGGACAGCAGCTCCACACCGTCGATCGGGTCCCACAGCCGGACCGTGCCGTCCGCCCCGCCGCTGGCCAGCCGGACCCGGCCGCCGAGGGCTCCAGGGGGTCCGGGGGTTCCGGGGGTTCCGGGGGTTCCGGGGGTTCCGGGCGTTCCGGGGGTTCCGGGGGTTCCGGGGGTTCCGAGACCGTCGACGCCGGAGCCCAGGACGGCCAGCCCGTGCACCTCGTCCACGTGTCCGGTCAGCACCTGCCCGGTCGGGCGACCGGTCAGCGCGTCCCAGAGCCGGATCGTGCCGTCGGCTCCCCCGGCGGCCAGCAGCCTCCGGCCGTCCGGGGCCGCGAACGCCACGACCGAGGTCACCGGGCCATCGTGGCCGGTCAGTTGCGTTCCGGGCTGCGGTTGCCGGAGCGGGTCCCAGAGCTGGACGGTGCCGTCGTCGCCACCGCTCGCCACCATGACCCGGCCCGCCGGGGTGGTGAACGCCGTCAGGCAGCGCACCCAGTCGCGGTGGCCGCGGAGTTCGACGACCCGATGCGGACCGTGGCGCATCGGGTCCCAGATCCGGACGGTCTCGTCGACGCCGCCGACGGCGAACAGCGGCCGGCCGTCGGCGCCGGTGAACGCCGTCAGCGCCAGGACACCGCCCGCATGCCCGGCCAGCGGCTCACCGACCGGCAGACCGGCGACCGGATCCCACAGCCGGACCGCGCCGTCGTCGCCCCCTCCCGCCACCAGCACCCGGCCGGACCCGGACACCGCCGCCACCGCGCGGACCCCGTCCGCGTGCGCCCAGGGGGATTCGCCGACCAGCCGGTCGTCCTGCGGATCCCACACCCGGAGCCGGCCGTCCCCACCGCCGGCCGCCACCAGCATCCGGCCGTCCAGGCCCGCGCACACCGCCACCGCGGCCACCCCGGCCACCCGCTCGGGCCCCGGCCCGGCACCGCGCCGCCCCGCGGAGCCCGCTACCGCCGGCGCAGTGGCCGCCGACCCGTCCGGGCGGGACACCTCCGACCCGTCCCACACCCGGACCGTGCGGTCCTCCCCCGTACTGGCCAACAGCGGCCGACCGTCGGCGGCGGTGAACGCCGTCACGGCGAGGACACCGCCCGCGTGCCCGGTCAGCGGCTCACCGACCGGCAGACCGGCGACCGGATCCCACAGCCGGACCGTGCCGTCGTCGCCACCGCTCGCCAGCAGCACCCGCCCGTCGGGCAGCGCACCCACCGCCACCGAGCGGACCCACCCTTCGTGGCCCGCCAGCGGATCGCCGACCAGCGCGTTGCGCTCCGGATCCCACACCCGCAGCACGCCCTGGTCGCCCGCTCCGGCGAGCAGCACCCGGCCGTCCGGGCCGGCGAACGCGGCCACCGCCCCGAGGTCCCCGCTCAGCCCGGTCAGCGGGGTACCTGCGTCCGCCCCGAACTGCGGGTTCCACAGGCGCAGCACGCCTGCACCGTCGCCGCTCGCCAGCAGCACCAGGTCGGGGCGCAGGGCGAACGCCGCCACCGAGCGCACCCAGTCCTCGTGCCCGACCAGCGGGGAGCGGACGGCCCGGCAGGTCACCGGATCCCAGAGCCGGACGGTGCAGTCCTCGCCGCCGGTGGCCAGCAAGGTCCGGCCGTCCACGCCGGTGAACACCGTGATCGCCAGCACCCGCCCGACGTGGCCGGTCATCGGCCTACCGACCGGCTGGCCGGCGGCCGGGTCCCACAGCCGGACCGTGCCGTCGTCGCCACCGCTCGCCAGCAGCACCTGACCGCCGCGAACGGTCACGGCCACGAGGGCCGCCACCCGGCCCCCGTGGCCGGTCATCGCCTCACCGACCGGCTCGCCCGTCGCCGGGTCCCAGATCCGCAGGGCGCCGCCCGCGTCCCCGGTGGCCAGCCAGGTCTCCCCGTTCGCCGCGGTGAAGGCGGCCAGCGCCGACGGGGTGTGCGGGACGGAGGCCAGCACATTGCCCGGCACGCTCCAGCGGCTCCACACCGGGGCCAGCCACGACCCCGCGAGCAGCGCGCCGTCCGCGGGGGCACGGCCCGCTGCGGAGGCGTGCCGGGCCAGGACCAGGCTGGCCACCCGCGCCCGGTGGTCGGCTCCACCGAGGAAGGGCTCGATCCGCGACCAGGCGGCCAGCCACCGCCGGCCCTCCCGGTCGGCGACCGGCAGGCCGAGCAGCCCCCGGACGGCGCCGCCGGTGTGCCAGGGCAGCACCTCCGGCGGCAGGTGGCGGTCGTCCAGCACCCCGCCGAGCGCGGCATGGCGGGCCAGGTGGCGGGCGATGTACGGGTGGGGGATCCGGCCGCGTCCCCGGTCGGCCAGGGCCGCGGCGATCCGGCGGTGGGCCGTCCGCGGCTCCCACCAGGGCCCGGGCGGCGGTGCCGGGGCATGGGCGGCGGCGGGCGGGCCGTTCAACGCGTCAACGGCAGGTGGGCCGTCCGGGGCGTGGGCGGCAGGTGGGCCGTCCGGCAGTCCGTGGTCGTGCCGCGGGTCGTCCGCCGACCACAGCAGCCGGTGCGGCTCGGTGCGCAGCACCTCGGCCAGCCGCTCGTGCGTCGGCCGGTAGACGGCCCTGCCGTCCTCCGAGTCGTAGCGCAGATAACCCGCCAGCCGGCTGTCCAGCAACAGCGCCACCATCCGGTCCGGCACCGGCCGCCCCCCGACCGGCCCGTCCCCGGCCAGCGCCTCCGCCAGCAGCGGCCAGACGTCCGCCCGGGGCACTCCCGCGCCCTGGGCGAAGGCCCCCGCACCCAGCAGCGCCAGCACCGTGGACGCCGGAAGGTCGGCCGTCGCCACCTCCGCCAGGTCCTGGCGCAGCAGCCCCACCGTCCCCTCGCCGAGGGAGGACCACCACCGGTCGTCGCGCAGCAGGCCTGCCGGGTCGGGCGACTCCCGCAGCTGGCGGCCGGCCAGGCGGGCGTCCAGAAAGGACGGCGCACACCGGCGCGCGACCCCGGCCAGCTGCGCCTGGTACTGCTCGCCGACCGCCCCCTCCTCGGGCAGCAGCGCCCGCAGATAGCGCTCGATGTCCGCCGCTGCGTCCGCGTCGTCCGTCCGCAGCACCGCCGCCCCCGGCAGCACCCGCTCCAGCAGCCGCAGCAGACCGGCGTCCTCCACCGCCTGCCCGACCACGCTGCGCACCCCGATGACCAACCGCAGCCCGACGCCCGGCTGCCCGGCGTCGGCGGCCCCGCCCGCGGCGGTGAACCGCGCCAGCGGGGCGAGCAGCCCGGTGACCAGCTGGTACGGCGCCCGCGCCTCGTCCAGGCCGTCGATCACCAGGGTGACCAGCCGCCCGGCATCCGCCAGCGCCGCCAGCAGCTGCTCACGGAGCTGGAGGACCCGGTCCGCACCGCCCACCTGCGCCGCCGGCGGGCATCCGAGACCGACCAGGACCCGCTCGAAGATCTCCGCGACATCCAGGTTCCGGGCCAGTACCGCGACGTCGATCGAGTCGACCGGGGGGACGGTTCGTTCCGGCGCCTCCGCCAGCGCCGCGGCATACCGCTCCTCGGCCCGGAACGACGAGTCGCTCAGCGTGACGGCCCGCGCGATCACCGCCGACTTGCCGGTCCCCGTCGCACCCGAAACCAGCAGCACCCCGGCCGGGCCCGCCAGGAAGTCCGCCACCACCGTGGTCAGCCGACTGCGGCCGGCGAAGTACCAGCCCCCGTCCTGCCTCCCCGTGCGGCCGCTGGCCCGCTCCACCCAGTCGTCCAACTCGGCCCGGGTGTAGGCCACCTGGCTGAGCTCGGGCGCCACCAGCGCAGGCACCGACCGGTACCCGGGGTTGGGCAGGCAGAGCGTGGCCTCGCCGGTGTTCGGCTCCTTCAGGAGCTCGGTCGGGATCCGCAGCGACAGCCGGCTCGCCGCGTCCTGCAGGGCGCCGACGAAGTCGTTCACCGACAGGTACGGCTCGGTGATCGCGCCGGTCTCCCGCAGGTGCTCGTGGGCCTCCGCCAGCACCTCGGTGAACTCCCGCACCTGGACGCGGTCGTAGACATCGGTGGTGGCCACCACCGCCAGGCTCGCGGTGCGCCGCCGGTCGGCGGCGATGTCGTTGCGCAGCCGGACGAGCTCCGCCTCGATTCCGCGCGCGCCACAGGTGTTGACGATCACCAGGACGTGCTCCGCCAGCGAGTCCAGCGCCGAGGCGACGAGGTCCATCGTGCGGTACGCCGTGGCCGGCAGCCGCTGCTGGTCCGACGCCGGCAGGCACAGGTAGTGGTAGCCGGACTGGGCGGTCTTCCCGTGGCTCGCGATGTACAGCACCAGGGCCGTCGACCGCCCGGCCTCCCGCAGGCCCGCCTCGTGCGCGAAGTCCTCCACCGCCCGGCGGCCGTCGAGCTTCTCGGAGTGCACCGGCGTGAACCGGCGCTCGCCCAGCTCCGGGCCGCACCACCACTGCTCGACCGTGACCCGCTGCTCCGCCATCCCGGCGGTGAACTCCTGGTCACCGTCGTCGTAGTCGGACGCGATCACCGTCACCAGCAGCCGTTCGACCCCGTCGCCGCCGCCCGCGGCCGCCGACGCCACGTCCGAAGGGTCTATCGGAGGTTCAACTTCCGGCAAAGGCAAGAACATTCACGCTATTGTGCCGATCCATGCGAACCCCGGCGGCGGATCCCGCACACTCGACCACCACGCGGGCCCTCACCGGCCGCTCGCCCGTCGCCCCGGCCGTCAGCCAGGACGCGGTCGTCGTCGTCCCCGGCATCATGGGCAGTGCCCTGCGCAACGCCCACACCGGAGAACCCGTCTGGGGCCTGAGCCCGAAACTGCTCGCCGGGTTCTGGAGCGACCCGGACCGCCTGCGGGTCCTGCACCTCACCCCCGCCGAACGCGAGGGCCGGTACGGCCGGATCGAACCCGCCGGCCTGCTCACCGCCTCCACCTGGGCCCCCTTCCTCAAGGGGGTCGAGCCCTACACCGACCTCGTGGACACCATCCGCGAGGTGGTCGCCGACCGCGCCGCCGTACTGGAGTTCGGCTACGACTGGCGCCTGCCGGTCGCCGTCAACGGCGCCAGGCTGGCCGGGGCCGCCCGACGCCACCTCGACACCTGGCGCACCCACCCCGCCCACGAGGCCGCCCGGCGGCTGCGCCCGGACGGCCGGCCCGCCCAACTCGTCTTCGTCGCCCACTCCATGGGCGGGCTCGTCACCCAGGAGGCGCTCGCCGCGGCTGGCGGGCTCGCCGCCGACACTCGCGCCGTGGTCACCCTGGGCACCCCCTTCGAGGGGTCCGTCCTGGCCACCGCCATCCTCAACTCCGGGCGCGGCGGCCCCGCGGCGCTGCCCCGGCGTGCGCTGCGCGAGCTCGCCGCCACCCTCCCCGGCGTCCACGACCTGCTGCCCCGGTTCCTCTGCGTCGACTCCGGCGCCGAGGCGCACCGGCTCAGCCCCGCCGACGTCGCCGCCCTCGGCGGGGACCTCCACCTGGCCACCGCCGCCGAGGAGTCCCACCGCCGCCGCAGGGCCGTGCCCCTGCCCCGGCACCGCGCCGTGGTGGGGACCGCCCAGCCGACCCCGCAGAGCCTGCGACTGCGCGACGGCATCGTCCACGAGCAGTACGCCGGGTTCACCCAGAACTCCGACCACACGCCGATCCGTGACGGCGACGGCGTTCCCGTCCTCACCGATCAGGCCGGCGACGGCACCGTCCACCAGGACAGCGCCTCCCGCGGCGGCGACGCCATCACCTACCTCCCCCTCCAGCACGGCGCGCTCGCGGCGGATCGCAGCGCACGCCACCACGTCCGCGCCGTCATCACCGAACGCGACCGGGTGCTCGGCCCGAGCATGGGCGCCGAGCACGTCGGCCTCGACGTGCCCGACCTGGTCGAGGCCGGCCTCCCCTGGCACCTCCGGCTCCCCGGCGCCGACTCCACCGCCGGTGTCAGCCTCACCATCCACGACACCGACGGCGACACCCCGGTGCGCGCCCCCTGGCCCTCCGCCCTGGACGGCCAGGTCGGAGCCCGGATCACCCTCCCCGCACCCGGCCTCTACCGCATCACGGCCATCGTCAGCGGCCAGCCGCCGATCACCCAACTCGTCCTGGCCATCACCCCCGGCCTCGGCTAGGGCCTAGCAGCCGCCCAGGCCTCTCACCTGCGGATTCGGCCACATCCACACCATTGGGCGAACTGGAGAGCGAACGACCCACTCGAACGGACGGAGCCCGCCCATGCTCGCGCCATGACCTTCTTCGACCTCGAACGACCTGACCACGCCTACATGTTCGCCTTCCTCCAGGCGGACGGGCACCTCGCGCAGGGAACCGGCAACAAGGGGTCGGGAGCAGCCAGCCTGGAACTCGCCGCCGAGCAGCTCGAACGCACGCTCAAGGGCTGCGCCATCCGCAAGTGGCGGCTCGTCAGCCCCAAGCGCAGAGGGGCGGCGTCCGGATAGGAGCAACGCGAGGAGGACCCCGACCGCGTCGGGGCCCTCCTCGGGTCGGTGGTCATCCCTTGATGCAGATGACCTGCTTGATCTGGGCGACGATCTCGACCAGGTCCCGCTGCTGTTCCATGACCTTCTCGATCGACTTGTAGGCACCCGGGATCTCATCGACGACGCCGCTGTCCTTGCGGCACTCCACGCCCTTGGTCTGCTCCTCCAAGTCCCGTACGGTGAACCGCTTCTTCGCCGCCGAGCGACTCATCTTGCGGCCGGCGCCGTGCGAGGCCGAGTTGAACGCCGCCGCGTTTCCGAGGCCGCGGACGATGAAGGAGCTCGTCCCCATCGAGCCCGGGATGATCCCGAACTCGCCGGTACCGGCCCGGATCGCCCCCTTGCGGGTCACGAGCAGGTCGACACCGTCGTACCGCTCCTCCGCCACGTAGTTGTGGTGGCAGCTGATCACCTCGTCGAAGGCGACCTTCTTCCCGGCGAACTCGCGGCGCAGGACATCCTGGAACATCGCCATCATGACGGCGCGGTTGTTCTTGGCGTACTCCTGCGCCCAGTACAGATCCTGCCGATAGGCCGCCATCTGCGGGGTGTCCGCGATGAACACCGCCAGATCGCGGTCGACCAGGCCCTGGTTGTGCGGGAGCGAACGGGCCACGCCCATGTGGTACTCCGCCAACTCCTTGCCGATGTTGCGCGATCCGGAATGCAGCATCAACCAGACCGAGCCGGCCGTATCAAGGCACACCTCGATCATGTGGTTGCCCGAGCCCAGCGTCCCCATCTGCTGCATGGCCCGCTCGCGGCGCCACTTGACCTCGTGGGCGACCCCGTCGAAGCGCTGCCAGAAGTCGTCCCAGCCGGCCGTCGCGAAGCCGTGGAGCTTGCCCGGGTCGACCGGGTCGGTGTGCAGGCCGCGGCCGACCGGGATGGCCTGCTCGATCTTGGAGCGCAGGCGGGAGAGGTCGTCCGGCAGGTCCTTGGCGGTGAGCGAGGTCTTCACCGCGCTCATTCCGCAGCCGATGTCCACGCCGACCGCCGCCGGGCAGACCGCGCCCTTCATCGCGATGACGGACCCGACCGTCGCGCCCTTGCCCAGGTGGACGTCGGGCATCACGGCGAGGCCGTGCAGCCAGGGCAGCGAGCTGATGTTGCGCAGCTGCTGCATGGCCTGGCCCTCGACGGTGGCCGGATCGGTCCACATCCGGATCGGGACCCGGACACCGGGTACCTCGGTGTACGACATGGTTGAACGACCTCCAAAGGTCGGCTGGTTCAAGCGTAGGTGTGCTGCCGCGCGAAGAGTCCCGGTGCGGCTCGGGGAAGATCTGGGGTCGGCAGCGCTCAGGCGGCCAGGGGGCATCGGGAGGACGGCCTCGGGGAGCGCACTATGGTCGACTCGACCCGCATGGTGACCGCCTCCTCTCCGTGTGTGTACCGGCTGCCGGGGGATATCTACCCACGCGGCGCCGAGGGTCCGCAAGGGAATTAACCGCAGTCCGGACGGCGGTCGAAAAGCGAGGGGCCCGGTGGAGCGCAGTGCTCCACCGGGCCCCGGCCCGCAGGGGGTTCAGGCGCTGATGACGGTGACCTCGCCGATGCCGAGCTTGCGCACCGGGTCGGCGATCTCGGCGGCGTCGCCGACGAGGACGGTGACCAGGCGGTCCGGCGGGAACGCCGCGACGACGGCCTCGGTCGCGGCGGCCGTCGGGAGCTCGGCGAGCCGCCGGTAGACCTCGGCCTGGTAGTCGTCCGGCAGGTGCTGCTCGACCTGGTCGGCCAGGGTGCCGGCCACCGAGCCCGCGGTCTCGTACTTCAGCGGGGCGACGCCGACCAGGAACTGCACGGCCTCGTCGCGCTCGGCGTCGGTGAGGCCCTCGGCCGCGAGGGTGCGCAGGATCGTCCAGGTGTCGCCGAGCGCCGGCGCGGTGGAGGCGGTGTCCACCGAGCCGCTGATCGCGATCAGCGCGCGGCCGGTACCGTCGGCGGCCGAGCGCAGCGGCTGGGCGAAGGCCCGCACGCCGTAGGTGTAGCCCTTCTCCTCGCGCAGGACGCGGTCCAGGCGGGAGGTCAGGGTGCCGCCCAGGCAGTAGGTGCCGAGGATCTGCGCGGCCCAGTCGGGGTCGTGCCGGTCCGGGCCGATCCGGCCGATGAGCAGCTGGGTCTGCACCGAGCCGGGGCGGTCCACGATCACGACGCGGCCGGTGTCGTCGGCGGTGACGGGGGCGTGGACGCTGGGGGCCGCGGTGTCGGCCGTCCAGGCGCCGAGGGTGGCTTCGAGCAGCGCCGGAAGCTCGACCCCGGTGAGGTCGCCGACCACGACGACGGTGGTGGTGGCGGGCCGGACGTGGGCGTCGTAGAAGGCCTGGACGGCCGCCCGGTCGATGGACTTGACCGACTCGGCGGTGCCGCCGCGGGGGCGGGAGAGGCGGTCGGCGCCGTCGAAGAGCTCGGCGTAGAGGGCCTTGGCGGCGCGCCGGGCGGGGTTGGCCTGCTCGTGGACGATCTCGTCGAGGCGGTTGGCGACCAGGCGCTCGATCTCGTCCTCGGGCAGGGCGGGGGCGCGCAGGGCGTCGGCGAGCAGGCTGAGGCCGCGCTGCAGCCGGGAGGCGGGGACCTCCAGGGAGACCCGGATGCAGGGGTGGTCGGCGTGCGCGTCCAGGGTGGCGCCGGCGCGCTCCAGCTCGGCGGCGAACTCCTCGGCGGTGAGGGTGTCGGTGCCCTCGTTGAGGGCCCGGGCGAGGATGCCCGCGATGCCGTCGAGGCCCTCCGGCTCGGCGGCGAGCGGGGCGTCGACGAGGACGTCGACGGCGACCAGCTGCTGACCGGGGCGGTGGCAGTGCAGGACGGTGATGCCGTTGCCGAGGGCGGCGCGCTCGGGGGCCGGGAAGGCCCACGGGCTGGGGGTGCCGGGCTGGGGCTGGGGGTGGAACGTCATGGCGGGGACGTAGTCGGTGCTCATGCGGCAGCGCCCTCCTCTTCGGTGTCGGTGGCGGCGGTCTCGTCGTCGTCGGCGGTGGTGGGCTCGTAGACGAGGACGGCCCGGTTCTCGGGGTGCAGCCGGGCCTTGGCGACGGCCTGGACCTCCTCGGCGGTGATGTCGAGCACCTTGGGGAGCGCCTCGTTGAGCAGCTTGGGGTCGCCGAACAGGACGGCGTAGCGGCAGAGTTCGTCGGCGCGGCCGGCCACGGTGGTGAGCCGGTCGAGCCACTCGCGCTCGATCTGGGCCTGGGCGCGCTCGAGTTCGGCGGCGGTCGGGCCGTCCGCGGCGAAGCGGGCGAGCTCCTCGTCGACGGCCGTGTCGATCTGCTCGATGGTGGCGTCGCCGGAGGTCTTGACGTCGAGCCAGCCGAGGCTGGGGGCTCCGGCCAGCCGCAGCAGGCCGAAGCCGGCGGCGACGGCGGTGCGGTCGCGCCGGACCAGGCGGTTGTAGAGCCGGCTGGACTCGCCGCTGCCGAGGATGGTGAGGGCGAGGTCGGCGGCGTCGGCCTCGCGGGTGCCGTCGTGCGGGAGGCGGTAGGCGGCCATCAGGGCGCGGGAGGGGACCTCCTCGCGGATGTTCTCCCGGATCTCGCGGCCGATGCTGTCGGGGAGGGTGCCATCGCGCGGGGGCTGCTTGCCGTCGTGCGAGGGGATCGACCCGAAGTACTTCTCGACCCAGGCGATGGTCCGCTCGGGGTCGATGTCGCCGACGACGGAGATGACGGCGTTGTTGGGCGCGTAGTACGTGCGGAAGAACGCGCGGGCGTCCTCCAGCGTGGCGGCGTCCAGGTCGGCCATGGAGCCGATCGGGGTGTGGTGGTACGGGTGGCCGTCGGGGAAGGAGAGCGCGGTGAGCTTCTCGAACGCGGTGCCGTACGGGACGTTGTCGTAGCGCTGGCGGCGCTCGTTCTTGACGACGTCGCGCTGGTTCTCCATCGAGGTGTCGTCGAGCGCGGCGAGCAGCGAGCCCATCCGGTCGGCCTCCAGCCAGAGGGCGAGCTCCAGCTGGTGGGCGGGCATGGTCTCGAAGTAGTTGGTGCGCTCGAAGCTGGTGGTGCCGTTGAGCGAGCCGCCGGCGCCCTGGACGAGCTCGAAGTGCCCGTTGTTGGAGACGTTGGCGGAGCCCTGGAACATCAGGTGCTCGAAGAGGTGGGCCAGCCCGGTGCGGCCCTTGACCTCGTGGCGCGAGCCCACGTCGTACCAGAGGCAGACGGCTGCGACCGGGGTGAGGTGGTCCTCGGAGAGGACGACACGCAGGCCGTTGGCCAGGCGGTGCTCGGTGATGGCGATGCCTCGGGTGGAGGCGGGGGCCGGGTTGGCCATGCGCTCGGGTCCTTCCCGTCGTCGATGTCGGGGATTCGTGTGGCGTCCCCATTGTGGTGCAACGCGCGGAGGGCGTGGATGTGTCCGCGCGGACGGGGCGTTCGCCAGGGGCGGAAGAGGGGCGCTGGCGGGGTGTGTCGGCGCGAGGGTCCACAATGGGGGCGCTGAGCCCTGATGGACGGCAGACGCAAGTGAGACGCAAGCGAGACGTAAGGGAGCCCCGCCGCGATGGCCCGCCGCAGTTCGCAGACCCCGCCGCCCGGAGATTTCGAGGAGCGGATCCTCGACGTCGATGTCGTGGACGAGATGCAGGGCTCCTTCCTGGAGTACGCCTACTCGGTCATCTACTCGCGTGCGCTGCCCGACGCGCGGGACGGCCTCAAGCCGGTGCACCGGCGAATCCTGTACCAGGCCAACGAGATGGGCCTGCGACCGGAGCGCGGGCACGTGAAGTGCGCCCGTCTGGTGGGCGAGGTGATGGGTCGGCTCCACCCGCACGGTGACGCGTCGATCTACGACTCGGTCGTCCGGATGGCGCAGCCCTTCTCGATGCGGCTGCCGCTGATCGACGGGCACGGGAACTTCGGTTCGCTGGGCAACGACGACCCGCCGGCCGCGATGCGCTACACCGAGTCGCGGCTGACGGCCGCGGCGATGGCGATGGTGGAGTCGATCCACGAGGACACCGTCGACTTCGGGCCGAACTACGACGGCAGCGAGCAGGAGCCGCAGGCGCTGCCGGCCGCGTTCCCCAACCTGCTGGTGAACGGCGCGACGGGCATCGCGGTCGGCATGGCGACCAACATGCCGCCGCACAACCTGTCCGAGGTCGTGGCGGCCGCGCGGCACCTGATCAAGCACCCGAACGCGGACCTGGACACGCTGATGCGGTTCGTGCCCGGGCCGGACCTGCCGACGGGCGGCCGGATCGTCGGCCTGTCGGGGATCCGGGACGCGTACGAGTCCGGGCGCGGCACCTTCAAGATCCGGGCGACGACCTCGGTCGAGAACGTGACGGCCCGCCGCAAGGGCATCGTGGTCACCGAGCTGCCGTACAACGTCGGCCCGGAGAAGGTGATCTCGAAGATCAAGGACCTGGTCAACGCGAAGCGCCTGCAGGGCATCGCGGACGTCAAGGACCTCACCGACCGCGAGCACGGGCTGCGGCTGGTGATCGAGGTGAAGAACGGCTTCGTGCCGGAGGCGCTGCTGGAGCAGCTGTACAAGTTGACGCCGATGGAGGAGACCTTCGGCATCAACAACGTGGCGCTGGTGGACGGTCAGCCGCTGACGCTGGGTCTGAAGGAGCTGCTGGAGGTCTACGTCGACCACCGCTTCGAGGTGGTCCGCCGGCGCAGCGACTTCCGGCGGCGCAAGCGCCAGGAGCGGCTGCACCTGGTCGAGGGCCTGCTGGTGGCGCTGGTCGACATCGACGAGGTCATCGCGATCATCCGGTCGAGCGACAACGCGGCGCAGGCGAAGGAGCGCCTGATCGAGCGCTTCTCGCTGTCCGAGACGCAGACGGCGTACATCCTGGACACCCCGCTGCGCCGGCTGACCCGTTTCGACCGGGTGGAGCTGGAGGAGGAGCAGGCGAAGCTCAACTCCGAGATCGCCGAGCTGACGGAGATCCTGGAGTCGGACACCCGGCTGCGCAACGTGGTGTCGACCGAGCTGGGCGCGGTGGCGAAGCAGTTCGGCACCGAGCGGCGGACGGTGCTGCTGGAGGCGGGTGCGGTGCCGTCGGCCTCGCTGTCGGTGCCGCTGGAGGTCGCGGACGATCCGTGCCGGGTGCTGCTGTCCTCGACCGGTCTGTTGGCGCGGACGGCGGACGGCGAACCGTTCGAGTTGTCGGAGAAGCGGTCGAAGCACGATGTGATCGTCTCGGCGGTGCCGGCCACGGCCCGCGCCGACGTGGGTGTGGTGACCTCGGCCGGCCGGGTGCTGCGGCTGGCGGTGATCGACCTGCCGGCGCTGCCGCCGACGCCGTCGCCGACGCTGGCGGGCGGGGCCGCGGTGGGCGAGTTCCTGCGTCTGGAGGCCGGTGAGCGGGCATTGGCGCTGACCACGCTGGACGAGTCCTCGCCGGGTCTGGCGCTGGGCACGGTGCAGGGCGTGGTGAAGCGGGTGGTGCCGGAGTGGCCGACGAACAAGGACGAGTTCGAGGTGATCGCCCTCAAGGAGGGTGACGAGCTGGTCGGCGCGGTCGAACTGCGCACCGGCGAGGAGGACCTGGTCTTCATCAGCTCGGACGCCCAGTTGCTGCGGTTCCCGGCCGGCACGGTCCGGCCGCAGGGCCGCCCGGCGGGCGGTATGGCGGGCATCAAGCTGACGGACGGCGCGCGGGTGCTGTCCTTCACCGCGGTGGATCCGGCGGTCGACGCGGTGGTGGTCTCGGTGGCGGGTGCCTCGGGCACGCTGACCGGTGAGGCCCAGAGCAGTTGGAAGGTCACACCGTTCGAGCAGTATCCGCGCAAGGGCCGTGCCACCGGCGGGGTGCGCTGCCAGCGCTTCCTGCGCGGTGAGGACGCCCTGGCGTTCGCCTGGGCCGGCGCGGCGCCGGCCCGTGCGGCCGCGGACAAGGGCGTTCCGGTCGATCTTCCGGAGCGCGACCCGCGCCGTGACGGTTCGGGCACTCCGGTGACGGCCGCGATCACGGTGGTGGCCGGACCGGCGTAGCGGTCGGCCGGTCGGCCAGGCGGAGGGGTACCGGATCCGGTACCCCTCCGCTCCTTTTTTGCCGCCGGTGGCGGGCCGCGCCGGGGCCGGGGGCCGGTACCGGCCGGACAGGATCCAGGTGGCCGGGTGGGGCGCGAAGGGTAGCCTTGCCTGCGTGAGTACCTGTGCGACCGCGTCGCGTGAACTGTCCGAGCCGCTGGCCGCCACGGCTGCGACGGCCGCCACCTGGCTGTTGGTGGAGCAGAACGGGCCGTGGGGAGCGAAGGCGGCGACCCAGAGCCATCTGGACGCGGCGGTCGGCCGTGCACTGGAGGCGGCGGCCGCGGGTACCGGGGTCCGGGTCGCGCTGATCCGTCGGCCCGGGCGGCACGCTGACTGTCTGGAGACGGCCCGGCACGAGGTGATCGTGGCCCACACGGTGCCGGGGCGGGGCTGGGTGCGGCGGGGGTCGGTGGCGGACCCGGCGGAACTGCTGGACCTGGACTTCGGCGCGCTGGGCGGCGGGGAGCACGGCGGCTTCGGTGCGGAGCACGTCGGCGGGCCGGTGGCCCTGGTGTGCACCAACGGGCGCCGGGACCGCTGCTGCGCGCTGCTGGGCCGGCCGCTGGCGGCCGAGCTGGCGGCGGCCGGGCACAGCGAGGTGTGGGAGGTGACGCACCTGGGCGGACACCGCTTCTCCCCCACCATGCTGGTGCTGCCGTACGGCTACGCGTACGGGCGGCTGACGCCGGAGAGCGCCAAGGAGGTGCTGGCGGCGACGGCGTCCGGGCACGTCGTGCCGGAGTGGTCGCGGGGCTGCTCGGGCTGGGAGCGCCCGGGGCAGGCCGCGGAGCACGCGGTGCGGCTGGCCACCGGGGAGACCGGGGTGGACGCGCTGACGCTGGTGCAGGAGCCGGCGGGCGGGGGCCGCTGGCTGGTGACCGTCCGGCACCGGGACGGCCGGGCCTGGGAGGCCGAGGTCGTCGAGGCGGCGAGCGAGCCGCCGCGCCCGGAGAGCTGCGGCAAGGCGGCGGCCACCCCCTCGCGGATGGACGTGGCGGTGCTGCGCGCACTGTGACGGCCCCGCGCCCGTGGGGGTGGGCGCGGGACCGTCGGCACGGGTTCGGCCCCTGGCGCGGGGCCCTCGCACGGGTTCAGCCCTTGGTCGCGGCCTTGGCGACGAACTCGGTGGTGTAGGTGCGGGCGAGGTCGATCGAGCCCTCCTTGCCCCGGACGTCCGGGTGGAAGGCGGCGAGCACGGCGAGCACCGTCTTCGGGCCGTCGGCGGGCATCACGCCGTCGGTGGTGAACATCGGCAGGGTGGCCTTGATCGCCGCCGCGTACTGCTCGGCGCCGCCCTGCGCGTAGTCGGCGGGCATCGCGGCGGCGATCTCCTGCGGGCTGTGGGTGGACATCCACGTGAGCGTCCGCACGAACGCGTCGGCGAGCCGCTGGGTGGTGTCCTTGTTCTTCCCCACCCACTCGGTGTTCATGTAGAGCGAGGAGGACGGGTAGAGCCCGCCGAGCGCCTCGCGGGAGCCCTCGGGGGTGCGCATGTCGTAGAGGATCCTGCCGAGGCCCTTGTCCAGGATGGTGGCGACCGTCGGATCCGTCGTCATGCCGGCGTCGATGCTGCCCTGTTGGAGGGCGGCGATGAAGGTCTGCCCGGCGCCGACCGCGATCGGGCTGAACTCGCTGACCGCCGTGCCGTTCTTGACGGCCAGGTACTTGGTGAGGAAGTCGGTCGAGGAGCCGACGCTGGTGACGCCGAGCTTGCGGCCCTTGAAGTCCGCGCCGGACCGGATGGCCTCGGCCTGCTTGGCGGAGACGATCTCGACCTCGCCCGGGGCCTGGGAGAACTGGACCACGGACTCCACGTTCTTGCCCTTGGCCTGGAGGTCGATGGTGTGGTCGTAGAAGCCGACGGCGCCCTGGACGTCCCCGGCGAGCAGCGCGGTGGTGGCGTTGACGCCGGCCGGCTCGCTCATCAGCTCGACGTTGACGCCGGCGTCGGCGAAGTACCCGAGGCGCTGGGTGAGCATGGCGGGCAGGTAGATGACCTTGTCCAGGCCGCCGACCATGATCTTGACCTTGGGGCCGTCGACCTTCCGCCCGGCCGGGGCGGCGCCGTTGTGGGAGGTCGAGGCGGCGTCGTTGGCGCAGCCGGCGAGCGGGAACAGCAGGACGGCGGCGAGGGCGGCTGCGGCGGATCTGCCGATCGGGTTGGGGCGCATGGGTGGGGGTGCCTCTCTCGAAGTGCGGTGGGGGTCAGCGGCCGTCGCCGGAGTCGGCGGGCTTCCAGCGGAACAGCTTCTTCTCGGCGAAGGTCAGCAGCCCTTCGGTGAACAGCGCGACCACGGCGAGGATGGTCATCGCGGCGTACACGCCGGCCGCGTTGAAGGTGCCCTGGGCGGCGGCGACGAGCAGGCCGAGGCCCTTGGTCGCACCGATGTACTCGCCGACGATGGCGCCGATCAGCGCGAAGCCGAAGCTGACGTGCAGGCTGGTGAAGATCCAGGTGGTGGCGGCGGGGATGACCACCTGCAGGGTGACCTTGCGGCTGTTTGCGCCCAGGATGCGGGCGTTGGCGACGAGGTTGCGGTCCACCTCGCGGGCGCCCTGGAAGGCGTTGAAGAACACCGGGAAGAACACCAGCACCACGGCCGAGGCCACCTTGGAGGCCGGTCCCAGGCCGAACCAGATCAGGAAGATCGGAGCCAGCACGATCCGCGGGATGGCGTTCAGCACCTTGATGTAGGGCCCGAACACCTCGGCCAGGAAGCGGATCCGGCCGAGTGCGATGCCGAGCAGCACACCGCCGGTGACGCCGATGACCCAGCCGGTGAGGGCCTCGTAGAGGGTGTAGCCGATCTGTTCGCCGAGCGAGCCCTGGGCCGTGCCATGGGTGATCCACTGCCAGATCTGCGCCCAGATCCTCGACGGCTGGGAGAAGTTGAACGGGTCGATGACCTCGGTGCGGGCGCAGACCTCCCAGAGGCCGAGGAAGGCGGCGAGCACCGCGACCCTGGCCGCGTAGACCCCCAGCCTCCGGTTGCGGGCCGCCCGTTCGCGGGCCGCCGTCCTGCTGGCGGGGACGGCCGCCGGCTGCGTGCCGGCCACTGCGGTCTCAAGCGGCACGACCCGCTCCTCTCTCCCGGGTGATGCGGACCTCTTCGCCGAGCGACGCCCAGATCTCGCGGTACAGCTCGATGAACCTCGGCTCCAGCCGGACGGCCTCCACGGTGCGCGGGCGCGGCAGGTCGACGGTGAAGACCTCCTTGACGGTGGCCGGACCGGCCGTCATCACCACGACCCGGTCGGCGAGGGCGATCGCCTCGTCCAGGTCGTGGGTGACGAAGACCACCGAGGAGCCGGTGCCGGCCCACAGCTCCAGCAGCTGGTCGGACATCAGGGCGCGGGTCTGCACGTCCAGCGCCGAGAACGGCTCGTCCATCAGCAGGATGCCGGGGTCGTTGACGAAGGTCTGGGCGAGCGCGACGCGCTTGCGCATACCGCCGGACAGCTGGTGCGGGTAGCGGTCCTCGAAGGCGCCCAGGCCGACCCTGGCCAGCCAGTCACGGGCCCGTTCCCTGGCCTCGGCGGCGGGGACCCCGCGGAAGCGCGGGCCGGCCATCACGTTCGACAGGACGGTCCGCCAGGGGAAGACGGCGTCCTGCTGGAAGACGAACCCGACCTTGTCGTTGATCCCGTCCACCGGCTCGCCGTACACCCGGACGTCGCCCTCGGTGGGCTCCTCCAGACCGCTGACCAGGGTCAGCGTGGTGGACTTGCCGCAGCCGGTCGGGCCGACGACGGCCACGAACTCACCTTGGGCGACGGTCAGGTCGAGATCGCGGACGGCGGTGTGCAGCACCCCGGAGGGGGTGCGGAACCGCTTGGTCGCGCCGGTCAACTCGATCGCCGGGGTTGTGCTCATGCCCACGCCTCGCTTCGCTCGACGTGCGCCTCGCGCAACGCGCCCCGCTTCGTGGTTCGCGCGCTTCGCTCGCTCATTGGACCTCCCGGGTCTGTGCTTGCCCCGGGAGGCTAGGAGCGGCCGGGCACCCGGCGGGAGGCTTGTCGGCGTACTGCGGGTTCTCCGCGTTGAGGGCTGTTCTGCTCGTTTTGCTTCCGCTACAACAGCGGGGACGCAGCTGACAGACCCACCCCGGAAACGTAGGGTGTGCCAGCCGACCGCCCGAGCCGCCCGCGGCTCCCGCCTGCCCGGCCACCGCCACCGCTACCGCCCCTGCCCGGGCCGCCCGCAGCCGCCCGCCCCTCCGACCGCCCCCGTCCACCCAGCCGCCGAGAGGAGGCCCGGATGAAGCGCCCGCACTGGCCCCGCCGCCCCCACTGGCCCCGCCGGGTCTTCGCCCAGCTGCTGCTCGGCCAGACCGTCGTCACGGTCGGCGTCACCGCCGTCACCGCCGGGCTGTTCCTGGCGCCGGTCAGCTCCGAGCTCGACCACGACGCGATGCAGCGCGCCCTGTCGATCGCCCAGGCCACCGCCGGCGACGAGGTGATCGCCCGCGCCGCCGAGGTCCGCGACTCCGCCACCGCGCAGCGCAACGCCGAGCAGATCCGGCTGGCCACCGGCGCCAGCTTCGTCGTGATCACCGACCTGTCCGGGATCCGGCTCTCGCACACCGACCCGGACCGGATCGGCCACCGGGTCAGCACCGACCCGGAGCCCGCCCTCAGCGGGCGCAGCGTGACCGCCATCCAGCAGGGCACCCTGGGCCGCACCGCGCGCGGCAAGGTGCCGCTGCGGGCGGCGGACGGGCGGATCGTCGGTGAGGTGTCGGTCGGCATCAGCGACGACTCCATCCGGCGGCGGCTGCTGAAGATGCTCACCGGGATCCTGCTCTGCGCGGGCGCGGGTCTGGCCGCGGGCACCGCCGCCACCCTGGTGCTGGCCCGGCGGCTCAAGCGGCGCACCCACAACATCGCGCTGGCCGACATCTCGGCGCTGCTGGTGGAGCGGGAGGCGATGCTGCACGGGATCCGCGAGGGCATGGTGGCGCTGGACGAGCGCGGCCGGATCCGGCTGGCCAACGACGAGGCGGTGCGGCTGCTCGGCCTGCCCGGGGACTGCACCGGGCGGCCGATCGACGCCGTGCTGCCGCCGGGCCGGCTGGCCGACGTGCTGACCGGGCGGATCGCCGGCGCCGACCTGCCGGCCGTCCGGGACGACCGGGTCCTGGTGGTGAACCGGATGGCGACGGCCGAGGGCGGCGCGGTGGTGACGCTGCGCGACCGGACGGAGTTGGAGTCGCTGGTCCGGGAGCTGGACACCACCCGCAGCCTCACCGAGGCGCTGCGGGCGCAGGACCACGAGCACGCCAATCGGATGCACACCCTGCTGGGCCTGCTGGAGCTGGGCCGGTACGAGCAGGCGGTGGCGTTCATCTCGGAGCAGTCCGGTTCGCACGCGGCGGTCGCGGCGCGGATCGCCGAGCAGGTGCAGGACCCGCACGTGGCCGCGCTGCTGGCCGGCAAGACGGCGGTGGCGGGCGAGCGCGGCGTGCGGCTGCTGGTCGCCCCGGCCGCCCACCTGCCGGACGCGGTGGTGGACGCCCGGGCGCTGGTCACCGTGCTGGGCAACCTGATCGACAACGCGGTGGACGCGCTGGCGCCGGGTGGCGGCGGGCGGCTGGAGGTGACCCTGGCCGCGGCCGGCTCCACCCTGCTGGTGCAGGTCTCGGACAGCGGCCCCGGGGTGCCCGAGCGGCTGCGCGAGCGGGTCTTCGAGGAGGGGTGGACGAGCAAGGAGGCGCCCGCGCACCGCCCGCGCGGGCTCGGCCTGGCGATGGTGCGGCGGCTGGTCGAACGGGCCGGCGGCCGGATCGGGCTGGACTGCGGCCCGCTCGGCGGCGCCCGGTTCACCGTCGAGCTGCCCGAGGCCCTGCACACCCGGCCCCCGATCCCGTGCGTACCGACCCCGCCCGCGCAGACCCCGCCCGACCGGACCCCGCCTGCCTTGACCCCGCCTGCCTTGACCCCGGCCGACGGCCGCACCGCACCGCTCGTGGAGGCGTGATGATCGACGTACTCGTGGTGGACGACGACTTCCGGGTCGCCGATGTGCACGCCGCGTACGTGGCCAAGGTGCCCGGCTTCCGGGTGGTCGGCACCGCGCACTCGGCCGGCGAGGCGCTGGCCGCGCTGGAGCGCCGTCCGGTGGACCTGCTGCTGCTCGACCACCACCTGCCCGACGAGACCGGCCTCGCCCTGGTGCGCCGGCTGCGGGACCGGCAGGTGGCCTGCGACGTGATGATGGTGACGGCCGCCCGGGACGTCTCCACGGTGCACGCCGCCATGCAGCACGGCGCGCTGCAGTACCTGGTCAAGCCGTTCACCTTCGCCGGGCTGCGCGACAAGCTGGTCGCGTACGCGCAGCTGCGGCACGCCCTGGCCGGGCCGGCCGCTCGGGAGGCCGGCCAGGACGAGGTGGACCGGCTGTTCGCCACCCTGCGCAGCGCCGCCGCCCCCGCCCCCGCGCTGCCCAAGGGCCACTCGGCCCCCACCACCGACCTGGTCCTCGGGGTGCTGCGGCGGGCCGGACGCCCGCTCTCCGCCCAGGAGGTCGCGGACGCCGCCGGGCTGAGCCGCTCCACCGCGCAGCGCTACCTCAAGCAGCTGGAGCGCGACAGCCGGCTGCGGCTGACCCTGCGCTACGGCGACACCGGCCGGCCCGAGCACCGCTACGGCCTGGCCGCCCGGACGTGACGAACCCCGGCCGGGCGCCGGTCCGAGGCGCCCGCCGGGGTTCGGGTACGGCCGCTGCTACGCGGCGCCGGCGCCGGTGAGGGCGCGCACCTCCAGCTCGGCGTAGCGGTCCGGGTCGGCCGGCTCGGGCGAGGTCAGCGTGCCGATCCAGCCGGCCAGGAACCCGAGCGGGATCGAGATCAGGCCCGGGTTCTCCAGCGGGAACCAGTGGAAGTCCACCCCGGGGAAGAGCGCCACCTTGCTGCCCGAGACGACCGGCGAGAAGGTCACCAGCACGATGGCCGGCACCAGCCCCCCGTACACCGACCAGACCGCGCCGCGGGCGGTGAACCGGCGCCAGAACAGCGTGTAGAGCAGCACCGGCAGATTGGCCGAGGCGGCGACGGCGAAGGCCAGGCCGACCAGGAAGGCGACGTTCAGCTGCTGGGCGAAGAGGCTGAGCGCGATCGCGACCGCGCCGATCCCCACCGCCGCGATCCGCGCGACCCAGACCTCCTGGCGCTCGCCGGCCTCGCCGCGCCCCGCCCGGGCGGCCGGGACGGCGGCACGCCGACGCCTGCGCCGGGGGCGGTCGCGCCAGGCGCCCGCCCAGATGTCGTGTGCGAAGGCCGCCGAGGAGGCCAGGGTCAGTCCGGCGACCACGGCGAGGATGGTGGCGAAGGCGATCGCCGAGATCAGCGCGAACAGCACCACCCCGCCGGTGCTGCCGTTGCCGCCGCCGAGCACCAGGGCCAGCAGCGGGACGGCGGTGTTCCCGGCCGCGTTGGCGTGCCGGACCTCCGCCGAGCCGACCAGCGCGGTGGCGCCCAGCCCCAGCGCGATGGCCATCAGGTAGAAGCCGCCGACCAGCCCGATCGCCCACATCGTGGAGCGGCGGGCGGCCCGCGCGGTGGGCACCGTGTAGAAGCGGGAGAGGATGTGCGGCAGGCCCGCGGTGCCCAGCACCAGGGCCAGGCCGAGGCTGAAGAAGTCGATCCGGCTGGTCACGCTCTTGCCGTACTTGAGCCCGGGCTCCAGGTAGCGCTGCCCGGCGCCGCTGTGCTGAGCCGCCTGCCGCATCAGCTCGGCCACGTCCCCGTGGAAGCGGACCATGAGCAGCACGGTGAGCAGCACCGAGCCCGCGATCAGCAGGAACGCCTTGACGATCTGGATCCAGGTGGTGGCCCGCATCCCGCCGACCGTGACATAGATGATCATCAGACCACCGACCGCCACGATGGTCCAGGTCCGGGCCGCACCGCTGTTGGTGCCGAGCAGCAGGGCGACCAGGCTGCCCGCACCGACCATCTGGGCGACCAGGTAGAGCAGGGTGACGACCACGCTGGCGCCGCCGGCCGCGGCCCGGACCTTGCGGCGGCGCAGCCGCAGCGCCAGCACGTCGGCCAGGGTGTACCGGCCGGCGTTGCGGACCAGCTCGGCGACCAGCATCAGCACCACCAGCCAGGCGACCAGGAAGCCGATGCTGTAGAGCACGCCGTCGTAGCCGTAGAGGGCGATCAGCCCGGCGACACCGAGGAAGGACGCGGCGGAGAGGTAGTCCCCGGAGAGCGCGAAGCCGTTCTGCAGCGGGGTGAAGTCGCGCCCGCCGGCGTAGAAGTCCTCGGCGGCGCTGCCTCGGCGGCCCACCCAGAGGGTGATCGCCAGGGTGACCAGGACGATGACGGCGAACAGCACGATGGCCAGATCGTGGTGGTCCCCGGCGGGGGCGACAGGGGGCGGGGTGGCGGTGGTCATCGCAATTGGTCCTGGGTGTCCCAGCGGAGGTCGAGGGCGGCCCGGTCGCGCTTGGTCCGGGCGTTGCGGGCGTAGAGCCAGGTGAGCAGGAAGGTCGAGGCGAACTGCAGCAGACCGAGCAGCCAGGCCACGTTGACCGGGCCGGCGATCTGGCTGCGCATCAGCCCGGGCGCGCAGGCCTGCGCGGCGACGTACATCAGGTACCAGCCGAGGAAGGCCCCGCTGACGGGGAAGACGAAGGACCGGTAGCCGCGCCGGATCTCCTGGAAGGAGTCGCTGGCCTGGACGGAGCGGTACACCTCGGTGCTGTGGCTGCCGGCCCGGCCCGGCCCGGCGGGCGCCGGCTGCACGGGCACCGGATGGGCGGACACCGGATGGGCGGACACCGGGTAAGCGGACACCGACACGGCGGGCATCGGCACGACGGGCGGCGGAGCGGCGGGCGCCGACGCGACGGGCGGCGGAGCGGCGGCGGGCTGCACCGGGGCCGGTTGGACGGGGGCCGCGGGCGCGGCGGCCGGCCGCCCGGGTTCGGGGGTGGTGGCGGGAGCGGCGGCCCACCAGTCGAATCGCTGCCCCTGCTCGGGACTGCTCGTCTGCTGCTGTGGCACTGCTGCTCCTGGGCCGAGGGCGCTCTGACCGCACCCATGATGGTGGCCCGCGAACACCCCCAACGACCAATGCAGATACGTTCACTCGATGAGGTGATCGATGATCCGACAGACACTCATCCGACTACTGCTGCGTACCGGTGATCCCGTGTCGGAAGGCGTACGCGACCGCCTGCGCCCGGTCCCGGACGGCGGTTTTGGCGAACAGGTTGTTGATGTGCGTCTTCACCGTGGCCGGGCTGACGAACAGCCGCCGGGCGATCTCGGTGTTGGAGAGCCCCTCGGCGATCAGCGCCAGCACCTCGGCCTCCCGGGCGGTCAGCCCGTCCGGGAGCTCGCCGGACCGGCTCGGGTAGGGCTCCGCCGAGGCCGGGCCGGGCTCCCCGGGAGCCGTCGGACCTGCGCCCGCCAGCCGTTCCAGCAGCCGCAGTTGCACCAGCGGTGAGAGGCCGGCCGCGCCCGAGCGGACGTCCGCGATGGCCCGGGCGATCTCCTCGCCGCCGGCGTCCTTGGTGAGGTAGCCGCGGGCCCCGGCCTGCAGCGCGGGGAACAGCGAGTCGTCGTCGGCGTACGTGGTGAGCACCACGACCTCGGTCTCCGGGTGGGCGGCGCGGATCCGCCGGGTCGCCTCGACCCCGTCCACCCGCGGCATCCGCAGGTCCATCAGGACCACGTCCGGGTGGTACCGCTCCACCAGCGCGACGGCCTCCTCGCCGTCGGCGGCCGCGCCGACCACCTCGATGCCCGGCAGCAGCCCGAGCAGCATCACGATGCCCTCGCGCACCACCGTCTGGTCGTCGGCGACCAGCACCCTGGTGTTCCCCGTCGTCATGCCGGCACCCTCAGCAGCACGCGCCACCCTCCGTCCTCCGGGCCCGCCAGCAGGGAGCCGCCGAGCAGTTCCGCGCGTTCGCGCATCCCCAGCAGACCGTACCCGCTGCCGCTGGCGGCCAGCTCGGCGGCGGGTTCGCCACGGGCCGGCCGGGCGTTGCGTACCTCCAGCTCCACCTCCTCGGCCAGGTAGCGGAGTTCGACCGTGCAGCGCGCGCCGGGGGCGTGCTTGCGGACGTTGGTCAGCGCCTCCTGCGCCGTGCGCCGGACCGCGAGCCCCGCCTCGGCCGCCAGCGGACGCGGAACCCCTGTGACGGAGAGCCCGGCCCGCTCACGGCCCGCCAGCTCCACCAGGAACTCCCCGACCGGGGTGAACTCGCCGCGCAGCGCGGAGAGCGCCTGCCGGGTCTCGGCCAGGCCGTCCTGCGCCATCCGCCGCGCGGCCACCACGCGTTCGCGGACCTGCTGCCGGTCGGTACCGGCGTCCAGCATCAGCCGGGCCGCCTCCAGGTGGACCAGCTGGGCGGAGAGGCTGTGGGCCAGCACGTCGTGGATCTCCCGGGCGATCCTGGCCCGTTCGGCGAGCGCCGCGCTCTCCGCCTCGGCGGCCCGGGCGGCCCGCTCCTGGACGAGCAGCCGCCGCGCGGTGCCGCGCGCCTCGATGTCCAGCCGCAGCAGGTAGCCGAGCAGGACGAGCCCGCCGACGGTGGCGATGACGCTCAGCCAACTCGCCCAGCTGACGGCGGCGTACGAGCCGAGCGCGGCCGCCGCGGTGAGCAGCGCCGGCGCGGGCGGCAGCCGGACGATGGCGGTCACGGCCAGCCCGTACCAGAGGACGTCGGCGAGCAGGAAGGCCTGCCCCCAGTTGGCCAGCCAGGCCGCGCCGAGCAGTCCGGCGGCGAGGCCGAACGCCGCCACCGGGCGCTGCTCCCGGCTGGCGTACAGGTATCCGGCGCTCAGGCCGACGGCCGCGGCCAGCCCGGCCGCCGCAGCGGCGGCCGCCCAGCCGGTGTACCTCCCGTCGGAGAAGGTCCCCCAGCAGACGGTGACCAGCAGGATTCCGCGGCCGAGCACGGTGAGGATCCGCCGCGGCCGGCTCTCGGCATCGCGTTCCATCCCCTCGCGGGACGGCCAGCGGGTCCAGTACCACCCGGCCACGGGTGCCTCCCTCACAACTCACGGCTTCGGACCGGTACGGGCTCTGCGGCCGCCTCCGGGACCTCCAGCATCCGGGCCCTCCAGTTCACCACGAGCGTGCGGGCCAGGAGCAGCACCGCCAGGCCGAGCAGCAGGGCGCTGCCCGTCTGGTGGACGTGCAGGGCCGTGCCGGTCCCGTAGATGCCCGCCCGGATGACGACCATCCCCGCCCAGGCGGCCAGGGTGGCCCTGGTGCCCCTGGCCCAGAGCGTGCCGTCCTCGGCCCGCCAGAGCCGGACGGTCCAGCCCCAGACGGAGCCCATCGCGAGCACCGCCACCAGTCCGCACCCGAGCAGGACGGCGGACTGTGCGGTGTGCTCGTGGTCGATCAACTGCGGGTCGCGCAGCGCGAGCCCGCCGAGGACCAGTGGCAGGACCCAGAAACGGCGCTCGGTGTCCAGACGCTGCGCGCGCATCTGGCGGCCGACGACCAGGGCCATCACCGCGATGACCGCGACGACGTTGACAAAGGTGCTCATCGGACTCTCCGTACCGACGGGAGGCTGCTGCTGACCTCCCCGACGCTACGGATCCGGCGCCTGCGGCTGATCGGAGCCCGGGTGGACGGGCGGGTGGATCCGGCAGCACACGGGCCCTCCACCCGTGGGTGGAGGGCCCGCGACGACCGGGTGCGCTCAGGCGGCCGGGTGCGCTCAGGCGTCGATGCGGGAGCGGTCCAGGGTGGCCGCCGAGTCGACGATGAACTCCTTGCGCGGGGCGACGTCGTTGCCCATCAGCAGGTCGAAGATCTTCTCGGCCTGCTCCAGGTCGCCCAGGTTGATCCGGCGCAGCGTGCGGTGGCGCGGGTCCATGGTGGTCTCGGCCAGCTGGTCGGCGTCCATCTCGCCGAGGCCCTTGTACCGCTGGACCGGGTCCTTCCAGCGCAGGCCCTTGCGCTGGAACTCCAGCAGGGTGGAGCGCAGCTCGGCGTCGGAGTAGGTGTAGTGGTACTTCTCCTGGCCGCGCTTGGGGTTGGTGAGCTCGATCCGGTGCAGCGGCGGCACGGCCGCGAAGATCCGGCCCTGCTCGACCATCGGACGCATGTAGCGCTGAAAGAGCGTCAGCAGCAGGATGCGGATGTGCGAGCCGTCGACGTCGGCGTCGGCCATGAAGATGACCCGGCCGTAGCGGGCCTGGTCGATGTCGAAGGTGCGGCCCGAACCGGCCCCTATCACCTGGATGATCGAGGCGCACTCGGCGTTCTTGAGCATGTCGCTCACGGACGCCTTCTGGACGTTGAGGATCTTGCCGCGGATCGGCAGCAGGGCCTGGAACTCGGAGTTGCGGGCCAGCTTGGCGGTGCCGAGCGCGGAGTCCCCCTCGACGATGAAGAGTTCGGTGCGGTCGACGTCGTCGCTGCGGCAGTCGGCCAGCTTGGCCGGCAGCGAGCTGGTCTCCAGCGCCGTCTTCCGGCGCTGGGCCTCCTTGTGCTGGCGGGCCGCGACGCGGGTGCGGGCGGCGGCGACCACCTTCTCCATGACGGCCCGGGCCTGGACCTTCTCGTCCTTCTTGGCGGAGGTCAGGAAGGCCTTGAGCTCCTTGGCGACCACCGCGGCGACGATCCGGTTGGCGGCCGAGGTGCCCAGCACCTCCTTGGTCTGGCCCTCGAACTGCGGCTCGGCGAGGCGGACGGTGACCACCGCGGTGAGGCCCTCGGTGGCATCGTCCTTGGTGATGTCGTCCTCGGCCACCCGCAGCAGCTTGGCGGACCGAAGCGCCTCGTTGACGGTCTTGGCGAGCGAGCGCTCGAAGCCGGTGACGTGGGTGCCGCCCTTGGGGGTGGCGATGATGTTGACGAAGGACCGCAGGGTGGTGTCGTAGCCGGCGCCCCAGCGCAGCGCGATGTCCACGCCGAGGGTGCGGGTGACCTCGGTGGGCGTCATGTGGCCGAGCTCGTCCAGGACGGGCACGGTCTCCTTGAACGTGCCCTCGCCCTGCAGCCGCAGCACGTCGCAGACCGGCTTGTCGGGTGCGAGGAACTCGCAGAACTCGCCGATGCCGCCGTCGTAGCGGAAGGTCGACTCCTCGACCTTGTCGCTCTCCGTCAGGCGCTCGTCACGGACCACGATGGTGAGGCCGGGGACGAGGAAGGCGGTCTGCCGGGCCCGGCTGTGCAGGCCCTCCAGGGAGAGCCTGGCCTCCTTGAGGAAGATCTGCCGGTCGGCCCAGTAGCGGATCCGGGTGCCGGTGCGGGTCTTCGGCACCTTGCGGACCTTGGTGAGGCCGTTGGCGGGCTCGAAGGGCGCGTCCGGGCTGGTCTCGGTGAAGATCCCGGGGGTGCCGCGGCGGAAGCTGATGCCGTGGGTGTGGCCGCTGCGGTCGACCTCGACGTCCAGGCGGGCGGAGAGGGCGTTGACGACGGAGGCGCCGACGCCGTGCAGACCGCCGGAGGCCGCGTAGGAGCCGCCGCCGAACTTGCCGCCGGCGTGCAGCTTGGTCATCACGACCTCGACGCCGGACAGGCCGGTCTTGGGCTCGACGTCCACCGGGATGCCTCGGCCGTTGTCGCGGACCTCGACCGAGGAGTCGTCGTGCAGGATCACGTCGATGCGGTCGCAGTAGCCGCCGAGGGCCTCGTCGACGGAGTTGTCGATGATCTCCCAGAGGCAGTGCATCAGGCCCCGGCTGTCGGTCGAGCCGATGTACATGCCGGGACGCTTGCGGACCGCCTCCAGGCCCTCCAGGACGAGCAGGTGCCGAGCGGTGTAGTTGGAACCGTCGTCGCCGGCCAGCAGTGCGGACGGCACGGTCGTTTCGGCACTCACGCGGCACTCTCCTCGGTGAAGTTCTGTCTCATCGGTCACATCCGGGCACACCCGGATCGTCCGCCAGTGCAGCACATCGCACCGACATTCGTTCCCCTGCGTGTGTACACCCCTCCGCTCGGTGCACAGCACGGCGGGCCGGTCCCGCGCAGCTTGTACGCGCTGCGCGAACAAGGGCTGCGCCGGATTCGGGGCGCCGGGGCGCCATCTCCTCCCGGTACCACCGGTCCTGGCGGACCGTGGGGCCGGGCACAGGCTCCGGAACTGCCGTTATGCAGGCTACCGGGGCCTGGGACGGGGCTTATGCTCCAACCCAGCAGAGGATTATGCTACGCGGACCTCGGCACCCGGTCCCGATCGGGCGTTCGAGCGATAGACGGATCCTGGGATTCGGTACGCATGAACCACCGGCCCCCGGGGCACGTCCTCATCAACACCTGCAGAATCCTCAAAGAAGAAAAGCCACGAGCGGGAACGTTTTCGGCCTGGTTGGATGTTGACCCTGGTACGACAGCTCGTCGAGCTAGAGAAGAGGCGACGTGACTACTGTTCTGACCCCTGCGAGCCCGCTCACCGCGGCTGACCGCTGCGACCGCTGCGGCGCCCAGGCTTACCTGCGCGTCGTACTCGCCAGCGGTGGAGAGCTGCTCTTCTGCGCCCACCACGGCCGGAAGTTCGAGCCCGAGCTCAAGAAGATCGCCGTGGAGATACAGGACGAGAGCGGCCGTCTCAGCACCACGGCCACGGCCACGGCCGCCGACGAGGAGCGCTGATCCGAGGCGCCACAGCAGCAATCAGCCACGAGCTGTGTCCGGCCGTGCACTGCGCATGACCGGTGAGCCGGGCGGCGGGCCTCCCCAAGGAGGTTCGGCCGCCCGGCTCCGCTGTTTTCCCCACCTGCCGCCCTCACACCGGCCGACACCGCTGTCGGCCGGGCGGGCCGACGCCGGATCAGAAGGCCACCGGCCGTGAGCGCCCGGTCACAGGACCGAGCGAACCGCGTCCGAGACCGCGCCGATCCTGGTGTAGACGCCGGGGTGGGCCGCCTCCGCGCAGCCAGTCCCCCAGGAGACCAGTCCGGCCAGCCGCCCGCCGACCACCAGCGGACCGCCGCTGTCCCCCTGGCAGGCGTCCCTGCCGCCCTTCTCCTCGCCCGCGCAGACCATGCCGCGGGCGTCGAAGCGCCCGTCCTGACCGCCGGGGTAGGCGTGCGCACAGGTCTGGTCCGCGATGATCGGCACCTCCACCCCACGCAGCGTGGGCGAGTAGTTACCGGTCCCGGTGGTGTCCCCCCAGCCGAAGACCTGCGCCCTCGTCCCCGGCGCGTACGGCTCGGTCTCGCCCTGGCCGACCAGGTCGATCACCGACCGGTCCGTCTGCGGCTCGGCGAGGGTGAGCACCGCCACATCGTTCATGTTGGCGGCGAAGGCGTAGTCGGGGTGGACCCAGACCGACTGGACCGGCACCTCGTGCCCGGCCGAACCCCGCAGATCGTCCCGGCCGATCACGGCCTTCAGCTCCGGCCGGTCCACCCGCTTGCCCTTGGACTCGTCGTAGAAGCAGTGCGCGGCCGTCACCACCTTGGTCGGCGCGACCAGCGCGGCGCCGCAGAACTGCCCCGAGCGCCCGTTGCCGAACTGCGGCCGGCTGGACAGCGCGACCACCCACGGGTGGTCGGAGGTGCCGACGGCCGAACCCCCGACGATCCGGCGCTGCGCCTCGGCCGGAGCGGCCGGGCCGAGTGCGACGAGCGGCGCGGGCAGCGCGGCCAGCAGGGCCAGGACGGCGGCCCGGTGGCGCCGGCCCCTCGGCCGGTCCGGACGTACCGGCGTCGGTGCGGCAGTCGGCAGGTCCGTGCGGTCCGGGTTGGGCAGCACCGTTTCTCCAGGGTGGCTCGGCAGCAGGCAACCGGCACAGCGTAGGTGATCAACTACGGTGTGCGACCGGTTCCCGACGCACGGCCACCCGGACGAGGGACAAGAGCCACCCGGACGCTGACGTGCCCGGCCCCGGACATGCGCAGAGGCCCGGAGCGGTGTGCTCCGGGCCTCTGCCGTCAAGCTCTCCGCAGGGCTCGCGCCCTGCGGTCCTGCCGATTAGTCCAGGTAGTCGCGCAGCACCTGGGAGCGCGACGGGTGGCGCAGCTTCGACATGGTCTTGGACTCGATCTGGCGGATGCGCTCACGGGTGACCCCGTACACCTTGCCGATCTCGTCCAGCGTCTTCGGCTGACCGTCCGTCAGGCCGAAGCGCATCGACACCACGCCCGCCTCGCGCTCGGACAGGGTGTCCAGCACCGAGTGCAGCTGCTCCTGGAGCAGGGTGAAGGAGACCGCGTCGGCCGGGACGACGGCCTCGGAGTCCTCGATGAGGTCACCGAACTCGCTGTCGCCGTCCTCGCCGAGCGGGGTGTGCAGCGAAATGGGCTCGCGGCCGTACTTCTGGACCTCGATGACCTTCTCAGGGGTCATGTCGAGCTCCTTGGCCAGCTCCTCCGGGGTGGGCTCGCGACCCAGGTCCTGGAGCATCTGGCGCTGGACGCGGGCCAGCTTGTTGATGACCTCGACCATGTGCACCGGGATACGGATGGTGCGGGCCTGGTCGGCCATCGCGCGGGTGATCGCCTGGCGGATCCACCACGTCGCGTAGGTGGAGAACTTGTAGCCCTTGGTGTAGTCGAACTTCTCGACCGCACGGATCAGACCGAGGTTCCCCTCCTGGATCAGGTCCAGGAAGAGCATGCCGCGACCGGTGTAGCGCTTGGCCAGCGAGACCACCAGGCGGAGGTTGGCCTCCAGCAGGTGGTTCTTGGCGCGGCGGCCGTCCTCGGCGATGATCTCCAGCTCGCGCTTGAGCTTGGGGGCGAGCTTGTCGGCGGCCGAGAGCTTGTCCTCGGCGAACAGGCCGGCCTCGATGCGCTTGGCGAGCTCGACCTCCTGCTCGGCGTTGAGCAGCGGGACCTTGCCGATCTGCTTCAGGTAGTCCTTGACCGGGTCTGCGGTGGCACCGGCGACGGCGACCTGCTGGGCCGGGGCGTCGTCCTCGTCGTCGTCGGAGAGCACGAAGCCCTGCGACTCCTCCTCGGGCTCCGCCTCCTCGCCCGCCGCCTTGTCACCGGGCAGCGCGGCGTCCTCGAGCAGCTCCTCCTCGCCGATGACCTCCTCGTCGCCCTTGCCCTTGCCGGCCGCGGTCTTCTTGGCCGCGACCTTCTTGGCCGGCGCAGCGGTCTTCTTGGCGGCGGTCTTCTTGGCGGGGACGGCCTTCTTCGTCGGAACCGCCTTCAGCAGCTCCGCGGCGACGGACGTCGACCCCTCGACCGTGATCTCGGCGGACACGGTGCTGACCGAGGCCGTGGCGGCCGCGACCGACGGGGTGGAGATGGTCGCACCGGGCGCGATCCGCACCGGCGGCTTGGTCGGTGCCGAGGGCGCGGCAGGGTTGCGGGTGGTGACCGCCTTGGTCGCCGTGCGCTTGGTGGGGCTCTTGGCCGCGACGCTCTTGCGCTTGGCGCCGGCCGGTTCGGCCGCGCTGACCATGAGATCCACCCCTTCCTCAATCAGAACCTGGTTGAGGCTGCGCATGACGTTCTTCCACTTGGTGACCGGGATCTGGTCCGCCTCGAACGCCTGGCGCACGTCGTCACCGGCGATCTGCCCCTGGGCCTTGCCCCGCTCGATGAGCGCCAGCAGAGCCGCGGACTCGGCGATCTCGGGGGGAAGTGAACGGGATGTGCTGGCCGACACGAACAACCTCTCGGACGATGAGTGGACTCGAACCCGTACCGGCCGCCCGAGCGGGCGGGGAAGGAAATCGCGCGTCGGACGCGCGGTGTCGATTCCGACCGACTCGGGCTTGAGGACTGGGTTTGCAGGACGGCAACAGCGCCGTGGATCAACACAGCATTCTGACATGTTGGGGTATTCCGGAGCTGCTTCCGCTCCGTACACATCGCTGCTACTCGTCAAGTGTTACGCATGGCCTTCGTGTCGCGGGTCACACCACTCGGCGCCCGCGGCCCGGGGGCCGACTTCCATCATCGCGCACTCTCCGCGAAGCGCGTGACATGGACACGATGCAAGTACCCCGGACGGCCAGGTCCGGTGTCCGACGCCCCGCGTCCGCCCCGCGCCGCGCCCGCCCCATGCCGAGGCCCTCCGGTCGCGCCGTGCGGTGCGGCCGGAGGGCCTGGGGTTCGCGGGGAGCCACTCGGTCGCCGAATGGACGGCTCAGTGCTCCCGGGGAGCCGGGACGGACGGCTCGATCTCCGGGTGGACGGTGAGCAGCGCCCGCATCGCGGCCTCGCCCGCGGTGCCGTCGCCGGTGCCGAGCGCGTCCACCAGCCGGGCGTGCAGGCTGACCGAGGCCTCCGAGGGGCGCTCGCAGGAGATGGCCGGACCTCCGGAGACCTGCAGGGCGCAGGAGACGATTCCCGAGAGGTGCTCCAGCATCCGGTTGCCCGCCATCTGCAGGACCAGGACGTGCAGCTCGACGTCGGCCCGCGAATAGGTCGAGAGGTCGGCCTGGGCGGCGGCGTGGCCCATGATGTCGATCAGCTCGACCAGCCGCTGCTGGACGTCCTCGCGGCCGTGGCCGGCGGCGAGCCGGGCCGCCAGCGGCTCGATCGCCCAGCGGAGCTCGAACAGCTCCCGGCGCTGCTCGTCGCGCTGCGGGCCGAAGGCGCGCCACTCGATGATGTCCGGGTCCAGCAGGTTCCAGTCGCCGACCGGCCGGACCCGGGTGCCGACGTTCGGCCGGGCGCTGACCAGGCCCTTGGCCTCCAGCACGCGCAGCGACTCGCGGACGACCGTGCGGGACACCTCGAACCGCTGGCCGATCTCCTCGGGGACGAGCGGGCGATCGGCGCCGAGATCGCCGGAGACGATCATCTGGCCGAGCTGCTGCACGAGCTGGCCGTGCAGGCCTCGGCCGCGACTGCTGGTGGTCTTGCGGCCGACCCGGGCGAGGTCCGACTCGGCGCCCTCCCAGCGGGGCGCCGGCGGGGTCGGCCGGTCGGCGTACGAGAAACGGTCCAGATCGCCAGGGCCGTGGATGGCGCCGTCGATGGAGCGGGCGGTGGTCATGGTGGGGTGCGCAAGGGTACTCACAGGTCCTTTGTCGGCGATCCGCGGGCCCAGCTTGAGGATTCTCGTGAAAAGCACACGAAAGGGTGATCGCCCGTGACTGGATAATTGACTTCTTATCAGGAAGAACCGCGCATTACGGTCACTGCTGGTCGATCTTGGCAAAGCTCGGCAGAGCCCGGCAGGGCGGAGACGGATCGTCAGCATCCCATCGCCGGAGCCCACCGCGTACGACCCGACGGCCGGACCGGCCCTACCGGACACCGGGCCGCCCGGCGGGAGTTGACGGGTGCCAGGCGGACTGGTCCTAGAGCGCGCGGCGGCGGACCTGGACCAGCAGGCAGACCAGCAGCAGCACGAACGCGGGCGCCACCACCGCCGCGAGCAGGGCGGGATCGGTCAGCGCCGACCCGGTCGCCGCAACCCGGCGGTCCCCGCCATACACCCATCCGTACGCCCACTCCACGCCGGACTGGAACGGCAGCAGTTCGGCCGCCCGGGACGGCCAGGCCGTGCCGGTCTGACGCAGCAGCAGCGCCACCCCGGACTCCAGCAGCGGCGGCAGCGCGCAGAGCAGCAGCACGCCGGCCGCGGCGCTGCGGGTGAGCGAGGCGGTCAGCACGCCCGTCCAGCCCGCCACCACCACCAGCGCGACGAAGGCCAGCAGGGCGGACGGCGACCCGTGGCCGGCCCCGAGCGCCACCGGGGCGAGCGCCCCCGGCAGGTCCGCCAGCCCGGTCAGACCGGCCGCGGAGAGCGCCTGGGTCACCTCGGCCGAGAGCACGGCCGGCTCGGACCAGGCCGCCACGACCACCCCGGCCGGCAGCGCGAGGTGCGCGGCCACGGCGTCGATCAGCAGGGTGGCCAGGGCCAGCAGCCCCGCCACCGGGCCGATCACCATCAGCTTGGCCAGCAGCAGCCGCACCCGGCGCGAGTACGACACCTGCGAGGCCGCCAGGCCCGGGTAGCGCACCTCGTGCCCGTACGAGAGGGCGCCCAGCGCCCCGGCACCGAGGGCCGCGAACGGCAGCGGGATCAGCGGGACGGCCGCCGTCAGCAGCCGGACGCCGGCCGGGGCGGCCAGCGAGCCCGCGGGCGTCTGGTGGGCGAGCACCGCGGCCGCCACCGCGTCGCAGAGCAGCACGGCGGCGAGGAGCAGCCAGGTGGAGCGGAGGCCGCGCAGCCGGCGCAGCTCGTAGGCCAGTACACGCACGGTTCACTCGCTCCGGTGGTCGGGGGTCTGGTGGTCGGGGGTCTGGTGGTCGGCGGTGGGGTGGTCGGTGGCCGGGCGGTCAGGCGTCGGGCGGGGGGTGGCGGCGGTCCGGGCGGCCAGCGGGTCGAAGCGGCCGAGGCGGACGGTGTCGTCGGTCAGCAGGTCCGCTGCGGAGGAGCCCGTCCGCTGGTCGCGGGGGCCGGGGGTGGAGGCCGGGACGGGGTCGCTCTGCCGGGTGACGGCGGTGCGGCTGTCCCGGAAGAGGCGGTCCACGGCGACCGTCGGGGAGTCCTCGAGGGCGTCGAGGGTGCCGGTCGCCTCCGCGGCTGCCACGGGGGCGGGGGTGCGGTCGGCGGTCCTGGCGGATCGCGCCGTGGCCGCCGACAGGGCGGTCGCGGCGGAGACCTTGGACGTGGAGACCGTGGAGGTGGGGACGGTGGAGGTGACGGCACTGGATCCCGAGCCCGCGGCGGCGGTGACGGGCAGCGCCAGGGCGGGCAGCACTCCCTCGTCCGGGTCCGCGGCGGCCGGCTGGGGCACCTGCGCGGCCGGGGTCTTCGCCGTCCGGGGCTCCGCCTGCGCCTCCTCGGACCGGCTCCTCGTCGCCGGGGTCCGAGCGGGTTGGGGCTTGGTCGGTTCGGGCTTGGCCGACTGGGGCTTGGCCGGTCCGGCCTTCGGCGGCTGGAGCTGGATGTGCCCGGAACGGCCCGAGGCGGCCGGCAGGGTGGCGCGGGGAGCGGGCTGCTCGACCACCCGGTCGGCGAGTTCGTGCAGCAGGATGCCGTGTCGGTAGGCGAGCTCGCCGATCTCGGTGCGGCCGATCCCCGCGACGGCGAGGCCGGCCCCGCCGTCGCGGCGGACCTCCGCGCCCTGGCCGATCAGCAGGTCGGCGAGCCTGGCCATCTGCGGCCCGCGTACGGCCACCTCGGGGCTGAGCCTGGTCCGGCAGAACTCCGTGACCGGCTGGTCGGCCACCAGCCGGCCCTGGTCGAGGGTGAGCACGCGGTCCGCGAGCTGCGCGGCCTCCTGCGGGGAGCGGGTGGTCACCAGCACGGTGCCGCCCGCGACTCCGAACGAGCGCAGGAAGGAGTGGAACCACTCCACGTTGCGCGGTGACAGGCCCTCGGTGGGCGCGTCGAGGAGCAGCGTGCCCGGGTCGCCGAGCAGCGCGGTGGCGAGGGCGAGCCGACGGTGCATGCCGGGCGAGAAGGTCCGCAGCCGCTGCCCGGCGACGGTGGCCAGCCTGGTCTGCTCCAGCAGCTCGTCCGCCCGCCGGCCGGGGAGCCCGACGGCCGCCGCAAGCATCCTGAGGTGGCTGTGCGCCTTCCGGCCGGGGTGGCCGGCGGCCGCACCCGAGGCTCCGGCCGGGTCCGCCAGCAGGACGCCGACCTCCCGTTCGGGGCGGCGCAGCCGGCGGTAGGTGCGGCCGTCGAAGAGTGTGACGCCCTGGCCGCGTTCGAGTTCGAGCATCAGCCGCAGCGCGGTGGACTTGCCCGAGTCCTCGGGGCCGAGGAGGGCGGTGACCACGCCCGGACGGGCGTCGAAGGTCAGATCGAGCACCGCCGGTGCACCGCCTCTGCGGTAGACCTTGGTCAGTCCGGTGATCTGGATCATCGCTGGCTGCTCCCATGCCCTTGGCCGACCTGGTCTGCACGGCGTGGGATCGTGCCCGCACGTCCCCGCGCCAGCACATTAGGGGGCCGGACCGGAGATTCCGGGCATTACGGGAGCGGCGCGGGCCCGCAGCCCGCCCACCTCACCCGATCAGGGGACAATCCGATCCTGCGACGGCACGCAAAGGTCCGCCGGGGCCGGGCGGGTGCGGTCGACAGCCCCGGTCAGGACTCGGGGCGCAGCATGGGCGGGTTGAGCACGGTGGCCCCGCCCGGGGTGAACAGCTGCGCCGGGCGGCCGCCCTGACGGGTCGTCGTACCGCCGGAGGGCAGCAGGAAGCCCGGGGTCCCGGTGACCTTGCGGTGGAAGTTCCGCGGGTCGAGGACCACGCCCCACACCGCCTCGTAGACCCGGCGCATCTCGCCGACGGTGAACTCGGTCGGGCAGAAGGCCGTCGCCAGCGAGGAGTACTCGATCTTGGATCGGGCGCGCTCGACCCCGTCGGCAAGGATCAGGCCGTGGTCGAAGGCGAGCGGGACGCCGTCGGCCGGGTTCTGCCCGAGCAGCTCGGCGACCGGGGCCCAGCGGGCGCTGCTGGCGTCGCCGCCGGCCCTGGGCGTCGGCAGGTCCGGGGCCAGCACCAGGTAGGCGACGCTGACCACACGCATCCGGGGGTCGCGCTGCGGGTGGCCGTAGGTCGCGAGCTGTTCCAGGTGGGCGCCGGCCGCGCCGGTGCCGATCCCGTCGTGGCCGGGGGCCGAGTGCGCGCGCAGGCCGGTCTCTTCGGCCAGCTCCCGGGAGGCGGCCTCGGCCAGGCCCTCGTCCGGACGGACGAAGCCGCCGGGCAGGGCCCAGTAGCCCTGGAAGGGCGGCTCGCCCCGTCGTACCAGCAGGGCGCACAGCGCGTGGTCCCGCACCGTCAGCACCACCAGGTCAACCGTGACAGCGAACGGGGGGAAGGCCGACGGGTCATAACGCGACATGGCGACGATCATAGTCGTCTCTCTGACGATAAGCACAGGCCGCCGTCGGGGCCGACCCGGACCCCGCTGCGGAGCGCCGCCCGGTTGCGGAACAGGGCAGGCCTCGGCGGCGGTGGGGGCGGTCCGCCCGCGCGTCCGGACGGACCGGCCCGACCGTCAGCGGGCGACCAGTTGCAGCTCCGCCGATGCCTCCTCCACCATCGCCACGCCGATCCGGCTCACCCGGACCGAGAACGGCTCGCCCGCGACCCGCAGACCGGTCAGCTGCAGCTCGCCGAGCGGCGCCGTGCTGGCCGGTCGGACCAGTACCCGCCCACCCGGGACATCGGGCCGGACCCCGGCGAGCGCGAACACCGCGTGCACCGCGCCCGCCGCCGAGACCGCCGCCGGGCGGCACGCCGCCGGGTGCGGCACGGGCGGGCAGCCGGGCGTGCGCTGCTCCCCCGCGTACATCTCGGGCAGCCGCCCCTCGTAGTGGGCGGCCGCGCCGAGCAGGCCCTCCAGCAGGGCGCCGGCTTCGTTCTCATGACCGGCCTCGGCCAGTCCGGCGATCGCGAGGGCCGTCTCGTGGACGCGCACCGCCCCGCTGCGGTGGCCCAGCGGGTTGAACCGGGCCGACTTGGCGCTGAGCGTGCGCAGGCCCCATCCGCTGTCCAGCTCCGGCGCCGCCAGGCGGTGGGCCAGCAGCCTGGTCTGCTCACGGTCCAGCAGGCTCTCGTGCCGACCGCCGTCGGCGCAGAGCCCAGGGTCGAGGAGGTGGACGAAGGAGGAGGAGGCGACCGCGGGCAGCGGCTGGCCGCCGGGGGCGATGCCAGCCGCCGGACGCCCGCCGGAGAGGTCGTCGATCCAGAACCGCTCCCGGAAGCGCCCGCGCAGCGCGGCCGCCCAGCCGCGCCACTCCTCGGCGCCGGGGCGCCCGAAGGCCTCCAGCAGCTCGGCGCCGTGCAGGGCGGCCCGGTGCGCCTGGGCCTGTACCTCCGTCCGGGCCGCCGCCGGGTGGGCGGCCCGCTCCTCGGCCGGGCGGCTCAGGTCGGTGACGAGGCCGTCGACCAGCCCGCCGCGCAGGGCCCCGAGGGCGCGCTCGGCGGCCGGGAGCAGCTCGGCGACCTCGTGCCGGGGCAGGCCCCAGCGCCAGGCCTCGGCCAGCACCGTGACGAACAGCAGGGTCGCCTCGGTGGCGGTGCAGGTGGGCGGCAACTCCGGCCCGGCGTGCCGCAGCGCGCCGGGCAGCAGGCCCTCGGGCAGCCGGCCGGGGCCGCCGCCCTGGCCGGCGGGGAGGGCGGGCTGCTGGCGGCGGGCCAGGGCCCGCAGGGTGCCCGCCGCCAGCCGGGTGCCCAGCGGCAGCGTGAGCCGCGCCGCCCACAGCGCGTCGGCCGGTGCGAGCCCGAACCGCCAGGGCGCTCCGGAGGCCGGGTAGAGGTCGGTGGGCCGGTCCGAGTCGGCGAACAGCAGCCCGCCGAGGGCGTCCAGCGAACGCGCCACCAGCGGCTGGGCCCGCGGGTCGTCGCAGCGGACCTCCGGTTCCGCCCAGGGCAGCGGGACGCCGGTGCCGCGGCCGCCCGGCGGGCGCGGGCCCGGGGCGGTGGCCTCCAGCTCGGTGCGCAGCTCGACCGACCAGCGGGCGCCGGGCTGGACCTCCAGGTCCCAGCGGAGCACGCCGGCCCCGGCGAGAACGGCGTGCGGCGAGGGCTTGGCGCTGACGGTGGCGCTGTGGGCGGGCCCCGCCCAGCGCAGCCCGGCGGACTGCACCTGGCCGGGCAGGTCGGGCGAGCGGTGTCCGGCGGCGATGTCGCCGACCGGGCCGAGGTCGGTGCCGAGGGCGATCTCCAGCGGGAGGCGGGCGGGGCGGCTCCCGGAGTTCCGCACGATGACGGTCTCCACGCCGTCGGCATGGCGCAGCCGCTCCACGGTCAGCGCCGGGTCCGGGTCGAGGTCGCCGGGCAGGCGGACGGCGCCGAGGAAGCGGGCCTGGGCCGCCGTGGTCAGGGTGCCCAGGAGCGGGAGCGGCTCCATGCCGCCGAGCCGCAGCTCCATCCTGGCCACGACCCGGACGCCGGAGCGGTAGAAGCCGTGGAGGCCGTGACCGCGCAGCTGCCCGTCCGGTCCGGAGGCCGCCATCGCGGGCGCGTTGACGCAGAGCACCGCGTGGTGGACGGCGGCGGGCTGCGGGCGGGACGGGGCCGCGGACCTGGCCTGGCCCGCGGGCGCGCCCACGGGGACCGGATCGGGACGGCCGACCGGTCTCGGCGCACCGACCACGCTCTCGGCCGGTGCGGCCTGTGGTGGCCTCATGGCGGTCACCGGACTCTCCTCCCCTCGGCGGTCCGGTGGCCGGTGGGGCCGGTGGGCCGCGAGCATGCTCGATCGCGTGCTGATGGTGCCGGGCCGGCGGGGGTTCCCGTCGGCGTGTGCCGTGTCTGGCCGTACCCGGTGCCGGGTCGTGCCATGCGAAGCGCGGTACCGCTCCGGTACCGGCCCCGCCCGGTGCCGGGCACCTCGCTGTGCCCGGCACGTCGTCGTGTGCGGCGCTCCCGTGGTGCCGGTGGCGCCGTGCCCTGTTCCGCGGCCGCGCGGCCGCCGTCGGTGGCGGTCCGCGGCCTCGGCGGCGGGTTCCGGCCGCGCCGACCGCCCCCACTGTCGGACGAGCCTCGTGCCGACGCCGCGGCGCCGGCGTCCTGGACGTTCGGCACGGCCCGACGGCCGGCGCTCCGCCGTCCCGTACGCCCCCGGGATTCCGGGGCCGTCGGGGCGCGGTGCCCCGGGGTTGAACGCCACGGACCGGCCGCAGGTAACGCCCCCGCGCAGCCCTGCCGGTCACCGGAGCGGGAAGGCGTGCGGTTGTGCCGCCGCCGTCGCGGTGGTGGCGCCGCCTCGCGGCGCTGCCGTTCCTGGTCGAACCGCGGGCGCGGCCTAGGCCCCGTCCGGGTCGTCGGTCGCGCCGTACGGCCTGCCGGAGCAGCGGTCGGTGGCCCGTTGTGCACGGCGACCGCCGAACCGGCGTCCGATCGCGGTCAGGATACGGTGCGGAGGTCACGGCGCCCGCACCGGCAACACCGTGAGCAGTGACGTGACAGCTGTGACCAGCGCATACCGAGGAGTTGTATGTCCACCGCCAGCCGGCTGCCCGGGATCGTCACGACCGACCACGTCTTCGAGCTGCCCCTCGATCACACCGCCCCGCAGGGCGAGCAGATCGAGGTGTACGCCCGGGAGGTGGTGTCCGCCACCCGCGCGAAGGACGACCTGCCCTGGTTGCTCTTCCTCCAGGGCGGGCCCGGCGGCAAGGCCGCCCGCCCGCTCGGCCGGGACGGCTGGCTGGAGCGCGCCCTGGACGACTACCGGGTGCTGCTGCTCGACCAGCGGGGCACCGGGCGGTCCACGCCCGCGACCCGGCAGACCCTCCCCCGGCGGGGCGGTGCAGCCGAGCAGGCGGACTACCTCGCGCACTTCCGTGCGGACTCGATCGTGCGCGACGCCGAACTGATCCGCCGCCGGCTGCTCGGCGACGACCAGCGCTGGAGCGTGCTCGGGCAGAGCTTCGGCGGCTTCTGCACCCTCACCTACCTCTCGATCGCACCGGAGGGCCTGCGCGAGGCCTTCATCACCGGTGGCCTCTCCGGTCTGCACAGCTCGGCCGACGACGTGTACCGGGCCGCCTACCCCCGGGTGGTCCGCAAGAACGCCGACTACTACACCCGGTTCCCGCAGGACGTCGAAGCCGTGCGCCGGATCGCCGCGCATCTGGCCGCCGCCCCCGTCCAACTGCCCGGTGGCGGATCGCTCACCGTCCAGGCCTTCCAGGGCCTCGGGATGCTGCTCGGCGCCGGCAGCGGCGCCGGCGTCCTGCACTACCTGCTGGAGGAGGCCTGGGTGGAGGGTGTCGGCGGGCCCGAGCTCTCCGACACCTTCCTGGCCGGTGTCCAGGCAAAGCTCTCGTTCGCCGAGGGCCCGCTGTACGCCGTGCTGCACGAGTCGATCTACGGCCAGCGGTCGGTGGACCCGGCCGGCACCGCCTGGTCGGCCGAGCGCGTCCGCAAGGAGTTCCCCGAGTTCGACGCCGAGGCGGCGCTGGAGTCCGGGGCGCCGGTGCTGTTCACCGGCGAGATGATCTACCCCTGGCTGTTCGACGCCGACCCGGCCCTGCGCCCGCTGAAGGAGACGGCGGACCTGCTCGCCGCCCGTACCGAATGGCCCGACCTGTACGACCCGGCCCGCCTGGCCGCCAACGAGGTGCCGGTGGCGGCGGCCGTCTACCACGATGACATGTACGTCGACACCGCCGACTCGCTGGAGACCGCCCGGGCCGTCCGCGGGCTGCGGACCTGGATCACCAACGAGTGGGAGCACGACGGACTGCGGGTCAGCGGCGGCAAGGTGCTCGACCGGCTGATCGCCCTGGTGCGCGGCGAGGCGTAGCAAGCGCCGCCACAGCGCTCGGCGCCTTGACCGCGCCACCCCCGGCCGGTCGGAGCGGATGGCTCCGCCGGCCGGAGGGCGGCCGGGTCGACGGCCCCGGTGGAGGTCAGCGCGCACGCCGAGCCCCGCTCGTCGCCGCCCCGGCACTGCGGCACCTCCCGCGACGGGCGGAGGCAACGGCCGGCGCCGCCCAGGGCGACACCCGGCCCAACCGCGCCTTGCGGGCGGCAGGGCCCCGGGGCGTCGTACGGCAGCCGGGGCCGCGGCGGGCCTGCGCGAGCGGACCCGCGTCCGGCTCGACCACCGCCGGCCCGTCGGCCTCCGGCACCGCCGCCGGCACCGGTCCGACGGCCGGGCCCGCCGACTCGGGCGCCTGCGGGGCAAGGAGAACCGGTGCCTCCCGCCGCGCAGAGCGCCGTCGGCGCCTGGCCGCGGCCGGGCCCGGCGAGCCGTCCGGCCCACCGGTCGGCCCCGGCCCCGACTCGGGCGGCTCACCCTCGGCCCGGGCGGGCGCCGCCGCCTCCCGCTGCGGCCCGTCGGCGGCGGGCGCGGTGCGGCGGCGCCGCTCGGCCTCCACTCCCGCCAGCAGCGGCTCCGGCGACAGCCCCGCGTTCAGCGACTCGTACAGCAGCTGGGCGAGCAGGTAGGAGGGGGCCGACCGCAGGGTGTGGGCCAGCACGACCCGGGCCGTCGCGGCGTCCCCCGCGACCCACGACGTCCAGGCCAGCAAGGTCAGCGGGGCCGCCGCATGGGACGAGTACGGCGGGACGCAGCGCTGGGCGAGGAAGCGCCAGAGCCGCTGGGCGGGCGCGAGCTCGGCCGACCGGACGTACTCGGCCGCGCGGTCCCGGACCTGCCGGTCCTGGAGCGTGACGATCAGCTGCGCCGCGCGCCACTCGTCGAGCTCCCGGACGCCGGCCGAGAACTCTGCGACGGCCTGGGCCAGCAGTTCGGTGCCCTGCTCGCGGGAGCGCACCGGCCCGTCCTGAGCACCCAGGGCCCGGGCCAGGGCCGACCGCTGGGTGTCCGCGGCGGGCGGGCCGATCGGATCCAGCCCCGCGATGATCGACTTGCGGCTGCCACGCGGTGCGAGCCCGGCGAACGTCGCCGCGGCCGCCGCCGCACCCGGGGCCGGAGCACGGCGGATCGGGTTCCCCGCCGGGTCGCAGCAGCCCTCGCGGCGGCAGAGGAAGGACCACCAGCGGCCGGACGAGACGCAGAGCGACTCCTTGACCCCCACGCCCCGGCTTTCGAAGGCCGCCCGCAAGCCGTCCGCGAGCGGCCTGAGACCGGCGACCGCTGGCGGGCCGTGCGCGCCCTCGGGATCGCGGCACAGATAGAGGAGCACTTGGACCGGTCGCCGGTCCCGCTGCTCGGAGAGGCCGATGAGCAGCGCGGCCGTCTCGTCTGCGGCGGCCGGCCACTGCGCGGGCGAGTCGGGGATGTCCAGCCGGATCACCCCGCCCTGGTACAGCTCCGGCCCCTGGAGGCCGACCGCGACGATGCTGTCATCGGGGAAGAAGCCCAGCAGATAGGGCAGCAGCTCGGCCATGTCGGACGGGCCGCGCATGGTGACGGGACGGTGGCCGGAGGCCGGGCCGAGGGAGAGCTCGATGTGTTCGTTGTTCATGGCGGGAAGACTGCCGCACCCGGCCAGCGCCTCCGGAGATTTTCTTTTTCCCTGTGGATAAACCCCGCCTGTGAATAACTCCTCCCCCATTCGGACCAGTCCGGACCACTCCACCGGGGGACATCCACCGGCCTTTCAGCGGCAGAGCCGATGAATCGCCCCCTCTCAACACCCCGCTGCCGGGCATCGCCGTTCGCCCCTTGTCGGCGGCTCGGGGTTACATGGACGCCATGCAGCAGCCCGAGTCCCACCCCAACGCCACCACCCACGCCGCCACCGGCAGCACCGGCACCGCGACGGCCGCCGAGCGTGCCGAGGTCCGGACGCGGGCCGAGTCCGTGCTGCGCGAGCTCGCCGGGCCCGGCGCCGTCCTGCGCGAGGACCAGTGGACCGCCATCGAGGCCCTGGTCGTCGACCACCGACGGGCCCTGGTCGTCCAGCGCACCGGCTGGGGAAAGTCCGCCGTCTACTTCATCGCCACCGCCCTGCTGCGGGCCCGGGGCGCCGGGCCGACCGTGATCGTCTCCCCGCTGCTCGCCCTGATGCGCAACCAGGTGGAGTCGGCCGCCCGGGCCGGCATCCAGGCCCGCACCATCAACTCGGCCAACACCGACGAGTGGGACGCCGTCCAGGCCGAGGTCGCGGCCGGCGCCGTGGACATCCTGCTGGTCAGCCCCGAGCGGCTGAACAACCCCGACTTCCGCGACCAGGTGCTGCCCAAGCTCGCCGCCTCCACCGGCCTGCTGGTGGTCGACGAGGCGCACTGCATCTCCGACTGGGGCCATGACTTCCGCCCCGACTACCGCCGGCTGCGCACCATGCTCGCCGACCTCTCGCCGGGCGTCCCGGTGCTGGCCACCACCGCCACGGCCAACGCCCGGGTCACCGCCGACGTCGCCGAGCAGCTCGGCACCGGCGCCACCGACGAGCACGCCCTCGTGCTGCGCGGCCCGCTCGACCGGGAGAGCCTGACCCTCGGCGTGCTCGCCCTGCCCGACCCGGCGCACCGGCTGGCCTGGCTGGCCGACCACCTGGACCGGCTGCCCGGCTCCGGCATCGTCTACACCCTCACGGTGGCCGCCGCCGACGAGGTGACGGCCTTCCTGCGCGAGCGCGGCTTCACCGTCGCCTCCTACTCCGGCCGCACCGAGGACGCCGAGCGCCGGACCGCCGAGGCCGACCTGCTGGCCAACCGGGTCAAGGCCCTGGTCGCCACCTCCGCGCTGGGCATGGGCTTCGACAAGCCGGACCTCGGCTTCGTGGTGCACCTGGGCTCGCCCAGCTCCCCGATCGCCTACTACCAGCAGGTCGGCCGGGCCGGGCGCGGCGTCGACCGCGCCGAGGTCCTGCTGCTGCCCGGGCGCGAGGACGAGGCGATCTGGCGCTACTTCGCCTCGCTGGCCTTCCCGCCCGAGGAGCAGGTGCGGCGCACCATCGACGCGCTCGCCCAGGCCGGCCGACCGCTGTCCACCGCCGCCCTGGAGCCCCGGGTGGACCTGCGGCGCGCCCGGCTGGAGACGATGCTCAAGGTCCTCGACGTGGACGGCGCGGTGCGACGGGTCAAGGGCGGCTGGACGGCCACCGGGCAGAGCTGGGCGTACGACACCGCCCGGTACGCCAAGGTCGCGGCCTCCCGCGAGGCCGAGCAGCGCGCCATGCGCGAGTACGCGACGGGCGTCGGCTGCCGGATGGAGTTCCTGCGCCGGCAGCTCGACGACGAGGAGGCCGTGCCCTGCGGCCGCTGCGACAACTGCGCCGGGCCGCTGCACACGGCGGACGTCTCGCCCGCGGCGCTGGACGCGGCCCGGGCCGCGCTCGGCCGCCCCGGTGTCAGCTTCGAGCCGCGCCGGCTCTGGCCCACCGGGATGGACGCACTGGGCGTGCCGCTCAAGGGGCGCATCCCGGCGGGTGAACAGGCCGAGACGGGCCGGGCGCTCGGCCGGCTCTCGGACATCGGGTGGGGCAACCGGCTGCGGGCGCTGCTGGCCGAGCAGGCCCCGGACAACGCCGTCCCCGGCGAGGTGGTGGACGCCCTGGTCGCGGTGCTGGCCGACTGGGCGCGCGGCCCGGGTGGCTGGGCGGGGCCGGCGGCCGCCGAGGGCTCCCGGCTCGACCGACCGGTCGGCGTGGTGACCATGGCCTCCGCCACCCGCCCCCAGCTGGTCGGGAGCCTCGGCGCCCGGATCGCGGAGATCGGGCGGCTCCCCCTGCTCGGGCGGATCGAGTACGCGGCGGGGCGGCCGCACGGTGCCCGGAGCAACAGCGCCCAGCGGCTGCACTCGCTGGCCGGCGCGCTGGTGCTGCCCCCCGAGGTGGAGGCCGCGGTGGCCGCGGCAGGCGGGCCGGTCCTGCTGGTGGACGACCTGGTCGACTCGGGGTGGACGGTCACCGTCGCCGCCCGGCTGCTGCGGCGGGCCGGGGCGAGCGCGGTCCTTCCCCTGGTCCTGGCCGTGCAGGGCTGATCCCGGCCCTGCGGGCCGAGGCCGGCCGCGGCTGTTCTCAGCCCGGGGCCGACCACTCGAACGGCGGAACGGAGGAAAGGCGGCAGGAGCGGACGAGTCAGCGGCGACGCGACGCGGCGACGGCGACGACCGACCGGCGGTGACCCGCCGGAGAAGGGAGGGTCCAGGTGGTGGACGCGCTCACCCACGGCCTGCGGACTGCCTGGATCACGATCCAGCACCGCCTGAGTGCCGCCTGTGCGGCGGTGGAATATATCCGGCAGAACGTGGACTTTCGGGTGGCGTTCATCATTTCATCGTTGCCGCTCCACCCCATCTGCCGCGAGACTTGGACGGTACCCGGAATCTGGTCCAACAGACCCGTCCTTCGGCGTACACACGTACCCGCGCGCCCGTGGGTCGGGAAGGAGGATCGTGATCAACGGTATCGGCCGAGGTCAGTATCCCCTCGCCCGGAGCTCATCGCCCAGACGGGTGATCGATCTGGAGACCTGGGCGGCCTCGGGGATCCCGCTACTGCGCGATCCGCGCGAGTTCGTCCTGGAACTGCACCAGCGCCACCTGCCGCAGCCCGGCACGGTGGTGGTCGCCGTGCTGGACGGGCTGCACCGGCTGAACGCCTCGGCGTCCTTCGCGCCCTGGCCGCACCACACCGACGGCTGGCAGCACCGCAACGCGATCCTCGGCCACCTGCGCCAGGTCATCCCGCACGACCTGCGGCTCGCCGCCCCGACCCGGACGGCGGTGCTGCTGCGCTGCCGGGACGGTGCGGCCGGCTGGGCGGAGCAGGACGGCGCCTGGATGTGGGCCCTGCAGGACGCGGCCGCGCTGCACGGGCTGCGCTGCGGCTCGTACATCGCACTGACCCAGGCCGGCTGGCAGATCCTCGGCGACGGGCGCAGTGGCCGCAGTCCACACGCGGGTTCGTGGGCGGAGGGACCGGTCCACACCGTGACGGAGCTGCCGCCCCGGTCGGCGCTGGAGGGATCGCGCGGGCCGCGCCCGCTGCGCCAGCCGCCCGAGCGCCCGTGGACGCCCGCCCGGGTGGCGACCATCGAACCGGCGCGGCGCACCGGGACCCGCTGACGCCGAGGTCGGCCGAGGTCGGCCCCGGGCCACCCGTGGAGGGTCCGCGCGTGGAGCGTCTGCGCGTGGCAGCGCCCCTGAGGCCTGGCGGCGCCCGACGGCATCCGTGCCGTCGGGCGGGCCTGCCACGCGCCGTGACAGCGGATGCCGTCGGACGCCGGGCATGGCAGGCCTCGCGGGCGGGGCCGAGCGAGCCGGTCCGCCCAGCGTCGCCGAAGTCCTTGAGACCTGACAGCCCAGGCCTCGGGGCACGTACGCACCGCAGGCTGTCGCACCGCAGGCGCCCCCACCTAAGGCGGTCACACCTCCAGCGGTCGCACCTTCAGCTGGCGCGCCTCAGGCGGTCGCACCTTCAGTCGGCGCGCCTCAGGCCGGCACCGACCGGCCTGCCGAGGCACCCGCGGCCGCTGTGGCAACGGGGCCCGCGTCACCGCAGACCACCAGCAGCGCGACGGCGCGGCCGAGCGCCTCGGTGTACGCCTGGGCGACCCGGTCGGCCGAGCCGCCGTTGACCACCAGGACGACCGCCTCGCGGCGGGCCGGGCGGTTCAGCGCGGCGTCGGCGTAGAACACGTCGCCGCCCTCGGTGAGCTGCGCCCAGTAGCGCTCCTCACCGAAGGAGAGCTCGTGCTGCTGCCAGGGGTGGGCCTCGCCGACCGTCAGCACCAGGATGTCGCCGGGGTTGCGGCCGGACTCCAGCAGTCGGTCGACCGCCTCGTCGGCCCGGTCCAGCGCGTCCGCCGCAGCGGCGGCGACCAGTTGGACCTCGGGCTGTCGGGCTGCGGGTCGTTGAACCGCAGGCTGCGGCTCGGGGGCGGGCGCCGGTCGGCGCGGGCCGGGCTTGGGGATCTGGCCCGGACGGGGCTGCGGTCCCGGGCGGTCGGCGCGCGGCGGCGCCGGCCTCGGGGGTGCGGGGCGAGGGCCCGGCACCGGCACCGGCACGGCAGCGGTGATGATGGACGGTGCGGAAGTGGTCGCGCTGCCGGTGGCAGGCGTGCGAAGGGCTTGTGCGTCCGACTCGCGGGGGAAGGGAACGCCGGGGCCCGGGAGGCTCTCGTGAATCTCCGGCTCCTCGGGGAAGACAGGCATACCCGGATATCTATCAAATGCCCGTCGAACGCGCACGGGCGCCCCACCCTTTGGGCACCTCGCCGCACCTCGCCGCACCTCCCCCACCCGGGGCAACAGCAGACGGAAGGTCAGAAACCGAGCGTCAACTGCTCGTCGGCCGGCCCTGCGCCGGGGGCGCCGGCCATCGCCCGCTCCCGCTTCAGGTGGCGCCATTTGGGCAGCGCGTCCAGATATGCCCAGGAGAGCCGGTGTTGTCCGGTGGGCCCGTACTCCTCCAGCGCCGCGCGGTGGACCGGGGACGGGTATCCGGCGTTGTCGGCGAAGCCGTACTCGAGGTGCTCCTCGCCCAGTTCGGCCATCAGGCCGTCGCGGTGGACCTTGGCCAGCACCGAGGCGGCCGAGACGCAGATGCAGGACTGGTCGCCCTTGATCACCGTGCGCACCTTCCAGGGGCCGCCGAGGTAGTCGTGCTTGCCGTCCAGGATCACCGCGTCGGGCTCGACCGGCAGCGCCTCCAGGGCACGGACGGCGGCCAGTCGCAGCGCCGCCGTCATGCCCAGTTCGTCGCACTCCAGCGCCGAGGCGTGACCGAGCGCATAGGCGGTGACCCACTCGGCGAGGACCGGCGCCAGCGCCTCCCGGCGCAGCTCGGTGAGCAGCTTGGAGTCGGTCAGGCCCTCCGGGGGCTTGCGCAGGCCGGTGACGGCCGCACCGACGGTGACCGGACCGGCCCAGGCGCCGCGCCCGACCTCGTCGAGACCGACGACGATCTTGGCGCCGGCCCGGCGCAGCGAGCGCTCGACGGAGTGCGTCGGCGGGACGATGGGCATCGCGGTATCCGTTCAGCTGGGGCAACCTCCAGCCTAAGCCCCGCACCGGGGCGCCCCACCCGCCGGCTGCACACGCCCACGCCGCGCACGCCCGCGCCACCCCGCACACCCACGCCGCGCGAGCCGTCAATCACCCACCGCAGTCACCCACCGCGACCGCCGCCGCCTCACCCCTCCCCCGACGGACCACCCGACGGCATGCCGATCAACGGCATCAGCACCTCGTCGACCAGTTCGGCCGCGAACTCCGCCCCGACGTCCCGCCCGCAGACCTTGACCCGGTACATCAGCATCGCCGGCGCCACGTCGGCGACCAGCGGCGTGGCCGCACCGGGGCGGACGTCGCCGCGCTCGGCCCCCCGCTGCAGGATGTCCAGAATGGTGCACTTGGTCGGTTCGATCACCCGCCGCACCACGAAGTCCTTGAAGACCGCGGCCTGTTCGTGGTCCAGCTCGGACATCAGCGCCTGCATCGCCCCACCCGCCCGCGAGCCGATCGCCTCGGCGAAACCGCCGATGAGCAGCAGCAATTCGGCGCGGGCGGACCCGAGGTCCGGGGTGTCCGCAGGGCGTGGCAGAGTGGACTCCAGGGCGTCGATGACCAGTTCGACCTTGGACGCCCAACGCCGGTACAGCGCGGCCTTTCCGGTCCGCGCGGCGCCGGCGACGCCTTCCATCGTCAGTCGCGCATATCCGCCGGAGGTGAGCTGGTCGAGCGTGGCTTCGAAGATCGCGCTCTCCAGCGCCTTCCCCCGGCGGCGCGCCGGCCGGGACAGAACCTCGGCCGCGACCTTCATCGGACAGTGAGCCACGGGCCTCGCCGCCGGAACAGCGGCCTGCGCCGCCGGAGCCCCGGCCTGCGCCACCGGTGACGCGGAGGCCGGTGACGCGGACACCGCGGACGAGGCCGTCGCGCCCGACCGCTCCGTCGCGCGTCCAACCATCCGGCCCACCGCCCGCTCCGCGACACGTTCCGCGACCCGCTCCGCCACCCGGCCCACCACCTGGCGCCGCACCAACTGATCCATTGTCACCAACCTTAGGGAACGCTTGCGTTCACAATCTCGTAAGGACTATCGTCCAGCGTAGTGAACGATCCCGTTCCTTCATAGCCTGCGGGACGCCGCGGGAAACGCGCGGACCCCGGGTCCGCAGCATACGAAGCAATAGCCAGCAGGGGGCAATAACTTGGCTATCTCCGACACGCTCAGCAAGAACTCTCCACCGCAAAGCAGCCCGGGCCGGCGCAAGGGCATCACCCTGACCGTCATCGCGGCCACGCAGCTGATGGTGGTCCTCGACGCCACCATCGTGAACATCGCGTTGCCGCAGATCAGGGACGCGCTGAACTTCTCCACCACCAACCTGTCGTGGGTGATCAACGCCTACACGCTGACCTTCGGCGGCCTGCTGCTGCTCGGTGGGCGCGCGGGCGACATCCTCGGCCGCCGCCGGGTGTTCATCTTCGGCACGCTGCTGTTCGGCCTGGCCTCGCTGCTCGGCGGCTTCGCGCAGGACGGCGGCATGCTGCTCGCCGCCCGCGCACTCCAGGGCATCGGCGGCGCGATATGTTCGCCCACCGCCTTCGCACTGATCGCCACCAACTTCGAGGAGGGACCGGAGCGCAACAAGGCCTTCGGGGTCTTCTCCGCGGTGGCCGGCTCGGGCGCGGCGATCGGCCTGCTGGCGGGCGGCCTGCTCACCGAGTACCTGGACTGGCGCTGGGTCTTCTTCGTCAACGTGCCGATCGCGGTCCTGATCGCGGTCGCCGCGCCGCGCTACATCGCGGAGTCGGACCGGGTCGAGGGCCGCTTCGACCTGCCGGGGGCACTGACCTCCACGCTGGGCCTGGTCGGACTGGTCTACGGGTTCATCCGCGCGGCCTCGGACGGCTGGTCGGACCCCCTCACGCTGGGCTCCTTCGCAGCCGGCGTGCTGCTGGTGGCGGCGTTCCTGGTGATCGAGAAGCGCACCGCGCAGCCGATCACCCCGCTGCACCTGTTCTCCAACCGGAACCGCACCGGCGGCCTGGTGATGATGCTCTGCCTGGCCGCGGCCATGTTCGGCATCTTCTTCTACGTGACGCTGTTCGTGCAGGGCCCGCTGGACTACAGCCCGCTGAAGGCCGGCTTCGCCTTCCTGCCGATCAGCGCGTCGATCATCGTCGCCGCGCAGCTCGCGTCCAGCCTCCAGGTCAAGTACGGCCCGAAGCCGTTCATGGTCACCGGTGCCGCGATGGTCACCATCGGCCTGAGCTGGCTCACCCAGATGAACTCGGACAGCGGGTACATCGACGGGGTGCTCGGCCCCACGGTGGTGTTCGGCTTCGGCATGGGTCTGATCTTCGTCCCGGTCATGCTGCTCGCCGTCGCGGGCGTCGCCAGCGAGGACACCGGGGCCGCCTCCGGTCTGCTCAACTCGATGCAGCAGATCGGCGGTTCGCTGGGTCTGTCGATCCTGACCACGGTGTTCGCGCACTACGCCACGGCGGAGGCCAAGATCCAGCTGCCCGGCTTCATGGCCACGGCCACGCCGGAGCAGAAGGCGCAGTTCCTGGAGAAGCACGAGTTCCCCAAGGGGACGGGTGCGGCCAACGAGGTCCTGGCGCAGGGCATTTCGCACGGCTTCATCGCGGGTGCCGCACTCGCCGGGGTCGCCCTGCTGGTCGCCGTCTTCGTGATCAAGGCGAAGGCCAGCGACCTCCCGTCGGATGCGTCCGGCATCGCCATGCACTGACCGGCGGCCGCACACCAGCGGACGCAGGGGCACCGGTGCAACGCGAGGGCCGGTCGGGAGCACCACTCCCGACCGGCCCTCGCGCTTAGCCGGCCACCGCCCCCGGCCCGCACCTCACCGCACCAGGCCAGGCCAGGCCAGGCCGCACCAGACCGGAGCCGGCCCCGCTCAGTAGTCCCCGGTACGGTCGAAGTCCCGCCGGCCGACCCGGTCGCAGGCAGAGCCGTCGTCCGGCACCGGGCGGTCCGTCAGGATCTCCCGGGCCCGGGACTCCGCCAGGCTGGTGGCGTACCAGGGCGAGTGCGATTCCTCGACCTCGATCCGCATCAGCTCCAGCGCGCAGGCCCGGTGGTCGCCCGGCAGCCGGTCCAGGGCGGGGACGGCGTCCAGCGAGAGGTCGCGGACGTTGCGCAGATCGATCTGCCGGCTCTGCTCGAACCGGGACACGTTCTGCTCGGCGACGATCGCGTCCGGGCCCATCAGGCCGTACACGGCGGCGGTGACCGCGGCGCTGAGCACCACGGCGCGCGGCAGCCAGGCCGCCGAACGGGTCAGCCCGGCCGCGATCAGCAGCAGGAAGACCGCGCCGAGCCAGACCTCGACCACCAGCACCCAGAGCCGCAGCCTGGTCAGGCCGGAGGCGTCGACGTAGAAGTACATCCGGCCGAGCGCCGAGGCGACCACGACCAGGGTGAGCAGGCAGAGCAGACCGAGCATGATGCGCGCCAGCCGGCGGTCGGCGGCCGTGCCGCGCGGCGCCCAGCGCTTGGCGACGGCGACCACCACCAGGGTTAGCACGGTGACGGCCAGCAGCTGCCAGAAGCCCTGCCGGGCGTACTCGGAGCGGCTCATCCCGGTCCTGTCCATGATCGCGTCCCGGCCTCCGAGCACCACCACGCCCTGCACCAGCGCGAAGGCGCCGAACATCAGGTTGAGCGCGGTCAGCGGCAGGGCCCACTCCAAGCGCCCGCGCTCCCGGCCCGGCTTGACCACCGTCCGGTCCCAACGGCGCGGGCCGGCCGCGATGTGCGCGAAGCCGAGCGAGGTCGCCACACCGAGGGCGAACAGCACGAACCGCAGCGGCGCCTCACCGGGGGCGACGGAGGGCGTGAGGCTCGACAGCAGGTCCGCCATGGCCGCGTCGGCGCTGGCGAAGAGCGCGCCGAACACGGTCAGCAGGACGGCCGCCACCACGACCGCCTTGAGCACCGGGACCAGCCTGCCCCGGCCGGGCACGCTGAGGCCGCGCAGCCCCTCCCGGGCCCAGCGCAGGCCGGGCACGAGGTGCCAGAGGACGCCCGGCAGGGCCAGCAGGACCCCCGGCCAGCGGCGGCCGCCGTGCAGCGCGAGCGAGGTCAGGGCCAGTGCGCAGACCAGTGACAGGGCCACCGGCCAACCCGCCTCGGACAGCGCGGGGACGGCCACCAGGACCAGCGCCAGCACGCTCCAGAGGACCGTCCAGACCCGCAGCCTGCGGCCCGCCGACCGGGCGGCGATCCCGGCGCCGACCGCGACGACCACCGCGCAGAGCAGCAGGTTGACGCCCAGGCCGTCGCCCAGCATCCAGGCCGTCAGCAGGCCGGTCAGCGCCGCCGCCCCGACCACCCGGGGGCCTGCTGCCGCCTTGCGCCCGGGGTCGCTGGGCCGCAGCCAGGAGGTGGGTGCCGGAGCCTTCGCGACCGGCGGCCGGTAGGGGTCGAAACCGCGTGGTGCCTCGGCCGGGGTGGGTGTGGGCAGGCCGGACATGAGTCCCCCTCAGAGGTCGGTGGGCATGCGGAAACCGCCCTCGGGGCAGTCCGCCGGCGGGAACGCCGAGTTTCGCGACTGACGCCGACTGTAGACTATTCTGAACAGGTTCAAAAACACGTCCGGGCGCTCCGTCACGGGGCTGTGACAGAAGCGCCCGGCCGCCGGGGGCACGGCCCGGGGATCAGTAGGAGCCGTACAGCGAGTACACCAGCGAGTCCTTCACCGCCGGCCCGAAGTTGGTCGGCCATGTGCCGAACGGCACCACGGAGTTGCTGTAGGCGCCGGAGCCGGAGGCGCCCGTGGAGTAGTTCATGTTGTTCACCGTGGCGCCGGTGCCGTTGCTGTTGTAGACGAACCAGTAGGAGGTGTCGGCGCCGAGCGTCACGTTCACCGGCAGCGAGTTCCAGGCGTTGGCGGTCAGCGTGCCGGCGCCGGAGGCGGCGACCAGGGTGCCGGGCGAGCCGCCGGCGTCGGTGTAGACGGCCAGCTGGTACTGGTTGTTCGGCGCCGCGCTGACCGGTCCGACGTGCACGCTGAGCGAGGTGAGCGGCACCGCGGCGGCGCCCGTGGTGACCCTGCTGCCGTTCAGGTGGTTCGAGTCCGTGTCGTCCACCAGCGAGCCCACCACGGTGTTCCCGAGCGTCTTCGGCGGCGCTCCCCCGGTGGTGAAGGAGATCGGGTACGGGCCGGCCAGCGCGTTGCCCGAGGCGTCCCGGACGCCCTGCACGCTCGCGGTGTACCCGGTGGTCAGGGCCAGTGGGGCGGCCGGTGTGAACAGCACCGCGTTGGTCGCCGCGTCGTACCCGACCGTCCCGGCGACCGCCGTGCCGCCGGAGGTGCGCAGGGTGACGGCGGAGGCGGTGACGCTCGCCGGGTCCAGCGGCTCGCTGAACGAGAACCGCACCGCCGCACCGGGGGCGACCCCGGTCGCACCGCCGGCCGGGGTGGTGCCGGTGACGGCCGGCGGGGTGGTGTCGCGGCCGTAGGAGGCCGTGTACGAGCCCACCGCGCCGTCGAAGAAGGCGTACGGCACGCCCTTGATCGTCTCGATCCGGTAGGGCAGCGCCCGGCCGCCCGAGACGATGCCGGTCAGCGTGCCGGAGGCGGAGGAGACCGGCAGCATCGCCCGCAGGCCGTTCGCCCCTCCGGTGATGTCGAAGGTGAGCGAACTCCCGCTCCAGGCCATCCTGGAGAAGGCCGAGCCGTTGCGGCCGTCCAGCCAGGTGAGCATCTGCCGGCCGGAGACCACCGGGACGCCGCGCGCCTTGGCCGCCGCGATGATCGCGTCCGAGGCCGTGGAGGCCGCGAAGTCGGTGTGGATGTTGGCGGTCAGCGCCGCGTAGTAGCCCTTGGGACCGTAGGCGGCGTCCAGCAGCGTGGTGACGGTGCCCGGGTACGACTGGCCGGACTCGTCGGTGAGTTGGGTGGTGGCCTGGTACTCGTCGAGCACGCTGCCGTCGGCGTCGGCGAAGCGCATGATCTGCGCGGTGCCGTTGAAGTAGCCGGGCCGGTCCTTGGTGAAGGTGGACGGGTAGAAGTAGTAGTCGGTGTCCAGCCGGATGCCGTTGGCCAGCTTGGTCTTCGCCTGCGTCGCCCAGTCGTCCCACTCCACGCAGTGCGTGCGGCTGCTCGAAGGCGCGGGCAGTGCGGGGTACTTGGCCCGCCAGTTGGCCAACTGGTCGCGGTAGAAGCCCTCCAGGGCGGCGGTGGTGCCCCACGGGCGGCAGTTGGTGGTGACGTGCACGCCGACCTCGAATCCCTGGTCGGTGTAGGCCTGGGCCTGCGCCGGGGTCAGCGGATCGTCGGTGTAGATGTACGAGGACCCGCGCACGCACTCCCAGTCGGCGACCTTGCAGCCGGCCGGGCTCTGCGCGATGTAGCCGTCCCAGCGCCCGGCGGTGCCGCCGACCCCGTGGTCGTCGCCCGTCATCACCACGGCGGCCTTGACGTCCCGCGGGAAGTACCAGAAGCGCGGCAGCGGCTTGTTGGCGGAGTCGATCAGGGTGATCAGGTTGGCCAGCAGCCGCTGCTGCTCGTCGGCGATCGGGATCAGCGCCTTGTCCAGGTTGTTCCAGTCCGGCTGCCCGCCGGTGCCGAAGAACATCTCTCCGGCCTCGTAGCCGTCGGTGCCGTCCCGCTGCTGCCCGGCCCAGGCGATGTTGCCCTGCCGGGTCTGCACCACGGACTTGGCCAGGTCGTAGCTGAACGCGGCGGCACGGCCGCTGCCGGCCGTGCGCAGCGTGACGGCCGGGTTGGCGGTCGCCGTCCCGGCGTCGCTGTACAGGGTGGCGACGGCGGTCGCACCGCTCAGCGTGTAGAGGTCGGCGGCGCCGTGGTAGCCCATGGTGTCGCCGGTGATCCCGGTGCCCGGTGCGGCGCCGGTGTCGACCTTGAGGTAGGCGTCGGAGCGGGTGCCGCTCGCCGGGGCGAGCCCGAACAGCGGCGCCAGCTGCCTGTCCGGGCGCATCGCGACCAGTCGGCCGCCCCCGTTGGTCCAGGTGGTGAGCAGACCCGCCTGCGCCGCACTGAGCGGCATCTCACCGAGCAGCACCACGTCGTAGGAGCCGAGCAGTGAACTGGTCACCGCCGAGATGTCCACCGTGCGGTAGTAGTTGAGGCCCTCGGCCTTGAGGATCTCGGCCAGGTAGCGGGTGTACGGATTGGCCTGGCTGGTGACCAGCAGGATCGGGCCCTCCCCGCCCGGGCCGGCACCGGGCGGCGAGGGCGGCGGGGCCTGGTCGGCGGTGTACGTCGCGTAGATCGAGAAGCTCAGCCCGCTGGTGGTGACCGCGCCGAAGTCGCCCGGCCAACCGCCGAACGGGTGGCCGCCGTTGCCGTACACGCTGGTGCCGCCGGCGGTGTAGCGCAGGTTGTTGACGGCCGCGCTCCCGCCGTTGCTGTTGTAGGCCAGCCAGTACGGGGTGTTGGCGGCCAGGGCGGCCGTCAGCGGCACCGTGTTCCAGCTGTCGGCGGTGAGCGTGGCGGAGCCGCTGCTCGCCAGCAGGGCGCCCGGGCTGCCCGCGTTGTCGCGGTAGACCGCCACCTGGTACTGGTTGGCGGGAGCGGCGTCCACCGCGTCCACGTACACGCTGACGGCGCTGACCGTGCCGCCCGCCGGACCGGTGACGTACCGGGAGGCGTTGAGGTAGCCGGAGTCCCCCGTGTCGGTGGACGGGCCGACCGCCGTACTGCCCAGGGTCGCCGTGGCCGCCCCGGCCGGCGCGGCCGCCGGGCCCGCCACCACCGCCGCCGCCGTGGTCAGGGCCGCCAGCAGGCCCGCGAGTCTGCGCCGCCATCGGACGCCTGTCCGGATGCCCGCACCTGCCATGACCGCCCCCTTGCCGCATCGGCCAACTGCCCCTATCGGTGTACAGGTTCGGTGTCGACCGTGTCCACGGAACCGCCACAATCCCCCATCGGGGACGGCTACCCCTTGACGGATCCGGCCAGCAGACCGCGGACGAAGTACCGCTGGAGCGCGAAGAAGACCGCCAGCGGGATCACGATCGACAGGAACGCCCCGGCGGTGAGCAGCTCCCAGCGCCCGCCGAAGGAGCCGGACAGCTGCGCCAGCCGGACCGTCATCGGCGCCACCTCGGGCGTGCCGCCGGCGAAGGTCAGCGCCACCAGGAGGTCGTTCCAGACCCAGAGGAACTGGAAGATGGCGAAGGAGGCCAGCGCCGGGGTGCAGAGCGGCAGCACGATCGAACGGAAGATCTTGAAGTGCGAGGCGCCGTCCACCACCGCCGCCTCCATCAGGTCCCGCGGCAGCTGGGCGATGAAGTTGTGCAGCAGGAAGATCGCCAGCGGCAGCGCGAACATGGTGTGCGCGATCCAGACCGGCGCGTAGGTGCCCTTGAAGTCCACCGCCGGGATGATCGTCAGCGGGCCCAGGTGGGCTCCGCCGGAGAACAGCCGCAGCAGCGGGATCAGTGCCATCTGCATCGGCACCACCTGGAGCGCGAACACCACGAAGAACACCGTGTCGCTGCCCCGGAACCGCACCCAGGCCAGCCCGTACGCGGCCATCGCCGCCAGGACCAGCGGGAACAGGGTCGCCGGGATACTGATCGCCAGCGAGTTCACCAGGAAGGGCAGCAGGCCGGTGCTCACGCCGGAGCCGCCCTCGAACAGCACGGTGTGGTAGTTGGACAGGCCGAGGTCCGGGTGGAGGAAGACGTTCCACCAGCCGTCGGCGGTGACGTCCTGTTTGGGGCGCAGCGAGGTGGCCAGCAGCCCGAGGGTGGGGATGGTCCACAGCACCGTCACCGCGATCACGAAGACCGAGGCGAGCGGGCTGCTGAAGGCCTTGCGGACGTCCCGCGCGGACCCGGATCCGCGCCCCGACCCCGACCCGGACGCGAACCCGGATCGGGACCTGGGCCGGGCGTCCGCGACCGGCGGCGCGTCCACCGGAGGCGCGTCGGAGGTGGCCTTGGAGCGACTGCGGCGGATGGGTGTGCGGCGCTCGCTCATCGGACTCCACGCTCCTTGCGCAGCTGGACGATGTTGTAGGCCACCAGCGGCAGCACGGCGAGGAAGAGGATCACCGCGAGTGCGCTGCCCCGCCCGGTGTTGAACTGCACGAACGACTGCGAGTACATCTCGTTGGCCAGCACCTGGGTGCCGAAGTTGCCACCGGTCATGGTGCGGACGATGTCGAAGGCCTTCAGCGTGGTGATCATGACGGTGGTGAGGACGACGACCACCGTGGTGCGGATCATCGGCACCGTCACGTACCAGAACAGCCGCACGCCGCCCGCGCCGTCCAACCGGGCCGCCTCGGTGACCTCGTCCGGAATCGCCTTGATCGCGGCCGACAGCACCACCATCGCGAACCCGGTCTGCACCCACACCATGACCGCCATCAGCAGGAAGGTGTTGAGCGGCTGGGAGAGCATCCAGTTCGGCGGGTGCTCCCAGCCGAGGCTGATCGCCACCTGGCTGAGCAGGCCGATCTGCTGCTGCGAGGCATCACGGGACTCGTAGACGAACTTGAAGATGATCGAGGCGCCGACCAGCGAGATCGCCATCGGCATGAAGATCAGCGACTTGTACAGCGCCTGGCCGCGCATCCGGTCCACCAGCAGCGCCAGCACCAGGCCGAGGCCGGTCGCCGCCAGCGGCGCGACCACCAGCCAGAGCAGGGTGTTGACCAGCACGTCCTGCACCGAGTCGGTGGTGAACGCCCAGCCGAAGTTCTCGCCGCCGACGAACCGGCTGCTGTCGTCGCTGTAGAGGCTCAGGTAGACGGTGCGGACCAGCGGCACGACGAGGCCGACGAGCAGCAGCAGCGCCGCCGGGCCGAGGAAGACCGCGACGGACAGCGGGCGGGCGATCCGGCCGGTGGCCCGGCCGGCGGCGAGGAAGACCAGCAGGAGGATGCCGAGGAAGCCCGCGATGGCGCCGAAGCTGTTGCCGAACTTGACGGCCGCGTCGCCCCAGGCGCCGTCGGCGAGCGCGGAAGCGGTGAGGGACATGGCTGCGCGGTCCTTTCCCTGCGGAGGGCGGAGAGAACCCTGCGGAAGTGGAAGTGGAAGCGGAGACAGAGTCGAAGGCGGAGGCAGAGGCGGGGACGGAAGCAGGAGCCGGAGACGGAGAGGGGCGGGGGGGGGGGGGGGGGGGGGCCCCCCCCCCCCCCGCCCGGGGGGGGGGGGGGCCGCCCCCCCCCGGCGCCCCCCCCCGCCCGGGCGGGGGGCGGGGGTTCGGGGTGTGTGGCCCACACCCCACACCCCCGGCAA
>NZ_JBITZW010000016.1:0-74491 GCF_044547105.1 Kitasatospora sp. NPDC052868 | reverse complement strand
TCGGGGCGGGGGGCGCGGGGGCGGTGGGGGGGGCGGGGGGGGGGGGCGGGGCCGGCGGCGGGGGGGGGGGGGGGGGGGGGGGGGGGGGGGGGGGGCCCCGCACCGCCCTCGGCAGGTGGTCCTGGTGGGAAGGCCGCTACTGCGGCCAGGCCGCGTCGATGTCGGCGGCGGTCTTCTGGATGGACTGGCCCTCGGCGAACCAGGCGGTCAGCGACTTCCACTCCTGCCCGGCGCCGACCGCGGCGGGCATCAGGTCCGAGCCGTCGAAGCGGAAGGTCGCGGCCGGGTCGGTGAGCGCGTCGGCGGAGAGCCGGTCGATCGGGTCGGTGTACAGGCTCTTGTCCACGCCCTGGTTGGCCGAGACCCAGCCGGTGGCGGTCTTCACCCGGCTGCTCGCCCAGTCGGCGCTGGACAGGTAGTTCTGCACCGCCTGCACCTCGGGCCGGCTGGCGAAGGCGGTCAGGAACTCGCCGCCGCCCTCCACCGGGTTGGCCACCGCCGGGTTCACGGCCGGCAGGTGGAAGGCGAAGATGTCGCCGTCCGGACCGACCTTGGTGTCCTTGGGCCACTGCGCCTTGTAGAAGGAGGCCTGCTGGAGCATGGCGCACTTGCCGGTGAGGATCGGCGCGCCCGCGTCCTGGAAGGTGGTGGTGGCGATCGACTTCACGTCGCCGTAGCCGCCGTTGACCCAGGCGGGGTTCTGCATCCAGTCCGCGATGGTCTTCATCGCCGTGGTGATCTTCTCATCGGAGAACTTCACCTTGTGGCTCACCCACTGGTCGTACACCTCGCCGCCGTAGGTGCCCAGCACCACCTCCTCCAGCCAGTCGGTGGCGGGCCAGCCGGTGGCCGTCCCGGAGGCGATGCCGCCGCACCACGGCTTGGTGGCACCGGCCTTGGCGATCCGGTCGCTGAGCGCCATCAGATCGGCCCAGGTCTTCGGCACCTCGTAGCCGGCCTGCTTGAAGGCCTTCGGCGAGTACCAGACCAGCGACTTCATGTTGGCGCTCATCGGCGCCGCGTAGAAGGTGCCGTTGACCGAGCCGTAGGTCTTCCAGACCGGGCTCCACCTGTCCTGGTTGGCGGCGGTCTGCTCGGGCGGCTTGACCACCTTGCCGCTCTTCACCATCTGGGCCAGCAGGCCGGGCTGCGGGATGATCGCGAAGTCCGGGGCGTTGCCGCCGGTCACCCGCACCGGGAGCTGCGACTCGAAGTCGTTGGACCCCTCATAACTGATCTTGATGCCCGTACACTTGGCGAAATCCGCCCAGGACTTCTCCAGGTTGTCCGACTCCGGGCTGAGGATCGACGCGAAGACGGTCACCGTACTGCCCGAATGGCCTGCGTACGGCTGGTACTTGGCGCAGTCCCCCGCCAGCGTCTGGGTACCGCCCGAGCCACCGCCCGAACTGCTCGAACTGTTGGAACAGGCCGCCGTCAGCGCCAGCGCCGCCAGCAGGGCGGGGACGGCGATCGGACGGCGACGGGAACGTGTGGACGGCTCGGTCGTGCTGGGGGTCAATGCGGTCCTCCTCGCCAGGGCGTGAACGCCTCGTACGACAGACCTGCAGCTCGACGGACCTGCAGGGGACAGAACGACAGTGCGCTGTACCGGAGATCGACATGTACCCGGCGGGCTGGCCGGTTTGACGACGTTAACGCAGCAGGCACCCGCCGCCAAGGTGTGCGTTCGACCTTCGTCGGCAAGTGCCCCACTCGTGACCCGTCGCACCACCCGTCCCGGCCCGCTCGGAGCGGGCCGGGCGGGCGGGGCATCGTCCTCGCAACAGCCCGACGGCTGGACCGTCCCGACCGCCCCGGTCGTCAGAACAGCCGGACCGGGATCTCCCGCAGGCTGTTCACCACCAGCGACGGGCTGGGCCTCAACTCCCCGTCCGGCACCGCCAGCGCCAGGTCCGGGAACCGCTCGAACAGGGCCGGCAGCGCCACCCCCGCCTCCAGGCGTGCCAGCGGCGAACCCGGGCAGACGTGCGGACCGTGACCGAAGGAGAGGTGCCGGATCGGATCCCGGGTGATGTCGAACAGCTCGGCCGTCACCCCGTGTTGCGCCGGGTCCCGGCCGATCGCGTTGTACGAGACCAGCACCGGCTCGCCCTTGGGGATCACCACCCCGTCCGCCCCGCCGACCTCGATCGCCTCGGCGGTGAACCGGAACAGGAAGTTGCTGGTCGGCGGCGTCCAGCGGAGCGACTCCTCCACCACCGCGTCCCAGCCGATCTCACCCGAGCGCACCAGCGCCAGCTGGTCCGGGTGCGCCAGCAGCGCCCGGACGGCGTTGCCGAGCAGGTTGACCGTGGTCTCGTGCCCCGCCGCGATGATCACCCGCAGGGTGGCCGCCGCCTCCGCGTCGCTCAGCGCCCCGCCCTCGGTGTCCGCCGCCAGCAGGGCACTGGCCAGATCGTCGCCGGGGGCCGAACGGCGCTGAGCCACCAGGTCGTTGACGAAGGCGTTCAGCGCGGCAATGGTCGCCTGGATGCCCTCGGGGTTCGGGCGGGTGCCGAAGAACCGCTCGTACAGGTCACGCAGATGGCCGTGGTCGGACTCCGGGACGCCGAGCAGCGAGCAGATCACCGTCATCGGCAGCGGGAAGGCGAAGGCCGTCTTGAGGTCCACCACCGGTTCGCCCACCGCCAGCGCGTCCAACAGCGCATGGGTGATCTCCTCCACCCGGGGGCGCATCAGCTCCACCCGGCGCGGGGTGAACGCCTGTGCCACCAGCGCCCGCAGCCGCCGGTGCTCGGCGCCGTCGGTGGTCACCATGCTCGGACCGGGCACCGCCAGACCGATCAGCGGCCAGGTCTTCGGCACCTCGCCGCGCTGGTACGCGGCCCAGTGCGCGGCGTCCTTCACCAGGCGGGCGTCGGTCAGCAGTTCACGCGCGGCCGCGTGCCGCGTCACCGCCCAGGCGGCGACCCCGCCGGGCAGCTCCACGGCCACCGCCGGACCGGCGGCGCGCAGCAGGGCGCCCTCGGCGGCGTTGTCCCCCGCCAGCGGGTCGAGGGCGATCGGGGCGGTCATCGGCACGGTTCTCCTTGGGTGGCTCGGTTGTTGGGTCGCCCGGTTGTTGGGTCGCCCGGCTCTAGAAAGGGCCGGCGCAGGCCGGGGCCGCCGGAACAGCAGGGCCCCGAACGGCGGGCTCAGACCGAGAAGCCCGGGCTGAACGACACCGGCAGCGCCACCAACCCGCGCACCCAGGCCGACGGCCGCCACACCAGCGCGTGCTCCGCCACCGCCAGCCGCAGGTCCGGCAGCCGGTCCAGCAGCACCTCGATCGCCATGGTGGCGATCACCTCGGCCGCCTCCTGCGCCGGGAACGGGCAGCCGTGCTCCCCGTACGAGTAGCTCAGGTGCGCCCGGTTGCCCTCGGCCGGGCTCCCGTCCGGCCGGCGGACCAACGGGTCCGCGTTCGCCCCCGCCAGGCCCAGCAGCACCATGTCCCCGGCGGCGATCCGCTGCCCGCCGAGGACCGTGTCCCGGGTCGCCCAGCGGCCGGCGAAGATCTGCGTCGGGGTGTCCTCCCAGAGCGCCTCGTTCAGCGCCTGGCTGATGCTGCGCCGGCCGCCGGAGAGCGAGGCGGCGAACCGCTCGTCCGTGAGCATCAGCCGCAGCGCGTTGGAGATCCAGTACGAGCAGGGCTGGTGGCCGGCGATCAGCAGCACCCGGAGGTCCCGCATGATCTCGTCGTGCTCCAGGCCCGCCTCGTGTTGCAGCATCGCGGTCGCGATGTCGTTGCCGGGGTGCTCGGCCTTCTCCCGCACCACGTCGAGCATCAGGGCCAGCAGCCGCTGCGCTCCGGCGGGCGCGTCCGGGCCGCCGTCCAGCATCGTCAGCAGTGCCTCGGTCAGGACCGGCGCCTGCTCCTCGCTCAGCCCGAGCAGCCGGCAGAGCACCAGCAGCGGCATCCGGTGGGCGTACTCGGCGACCAGGTCGGCCTCGCCGCGGCCGCCGAACCCGTCGATCAGCCGGTCGGCGATCTCCTCGCAGTGCTTGCGCAGCTCGTACGGGTCGATGGCGGCGAGCGCGTCGGTGACGGCCCGGGAGCGGCGGACGTGCTCCTCGCCCTCGGCGTACAGGATCGACGGCACCGGGGCCATCATCGGCTTCAGCGGCCAGTTCTCGGGGATGTCCGCCCAGGCGTTCCAGCGGGCGGAGTCCCGGCCGAACAGCTGCGGCTGGCCGGTGACCAGCTGCAGCTCGCGGTAGCCGATCACCAGCCAGGCGGGGACGCCGCCGGCCAGCTCGATCGGCGCGACCGGGCCGTGCGCGGCCCGCAGTTCGCGGTAGAGCTGGGCGGGGTCGGTCTGGAAGCGCGGCCCGTACAGCGGGGTGGCGCCGGCGTGCGCCGGGCAGCCCGGCGGCGGGGTGGCGGCGGGCTCGGTCACGGGGTGCTCTCCTGGTACACGGCGGTGGTGGTGTCCTGGTACACGGCGGTGGTGTCCTGGGCCTCGACCCGGGCGGCCAGGTGGCGGACGAGTTCGATCAGCACGCGCTTGCCGTCCTCGCGGTCGCGGGCGTCGCAGTCGACCAGCGGGATGTCGGCGGGCAGGTCGAGCGCCTCGCGGACCTGGTCGAGGGTGTGGGTCGGGTCGCCGAAGTTGTTGCGCGCCACGATGAACGGCGTGCCGTGGTGCTCCAGCCGGTCGATGGCGTACCAGGACTCCTCCAGCCGCCGGGTGTCCACCAGGACGACCGCGCCGAGGGCGCCGCTGAACAGCCGGTCCCAGAGGAACCAGAAACGTTCCTGCCCCGGTGCGCCGAACAGGTACAGCACCTGGCTGGCGGAGAGGGTGATCCGCCCGAAGTCGAAGGCGACGGTGGTGGAGCGCTTGCCCCAGGCGTCCGAGGGGTCGTCGATGCCCTCGCCCGCCCTGGTCATCGTCTCCTCGGTGTTCAGCGGCCGGATCTCGCTGACCGCGCCGACCAGGGTGGTCTTGCCGACCCCGAAGCCGCCGACCACGACGATCTTCAGCGCGTTGTCGGCGGTGCCGCGCAGCGGGGTGCGCCGGGACGCCGGGGCGTCAGAGCTGTTGGAGTCCATGGAGCACCTGCTTCAGCGTGTCGATATCGGGCAGCCGGGCCTTGTCGGGCGCGAACCGGGGGTGCCGGGCGGTGACCGCCCCGGCCTCCAGCAGGTCGCCGAGCAGGATCTTCACCACCGAGACCGGCAGCTTCAGCTCGGCGGCCACCTCGACGACGGCGACCGGTGCCTCGCACATCCGCAGGATGCGCACGTGCTCCGACTGCATGCCCGGTGCCGGCCGGCGCTCGGCCACGATCAGGGTGACCAGGTCGAAGGCGTTCTCCGGCGAACGGCTGCGGCCCCGGGTGATGGTGTAGAGGCGGTCCGGGTCGTCGTCGCGCCCCGGTAGGACCGGCCGCCCGCTCATGCCGGGGCGCTCCCGTCCGCCACCGCGCCCCCGGTGTCCCGGGCCGGGGCGCTGAGGTGGACCCCGATCTGCTCGATCAGGCCGTGCATGTTGTGGCCGACCACGCCCACGTCGGCCTCGTCGTCGGTGACCACCGCGAGGTGCGCGCCCTCGCCGGCCGCCACGATGCAGAGGATGCCGCCGTGGAACTCGGTCATCGACTGCCGCACGCCGCCGCTGCCGTCGCCGAACTCGATCGAGGCGCCGTGCGCCAGGCTCTGCATCCCGGAGGCGATCGCCGCCAGCTGGTCGGCCTGGTCCCCGGTGAGGCCCGCGGTGTGGCAGAGCTTGAGGCCGTCGGCGGAGAGCACCAGGGCGTGTCGGGTGCCGGGGGTGGCGGTCAGCAGGTTGTCCAACAGCCAGTCGAGGTCGCGATCGGTGGCGGTGCTCATCAGGAGTCCTTCTCGGTGACGGGGGAGGCGTCGGAGGTGGTGTCCGTGGTGCCGGTGGTGCCGGTGGTGCCGGGGGTGGCTGAGAGGGTGTCCGTACCGCCGGACCGGGGGGTGTCGGCGGGCGTCCGGGCCTGCTGTGCGGCCTTGCGGAAGGCGCCGAACCGGGCGGCGGCGCTCACCGCGTCGGCGCGGGCCGGCTTCGCGGCGGGGGCCGCGGCCGGGGCGGTCACCGCGAGCGTCTGCCCGCGGCGGCGCTGCGGCAGTCCGCTCTCGGTGACCGGGACGGGCGCGGACGCGGGCGCGGGCACGGGAGCGGGTACGGGAGCGGGTACGGGAGCGGGTACGGGAGCGGGAGCGGGAGCGGGAGCGGGTACGGCGGCGGGCGGCTTGGCCGCCGGAGTGAGCACCGGGCGCGCGCGCACCGCCGGTCGCACCGGCGCGGCCGGCTCGACGGGCGCCGCCGCCGGCTCCGGAGCGGCGTGCGTGACCAGCTGCTGCGGGATCAGCATCACCACCCCGGTACCACCGCGCGCCGACGGCCGGAAGGAGATCTGCAGACCGTACTTGCGGGCCAGCGAGCCGACCACCGCAAGACCGAGCCGGGTGCCGGCCGCGAGCGTGGTGAGGTCCAACGGCTCCGCGCACACGGCCCGTTCGGCCCGCCGCAGCCAACTGTCGCTCAGGCCGAGCCCGCTGTCCTCGACGGTGACCACCAGCCCGGCCGACACCTCCTCGACGTAGACGTGCACCTCGGCCGGCGGGGCGGAGAAGTTGGTCGCGTTGTCCAGGAGTTCGGCGAGCGCGTGCATCACGCCCTCGGCGGCGAACCCGGCGACGGCCGCGGTGCTGGCGTTGTGCAGCCGGACCCGCTGGTAGGCGCCGATCCGGCCGAGCGCACCACGCAGCACAGACTCCACGGCGATCGGCTTCGCCCAGCGCCGCCCCGAGCGGGCGCCGGTGAGCACCGCGATGCCGTCGGCCATCCGGCCCGCCTGCGCGGTCGAGTGGTCCAGGCGCAGCAGGTCGCCCAGCACCTCCTCGTCATGCCGGTGCTGCATCTCGCGCAGCTCGGCGTGCATGCTGGTGGCCAGCGCCTGGACGCGGCCGGCGGCGGTCGCGCAGACCGCGAGGGCGGCGGCCCGCAGCCGCTCGCCCTTCCCGACCTCCTCGGCGACGACGCGCAGCAGCGCGTACTGGGGGTGCGTGCGGTGCCCGGCGAGCGCGCTGTCCACGGACGCGCCGTCGCGGAGCCTCTTCACCACCCCGGGCAGGATCTCGGCGGCGAGCCGGTCCAGTTCGGCGCGCGCGGCCTGTTCCTCCTCGGCCGCCGCCCGCAGCCGGGCCAGCTCGGCGTGGGCGGCCGCCGCATCGGCGCCCGCCCGGATCAGCTCCTCCCGGGCGGCGTCCCGCTCGGCCCGTGCGGCGACGGCATCGGCGCGGGCCGCCGCCTGGGCGTTCCGGGCCGCGTCAACCGCCACCAGGCCCGCCATGGTCTCGCCCTGCTGCCCGGCCAGGTCGGCCGCCAGCCGACGGGAGCGCTCGGCACCGGTCGCCGCGAGGCCGACCGCGATCAGCCAGAGCACCGCGACCGCGCACACGGCGGCGACGGTGAGCGGCTGATGGGCCGCCAGCGCCCGACGGACGCCCACCGGCGCGGCGACCGCCGCCAGCAGGACGGCCCCCGCGGTCAGGGCCGCGGTACGCGCGGCGGGCCGCCGGGGCGCCGCGCCATCGGGGCTGGTGCGTTCTCTCATCGGTGCGGTCCTCGGCAACGGCGGCGGGCGTCGACGGGCTGGCGCCGACAGCGGACGGGCGAATGCGCCACCGCCCGGCCGACGTGATGAAACGTCTCCGGGCGGCTGATCGGTTCACGCAATCGGCAGATCATATCTATTGAGAATGTGTCCTCAACTGGGCAGTTGACGGTCAGTCTCGTTCATTCACGCTGTGTACACCGAACCGCGACCCCGCCCCCGCACCTTGATCACGCCGCCTCCGCCCCGCACCCCGGTCACCCCAACCGCGCCTCCACCGCCCGCCGCACGGCCGCCGCATCCAGCCCGTGATCGACGATCACCCTGGCGCCGAGGCCGTCCCCCTCCCGCATCAGTCCGAGCAGCAGGTGCCCGACCGCGATGTGGCCCGACTTCAGCCGCAGCGACTCCCGCAGTGACAGCTCCAGCGTCTTCTTCGCCCGGGCCGTGAACGGACCGCGCCGTCCCTTGGACTCCGACCGGAACCAGCCGCGCCCCTGCGGCTCCTCCGCCGGCGCGTCCAGCGCCCCCTCCCCGAACACCGACTCCACCGCCTCCCGGACGGCGTCCAGATCCACCCCGATCGCAGCCAGCGCCTGGGCGTCGTCCCCCGCCCCCAGCAGCCGCCGCACCGCCCGCTGCGCGGTCTCGTGATCCAGCCCGGCCCCGATCAGCACCGCGGCCGCCGGGTCCTCCGGCTCGGTCAGGATCGCCAGCAGCAGGTGCTCCGTGCCGACGTACCCGTGCTGAAGTTCCCCCGCCTCCTGCCGCGCCCGGCCCACCACCCGCCGTGCCGACTCGGTGAATCGCTCGAACATCACTCAGCCTCCGCTCTCGTCGCCACCGGAACCCCTGCCGGAACCGCCGCCGGAATCCCCGCTGGATCCCCCGCCGGAACCACGCCGGGCGTACTTCTTGTGCACCGCCTGCCGGGTCACCCCGAGGCAGACCGCGATGTCCTGCCAGGACCAGCCCTGCGCACGGGCGCTGCCCACCTGCAGACCCTCCAACCGGTCCGCCAGGTCGCGCAGCGCACGGACCGCCCGAAGTCCCACCGCGGGGTCACGGCTGCTCGCCGCCGCCGCGAGTTCTCCGCTGTCGCTCATGGTGTCAACTTAGGTTGACGCCCTCCAACTGTCAACCCTGGTTGACAAACTCCGACGCCGAAGCCGCCCCCGCGCACACGAACGACGGGCACGCAAAAGAGGCGGGGCGAGGACACTAAGTCCTCGCCCCGCCTCAACGGCCGGTCACCTCACCAGGCAACGGCCCGGGCCGCGCCCGGTCAGCTGCAGCCGCTGGTGGAGCCGCAGCCCTCGCAGAGGTAGCAGCTGCCGGCGCGGCGCATCTTGGTGCCGCAGGAGAAGCAGAGCGGGGCGTCGGCGTTGAGGCCGAGCTGGATCTCCAGCAGCTCCGTCGAGTTGTGGGCCTGCGCCGGGGCCGGCTTGGGGGCCTCGACCGCGGCGGGCTTGGCCGGGGCCGCCGGAGCGGCGGCCGCGGCCGCGCGCGGGGCGGACTGGGCGAGGGACTCGGTGTCCAGCTCCTCCTCGGCCTCCAGCGGCTCGTAGGAGCCCGTCTCCAGGTGGCGCTGGCGCTCCTCGACGGAGTGGATGCCCAGCGCGGAGCGGGTCTCGAACGGCAGGAAGTCCAGCGCCAGGCGGCGGAAGATGTAGTCGACGATCGACTGCGCCATCCGCACGTCCGGGTCGTCGGTCAGACCGGCCGGCTCGAAGCGCATGTTGGTGAACTTCGAGACGTACGTCTCCAGCGGCACGCCGTACTGGAGGCCGACCGAGACGGCGATGGAGAAGGCGTCCATCATGCCCGCGAGGGTCGAGCCCTGCTTGGACATCTTCAGGAAGACCTCGCCGAGGCCGTCGTCCGGGTAGGAGTTGGCCGTCATGTAGCCCTCGGCGCCACCGACCGCGAAGGAGGTGGTGATGCCCGGGCGGCCCTTGGGCAGGCGCTTGCGGACGGGCCGGTACTCGACGACCTTCTCGACCGCGGCCGGGGCGGACTCCGCCTTGGCCTCCGCGGCCTTGGTCTCCGCCGCCTTGCTCTTCGCCGAGAGCGGCTGACCGACCTTGCAGTTGTCGCGGTAGATGGCGAGGGCCTTGACCCCGAGCTTCCAGGCCTCGAAGTAGATCTCCTCGATCTCCTCGACGGTGGCGGCCTCCGGCATGTTCACCGTCTTGGAGATGGCGCCGGAGATCCAGGGCTGGATCGCCGCCATCATCCGCACGTGGCCCATGGCCGAGATGACCCGCTCGCCCATCGCGCAGTCGAAGACCTCGTAGTGCGCGGTCTTCAGGCCGGGCGCGTCCACCACGTTGCCGTGCTCGGCGATGTGGGCGACGATCGCCTCGACCTGCTCGGCCTGGTAGCCGAGGCGCTTGAGCGCGCGCGGGACGGTGCCGTTGACGATCTGCATCGAGCCGCCGCCGACGAGCTTCTTGAACTTGACCAGCGCCAGGTCGGGCTCGACGCCGGTGGTGTCGCAGTCCATCATCAGGCCGATGGTGCCGGTCGGCGCGAGCACCGAGGCCTGCGCGTTGCGGAAACCGTTCTCCGCGCCGAGGCGGAGCACGTCGCCCCAGGTCTCGGTGGCGGCGGCCCAGACGGGGGCGTCCAGGTCGCCCAGCGCGACGGCCGCACGGGAGGCGTCCGCGTGCTGTCCCATGACCCGCTGGTGCGGGGCGGCGTTGCGGGCGTAGCCGTCGTACGGGCCGACCACACCGGCGAGTTCGGCGCCGCGGCGGTAGGCGGTGCCGGTCATCAGCGAGGTGATGGCGCCGGCCAGGGCGCGGCCGCCCTCGCTGTCGTAGGCGTGGCCGGTCGCCATCAGCAGGGCGCCGAGGTTGGCGTAGCCGATGCCGAGCTGGCGGAAGGCGCGGGTGGTCTCGCCGATCTTCTCGGTCGGGAAGTCGGCGAAGCAGATCGAGATGTCCATCGCGGTGATGACCAGCTCGACGACCTTGGCGAAGCGCTCGGCGTCGAAGGAGTCGTCGTCGCGCAGGAACTTCATCAGGTTCAGCGAGGCGAGGTTGCAGCTGGAGTTGTCCAGGTGCATGTACTCGGAGCAGGGGTTGGACGCGTTGATGCGGCCGGACTCCGGGCAGGTGTGCCAGTGGTTGATGGTGGAGTCGTACTGGATGCCCGGGTCCGCACAGGCCCAGGCCGCCTCGGCCATCTTGCGGAAGAGCTTCTTCGCGTCGACGGTCTCGATGACCTCGCCGGTCATCCGGGCGCGCAGGCCGAACTCCGTGCCGTTCTCGACGGCGGTCATGAACTCGTCGGAGACGCGGACCGAGTTGTTGGCGTTCTGGTACTGGACGGAGGTGATGTCGTCCCCGCCGAGGTCCATGTCGAAGCCCGCGTCGCGCAGGGCGCGGATCTTCTCCTCCTCCTTCACCTTGGTCTCGATGAAGGCCTCGACGTCGGGGTGGTCGACGTCCAGCACGACCATCTTGGCCGCGCGGCGGGTGGCGCCACCGGACTTGATGGTGCCGGCGGAGGCGTCCGCGCCGCGCATGAAGGAGACCGGGCCGGAGGCGTTGCCGCCGGAGGAGAGCAGCTCCTTGGAGGAGCGGATCCGGGAGAGGTTGAGGCCGGCGCCGGAGCCGCCCTTGAAGATCATGCCCTCTTCCTTGTACCAGTCGAGGATCGACTCCATGGAGTCGTCGACGGCCAGGATGAAGCAGGCGCTGACCTGCTGGGGCTGCTTGGTGCCGACGTTGAACCAGACCGGCGAGTTGAAGCTGAACACCTGGTGGAGGAGGGCGTGGGTCAGCTCGTGCTCGAAGACCTCGGCGTCAGCGGGGGTGGCGAAGTAGCCGTTCTTCTCGCCGGCGGCGCGGTAGGTGAGCACCACGCGGTCGATGATCTGCTTCAGGCTCCACTCGCGCTGCGGGGTGCCCACCGCGCCGCGGAAGTACTTGGACGTGACGATGTTGACCGCGTTGACCGACCACGAGTCGGGGAACTCGACGCCGCGCTGCTCGAAGTTGATCGAGCCGTCGCGCCAGTTGGTCATGACGACGTCGCGGCGCTCCCAGCGGACCTCGTCATAGGGGTGGACGCCAGGGGTGGTGTAGATGCGCTCGATCCGCAGACCGCCCTTGGGGGCCTTGCCGGCTCCCTTGGTCGCGGCCTTGTCGGACTTCGACCCGCGTGCGGAACCGCTCGTGGTGTCTGTCACTTCTCGCTCCTCCTCCTGGGCAAACGCCCAAAGTGCCCTGAAAAGTCCGGGCACCGCTGGTTCGTCTTCCGGTGTGCGGACAGGCGACGACCTGCCTGTATCCACACGGTTTGTGGTGTTCTGTGCCCCGTTTCCGGGCATGCTTCGACCCCGTGGGGCCGGTGTGGCTGGCAGCCCCTGGGGGCCGCTGGTACTGCGCCGGGCCTCCTAGGGCGCGGCGGCGGGAACCGGCACGCAGGTGCCGTCCGCCTCGGGGACGGGCCGCTCGGCGCGGAGCTCCGCGATGGCGGCCTCGAAGTCTTCCAGTCCGTCGTACGCCTGGTACACGCTGGCGAAGCGCAGGAACGCGACAACGTCGAGATCCTTGAGCGGTCCGAGTATGGCCAGCCCCACGTCGTGGGTGGTGAGCTCGGACTTGCCGGTGGCCCGCACGCACTCCTCGACCCGCTGGCCGAGCTGGGCGAGCGCGTCCTCGGTGACCGGGCGGCCCTGGCAGGCCTTGCGGACTCCGGAGATGACCTTCTCCCGGGAGAAGGGTTCGGTGACGCCGCTGCGCTTGATGACCATCAGCGCGGCCGTCTCCACCGTGGTGAAGCGGCGGCCGCAGTCCGGACACTGCCGGCGACGGCGGATCGAGCCGCCGTCCTCGGTGGTCCGGCTGTCGACGACGCGGCTGTCGGAATGCCGGCAGAAGGGGCAGTGCACCTGAAAGATCCCTCCCGGGCAGAACGTGCGGACTCGTCGAGTCTACGCGATGTCGACCCGGCCTCGGCAAGCTGATCATGCGACGTGACCACTAGTACTGGGCACGATGTGGACTGTAGCCACTACATCTAGGTCTTCGGGGGAGGTGACACCCCTGGCGTGTCGGCGCCGATTAGACTGCCGGGGCCGACTTTCGGTCGAACATTTAATCGATGTACAGCAAAGCCTTGATCGAGTCAGCCAACTCCCGAATAATTCACTCGAACGTGTGTTTGGCGCAACCTTTCGATAGGAGGTGCCGTTGGGCTGGAAAAGGGGAGAGGACAGCCGTCGAGAGGGGCCGCCGTGAACACGATCGAAAGCAACACCATCCCGGTGCAGGAGCACTCCCAGCTCAAGGTGGGGCAGCGCACCACGAATCAGCAGAGCGTGGACATCAGCATGGACCGTAGCGAAGACCACCGCCTCTCCGGCCCGGCCGTTTCCAGCCCGAGCCGGGTTCCCGACCAGCCGATCGAGCATGCCCCCGTCCTGGACGACGGGCACCCCGCCCCCACCCGTGCGATGCCGGGCCGCCCGCCCGGCATCCGCACCGACGAGGCCGGGCTGACCGAGCGCCAGCGCCGGGTGATCGAGGTCATCCGGGACTCCGTCCAGCGCCGGGGCTACCCGCCGTCCATGCGCGAGATCGGCCAGGCCGTCGGCCTCTCCAGCACCTCCTCGGTCGCCCACCAGCTGATGGCCCTGGAGCGCAAGGGGTTCCTGCGCCGCGACCCGCACCGCCCCCGCGCCTACGAGGTGCGCGGCGTCGAGGTGGCCCGCCCGAACACCGCCGAGACGGCCGGCCGGCCGTCCACCTCGTACGTCCCGCTGGTCGGCCGGATCGCCGCGGGCGGGCCGATCCTGGCCGAGCAGACGGTCGAGGACGTCTTCCCGCTGCCGCGCCAGCTGGTCGGCGAGGGCGAGCTGTTCGCGCTGACCGTCCGCGGGGACTCGATGATCGAGGCGGCCATCTGCGACGGCGACTGGGTCACCGTCCGCCGCCAGCCGGTCGCCGAGAACGGCGACATCGTGGCCGCGATGATCGACGGCGAGGCCACCGTGAAGCGCCTCAAGCGCGAGGACGGCCGGATCTGGCTGATGCCGCACAACCCGGCCTACGAGCCGATCAACGGCGACAACGCGACCATCCTGGGCAAGGTCGTGGCGGTGCTGCGCCGGCTCTGACCACCCGCCGACGCCGGCCCGCGCGACCGCCGCGCACACCCCCGGCACACACTCACGGGAAGGGGCTCCACGCACACCGCGCGGAGCCCCTCCGGCGTTCTCAGCCCCGCTTCGACACCGGCCGGACCGGCTCCGCCGAGGCGTCGATCGCCGCCAGCGAGCGGCGCACCTGGTTGCGGTCGGTGGTGTACCAGAACTCCGGCATCGAGGAGCGGAAGAAGCTCCCGTAGCGCTTGGTCTCGACCCGCGGATCGAGCACCGCCACCACGCCCCGGTCGTCCGCCGCCCGGACCAGCCGACCCGCGCCCTGCGCCAGCAACAGCGCGGCATGGGTGGCCGCGACGGCCATGAAGCCGTTCCCGCCGCGCTGCTCGACGTCCTTCTGCCGGGCGCTCATCAGCGGATCGTCCGGACGCGGGAACGGGATCCGGTCCATCACCACCAGCTGGCAGGCCGAACCGGGCACGTCCACCCCCTGCCAGAGCGAGAGCGTGCCGAACAGGCAGGTGGTGGCGTCCGACGCGAAGTCGCGGATCAACTCCCCCAGGGTGTCCTCCCCCTGGAGCAGGATCCGGTTGTCGAGCCGCTCGCGCATCGCCTCGGCGGCCGTCTGGGCGCCGCGCATCGAGGAGAACAGGCCCAGCGTCCGGCCGCCCGCCGCGCCGATCAGCTCCGCCAGCTCGTCCAGCATGTCGGGCCGCTCGGGGTCGCGCCCCGGGTCGGTCAGGTGCCGGGCGACGTAGAGGATGCCCTGCTTGGGGTACTTGAACGGCGAGCCGACGTCGATGCCCCGCCAGTGCGGCACCGGGTCCTCCCCGAAGGCCGACTCGGGTGCGTCGGCCGGCCCGCGCTCGTCCGGCAGCCGGGCCTCCGAGGGCAGGCCGACCGAGGCGGCGACGCCGGTGAAGTCCCCGCCGAGCTTGAGCGTGGCCGAGGTGAGCACCACCGAGCGCTCCTTGTACAGGCCCTCCCGCAGCAGCCCCGACACGCTCAGCGGGGCGACCCGCAGCGAGGCGGTGCCCATCCCGAAGCGGTCGCTGCGCTCGATCCAGACCACGTCGTACTCGGAGTCCCCGAGCAGCCGCTCGGCCGTCTCGTGCAGCGTCTCCGCGGAGGCCATCGCCTGCTTGCGCACCGCGTCCTCGTCGCTGAGCGCCTTGTCCCGCGTCTCGCCGAGCGAGGTGATCACCTGCCGGCTGGCGTCCCGGATCGCGGTGACCGCGTACGCGAGGTACTCGGGCAGCTCCTCGACCCGGCCGGGCTGGGCCGTCTCCATCAGGCCGTGGAAGTTCTCGGCGGCCGCCTGGAGGGCGTCCACGGCCTTCTCGTTGGCCAGCCGGGCCGCCCGCTTCACCGCCCGGTTGACCGCGCCCACCGTCAGCTCGGCGGTGGCCGCGCCGGTGACCCGGTTGACCAGCTCGTGCGCCTCGTCGACGATCAGCAGCCCGTGCTCGGGCAGCACCGGGGCGCCCTCGATCGCGTCGATCGCCAGCATGGCGTGGTTGGTGACCACGACGTCCGCCAGCTTGGCCCGCTCGCGCGCCTTCTCGGCGAAGCACTCCTGGCCGTACGCGCAGCGGGTGGCGCCGAGGCACTCCTTGGACGTCACCGCGAGCTGCGCCCAGGCCTTGTCGGAGACGCCGGGGCTGAGGTCGTCGCGGTCCCCGGTCTCCGTCTCCTCCGCCCAGTCGCGCAGCCGCAGGACGTCCTGTCCGAGCTTGCCGGTGGGGCCGCCGAGCGCGTCCACCGGGTCGAACAGGCCCTCGCCCTCATCGCTCGGGGTGCCCTCGTTGGCCCGGTGCAGGCAGAGGTAGTTGGAGCGGCCCTTGAGCATCGCGAACAGCGGGCGGCGGCGCAGCACCGGGTGCAGCGCCTCGACGGTGCGCGGCAAGTCCCGCTCCACCAGCTGGCGTTGCAGGGCCAGGGTGGCCGTGGCGATCACCACGCGGTCGCCGTGGGCGAGGGCCGGCACCAGGTAGGCGAGGGACTTGCCGGTACCGGTGCCGGCCTGCACCAGCAGGTGCTCGCCGCTGTCGACGGCGTCGGCCACGGCCTCGGACATGCGGACCTGGCCGGGCCGCTCCACACCGCCGACGGCCGCCACCGCGGCGTGCAGCAGCTCGGGAATGCGGGCCCGCGGGACGGCGGCGACCTCGGCCTCGGAGGCCTCGGGAGCCTCCTCGGAGTCCTCGGCGGCGTCGGCGGGGAGCTGGGATTCGGAGTCGTTCGTCATGACCCTCCCAGCCTACGGGGCGGGGGTGACAATCCGATCCCGTTGCCCGGGCAGCACGTCCGCGCCCCGGGGCGCCAGCGCGTTGGGGACGGTGCCGTGCCGGGCCGCGTGCGGGCGGTGCGGGCGGTCGCCGTAACCGTCCAGGAGCAGCCGGTTGCGGTTGAGGCAGAGCCGGTCGATCCGGGGCGGGAACAGGTCGAAGAGCTCGAAGCGCTCGCGCAGCTCGGGGAACCGCTGCTGGTAGCGGAGCACCTCGGCGCGCAGCAGTGCCCAGAACTCGGCCTCGGGCAGGCCGGTCTGCGCTTCGAGCAGCGGGGCGAGGTAGCGGAAGACGCCGATGAACAGGCCGGAGTGGAGGAACTGGCAGAGGCCCTGTGGGTCCTCGCGCAGCAGGACCTCGCCGACCTCGGCGGGCAGGTCGCGCAGCTCGGGCAGGTCCTGGTCGCTGAGGTTGACGTCGTCGACGAAGTCCTTGACCGCGAGCCGGGACGGGGTGTCGTGCTGGTCGAAGACCAGGATGGCGTTCTCACCGTGCGGGGAGAAGACCAGGCCGTAGCGGTAGAGGAAGTGCAGCAGCGGCGGCAGCATCGCGGCGAACAGCCGGGTCGTCCACGCAGCGGGGGTGAGCCCGGAGCGGGTGATCAGTTCGGCGGCGAGCGCGCGGCCGTCGGAGCCGGTCTGGAGCAGGGCGGCCAGGGTGCGGGCGCGTTCGCCGCGGTCCAGGCGCGGGCCGAGCGGTTCGCGCCAGATCGCGCCGAGCAGTTCCTTGTACTGGTAGGGCGCCTCGGGCAGTTCGCGGTAGAGCGGGTGGTCGACGGTGACGGAGGCGATCTCGCCGAGCAGGATCACCCGGCAGTCGTCGCGCAGGAAGGCGTCCGCCTGCCGCAGCCCGTGGATCCAGGCGGTGACGGCGGGGGCGGCCAGCGTGCGCTCGGTGGGCAGGCCGCGCCAGACCAGGGTGTTGAGGATGGCGAGCGGCAGTTTGACGGTGCAGCGCTCGGGCCGGCTGAGGTTGAAGAAGGAGCGGATGGACTGCTGGGGCAGCCGCAGGTCGCCGTCGGAGGGCAGCGGGACGATCTCGCCGCCGGCGATCCACGGGGCGAACAGCGGGACGACGGTCTCGTCCCACTGCCAGGGGTGGACGGGCAGCAGCAGGTAGTCGTCGGCGTCCGGGCCGAGGGCGGCGCGCAGGGCGTCGGGGTCGTCGAGTTCGCGGGCGTAGAGCTGCTCGGGCTCGGTGAGGCCGGGGACTCCCCGGTACTGGGCGAGGCGCCGGTGGACGGCGATCCAGGGCAGCGGCTGCGGGGTGCGGGCCTCGGGGGCCCAGCGGGCGGCGTCGGTGGCGGAGAAGCCGATCCGGCCCTTGTTGGGGACGATCCAGGGGTGACCGGTCTGCCGGCCCTCCAGCTCGACGTGGTCGAGGTCGGCGAGTTCGGCGGCGGTGGGGGCGGTGGCGAGCTGGTGGGCGTCGGCGATCAGGGTGGCGGTGAGCTCGCGGATCAGGTGGCCGGTGGTGTCGCCGCCCAGGCCGAGGGTGTGCCGGGCGTACTGGAGGAAGCGCAGCGGGTCGAGGCCCTCGGGGTTGCGGCACTGCAGCGAGGCGGGATCGACCTGCCAGCCGTCGTACGCGCCGCGGCGCGCGGTGAAGCGGTACTCGGCCTCGGGCAGCCGGAGCAGGTAGGCGCCCTCGCGGTCGGCCGGGACGGGTGTGATCAGCTCCTCGTAGGCGAACTCGCCGAGCATCTTGGCCAGCAGTGCCCGGCTCGCGCGCCGCCAGTGCCCGGGGGCGAGCTGCGGGGGCAGGTACAGCGGCGGTTCAGCGGCCGGCGGTTGCGGCACGGGTCCACTCCTGGGGTCGCGGAACGGCGGGGGCGGTGAAGTCGGCGGGGGCGGTGCTCTGGGCGGAGGCGGTGCTCTGGGCGGAGGCGGAGGCGGTGGCGGAGCCGGAGGCGGTCGGATCGGCGGCCCCGGCGGGTGTCACCGGTGGCGCGAAGCCGGTCCAGGCGGTGCGGGCGGGCAGCCGGTGGACGGTCCGGCCGGCCACGGCGTTGAGGATCACGGCCGCACGATGGGCGCCGAGACCCAGGTCGGGCGTGCCGACGCCGTGGGTGTGCAGTTCGGCGTTCTGAACGTACAGGCCGCCGGTCAGTTCGGGGAGGGTCGCGACACGGTGTTCGAGGTCGACCCGATAGCGGCCGGCCTCGTCCCAGTCGATCAGGTGGGCGAGCGGCTCCAGGGCGGCCGGGCGGGCGGCGCGGTACCCGGTGGCGAGCACCACGGCATCGGTGCGCAGCACGTGCTCGGCGCCGGAGTCGGTGTGCCGGCAGCGCAGTTCGAGGCCGCCGCAGGGCCCGGGCCGGGCCTCGGTGACGGCGGTGCCGGGGGTGATCTCGACCGGGACGGTGCCGATCGGCAGGCCGATGGTCCGCTCGTACAGGTGGTCGTGGATCTCGGCGAGGGTCTCGGCGCTGGCGGCCTTGTGCAGCTGCCACTGGGCCTCGACCAGGGTGTCCCGGACGTCGGCGGGCAGGCCGTGGAAGTAGCGGGTGTAGTCGGGGGTGAAGTGCTCCAGGCCGAGCTTGGAGTACTCCATGGGGGCGAGGGCCCGGGTGCGGGTGAGCCAGCGCAGCCGGGTGCCGTCCCCGGCACGGCGGCGCAGCAGGTCGAGTAACACCTCGGCGCCGGACTGTCCGCTGCCGATCACGGTGATGTCGCCGGCGCCGTCGAGGGCCTCGCGGCGGTCGAGGTAGTCGGCGCTGTGGAAGGCCCGCGGATGGCCGTCGAGGGCGGCGAAGGCCTCGGGCCGGACGGGCCGGGTGCCGACACCGAGGGCCAGGTTGCGGGCGTACACGGTGTGGCCGCGCCCGCTCGCGGTGTCCCGCAGCTCGGCCCGGTACAGCGTGCCGTCCCGGTGCAGGGCGGTGACCTCGGTGGCGAAGCGGCAGTTGGCGAGGCGTTCGGCGGCCCAGCGGCAGTAGTGGTCGTACTCCCGGCGGGCGAGTTGGAAGCGCTCGGCGAAGTAGAACGGGAAGAGCCGGTCCTGCTCGCGCAGGTAGTTGAGGAAGGACCAGGGGTTGGTGGGGTCGGTCAGCGAGACCAGGTCGGCGAGGAACGGCACCTGCATTCGGGCTCCGTCGACCAGCATGCCGGGGTGCCAGCGGAACTCCGGGCGCTGGTCGCAGAAGAGCGTGCGCAGGCCGGGTACAGGCTCGGCGAGCGCGGCGAGCGACAGGTTGAACGGGCCGATGCCGACGCCGAGCAGGTCGTACGGCCCGGGCTGGAGGGTGTCCGGCTGAGGGGGTTCCATGGGGTCGGGGGTGTCCTAGGAGGAGTGGGGAGGGCGCTCGCGGATCATCAGGGCGGCGCGTTTGTCGGGCAGGTCGAGTTCGGCGGCGCGGGCGAAGCCGGCCCGTTCGAAGGCGCGGACCGAGCGGCGGTTGCGGACGTCGGGTTCGCCGACCACCCGTTCGCAGCGGGGCCTGGTCCGGAGGATGTCGGCGGCGAGGGCGTCGAGCAGGGTCGCGCCGAGGCCTCGGCCGCGGGCGGCGGCGGGGCCGAGCAGCAGGTGCACTCCGGTGTCGTGCGGCCGGGCGGGGTAGTGGCGGGCGAGCGGGTCGAGGTCGGCCCGGTAGACCTCCCAGTAGCTCATCGGGGTGCCGTCGAGCAGTCCGATCAGGGGCAGGCTTCGGTCCTCGCCGTCGAGTTGGGCGCGCAGGTGGCGCTCGGTGGTGGCGGGCGGGCCGTCGAGCTCCCAGTAGGCGGCGACCTCGGGGTCGTTCATCCAGGCGGTGAGCAGCGGCAGGTCGGCGGGCAGGCGTACCGGGCGCAGGGCGAACTCGCCGGCGGCGGTGGGCAGTACGGCCCGGGCGGGCGCGTCGTCGGGCAGCAGGGTCACCGGCCTGCCACCGGGTTGGGGATGTCGACGTAGACGGACTGGCTGGCGACCGGGCCGACGAGTTCGTCCATGCCGTTGATCCGGGTGAGCAGGTTGGCCTTGCAGGGCAGGGTGGGCGCGTCCAGCAGCAGGGCGGGCAGCGCGGATCCGGTGGCGGCGACCCGGGGGCTGCCGAGGAAGCCGCGCAGGGCGGCGAGCAGGACGGTTTCGTCGGCCAGCCGCTGGGAGCCGAAGGCGCCGATCAGGCCGAGGACGTGGTTGATGCCGAGGTAGTAGGCGAAGTGGTGGTCGATCACCTCGTCGGTCAGGAAGGTGTCGCTCCGGGTGCCGAGGCCGGGGAGCCGGGTGGTGAGCCGCTCGGCGGCGCTCTGCCGGTAGTAGTAGCCCTGGTTGTCGCGGTAGCGCCCGCCGGTCGGCCAGCCGTCCCGGTCGAGCAGGACGAGGCTGTTCTGCTGGTGGGCCTCCAGGGCGATGCCGGCCTGTCCGTCCAGCCACAGGACGGGCAGGACCACGGCGTCCAGGTAGCGCAGGAACCATTCGGCGGCCACGGTGGCGGGCGGGCGGCCGCAGCGGGCGGCGAGGGTTCGCAGGGTGTCGCCGAGCAGCGAGGGCACGGTGTCGCCGGTGCCGAGCGGCTGTTCGGCGACCAGGCCGGCGACGCAGAGGGCGCGTTCGGCGGGGCCGAAGGGCTGGGCGCGCAGCACGGTGTCCAGGCCGCCGGGATCGCCGAGGGCGGGGTGGTCGACGCCGATCCAGGCGGGGTCGCGGACGATGTCGAAGCCGGGGTGGGCGGCCCGCCACTCGGCGGCCAGGCCGCTCTCCAGCAGCCGGTGCATCTCCAGCCCGCGGTGGAGCTCCTTGCGCAGGTTCTCCCGGCGGGAGTTGGTGATCCGCAGGCCGAGCGAGAGCTTGAGCATCCAGGGTGTGCCGGGCCGGTAGACGGTGCGCACCGAGGAGGTGGGGTGCCACGGCTCGCCGTGCGGGCCGAGGTCGTGCAGCAGGCCGTCGGCGAGCAGTGCGGCGACGGCCGGGCGCAGGGCGAGTTCGCGGGCCTGCCAGGGGTGCAGCGGCAGGGCGGCGGTGCCGGGCGGCAGCAGGGCCTGGTCGCCGAGGAGCCCGGCGGTGATCCGGTCGGCGCTCTCGGTCACGGCGGAGCCGGCGGCGAGCAGTTCCCGGTCGACGGCGTACCAGTGGAGCCGGAAGGAGCCGTGCAGCTCCGGGGAGTAGGCGGCGCTCTGGGCGGGGCCGAGGCCGTCCCGGCTCTTGGGGGTGGGGTGCAGCGGGTGGCCGAGCAGCAGGGACTGTTCGGCGGCGAGGAACTGCGAGCCCTCCGGTCCGCCGGGGGCGGCGGCGGTGCGGCGGTGGGCCAGGATGTCGGCGGTGCGCACCACGGAGTCGGCGACCCGGGCGGCGAGGTCGGCGACCTGGCCGGGGTCGGGGCGGTCGGCGGCCGCCGCGGCGAGCAGGGCCGCGGCGGTGACGGCGTCGACCGGGGCGTCGGCGCCGCCCTCGCCGACCGCGAGGGTGGCGGGGCCGAACCGGTGCCAGCCGCCGGGCGACCAGTAGCGGACGGGTGCGGAGAGCCGGGCGGCGCCGCCGAGGACGGCGATCCGCAGCCGCCCGTCGGGGCCGGGGGTGGCACCGGTCTCGCGGGCCCAGCAGCGCAACAGGGCCTCCATCGCGGCCTGTTCGGCGGCGACGGCGGGGTCGGGGTGCAGCAGCGGGTCGGGGTGCGGCAGCGGGTCGGGCTGGGCGGGGCGGGCCGGGGCGGGCCGGCGGGCCGGGATCGCGGGCGGGGCTCCGGTGAGGGCGGTGCTCAAGGCTGCTCCTTGGGGCGCGTGGAGGTGCGGACGCGGGCGGTTGGTGGAGGGGGTCTGGCGGGCGCTCGCACCGGTGCGTCAGGTAAGGGTTACCTATCCCTGACGGGTGATCACAAGAACGGCTCACTCGTCCGGGTGAAGAGCGGGGATTGTTCAACACTCAGGAGGGAGGGCCTGTCGTTCCGACGACACGGCGGAGGGCTCGTCCGGCACGGCAGAGGGTCCGTCCGGCACGGCAGAGGGTCCGTCACAACCCGGTGGCCGGTGGCCGGGCGTGCAACCAGGGGTCGGCCGGTGCCGTCCTGGTGGCCAGTGGGAGACTCCAAGGCGGCGAGCCGCCATCGCACAGGACCAGCAGGGGGAAGCGAACACCATGCCATCGATCCACCGGTCAGCCCTTGCCGCCCTCGCCGCGGGGACCCTGCTCGCCGTGAGCGCCTGCGGTCCGGACGGCCCCTCGGGCGGGGCCGGCGCAGCCCCGCCGCCCTCCTCGGCCACCGCCACCGCCACCGGGGGCGGCGGCGTGATCGGCGGGCTGACCCTGCCCTCCGGCATCCCGACCAGTCTGCTGGAGGGCCTGCCGAAGAGCTGGGAGGACCTGACGAAGTGGAAGTACGAGGACTGGGACAAGTGGGCGTCCAAGCACGTCTTCAACAACCCGGTGGTGAAGGACTTCTGGAACCCGGACAAGATGGGTGACTCCAAGCCCGCCGAGCCGGCGCCGCCCAGCACGAAGCCGGTCGAGGACCCGGGGGTGACCGATCCCGAGCCGCCGGTCGTCAAGGCGACCCCGGTGGCCCGCCCGTACACCAAGCAGCCCTCGGGGAAGGTCTTCTTCAGCGCCCAGGGCGGCCGGGGCAACTGCTCGGCCACGGTGATCACCGACCCGCAGCGCCCCGGCAAGAGCAACCTGGTCTGGACGGCCGGGCACTGCGTGCACGCGGGCAAGGGCGGCGACTTCCTCAAGGACCTGGTCTTCGTCCCCGCGTACAACAACTCCGGCGCCTCCAGCGGCGGCAAGAAGGCCCCGCTGTCCGAGCTGGCGCCGCTGGGCACCTGGTGGGCGGACCAGGTCTCGACCTCCCCGCAGTGGATGGTCGAGGGCGGCGGAACGGGCGACGCGGCCAACCAGTACGACTTCGCGATCATGCGGGTGCACAACCAGAACGACACCGGCAAGTCGCTGGAGGAGACGGTCGGCGCGGCCGTCCCGGTCTGGTTCGACGCCCCCCGCGACAAGCTCGGCGTCTCGGCCATCGGCTACCCGCTGTACAAGCCGTTCGACGGCCAGGAGCTGTACAAGTGCGACGGCGGCAAGCCGACCCGGCTGTCGTTCGACCCGAAGCGACCCTCGATGCTCACCATCGGCTGCACCATGACCCAGGGCGCCAGCGGCGGCGGCTGGTTCGCCACCATGCCGGACGGGAGGACGGCGCTGGTCAGCAACACCTCGATCGGCACCCAGGACCACACCTCGCTGAGCGGCCCCTACCTGGAGTCGGTCGCCAGGCAGGCCCTGGACTGGATCTCCAAGAAGCAGTAGCCGCCGGCACACCAACGGGGACGGATTCACCATGCCGAAGACCAGTCGGCGCGGGTCGCGGCGCCGGGCCGTGTCGGCCGGTGCCGCGGCGCTCACCGCGCTCTCGCTCGCCGCGGCCGGCTGTGGCCCGGGCGGCTCGGGCGGCTCCGGCGCCGCGTCCAGGGCGCCCGCGGCCGCCCGGCCGGGCGCGGGCCCGCCCACCGGCCAGCTGGAGCCGGCCGACTGGAAGGTCGCCGACTGGGCGCGGTTCGTCGGCGAGAACGCCTTCGTCAACGAGGTGGCCCAGGGATTCTGGTCCGTCGCCCGGATGGAGCGCGCCAAGGGCCGGGCGGCCCCGGAGTTCTCGTACCGGACGGCCGCCGCCGGCGTCGACCGCGACCCGCCGCCGGCCGCCGTCGCGGCCAGGGCGGTGCCGCACCCCTACGGCCCCGGCACCGCGGTGGTCGGCAGGATTTTCATGACCGCGCCCGAGGGCGAGGCGGCCTGCTCGGGCACGGTGGTCGGCGACCCGGCCAACCCGGGCCGGAGCAACCTGGTCTACACGAGCGCGCACTGCCTGCACGACGGCAAGGGCGGCGGCTGGATGAAGAACCTCGTCTTCGTCCCCGGTTACAACCGGGACGGCCAGGCGGTCCGCGGCAGGCCGTCCACCGAGCAGCAGCTCTCCCCGTACGGGCGCTGGACGGCGGTGCGCGCGCTGGTCTCGCCGACCTGGCTCAAGGAGAGCGGCGTCGGCGCCAACGCCCAGTACGACTACGGGATCATCCGGGTCAGGAACGAGAACGGCTCCGGCACCTCGCTGGAGGAGGCGGTCGGCGGCTCGATCCCGATCTGGTTCAACGCCCCGCGCGACCAGATCACCTCGGCGTCCTCCTACGGCTACCCCGCCGAGCGGCCGTTCGACGGCACGGCGCTCAGCCAGTGCGACTCCGCCATCCGGCCGGGCCGGCTCTCCTTCGACGCGGCGCGCCCGCCGATGTACGTGATCGGCTGCAGCATGACCGGCGGCGCCGTCGGCGGCGGCTGGTTCATCGTCCGGGACGGCAAGCCGAACCTGATCAGCCTCAGCTCGATCGGCAACCGCAACCCGTCCGAGTACCTGGCCGGCCCCTCGCTCCAGGACCAGGCCAAGCAGGCCTTCGGCTACTTCAGCAAGAACGTGCGGTAGCCGCCCGACGCCTCGGGCCCCGGCCCCCCGATGTGGGGGGCCGGGGCCCGAGGCGTTACAGCTCTTCCCGGGCTCAGCCCTGGGTCAGCGCGACCGTGTAGCGCTCCAGCTCGGCCGCCAGCTCCGCCGCCACCTTGGCGTGCAGCAGCGTGCCCTCGCCGGTGTGCTCGGTGGAGAGCAGCTCGCCCTCGGCGTGCACCCGGGAGACCAGGTCCCCGCGGGTGTACGGGACGAGGGCCTGCAGCTCGACCGCCGGGCGCGGCAGCTCGTCGTCGATGAGCTTCAGCAGCTCGGCGATGCCCTGACCGCTGCGGGCCGACACCACGATGGCGTGCGGCTCGCGGCGCAGCAGGCGCTGCAGGACGTGCGGGTCGGCGGCGTCCGCCTTGTTGATCACCACGACCTCGGGCACGTGCTGTGCGTCGACCGAGAGGATCACCTCGCGGACGGCGGCCAGCTGCGTCTCCGGCTCGGGGTGCGAACCGTCCACCACGTGCAGGATGAGGTCCGCGTCGGCGACCTCCTCCATGGTCGAGCGGAACGCCTCGACCAGGTGGTGCGGCAGGTGCCGGACGAAGCCGACGGTGTCGGCCAGGGTGTACACCCGGCCGCTCGGGGTCTGCGCCCGGCGGACGGTCGGGTCGAGGGTGGCGAACAGCGAGTTCTCCACCAGCACGCCCGCACCGGTGAGCCGGTTGAGCAGCGAGGACTTGCCGGCGTTGGTGTAGCCGGCGATGGCCACGGACGGCACCTGGTGGCGCTTGCGCTCCTGGCGCTTGGTGTCGCGGCCCGTCTTCATCGCGGCGATCTCCTTGCGGAGCTTCGCCATCTTCTCGCGGATCCGGCGCCGGTCCGTCTCGATCTTGGTCTCACCGGGACCACGGGTGGCCATACCGCCGCCGGAGGAGCCGGAACCGCCACCACCCATCTGCCGGGAGAGCGACTGGCCCCAGCCTCGCAGGCGCGGCAGCATGTACTGCATCTGCGCGAGCGAGACCTGCGCCTTGCCCTCACGGGACTTGGCGTGCTGGGCGAAGATGTCGAGGATCAGGGCCGTCCGGTCGACGACCTTGACCTTGACGACGTCCTCCAGCTGGATCAGCTGGCCCGGGGTGAGCTCACCGTCGCAGACCACGGTGTCGGCACCGGTGGCGGCGACGATGTCGCGCAGCTCCTTGGCCTTGCCGGAGCCGATGTACGTCGCCGCGTCGGGCTTGTCACGGCGCTGGATGACGCCGTCGAGCACCTGGGAGCCGGCCGTCTCGGCGAGGGCGGCGAGCTCGGCCAGCGAGTTCTCCGCCTCCTCGGCCGTGCCGTCCGTCCAGACGCCGACGAGCACCACGCGCTCCAGGCGGAGCTGGCGGTACTCGACCTCGGTGACGTCCTGGAGCTCGGTGGAGAGGCCGACGACGCGGCGCAGCGCGGCACGCTCACTGCGGTCGTACTGGTCGCCGTCGTAGTGGTGGTCGAGGTCCTCGTCGATGGCCGCGAGGTCCTCGTCCATGAGTGCTTCCGCCCGGAGGCCGTCCATACGGCGGCCGGCTTCGGCATTGTCGCGGGTGTCGAACGTGGAGGTCATTCTGTCCTTTGGCTGGCTGGTGCGGATGGCCTGTCTGCGACCGTACGGACGGTCGTACCCGGAGTCTGCCCAGCTGCCGCCCCGACTACCGCTCGGGCGAGGTGTGAGCTACCCCTGAGGACCGCGGGCTGCACCCAGGCTGTTTTTCTCAGTGCCCGGTGAACGCCGCGGACCGGCCGTGAATTCCCCATGATGGTCGCACGCCCGGCGCGGGCGGGTCATCCCCATTTCCCGGGTCGGGCGCCGGAGCCGACCCGGCCGCGGGAGTCGGGGCGGGCCCGGCCGCCTCCTCCGGGGCGGGCCCGGACCCCGTCTCCGGGGCCGCGGCCGCCGGGGCCGGGGCGTGCGGGCGGCCGACGTCGTACACCCCGGAGACCTTGAGCATCGCCCGCATCACGGCGGGCAGCGCGCCCGGCTCGGGCAGCTCCACGGTGTAGGTGTGCCGGACCCTCAGCTCCTGCGGCGGCTCGACCTCGGCCGAGACGATCCCGACGCCCTCCCCCGAGATCGCCGCGGTGAGGTCGGCCAGCAGCCGGGGCCGGTTCAGCGCCTCGGCCCGCAGCGTCACCCGGTACCCGGACGGCGGCGCCGCCCCGGGCTGCCAGTGCACCTCCAGGACACCGCGCCCGTCGGCCCGCATCCGCTCCCCCGCCGGGCAGCCGCCGCGGTGCACGGCCACCACCCCGCCCCGGATCGCGAAGCCGCTCACCGCGTCCGGCGGCACCGGGGTGCAGCAGCGGGCCAGCCGCACCGGCGCGCCGGGCCGGTCGGCCACCGTGGCGGGCGCCGCGCCGCGCTCGGCGGCCCGGTGCGCGGGCGGCGCCGGCTGCCCGGCCGACGGGCCGGTGCGCACCACCGCCACCCGGGTCGGGTGGTCGGCCAGCCAGCGCTCGATGGCCAGCCGGGCCCCGGGGGTACGGGCGTGCGCCAGCCACTCGGGGGCCGGGCCGGAGGGCTCGGCGGCGCGCGGTCCGCTCTCGGTGAGCACGGCGAGCCGGTCGCCGTCCTGGAGCACCGTGGACAGGGCGGTGAGCCGGCCGTTGACCCGGGCGCCGATACATCGGTGGCCGGTGTCCTCGCCGAGCAGGTACGCGGCGTCCACGCAGCTGGCCCCGGCCCGCAGCTGAAGCGTCTCGCCGTCCTCGGTGACGACGGTGATCTCGCGGTCGCCGGAGAGGTCGGCGGTCAGCGCGGACCAGAAGGCGTCCGGGTCGGGGGTGTCCTGCTGCCATTCGAGCAGTCGGCTGAGCCAGCCGGGCCGGGCCGGGTCGGTGCGGTCCAGCTCGTCGGCGCCCTGGTCGGCGCCGGGCTGCCGGGGGTCGCCCAGGGCCACCACCCCGGTCTCGGCCACCTCGTGCATCCGCCGGGTGCGGACCAGCACCTCGACCACCGTGCCGCCGTCCAGCGCCACGGCGGTGTGCAGCGACTGGTACAGGTTGAACTTGGGGGCGGCCACGAAGTCCTTGAACTCGCCGGGCAGCGGCGTCCAGCAGGTGTGCAGCTCACCGAGGACGGCGTAGCAGTCCGCGTTCTCCTCGACGACGACCAGCAGCCGCCCGAAGTCGGCGGGCTGGGGGCCCTGCGGCCGCCCGTCCGGACCGGCCGCGGCGGCCCGCTTGAGCAGCACCCGGTGCAGCGAGACGCAGTGCCGGGGGCGGACGGTCACCTCGGCGGCGACCCCGGCCTCGGCGAGCTGGCGGGCCAGCGTCCGGGAGAAGGGCTCCAGCAGGGTGTCCGGCCCGTCCTCGTGCCCGGTGACCAGGGCGCGGGTACGGGCGTACTCCTCGGGGTGCAGGGTGGCGAAGACGATGTCCTCCAGCTCCGCCTTGAGCACCTGGATGCCGAGCCGCTCGGCCAGCGGGATCAGCACGTCCCGGGTGACCTTGGCGATCCGCACCCGGCTGGCGGGCTTCATGTGCCGGATCGTCCGCATGTTGTGCAGCCGGTCGGCGAGCTTGATCACCATCACCCGGACGTCGTCCCCGGTGGCGACCAGCATCTTGCGGAAGGTCTCCGCCTCGGCGGCGGCGCCGAAGTCGACCTTCTCCAGTTTCGTCACCCCGTCGACCAGGTAGGCGACTTCGGGCCCGAACCCCTCACCGACCTGATCAAGCGTCAACTCGGTGTCCTCGACGGTGTCGTGGAGCAGCGAGGCGACCAGGGTGGTGGTGCCGGCGCCGAGTTGGGCCAGGATCATGGTGACGGCCAGCGGGTGGGTGATGTACGGCTCGCCACTCTTGCGCTTCTGGCCGCGGTGGCTGGCCTCGGCCAGTCGGTACGCCCGGCCGAGCAGGCCGAGGTCGGCCTGCGGATGGTGGCGGCGGTGGGCCTGGACGAGCGGTTCGATGGCGTCCGGCAGCGGCGGGCGGCCGGTGGCCAGCAGGGCCGCGCGGCCGGCCCGGCCGAGTGCGGCCCTGCCCAGCCCGCCGAGGGGCCGCCTGGGCCCGGCCTGCCGTGCGGATGTCGGCTGCCCCGCCAGGGGCTGCCCGGCTTCGATGGTCATCGGCACCTCCGGCAGCGGTCACCGGAGCCGATGGCCGACCCGGTGGTCCATGCTACCGAGCACAGCACGTTCCGCGACGCGCTGCTCCCCGTCCGTCATGGGGATCACCCGAACGGGGGGATTCACCGCCTCGCGAAATGGGCAAACCGCCCGCCGCCGTCAGAGCCCGAGGGTTTCGAGCCACCGCGGGTCGAGCACACCGCTCGCCACGATCACCGCCGGACCGGTCATCTCCACCCGGCCGTCCGGGTGCTCGGTGATCACCAGCCGGCCGCCCGGCAGGTCCACGGTGTAGCTGACGGACTCGCCGGTCAGCGCCGGGTCGGCGCCGTCCCGCCGGGCGGCGGCCACCGCGACGGCGCAGGCGCCGGTGCCGCAGGAGCGGGTCTCGCCGGAGCCGCGCTCGTGCACCCGCATCGCGACGTGGCGCGGGCCGCGGTCCACCACGAACTCGACGTTGACGCCCTCCGGGTAGACGCCCTCGGGGCTGGTCAGCGGCGCGTTCAGCAGATCGCCGGCGTGGTCCAGGCTCGCCACGAACGCCACCGCGTGCGGGTTGCCCATGTTGACGTTGCGGGCCGGCCAGCGCCGGTCGCCGACCGCCACCTCGATCCCGTCCGGCCCGGGCAGCCGGGCGTGGCCCATGTCCACGGTGACCTGGCCGGGGGTGCCGTCCTCGGCGTCCTCGGCGACCCGCGCCACCAGGACCCCGGCCCGGGTGGCCACGGCCACCTCGCCCGGCTTGGCCAGCCCGGCCTCGACCAGGTAGCGGGCGAAGACCCGGACGCCGTTGCCGCACATCTCGGCGATGCTGCCGTCGGAGTTGCGGTAGTCCATGAACCACTCGGCCCGGTCGGCCATCGCGGCGGCGGCCGGGTCGGCGGCGGCGCGCACCACGCGCAGCAGGCCGTCACCGCCGATCCCGGCCCGGCGGTCGCAGAGTGCGGCGACGGCCACGGGGCCGATCGTCAGTCGGCCGTCCGGGTCGGGGAGGATGACGAAGTCGTTCTCGGTGCCGTGGCCCTTGAGGAAGGGCAGGCCCGCGGGCTGCTGGGAGGAGTCGCTCACCCACCCGATGGTACTGAGCCGGCCGGCGGGACACCGCCCCGGACCGGCAGGCGGACCGGCAGCCGAGGCCCGGCAACGGCGCGCGGTCAGCGCAGGTGGACGACCCGCCACAGGGCGAGCGCGCAGGCGACCAGCGCGATCAGCGTGTAGATCACGATCGCCTTCCACCCGGCCCGCTCGCCGGAGCCCCGGCGGGGCAGGCCCGGCCACTTGTACCCGGCGTGCCGGGCGGCCATCGCGCCCCAGCCGACCGAGGCGGCGGTGAGCAGCAGGCCGAGCATCCCGACCATCGCGGAGCCGGCCCCGCCCGAGCCGAAGGCCAGCGGGAAGGCGAACATCAGCGAGCCGGCGGTGGCCAGCAGGGCGATCGGCAGCGTCTGCCACCAGCGCAGCCGGCGGCGCGGGCGGATCTCCCGCTCGTGCACCGCGCCGGCGGGGGCGCGGGTGTCGAGGGCCGGGAGGGCCACCGCGTAGGAGGTGGGCACATCCAGGCCGGGCAGCACGGGCAGGTCCGGGAGGGTCGAGGCGTCCAGGCCGTCGGCCTCTGCGGTGGCGCTCCTGCGCTGCCCGGTTTCGGGGCCGGTACCCGTCGACACGCGGCCTCCCCTGACAGTTCGACACGAGTGCGGACTCGCGGCCGGGCACGGTCGGCCCGCACGGACCGACCCTTATGGCATCGATGATGGCATGTCCAGGGAGGCGTTCCGGGCCTGACCGGGGTCGGCGGGTGATCCGTGGCCATCACGTGATCCGGCCGTAACCGCTGGTTCTTCCTGCACGCCCACCTGCGCGCGCAGGTGCACCGCCGGATTGGCCGGATACCGCCCACGGCCCGTCTCGAACCCCGCTGTCCGTCCCGGGAGGAGCCCTACGCCCGGCCCTGCTCCTGATGCCCGATCAGCTCCAGCGAGCGGGCCAGCAACTCCGCCGGGTCGGCCCCGGCCGGCCGGGAGAGCCAGTGGATCCGGTCGTCGCGGCGGAACCAGGACTCCTGTCGGCGGGCGAAGCGCTTGGTCGCGCGGACGGTCTCGGCACGGGCCTCGTCCTCGGTGCACTCCCCGGCGAAGTGGTCGAGCACCTGCTGGTAGCCGAGCGCCCGGGAGGCCGTCCGGCCCTCGCGCAGGCCGGCCTTCTCCAGCTCGCGGACCTCGGCCGGCAGCCCGGCCTCCCACATCCGGTCGACCCGCAGGGTGATCCGCTCGTCCAGCTCCGGGCGGGGCACCGCGACGCCGATCTGCACCGCCTCGTAGACCGCGGTGTTGCTCGGCAGGTTGGCGGTGAACGGCTGCCCGGTGATCTCGATGACCTCCAGCGCGCGGACGATCCGGCGTCCGTTGCTGGTCAGGATGGCCTCGGCGGCGGCCGGGTCCAGCTCGGCCAGCCGCCGGTGCAGCGCGTACGGGCCGGCCTGCGCCAGCTCCTCCTCCAGCCGGGCCCGGACGGCCGCGTCCGTCCCGGGGAAGTCCATCTCGTCGATCGCCGCCCGGACGTACAGCCCGGAGCCGCCGACCAGCACGGGGGCGCGGCCGGCCGCGAGCAGCCGGTCGATCTCGGCACGGGCGAGCCGCTGGTACTCGGCGACGCTGGCGGCCTCGGTGACGTCCCAGACGTCCAGCAGGTGGTGCGGGATCCCGCCGCGCTCCTCCTCGGTGAGTTTGGCGGTGCCGATGTCCATGCCCCGGTAGAGCTGCATCGAGTCGGTGTTGATCACCTCGCCGCCGAGGCTGCGCGCGATGGCGACGGCCAGGTCGGACTTGCCGGCGGCGGTCGCGCCGACCACACAGACCACGGGGGGCCGGGCGGCGCTGGGCTGGACGTTCGTGGAGCTGCTCACCGCACCAGTCTCGCAAAACCGCCGCCGCGCCGGTGACCTCCCCGTCGGATCTGTCCCACTGGGCGACGATATGACCTATTCGAGCGATATTCGCAGATGAGAACTGTTCGGGTGCGACGGACGTTGGGCAAGAGGACAGAGAGGAACGGTGAGGACACCATGGGTCTGATGGACAACCTCAAGGGCAAGGCCGGGGAGCTCAAGGAGAAGGCGAGCGAACTGGCCGACAAGCACAGCAGCCAGATCGAGCACGCGGTGGACAAAGCCGGCGGCGCCATCGACAAGGCGACCAAGGGCAAGTACTCGGAGAAGATCGAGCACGGCGCCAGCAAGGCCAAGGGGGCGGTGGACGAGTTCGCCCACAAGCCCAAGGCCCACGGCGAGGGCGGCGCACCCCATCCCGCCCCCGGCACCGACCCGGGCACCCCGGGCAACGGCCAGGGGCCGTCCGCCTGAGCCTTGGGCCCTACCCGGGGAGCCGAGGAGCGGGAGCGTCAGCCCCAGGACGCGACGAGGTACCCGACCCCGTACGGAGCCTCCTGGTAGCCCAGCCGCGCCGCGAGGCCGGCCCCCTCGGCGGCGCCGGCCAGCACCTGCCAGGGGGCCCGCCCCTCGACCTTGAGCTCGGCGGCCAGCGCCACGTCCAGGGCGCCCAGCGCGGCCAGGTCCGCCGAGCCGAGCGCGGCGGCGAGCGCCGCGTCGAAGCCCTCGGCACGCTCGTCCAGGTAGCCGGGCGCCTTCACCGAGCGGCAGGCGCTGCCGTCACCCATGACCAGCAGCCCGACCCGGTCGGCCAGCCCGGCCAGCCCCTGGCCGAGCCCGAGCATCCGGTCGGCGGGCGCGTCGGCGGGCACCGCGCAGGCGTGCGTCGGCAGCGCCGCCCCGGCCCGCTCCAGCAGCCAGGCCCCGACCGTCAGCGCGGGCGGCAGCTCCGGCCCCTCGACCCCGCCGGACGGCAGCCGGGCCACCAGCGGCACCCCGTAGCGGTGGAAGGACCCGGCCCCGCCCTCGGTCCACACCTCGGCCTCCGGGCCGGTGCCGACCACCACGACCAGCTCCGGTCCGGCGGCGAGCAGTGCGGCCAGCGCCTCGTCGCAGGCGCGGCGCAGCGGCTCCAGCTCGGCGGCCGCACCGGCGGCGACCTCCGGAACGAGCAGCGGCGGACAGGGGCACACGGCGGCGGCTACCAGCATGTGGATCACTCTAACGAACGCGGCCCGGCGGGATCGGGGATCCCACCGGGCCTCGGTACGCGGCGGTGGCGGTCAGTCGCCGCAGCAGCCGCCGGCCGGGGCGGCCGAGAGCGGCGCCGGGGCGCCGATGGTCGGCAGGCCGAGCAGCACGCCGGCCGGCTTGGCGGCCGGGGCGGCCTGGCGCTTCTCCCAGGCGTCGCCGGCCCGGGTGCGGCGCACCGCGAGGGACGGGCCCTCGGCGAGCAGGTGGTGCGGGGCCGCGTAGGTGATCTCGACGGTCACCAGGTCACCCGGACGCACCGGCTCGGCGGGCCGGGTGAAGTGGACCAGCCGGTTGTCGGGGGCGCGGCCGGAGAGCCGGTCGGTCTGACCGTCCTTCTTGCCCTCGCCCTCGGCGACCAGGATCTCCAGGGTGCGGCCGACCTGCTTCTTGTTCTCCTCCCAGGAGATCTCCTCCTGGAGGGCGATCAGCCGGTCGTAGCGGGCCTGCACGACGGCCTTCGGCACCTGGTTCTCCATGTCGGCGGCCGGGGTCCCGGGGCGCTTGGAGTACTGGAAGGTGAAGGCGTTGGTGAAGCGGGCCTCGCGGACCGTGTGCATGGTCTGCTCGAAGTCCTCCTCGGTCTCGCCGGGGAAGCCCACGATGATGTCGGTGGAGATGGCCGCGTCCGGCATCGCCTCGCGGACCTTGCGGATGATGCCGAGGAAGCGCTCCTGCCGGTACGAGCGGCGCATCGCCTTGAGCACGGTGTCCGAGCCGGACTGCAGCGGCATGTGCAGCTGGTGCATCACGTTCGGGGTCTCGGCCATGGCGGCGATCACGTCGTCGGTGAAGTCGCGCGGGTGCGGCGAGGTGAAGCGGATCCGCTCCAGGCCCTCGATCTGCCCGGCGGCGCGCAGCAGCTTGGAGAAGGCCTCGCGGTCGCCCAGGTCGGAGCCGTAGGCGTTGACGTTCTGGCCGAGCAGGGTCACCTCGATGACGCCCTCGTCGACCAGCGCCTCGATCTCGGCGAGGACGTCGCCGGGGCGGCGGTCCTCCTCCTTGCCGCGCAGCGCGGGCACGATGCAGAAGGTGCAGGTGTTGTTGCAGCCCACCGAGATGGCCACCCAGGCGGCGTACGCGGACTCGCGGCGGGTGGGCAGGGTCGAGGGGAAGGTCTCCAGCGACTCCAGGATCTCGACCTGGGCCTTGCGCTCGACCGCGGCGCGCTCCAGCAGCGCCGGCAGGTGGCCGATGTTGTGGGTGCCGAACACCACGTCGACCCAGGGGGCCTTCCGGACGATGGTGTCGCGGTCCTTCTGCGCCAGGCACCCGCCGACGGCGATCTGCATGCCCTGGTTGCGGCCCTTGGCCGGCGCCAGCTGGCCGAGGTTGCCGTACAGCTTGTTGTCGGCGTTCTCGCGCACGGCGCAGGTGTTGAACACCACCAGGTCGGGGTCGCCCTCCTGGCCGGCCTTCACGTACCCGGCGTCCTCCAGCAGGCCGGACAGCCGCTCGGAGTCGTGGACGTTCATCTGGCAGCCGTACGTGACGACCTTGTAGCTCTTCAATCCGCTCTCACCGCTCACCAGACCAGGGTACGGGCAGCCGCGAAACCCTTTTCCCCGCCCGCCTCCCCTCCCGTTCGCCGCACGCGCCTGGCACTATCCCTGCATGGCCCCCACCACCGCTCCACGACTCGGCGCCGCCCTCCGCGCGGCCGCCCGCAGCCCGCTGTGGCGGACGGTGCTGGCCCTGGTCCTGGTGCTGGCCGGGCTCGGCGGCTGGTGGCTGTCGGCCAACCGCTCGCCCGGCTACCCGCGCGGTTCGACGGGTTTCGTGACCGGCGTGCAGGGCGGGGTCTACGACAAGTACGGGCAGCTGCTGGAGACCCACGTCGCCAAGGCGATGCCCGGGGTGCGGCTGCGGCTGGACAACTCGCAGGGCTCCATCGACAACCTGGCCCGGGTGACCAGCGGCCAGGACGACTTCGCGATCGCGACCGCCGATGCCGTCGCCCAGTACTCCGGGCCCGGCAAGGACCGGCTGCGGGCGATCGCCCGGCTCTACGACGACTACCTGCAGCTGGTGGTCCCCGCCGACTCGCCGGTGCACCGGACGGCCGACCTGAAGGGCCTGCGGGTCGGCGTCGGCCAGTCGCTGTCCGGGGTGAACCTGGTGACCAGGCGGCTGCTCGCCTCGGCCCGGCTCGACCCCGACCACGACATCCAGCCGGCCATGCTGGGCGTCGGCCAGGCCACCGAGCAGCTGCGGGAGGGCGGGATCGACGCCTTCTTCTGGTCCGGCGGGCTGCCGACCGGGGCGCTCACCAGCCTCTCCGAGCGCTTCAGGATCAGGATCGTGCCGCTCGGCGACCTCGCCGAGGCCGTCCACCAGGTCGAGGGCGGCGGCACCGACGCCTACCGGGCCGCCACCATGCCGAAGGGCACCTACCCCAACGCCGAGCCCAAGGACGCCGTCGCCACCGTCGCCGTGCCCAATCTGCTGATCACCCGGGACGACGTGGACACCGACCTGGTGCAGGGCATGACCAGGGCGGTGATAGACAGCCGCGACCAGATCGGCGCCAAGGTCCACGCGGCCCAGCTGGTCGACCTGCGCACCGCCGTCTACACCGACCCGCTCCCGCTGCACGAGGGCGCGATGCGCTACTACCGCTCGGTGAAGCCCTAGCTCGGTGAAGCCCTAGGAACGGGCTCAGAGCCGCTTGCCCTTGTCGGGCCGCGGCACCGCCAGGGTCACCGCGAGGCCGGTCGGCTTCACCGGGGCGAAGGACAGCGAGCCGCCGCCGGCCAGCAGCAGGGTGCGGGCGATCGACAGGCCCAGGCCCGAGCCGTCCACGTTCTGGTGCCGCGGGCTGCGCCAGAACCGGTCGCCGGCCCGGGCCAGCTCCTCCTCGGTCAGGCCGGGCCCGGCGTCCGAGACGGTCACCGCGACCTCCTTGCGCTGCACCGCGACCAGCAGCCGCACCCGGCTGCCGGCCGGGCCGAACTTGAGCGCGTTGTCGAGCACCGCGTCCAGCGCGCTGCCGAAGCCGATCGGGTCGGCCATCCCGAGCGCCAGCGCGGGCCCGTCCCAGCGCAGCTCGATGCCGCGCTGATCGGCCACCGGCCGCCAGGCGTCCACCCGGGCCAGGGTCAGCGCGGCCAGGTCGGTGGGCTCCGGCTCGGGGCGGGCGTGCTCGGCGGTGGCCAGGCCGAGCAGGTCGTCCAGCACCCGGGCCAGCCGGACGCCCTCCTCCCGGACCCCGCCGAGCTCCTCGTCGTGCCCCTCCGGGAGCTCCATGCCCAGCAGCTCGACCCGCAGCAGCAGCGCCGCCAGCGGGTTGCGCAGCTGGTGCGAGGCGTCCGCGACGAAGGCCTTCTGCTGGTCCAGGGCGAGCACCACGTGGTCGGCCATCTCGTTGAACGAGTGGGCCAGCCGTTGCAGCTCGGGCGGACCGCCGCCGGGCGCCACCCGGGCGTTCATCCGGCCGGTGGCGATGTCGTGGGTGGCCCGGTCCAGGGTGCGGACCGGGCGCAGCACCCACTCGGTGAGCCGGACGGCGAGCAGCAGCGCGACGATCATCGCGGCGGCCTCCCCGGCCCCGATGACGAGCCAGCGGTGCAGCACCCGGGTGCGCATCGCGCCGGTCGGCGACTCGCTGAGCACCACCGCGACCACGTCCCCGTCCCGGACCACCGGCGTCGCGATGGTCAGCGCCCGTTCCGGGGTCCACGGCCAGACCTGTGGCGGGTTGTGGCTGCGCCGCCCGTCCAGCGCCTCCTGGAAGGCCGTCGCCCCCCAGCCCCCGACGGGGACCCGCCAGTCCGCCGGGGCGGTGGCGATGGGTACGCCGTCGCGCTGGAAGATGCCGATCCGCACGCCGTAGAGCTCGTGGTACCGAACCACCTCGGCGTCCAGCGCGTGCCGCCGGCTGACGTCGCCGGGCGCGGGCTCCAGGTCGCCCTTGAGGGCGGCGTCCAGGGCCGAGACGCCGGAAATCGGGAGGTCCTGGGCGAACCGGGCCGCGTCGTCGAGCCGGTCGACCACCACCCGGCTCTGGTCGGCGGCCGCGACGGCCGCCGCCAGCGGCAGGCCGAGCGCGGCCAGGACGCAGAGCATCAGTGCGAGCAGGATGCCCAGCAGGCGGTTGCGCACGTGCGGTCAGTGCTCCGCGCGGGCCGGGGGCGCGTCCGCGGCGGCTGCCGGGGACTCGGGGATCAGCCGGTAGCCCACCCCGCGGACGGCCTCGACCAGGCCGGGCAGGGCGAGCTTGGTGCGCAGCGAGCCGATGTGCACCTCCAGGGTGCGCCCGTTGCCCTCCCAGCCGCTGCGCCACACCTCGCTGAAGATCTGCTCGCGCCGGTAGACCACGCCGGGGCTCTGGGCGAGCAGCGCCAGCAGGTCGAACTCCTTGCGGGTGAGCGGCACGTCGCGGCCGTCCACGCTGACCCGGCGGCGCTCGCGGTCGATCCGGATGCCGCGGGACTCCAGCGGGCCGCGCTGCTGCGGCACCGCGTCGGGCGCGGGGTCCGCGACGGCGGCGGGCGCGGCACCGCGCCGGGCCACCGCGTGGATGCGGGCGAGCAGCTCGCCCATGTCGTAGGGCTTGGTGACGTAGTCGTCGGCACCGAGGTTGAGGCCGTGGATCCGGGAGCGGATGTCGGCGCGCGCGGTCACCATGATCACGGGCACGCCGCTGCCGGCCCTGATCCGGCTGCACACCTCGAAGCCGTCCCGGTCGGGCAGCCCGAGGTCGAGCAGGACCACGCGGTACGGGTCGTTGCCGTCGGGCACCAGGGCGTCGAGCGCCTCGTGCCCGCTGCGGGCGTGCCGGACCTGGAAGCCGTGCCGGCCCAGGACCGCGACCAGCGCCGCGGCGACGCGTTCGTCGTCCTCGACGAGCAGCAGTCTCATCGTTCCTCCTCTCCCCGAAGTTCCCCGGGGTGTCGCTCGGTGTTCACGGTCCCCGCCGGGCAGGCCCGGTCCTGCGCAGTATGGGCCAGCGGGCCGCCGGGCGCCAGGCTCGGCCATCCCCCGGAACCGCCCGGGACGGCGCGCGGCGGAGCGGCTGCCCGCTGTCACGGTGCCCCCGACGGCGCGCGGTGAACAGTCCGCACCCGGCGTGTGGCCGGATCGTGATCCTCAAGTTCCGCTCAGATCGGCTGACGTGGCATCGTCACGGCTCCTATGGTCGCCGCACCGGGGGCTGCGGCTCCGCCGGCTGCGGCCCCCGGCTTTCGTACACCACTGCCACCCAAGGGAGTTCACCCTCGGGCCGACACGAGGGAGCAGGCGCGATGACCGCGAGCCTCAGCAAGGACTCGAGCGCCACGTCGACCCCGCTGGTGGTGTTGAACGGGGTGAACAAGCACTTCGGGGCGCTGCACGTGCTCCAGGACATCGACCTGGAGATCGCCGAGGGCGAGGTGGTGGTCCTGATCGGCCCGTCCGGGTCGGGCAAGTCCACGCTGTGCCGGACGATCAACCGGCTGGAGACCATCGACTCCGGGACGATCACCATCGACGGCCGTCCGCTGCCCGCCGAGGGCCGGGAACTGGCCAGGCTCCGGGCCGAGGTCGGCATGGTGTTCCAGAGCTTCAACCTGTTCGCCCACAAGACCGTGTTGGAGAACGTGGTCCTCGGCCAGGTCAAGGTCCGCAAGATCGCCCGCGAGCAGGCGGTGAAGACCGCCAGGGAGCTCCTGGAGCGGGTCGGCGTCGCCGCGCAGGCGGACAAGTACCCGGCCCAGCTGTCCGGCGGCCAGCAGCAGCGCGTCGCGATCGCCCGGGCGCTGGCCATGAACCCCAAGGTCATGCTCTTCGACGAGCCCACCTCGGCGCTCGACCCGGAGATGATCAACGAGGTGCTGGAGGTCATGCGCCGGCTGGCCGCCGAGGGCATGACGATGGTCGTCGTCACCCACGAGATGGGCTTCGCCCGCTCCGCCGCCAACCGCGTGCTCTTCATGGCGGACGGCCGGATCGTCGAGCAGAACACCCCCGAGGCCTTCTTCACCGCCCCGCGCAGCGACCGCGCGAAGGACTTCCTCTCGAAGATCCTGCACCACTGACCTTCGAGTTGACGCATCATCGGATCACGGACGGCCCCACCCGCCCGGATCCGTTCACGCAACGCCAAGACGCCAGAGCCCGGTTGACCCGTGGCCCAGCCCCAGGAGAGCTACCCTCATGAGGACTCGTCGCACCTTCGCCGTCGCGCTCTGTGCCATCGCGCTCACCGCAACCGCCGCCTGCGGCAAGGACGGCACGCCCGGCGACTCCGCCGCGAGCGCGAGCAACGCCCCCAAGCTGCCGACCTACACGGTCAAGACCGACGTCAAGCTGGACTCGCCGACCTTCACCGAGGCCAAGAAGCGCGGCCAGCTGATCATCGGCGCCAAGTCCGACCAGCCGTTCCTCGGCTTCGAGGACCTCGCCAGCGGCGACCGCAGCGGCTTCGACATCGAGATCGCCAAGATGGTCGCCGCGGACCTCGGCTTCACCCCGCAGCAGATCAAGTGGCAGACCCTGGTCTCCTCGCAGCGCGAACCGGCCATCTCCAACGGCCAGATCGACTACTACGTCGGCACCTACAGCATCAACGACGAGCGCAAGAAGACGGTGTCCTTCGCCGGCCCGTACTTCATCGCCGGCCAGGACTTCCTGGTGAAGGCGGACAACACCTCGATCACCGGCCCGGAGTCGGTGAACGGCAAGAACGTCTGCACCGCCACCGGGTCCACCTCGATCAAGAACATCCAGCAGTACTCGCCGAAGATCACCCAGTTCGACACCTACTCGGCCTGCGTCGAGAAGCTGCTCTCCGGCGAGGTCGACGCGGTCACCACCGACGACGCCATCCTCAAGGGCTACGCCTCCAAGTTCGCCCCCAAGCTCAAGGTGGTCGGCAAGCCGTTCACCAAGGAGAACTACGGCGTCGGCCTGAACAAGGACGACAAGGTGCTGCGGGACGCCATCAGCAACGCCATCAAGGCGCACCAGGACAACGGGGACTGGAAGAAGGCGTACGACGCCACCCTCGGCCTGTCCGGTTCGACGGCCCCCGAGCCGCCGGCCCTCGACCGCTACTGATCACCAGCCTGACCGATTTCTGACCACTTCTGAGAGGAGGGCCGCCAGATGGGCATACTGTTCGAGGACGACAACTTCGCGCTGTTCCGCGACGGTTTCCTGCAGACGATCGAGCTGAGCGCGCTCAGCGCCTTGCTCGCCCTGCTGCTGGGCACCCTACTGGCGGCCTTCCGGGTCTCCCCCATACCGGCGCTGCGCGGCTTCGGCACCGCCTGGGTGACGCTCTTCCGCAACACCCCGCTGACCGTCCTGTTCTTCGCCGTCGCCTTCGGACTGCCCGCGCTCGGCGTGCACTTCAGCCACCTCGCCTTCGCGGTGCTGGCGCTCGGCAGCTACACCGCCTCCTTCGTCTGCGAGGTCCTGCGCTCCGGCATCAACACCGTGCCGCTCGGCCAGGCGGAGGCCGCCCGCAGCCTCGGGATGACCTTCGGCCAGACCCTCGGCCAGGTGGTCCTGCCGCAGGCGGCCCGCACCGTGCTGGCGCCGATGAGCAGCGTCTTCATCGCGCTGCCGAGGAACTCGGCGATCGCCGGCGCGTTCAGCGTCCCCGAGCTGTACAGCGTGCAGCAGACCCTCTCCGAGCGCGGCTACTCGATCTTCGCGATCTTCTTCTGGGTGGCCTGCGCCTATCTGGTGATCAGCGCCACCGTCGCCCTGCTGTTCCGCTTCCTGGAAGACCGACTGGCGGTGGCCCGATGAGCGAGCGAACCGAACGCACCACGGAGGAACGGCGCGCCCCGGCGCCCGCCTCCGCCGAGCGAAGCGAGGCGGGCGCATGAGCTCCCTGTTCACCCGTACCGCCACGGCCAGCGTCCTGTACGACGCCCCCGGCCCGCGCGCCCGCACCCGCTACCGGCTGTTCGGCGTGCTCTCGCTGGTCGGCATCGCCGGCCTGCTCTGGTACGCCGTCGCGACCCTCGCCGACAACGGGCAGTTCGACGCCCAGCTCTGGGAGGTCTTCCAGTACAACACCGTCCAGCAGCGGATCGTCGACGGCCTGCTGTCCACCCTGGAGGCCTTCGGGCTGGCCGCGGTGCTCTCGCTCACGCTCGGCGCACTCCTGGCGGCCGGGCAGCTCTCCGACCACAAGCCGGTGCGCTGGGCGACGGTCTCCTTCGTCCAGTTCTTCCGGGCGATGCCGCTGCTGATCCTGATCGTGGCGCTCTACTACTCGTTCTTCGCCAAGGACCCGATGTGGGCCCTGGTGCTCGGGCTCACCCTGTACAACGGGTCGGTCCAGGCCGAGATCATCCGCAGCGGGGTCAACGCCGTCCCGCGCGGCCAGGGCGAGGCCGCCTACGCGATCGGCCTGCGCAAGACCCAGGTGATGACCACCATCCTGGTGCCCCAGGCGGTCCGCTCGATGCTCCCCGCGATGATCGGCCAGCTGGTCGTCACCCTGAAGGACACCTCGCTCGGCCTCATCATCACCTACTCCGAGCTGCTGTACATCGGCAAGAAGATCGCCAGCCAGCCGATCAACGCCGCGGGCTTCCCCTACATCCCCGTCGTCCTGGTGATCGGGCCGATCTACATCGCGATGTGCCTCCTGCTCACCGCGCTCGCCCAGTGGATCGAAGCACGCGGCCGCCGCGGCGCGAACCGGCGCACATCGGCTGCTGCTTGACGCACACGCAGGTGAACTGTTGCATTGCTCTTCGTGACACCACCCGGGACCATCCTCGCGGCATATGACGCCCCCTCGTCGGCCCCGCCATGCCCGGAGGTCCCGGCATGGACCCGGTGATCGTGGTCGGGGCCGGACCGGTCGGTCTGGCCCTGGCCCTCGCGCTCGCCCGGCACGAGGTGCCGACCATCGTCCTGGACGAGGGCTCCGGGCTCTGCCCCGAGGGCCCCCGCAGCGTCGTCCTCGGCGCCGACACCGCCGCGTTCCTGACCCGGATCGGCTACTCCCGGGCCGTCTCGGACTCCGCCCGCTGGGACGCCTTCACCATCTGGCGCCGCCGCCAGGAGGTCCTGCGGATCGACCTCGCCGACGACCCCGCCCTCCACCTGCCCCAGCACCGCCTCCAGCGCGGCCTGCGCGACGCCCTGACCGGCACCCCGCTGGTCAGGCTCGTCCCGCTGAACCGGGTCACCGAACTCGAACAGGACCGCGACGGCGTCAGCGTCCGCACCCGCAACCCGCAGGACGGCGCCGAGACCTGGTGGCGCGGCAGCCACCTGGTCGGCTGCGACGGCGCCCGCTCCGCCGTCCGCAAGCTGCTGCGGATCCGCTTCCCCGGCCGCCCCGCCGTGGACCGCAACGCCATCGCCACCGTCCGCGTCGACCTGCCCTTCACCGAGGCCAGGCTGCACCGCGAGCCCCCCTGGCGCGGCGACCGCGAGGCCTCCGCCCGCCCGCTGCCGGACGGCGTCTGGCGCCTCGACTGGCGGCTGCCCCCCGGCCGGCCCGACCCCACCGAAACGGTCGACCCGCACGCCACCTGGCCCGGCATCGTCACCGGCGACACCCTGCTCACCCGGGTCACCTCCGCCCTGACCGGCTGGTGCGGCGAACTCCCCCGCTACGAGCTGCTCGCCGCCGCCGACCACACCGCCCAGCAGCGCCTCGCCGCCCGGTTCCGCAGCGGCCGCTGCTTCCTCGCCGGCGACGCCGCGCACCTGCACGGCGCCCTCGGCATGCAGAACCTCGCCGACGGGCTGCGCGACGCCGACAACCTCGCCTGGCGCCTCGCCCTCGCCTGGCACCTGCACTCCGGCGGCCCCCAGCCCGGCGGCTCGCTGCTCGACGGCTACGAGGCCGAGCGGCGCGGCGCGGTCGGCGCCCGACTGCGCGCCGTCGACCAGGCCATGCCGCTGCTGCGCCCGCTGCGCGGCTGGCAGGCCACCCGCCGCTCGCTGCTCACCGGCTCGTTCCGCAAGCACGCCCCGATGCTCGCCGACGGCCAGCTGGGCACCGGCCGCTTCGGCGGCGCCCCCGCCTACCCGGCGGCGCCCTCCGGCGTCCCCGGCCGGGTACCGGTGCAGCGCGGCGGCCGCACCACCACGCTCAGCGAGCTGCTGCCCGCCACCGCCCCCGGGGTGCTCGTCCCGGACGTACCGGTGCTCTCCACCGACGGCACCCCCGACCAGCTGCACGCCCGGCTCGGCGCCACCTTCCTGCTGCTGCTGGTCGCCCCCGGCACCGCCGTCTGGTCGGCCGAGCACTGGCTGGGCGCCGGGCTGATGCCCAGACTGGCCGAGGTCGCCGCCGCGCTGCCGGTGCCCGCCGAGGTGCTGGTCACCGAGGAGTACCCCGGCGCCGGACCGCACACCGTGCTGCTGATCCGTCCGGACGGCCACCTGGTCGGCACCACCCAGGGCGCGGCCGCCGAGGACCTCCAGGAGCTCGCCGACCGGGCCCGCGGCGGCCCGGTACCGCTCACCGGCACGCCGGAGGCCGCCGCCGAGCCCGTGTCTGAGCACCAGCCGGAGCGCCGGCCGGAGCCCGCGCCGACCGCCGAACCTAGCGGGCCACCTCGGTGACCCGGCTCTCCCGCACCACCGTCACCCGGATCTGACCCGGGTAGGTCAGCTCCTGCGCCACCTGCCTGGCGACCTCGCGGGCGATCACCTGCGCCCCGAGGTCGTCCACCACCTCAGGCCGGACCATCACCCGCACCTCGCGGCCCGCCTGCATCGCGTACACCTTGGCCACCCCGTCGTGCGCCCGGGCGATCTCCTCCAGCCGCTCCAACCGGCGGACGTAGAGCTCCAGCGACTCCTTGCGCGCCCCCGGCCGCCCGCCCGAACAGGCGTCGGCGGCCTGGGTCAGCACCGCCTCGACCGTCTTCGGCTCCACCTCGCCGTGGTGCGCCGCGATCGCGTGCACCACGTCCTCCGCCTCCCCGTACCGCCGGGCGAACTCCGCCCCGATCGCGGCGTGGCTGCCCTCGACCTCGTGCGTCATCGCCTTGCCGATGTCGTGCAGCAGCGCCGCACGCCGCACCGGCTCCGGGTCCACCCCCAGCTCGGCGGCCATCATCCCGGCCAGCTGCGCGGACTCCACCAGGTGACCGAGCACGTTCTGCCCGTACGAGGCCCGGTAGCGCAGCGTGCCGAGGGTGCGGACCAGCTCCGGGTGCATCCCGGCGAGCCGCACGGCCAGCAGCGCGTCCTCACCGGCCCGGACGCAGCGCCGCTCGACCTCCTCGCGGCTGCGCTCGTGGACGTGCTCGATCCGCACCGGGTGGATCCGGCCGTCCTCGACCAGCTGCTCCAGGGTGAGCCGGGCGGTCTCCCGGCGGACGGGGTCGAAGCAGGACAGCTGCACCGAGGCCGGGGTGTCGTCGATGATCAGGTTGACCCCGGTGACGGCCTCGAAGGTCCGGATGTTGCGGCCCTCCCGGCCGATGATCCGGCCCTTCATCTCCTCGTTGGGCAGCCGGAACACCGACACCGCCGTCTCGGCGGTCTGCTCGGCGGCCAACCGCTGGATCGCCCCCGCGACGATCCCCCGGGCACGCTGCTCGCCCTCCTCCTTGGCCGCGCGCTCGATCTCCCGGACGGTCACGGCGGCCTCCCGGCGGGCCTCGGACTCGGCCGCCCGGACGAGCTCGGCCCGCGCCTGACCGGCGGTCAGACCGGCCGCCCGCTCCAGGGCGCCCGCCCGGCGCTCGACCAGCTCGGCGGCCTCCCGGCGGGCCCGCTCCACCTCCGCCGACCGCTCGGCGAGCTCCTCCTCCTGGGCGCGCAGCCGACGCAGCTCCTCGGACAGCCGCTCCTCCCGCCGGTCGAGTTCGGCGCGCAGCTGCGCGGCCTGGTCCTCGGCCCACGTCCGGGCCCGCTCGGTCTCGGCGGCGGAGCGCCGCTGGGCGGCCTGCAGGCGTCTGACCATCAGCCAGGTCACGGCCAGGACGGCGATCAGCACGCCCACGACCAGCAGGGAGGCAACCGATCCGGCGCTCAGCGCGATCCTCATCCTGCCCACTCCCCGTCCCCTGCACGGCACACCGGCCGGGACCAACCGCGACCGGGCCCGCGCATGCCTGCCCGAGGCCTGGTGACACGTGAGCGACGTGCTCCCGCACTGAGTGCGAGGCTAAGCGCAGGTTACGAAACGGTCAAGACTGGGCCGGGGGTCGGCGAACTCCCGCACCGGACCTCCGTCACTCCCACCCGTCACCGGATGGTCCGTCCACGTCCTCCCCACTGGCGGCCTCCTCGTCCAGGGCCTCGCGGACCACGCGGAAGGCCAGGCCCTCGGAGTAGCCGCGCCGGGCCAGCACGCCGACCAGTCGGCGCATCCGCGCCTGTCGCTCCAGCCCCCTGGTCACCCGCAGCTTGCGTTCGACCAGGGCCCGGGCCGCCGCGGCCTCGTCGTCCTGGTCGAGCTGCGCGACGGCCAGCTCGACCAGCTCGGCGGCCACCCCCTTGGTCCGCAGCTCCTGGGCGAGCGCGCGCCGGGACAGGCCTCGGACGGCGTGCCGGGATTCGACCCACGCCTGGGCGAAGGCCGCGTCGTCGATCAGCCCGACCTCCTCCAGCCGGTTGAGGACCTGCTCGGCGGCCTCGTCCGGGATCTCCCGCTTGCGCAGGGCGTCGGCCAGCTGCTTACGGCTCTTGGCCGCGCCGGTGAGCAGCCGCAGGCAGATGTCCCGGGCCTGCGACTCGGGGTCGGCGGACGCCTGCGCGCCGGCCGGTCCGGCTCCCCGGGCCGCCTTCGCCGGGCCGGCCCCACCGGGGCCCGCGGACCGCCGACTCCTCGCCGCCGACCGGCCTGCCGGGGCGTCGACCGCGGCGCCGTCCTGGTCGTCGGACCCCGTCCGGGCGCGGCCCCGGCGCGTGGCCCCCCGGCCGGGGGAGGCGGAGGCGGCCGCACCCCCGTGACCGGCCGCCTCTCCCCCCTGTCCGGGGGGCGCCTCCTCCATCAACGCCGAACGACGCCGGCGCCGGCCGGTGGGCAGCTCGGACGCGGACACCATCCCGAGCCCGTCGCCCACCGCCTCCACCCCGCGCGGGAGAGCGCGCGCGGGCGCGGGCTCCGGCGCGGGCTCCGGCTCGGCCACGGCCGCGAACCAGTCCGGCGGCCCGAAGTCGTCGCCGTCGTCCGGATCCGCCGGGCCGGTGCCCCGTCCCCTGTCGTGCTGCATCAACGGATCAGGCCTTGGCGGCCGCCGCCGTCTTCTTCGCCGCGGCCGTCTTGGCGGCGGTCGCGGTGATCGGCTTGGCACCGGCCTCGGCGGACGGAGCGGACGCCGGAGCCTCGCCCTCGGCCGGCTCCTCCGTCTTCGGCCCGATGCCGAGCTTGCCCTTGATCTTCCGCTCGATCTCGTCGGCGAGCTGCGGGTTGTCGCGCAGGAAGTTGCGGGCGTTCTCCTTGCCCTGGCCCAGCTGGTCGCCCTCGTAGGTGTACCAGGCACCCGACTTGCGGATGAAGCCGTGCTCGACGCCCATGTCGATCAGGCCGCCCTCACGGCTGATGCCGACGCCGTAGAGGATGTCGAACTCGGCCTGCTTGAACGGCGCGGCGACCTTGTTCTTGACCACCTTGACCCGGGTGCGGTTGCCGACCGCCTCGGTGCCGTCCTTCAGGGTCTCGATCCGGCGGATGTCCAGGCGGACCGAGGCGTAGAACTTCAGCGCGCGGCCACCGGTCGTGGTCTCCGGCGAACCGAACATCACGCCGATCTTCTCGCGCAGCTGGTTGATGAACACCGCGGTGGTGTTCGACTGGTTCAGCGCGCCGGCGATCTTGCGCAGCGCCTGGCTCATCAGGCGGGCCTGCAGACCGACGTGCGAGTCGCCCATCTCGCCCTCGATCTCCGCACGCGGCACGAGCGCCGCGACGGAGTCGATGATGATCAGGTCGACCGCGCCCGAGCGGATCAGCATGTCGGTGATCTCGAGCGCCTGCTCGCCGGTGTCCGGCTGGCTGACCAGCAGGGCGTCGGTGTCCACGCCGAGCTTCTTGGCGTACTCGGGGTCGAGCGCGTGCTCCGCGTCGACGAACGCGACCGTGCCGCCGGCCTTCTGCGCGTTGGCCGCCAGGTGCAGGGTCAGCGTGGTCTTGCCCGAGGACTCGGGGCCGTAGATCTCGACCACCCGGCCGCGCGGGATGCCGCCGACGCCGAGGGCGACGTCCAGGGCGGTGGATCCGGTGGGGATCACCTCGATCGGCTCGTTGGCCTTCTCGCCCAGGCGCATCACCGAGCCCTTGCCGAACTGCCGCTCGATCTGGGCGAGTGCGTTCTCAAGGGCCTTCTCGCGGTCCGTACCTGCCATGGCTTCCACCCTCGGGTTCTGTGCTGTGCGCTTCATCGTCCTCGACGCTAGCGCGTCCCACTGACAATCGGCCCCGACCGGGCTCGGCCCGTGGAGAACTCTTGGCCGGAGAGTACAAAGAACATCTGTTCGATTCAAGCCCGGCCCGTTCGACCTACTCCTCCCCGTCCTTGTCGTCCGGCCCCCGGCCTGCACCGGAACGCGGTTCGGACCCCGCACCGACCATCCGCCGCAGCCGGCGCGCCGCCTCGCGGCGCAGCTCCCGTCGGGCCCGCCGCTGCGCGCCCCGGTCGATCCGCGGGTCGGTGGCCACCTCGTACCGGCGCACGTAGGTCCCGACGAACCCCTGCAGGGTGGCCGCCACCGGGATGGCGATCAGCGCGCCGACCGCGCCGAGCAGCGCGGCGCCCGCGACCACCGAGCCGAACGCCACCGCCGGGTGCACGTCCACCGTCTTCGCGGTGATCCTCGGGTGCAGCAGGTAGTTCTCGATCTGCTGGTAGACCACCACGAACACCAGCACCCAGAGCGCGTCCATCGGCTCCACGGTCAGTGCGACCAGCACCGGCAGCGCACCCGCCAGATAGGTGCCGATGGTCGGCACGAACTGCGACATGACGCCCACCCAGATCGCCAGCGCGGCCGCGTACGGCAGGTCCAGCAGCGCGAACATCACCCAGTGCGCCAGCGCCGAGGCCACCGCGAGCAGCGCCCGCGAGTAGAGGTAGCCGCCGGTCTTGGCGAGCGCGATCTCCCAGGCCCGCAGCACCTCGGCCTGCTTGGCGGGCGGCAGCAGCGAGCAGACCGTCCGGCGCACCCGGGGCCCGTCGGCGGTGAAGTAGAAGGTGAAGAGGCCGACCGTGAAGGCCTGGAAGAGCCCGCCGATCAGGGTGGAGGAGACGCCCCAGACGTTGTCGGCGGCCTGCTGGGCGTAGGTCTCGATGGCGCCCGAGTCCTTGAGCAGCTTCTTCTGCAGCTCGTCGAGCGAGAGGTCCTGGTGGAAGGTCCGGTTGACCCAGTGGATCAGGTTGTCGAGCAGGTGCGGCAGGTCTCCCGCGATCTTGCCGACCTGGTCGACCAGCAGGGTGCCGAGCGCGGCGAGGAAGCCGCCCACCGCGACCACCACCGCGACGAAGACCAGGAAGGTGCCGACGCCCCGGCGCACGCCCCGGGCCGCCATCCGGTCGACCGCCGGCTCCAGCGCCAGCGAGAGGAAGAAGGCCACCAGCAGCATCACGAAGAGGTCGATCAGCTGGTGGAAGGCCCAGTCGGCGAGCTGGAAGAGCCCGACCATGGCCAGCGCCAGCATCATCGCGCGGGGCAGCCAGCGCGGCATTCCGGCGCCCCGCGCTCCGCCGGGCCCGACGGCGCCGCCGGGTGCGGAGGGGGCGCCGGGTGCGGAGGGGGCGCCGGGTGCGGCGGCCTCCGGTGCGGGCGGCGGGCTCGCGGCCCCCTCGGCGTCCTCGGCGTCCTGCGGCGACCTGTCCGGATTCTGGGGTTCTGCACTGCTTTCCACCCGCACAGTCTCACCCATGCGGTCCGACGGCCGGACACCCGCCCGGGCCCCGGGAGCGTCGACCGGGCCGGGCCCGCGGGCCCGGCCCGTGCGGGCGGCGGCTCAGCGCAGCAGCGCCGACACGCCCTGGGTGTCGCAGACCACGCGCCAGACGTCCTTGGCCTCCCAGCCCGCCTCCAGCGCCTGGCGCACCGTCCGCCCGCCCAACTCGCTCATCACATGATCGGAGGCGAAGGACTCCGCGTAAGCCTCGCCGAACTGCGCGTACATCCGTCGCCAGAACTCCGTCAGCCTCATGCCCACCAGTATCCCGGACCGGGCCCGGGGAGCCCTACGGCTCCTGGCCCGGCCGCCAGGCCGCGGCCTCCAGCGCGTACTCGACCTCGCCCAGCTCGCTGCCGGGGAGCGGCTCGGGGTACTCCTCCTGAAAGGTCCGGACGTACCTGAGCCCGGCCTTCTCCATCACCCGCCGCGAGCCCTCGTTGACGGCCATCGTGTAGGCCACCACCCGCCGCACCCCGAGTCCGGTGAAGCCCCGGTGGATCAGCGCCCGTGCACCCTCCGTGGCGTAGCCCCGCCCCCAGGCGGGGCGCCGCAGCCGGTAGCCGAGCTCGACCTCGCCCCGGTCCCGCGGGTCCGGCGGCCGGAACTCGAACCAGCCGAGGAAGGCCCCGCCCGCCCGCTCCTCGGCGGCCCACCAGCCGAGGTCGCCGAACCGCCGGTAGTGCTCGAAGTAGAGCGGCAGCAGCTCCCGCTCCACCACCTCGCGCGGGGTGGCCCGCCCGCCGGTGAGGTGGCGCATCACCTCGGGGTCGCCGTCCAGCTCCACCAGGTGGTCGACATCGGCCTCGGTGAAGCGGCGCAGCACCAGCCGCTCGGTGGTCAGGAAGACGGTCATACCCCGATCGTCGCCCACCCCGCACCGCCCGTCACCGGGTTTTCCGGGCCGGCCGCGTCGGCCCGGACGGCCCGGACGTCGGCCCGGCGCGACCGCAACGGCACGGCCGGTCAGCGCGGCAGGGCGAGCGTCCCGGCCCCGTAGTACTGGCGGTCCCCGCAGGCGTACGGGCCGGGCGGGCAGGCCGCCGACGCGGTGGTGGCCAGCAGGGCCGCGAGCCGGTCCGACCCCCAGTCCGGGTGGAGCGCCGCCGCCACCGCGACCGCGCCGGTGACGTGCGCCGCGGCCATCGAGGTGCCGGCCAGCGCCGCGTACTGGCCGCCGGGCCAGTCGGAGATGATCGCGCCCTGGGCGCCGCCGTCCGGGTCCCCGCCGGGGGCGGCCAGCGAGACCTTCCCCCGTCCGTAGTTGGAGTAGCCGGACGGCCGGCCGTCCCGGTTGACGGCGGTCACCGTGACCACGCCGGGGAGCTCGCCGGGCAGCCGGACGCACTCGGTGCCGACGTACCGGGACTGCGCCGGACCGGAGACCCGGTCGTTGGGGCTGCGCTCGTCGGTGCGGGCGGCGCCGAGGTCCTGGGAGTCGTTGCCGGCCGAGGCGACCACCACGGCGCCCTGGCGCCGGGCGTAGTCGGCGGCCCGGGCCACCGCGGCGGTCAGCGCGGCCTGGTCGCGGTCCTCGGGGCAGTTGTACTTCCACGGGTCGGCGAAGTAGCTGTTGTTGATCGCCTTGGCCCCGTGGTCGGCGGCCCAGAGCATGCCGCAGACGATGTTCTCGGCGTAGTACTGGCCGAGCGGGCCGAGCAGCCGGACGGCGGCGATCCGCACGCCGGGGGCGACCCCGCTGACGCCGTGCCCGTCCCGGGCGGCGCCGACGATCCCGGCGACGTGGGTGCCGTGGCCGCTCTCGCTGACGCCGAGGTCCGGCCGCCAGGCGCCGGTCCTGGCGTCGGGGCGGCCGTCGGCGCAGGAGGCCGAGCTCTTCGGGTCGACGGCGGCGCGCAGGTCGGGGTGGGTGTCGTCGACGCCGGAGTCCAGCACCGCGACCAGCACCTTGCGCAGCGCCTCGGTGGAGGAGCCGCCCGGGTCGGCGGCGGGGCTGGTCAGCAGGGTGGCGGTGGGGACGGCTCCCGGCCCGGCGGGCGCGTCGCCCGCGGGCCGGCCGGCCGGGCCGAGCATGGCGAGGTTCCAGGCGTCGGCCTCACCCGGGTCCGGCACGGTGGCGGTCGCGTCGTCCCGGCCGTCCGCGGAGCCGTCCGCGGCGACCAGGTGGTCCGCGCTGCCGCCGCGGGCCAGGTCGGCGCCCGCGCCGAAGTCCCCGGCGCCGTCCAGCGGGCGCGGCGGGCTGGGCACCGGGGCGGTCCGGGTGGCGCCGACCGCGGCCACCCCGGGCCGGGCGCGGACCTTGTCGGCGAAGCCGCCGGTGGCGTACGCGAGCACCGCCCCGATCTGCGGGTACTCCTGGACGACCTGCCCGCCGGCCGCCCGGGTCTGCTCCCCGGCCAGGGCCGCGCCGCCCGCGTCCTGCGCCTCGGCCAGCACCAGGTAGCTGAGGTAGGCCCGGCCCGGCCCGGAGACGTACGGGACGGCGCCGCCGACCACCAGCGCGGTGAGCAGCATCGCGAGCAGCGCCCGGACCGGTCCCCGGGCGCCGCGCCGGACGTGCCCGGGACCGCTGCCGGACGGGTGCACCTGCGCCATCGCACGGTCTCCGCTCGTCGGTCCCGATGTCCACGGGAGGGCCCCGAGGGTCACGGGGGAATCACGGGTCTGAAATCACCATAGGAGCGAATTGTCTGCTTTGCCTTTTTTAATGACGCCAGACGTTTCAGACCCCCGGCCCTACCCCGGACCGCCCACACCCGCCCCCGCGCCCGCCCACGGTTGTCAGTGCCACCCGGCACCATGGGGGCATGGCGCCCCGCACCCCAGACCAGCAGCCGGCCGACCAGCCGCCCGACCCGCTCGCCGGCTTCGCCCCGGCCACCCGGGCCTGGTTCACCGGTGCGTTCAGCGCGCCCACCACCGCCCAGGCCGAGGCCTGGCGCGCCATCCAGCGGCAGACCGACGTCCTGGTCGTCGCCCCCACCGGCTCCGGCAAGACGCTCGCCGCGTTCCTCTCCGCCCTGGACCGGCTCAGCAGCACCCCTCCCCCGGCCGATCCCAAGCGGCGCTGCCGGATCCTCTACATCTCGCCGCTCAAGGCCCTCGCGGTCGACGTCGAGCGCAACCTGCGCGCCCCGCTGGCCGGGCTGCGCCAGGCCGCCGTCCGGCTCGGCCTGCCCGAGCCCGAGGTCGAGGTCGGCATCCGCTCCGGCGACACCCCCGCCGCCGACCGCCGCCGCTTCGCCGGCCACCCGCCGGACATCCTGATCACCACCCCCGAGTCGCTCTTCCTGCTGCTCACCTCCGCCTCCCGGGAGGCCCTGCGCGGCATCGACACGGTGATCCTGGACGAGGTGCACGCCGTCGCCGGCACCAAGCGCGGCGCCCACCTCGCCCTCAGCCTGGAGCGCCTGGACGAGCTGCTCGACGCACCCGCCCGCCGGATCGGCCTCTCCGCCACCGTCCGCCCGGTCGAGGAGGTGGCCCGCTTCCTCAGCCCGCAGCGCGGCGCCGCCATCGTCCAGCCCCCCTCCGCCAAGGAGTTCGACCTCTCGGTGGTCGTCCCCGTCCCCGACCTGGACGACCTGCCCGCCGCCCCCGCCGGCCCCGGCGAGGCCGCCGACCCGGCCCGGCAGAGCTCCATCTGGCCGCACGTCGAGGAGCGGATCGTCGACCTCGTCCAGGCCCACCGCTCGACCATCGTCTTCGCCAACTCCCGCCGCCTCGCCGAGCGGCTCTGCAACCGGCTCAACGAGATCGCCCACGAGCGGGCCTCCGGCGAGCCGCTGCCCGAGGCGCACTCCCCCGCCCAGCTGATGGCCGAGTCCGGCGTCGCCAAGGGCGCCCCGCCGGTCATCGCCCGGGCCCACCACGGCTCGGTCTCCAAGGAGCAGCGCGCCCTGGTCGAAGAGGAGCTGAAGGCCGGCCGGCTGCCCGCCGTGGTCGCCACCTCCAGCCTGGAGCTCGGCATCGACATGGGCGCCGTCGAGCTGGTCGTCCAGGTCGAGTCCCCGCCCTCGGTCGCCTCCGGCCTGCAGCGGGTCGGCCGGGCCGGCCACCAGGTCGGCGCCGTCTCCACCGGAGTCGTCTTCCCCAAGTACCGGGGGGACCTCGTCCAGTCCGCCGTGGTCACCGAGCGGATGCGGTCCGGGCGGATCGAGGCGCTGCGCATCCCGCGCAACCCGCTGGACGTGCTCGCCCAGCAGCTGGTCGCCATGACGGCGCTGGACAGCTGGCCGGTGGACGACCTGCTCACCCTGGTCCGCCGTGCCGCGCCGTTCGCCACCCTCCCGCAGTCCGCCTTCGACGCCGTGCTCGACATGCTGGCCGGCCGCTACCCCTCGGACGCCTTCGCCGAACTGCGCCCCCGCCTGGTCTGGGACCGCGTCGCCGGTACCGTCACCGGCCGCCCCGGGGCCCAGCGGCTGGCCGTCACCTCCGGCGGCACCATCCCCGATCGCGGCCTGTTCGGCGTCTTCATCGCCGGCGCGGACCCGAAGAAGGGCGGCGGCCGCGTCGGGGAGCTCGACGAGGAGATGGTCTACGAGTCCCGCGTCGGCGACGTCTTCACCCTCGGCACCACCTCCTGGCGGATCCAGGAGATCACCCACGACAAGGTGCTGGTCACCCCCGCCCCGGGCGTCCCCGGCCGGCTCCCGTTCTGGAAGGGCGACACCCTCGGCCGCCCGCTGGAGCTCGGCCGCGCGCTCGGCGCGTTCACCCGCGAGCTCGGCGCGCTGCCGCCCGAGGCCGCCACCGCCCGGCTCAAGGCGGCCGGCCTGGACGACTGGGCCGCCGGCAACCTGCTCGACTACCTCGCCCGGCAGCGGACGGCCTGCGGCCACCTCCCGGACGACCGCACCATCGTGGTCGAACGCTTCCGGGACGAGCTGGGCGACTGGCGGATCGTCATCCACTCCCCGTTCGGCGCCCAGGTGCACGCCCCCTGGGCACTCGCCCTCGGCGCCCGCCTGCGCGAGAAGCACGGCCTGGATCCCCAGGTCATGCACGCCGACGACGGCATCGTGCTCCGGCTGCCGGACGCCGACCTGCTCGACTTCCCGCTGGAGCAGCCGGAGCAGACCGGCCGGGCGGCCTCGGACGACGCACCGGTCGGCGCCGACGCCGCCCTGTTCGACCCGGCCGAGATCGAACAGCTGGTCACCGACCAGGTCGGCGGCTCCGCCCTGTTCGCCTCCCGCTTCCGCGAGTGCGCCGGCCGCGCCCTGCTGCTGCCGCGCCGCAGCCCGGGCCGGCGCACCCCGCTCTGGCAGCAGCGCCAGCGCGCCGCCCAGCTCCTCGAGGTCGCCTCCGAGTACGGCTCCTTCCCGATCGTGCTGGAGGCGGTCCGGGAGTGCCTCCAGGACGTCTTCGACGTCCCCGGCCTGGTCGAGCTGATGGGGGATCTGGAGTCCCGCGCCGTCCGCCTGGTCGAGGTCACCACCTCCGAGCCCTCCCCGTTCGCCCGGTCCCTGCTCTTCGGCTACGTCGCCCAGTTCCTCTACGAGGGCGACTCCCCGCTCGCCGAGCGCCGCGCGGCCGCCCTCTCGCTCGACTCCCGGCTGCTCTCCGAACTCCTCGGCCAGGCCGAGCTGCGGGAGCTGCTCGACCCCGCGGTGCTCGCCGAGTTGGAGGCCGAACTCCAGCGCCTCACCCCCGAGCGCCGGATCAAGGACGCCGAGGGCGTCGCCGACGCGCTGCGCCTGCTCGGCCCGCTCGCCGAGGCCGAGCTCACCGCCCGCGGCGCCGAACCGCTCTGGGCCCTGGAGTTGGAGGCCGCCCGCCGGGTCATCCAGGTCCGGATCGGCGGCGAACAGCGCTGGGCCGCCATCGAGGACGCCGGACGCCTGCGCGACGCCCTCGGCACCCCCCTGCCGGTCGGCGTCCCCGAGGCCTTCACCGAACCGGTCAAGGACCCGCTGGGGGACTTGCTAGCCCGGCACGCCCGCACCCACGGCCCGTTCACCGCCACCGAGGCGGCCGGGCGCTTCGGCCTCGGCGCCGCCGTCGTCACCGGCACCCTGCACCGGCTCACCGCCGCCGGCCGCCTCGTCCAGGGCGAGTTCCGACCGGTCGAGGGCCACACCGCCACCGTCGAGTGGTGCGACGCCGAGGTGCTGCGCCGACTGCGCCGCCGCTCGCTGGCCGCCCTGCGCCAGGAGGTCGAGGCCGTCCCCCCGCGCGCCCTGGCCGCCTTCCTCCCGCAGTGGCAGCACCTGGCCGGCCACCGGCTGCGCGGCCCCGACGGCCTGCTCCGGGTGGTCGAACAGCTCCAGGGCACCGCCCTGCCCGCCTCCGCCCTGGAGAAGCTCGTCCTGCCCGCCCGCCTCGCCGACTACACGCCCGGCCTGCTGGACGAACTGATGGCGGCCGGCGAGCTCGGCTGGTCCGGCGCCGGGGCCCTGCCCGGCAAGGACGGCTGGATCAGTCTGCACCTCGCCGAGAACGCCCACCTGCTGCGCCCCGAGCCCGTCCCGCCCGCCGTCACCCCCGTGCACACCGCCCTGATGGCGGCCCTGGAGGGCGGCTACGGCCTGTTCTTCCGCCAGCTGGTCGACCGGCTGCACGCCGAAGGCCTCACCGAGACCTCCGAGCCGGAGGTCGTCGACGCCCTGTGGGACCTGGTCTGGGCCGGGTACGTCAGCAACGACACCCTCGCCCCGCTGCGCGCCCTGCTCGGCTCCGGCCGGACGGCGGGCGCCACCGCCCACCGCGCGCCCCGGGCCACCCCGCGCGGCCGCTACGGCGGCGCCGGCCGCCCCTTCGGCCGCACCGGCGGCGCCCTGCGCAGCGGCCCGCCGACGGTGGCCGGCCGCTGGTCGCTGCTGCCCGCCTTCACCGCCGAGCCGACCGTCCGGGCCACCGCCCAGGCCCAGAGCCTGCTGGACCGGCACGGCCTGCTGACCCGGGGCGCGGTGGCCGCCGAGCGGGTGCCCGGCGGCTTCGCCGGCGTCTACCGGGTGCTGGCCGCCATGGAGGAGCGCGGCCGGGCCCGCCGGGGCTACTTCGTGGAGGGCCTCGGCGGCGCCCAGTTCGCCATGGAGGGCGCCGCGGACCGGCTGCGCTCGGTCAGCGGGCGGCTGGAGCGGACCAGGGCCACCGAATGGCCGGCCGGCCCGGCGGCCGAGCCGCCCCAGTTGCTGGTGCTCGCCGCCGCCGACCCGGCGAACGCCTACGGGGCCGCGCTGCCCTGGCCCGATCCGCCCGCCGCCCCCGGTGCCACGGAGGCCCGGGCCCACCGGCCGGGGCGCAAGGCCGGCGCCCTGGTGGTCCTGGTCGACGGCGAGCTGGCCCTCTACGTGGAGCGCGGCGGCAAGTCCCTGCTGGCCTGGCCGCAGGAGGACGGCGCCCGGGTGCTGGCCGCCTCGGCCCTCGCCTCGGCGGTCCGCCAGGGTGCGCTCGGCAGCGTCACCATCGAGCGGGCCAACGGCGAGCCCGCCCTCGGCTCCGACCTCGGCGCCGCCCTGGAGGAGGCCGGCTTCCACGCCACCCCGCGCGGGCTGCGGCTGCGGCCCTGAGGCACGGCGAAGGCCGCGGGGCGGTCGCACCGGCCCCGCGGCCTTCCTTCACGTCTTCGGTTCTGTCGGTCGAGGGCTCTGCCGTCGAAGGCTCTGCCCGTCTGGCGCTGTCACCCGATCGGAGGCTCCGCCTCCACCCGGGCCATGCCCTCACCCGTTCGGCTCTGTGGTCCGGTCGCTCTCCAGTCCGCGTGGACGGGGATCAGACCGAGCCCCCAGCCGCCGGCCGCGAGCAGCCCCAGCGCGGCACCGTCCGGCAGCGGCCCCCGGGCGACCAGCAGCCACCAGCCGAGCGCACCGGTCAGGAACAGCAGGACCCATCGGACCCACCGGGGAGGCGTCCGTCGTCGGGACACCAGGCGTCCCAGGCGTATTCGGGCCTCGGTGTACGCCACCGCAGCTCTCCGCACGACCGCCTCCTTCGCTCGCCCCGGGCACCAGGCGCCCGCAAGTCGAGGCCGGAGTCAGGCGGCGACCACGTCCATCGCGGCGGCCTTGGGCGAGAGGTTCGCCCGGTCGGTGCCGGGGGCGGGCAGCGGTACCGGTTCGAGTACCGGCCTCAGCAGTTCACCTTCGGAGAGGGTGGCCATCGCCGCAAGTTCGGCGAGCGACAGTTCGTCGCTGACCTCGCGCATGACCTCGGACATCCGGACGTCGAGTGCGTCGCAGATGGCGGAGAGCAGCTCCGAGGAGGCCTCCTTCTGCCCCCGCTCGACCTCGGAGAGGTAACCGAGCGAAACCCTGGCGGCTGCCGACACCTCGCGGAGTGTGCGGCCCTGGCGCTGGCGCTGCCGACGCAGTACATCGCCCAGTAGGCGACGAAGCAGGATCATCGGTGCCTCCCTCCTCGGACTGCGGATCGAGATGTCACGTCCCCACCGTACCGCCTTGCCCGCTTCGCGTGCGGGGACCATGGTCGTGTTCACTCTGGGCTGCAAGGCTGTCCCCTCCCCATTTTCGGTGCCGCGCCCGGGCCGTCGAGCCCCTCGTCGTGCCCTCCGCGTGGCACCCGGCCACCGCTGCGCCATTCCTTCGCCACCTGGTTTCTGCCCAACCAGGCCCTCCGATGTAACACGATCCTCCAGCTGTGCCATACCCGTGCGCCAGCTCGGCAGGTCTCGGTTCGGTGGAGATCCTGGGCAGGCGGTCCCTCCCGACGTCCTGCCGCAACGGTGACGTGCCGGGCCGGCGGCGGGTGGACGGCAGGTCAGTGCGGGTCCGCACCGGACGGAAGCCGCCCGACGAGCAGCTCCAGAGCGGCGGTCACCGCCCTGTGACGGATTGTGGCACGCTCCCCCGACAGCCGTGGCGAACTGACCAGACTTCCCCCCGGACCGGCGACGGCAAGGTGTACGGTGCCCACCGGCTGCCCGTCCTGCGGCTCCGGCCCGGCCACCCCGGTCGTCGCGAGCCCGTACGTGGCGCCCAGGAGCCGGCGCACCCCCTCGGCCATCTGCCGCGCCACCACCGGGTGCACCGGCCCGTGGACGGCCAGCAGGCCCTCGTCGACGCCGAGCACCGAGGCCTTCAGCTCGGTCGCGTACGCGGTGACCGAGCCCCGGAAGGTCCGGGACGCCCCGGGGACGTCCACCAGGACGGCCGCCAGCAGGCCGCCGGTGAGCGACTCGGCGACCGCCAGGGTGCTGCCCTCGCCGCGCAGTACGGCGTGCGCCCGCGCGGCCAGCTCGTAGTCGGCGCCCCCCGAGCCGGTCCCCGCGCCGGTCTGCGCCCCCGCGCCCGCCCGGTCCGCCCCGAAGCCCTCGTCCGCCCCGAACACGCCGTCCACCCCGAACACGCCATCCGTCCCGTCCACCCCGGGATCCCCCTTCACCGGTCGGCGCGCGCCGCCGCCTGCCCCTCGCGGCGCAGTCGCAGCGCCTGTCCGACGTAGTCCAGCGCGGTGCCCACGGTCAGCAGCACCGCCAGCGCCATCAGCACGGCCCGGGCGGTGGCCAGCCAGCCGGTCAGCTCCAGCACGTACATGCCCACCGCGATGCCCTGGGTGAGCGTCTTCAGCTTGCCGCCCCGGCTGGCCGGGATCACGCCGTACCGGATCACCCAGAACCGCATCAGGGTGATGCCGAGCTCGCGCGCCAGGATCACCACCGTGACCCACCACGGCAGGTCGCCCAGGATGGACAGGCCGATCAGCGCAGAGCCCATGATCGCCTTGTCGGCGATCGGATCGGCGATCTTGCCGAAGTCCGTGACCAGGCCCTTGCGACGGGCCAGCTCGCCGTCGAAGAGGTCGGTGATCATCGCGACGGCGAAGGAGGCCCAGGCCACCGCACGCCACTTCGGGTCGTGGCCGCCGTCGGCGAAGAGCAGCGCGACGAAGACCGGCACCAGCAGCAGCCGGAGCATCGTGAGCATGTTCGCGATGTTCCAGATGCCCGGCGCCGGAGGCACCGCGGCCTCCGGTCTGCCCGGGTGGGCCGCGGTCGGGGCGCCTGGCCCCTTGGTCATTCCCCGGCTCCTACGGCCTGGGCTCCCGCGAGCCTGGGCACCCGGACCTGCTCCAGCGCCTCGGCGACCAGGTCGACGCCCTCGCTGGCGACCACCCGGGCCCGGTAGAACTGGCCGATCTCGGGGGTCTCGACGCCGGTGAGCACGGTGAGGCCGTCCGTCTCGGGGGCCTGGTGGGCGGCGCGGCCCTCGACCAGGTCGCCCTCCACGGACTCGATCAGCACCTCGACCTCGGTACCGATCCGCTCCTCGGCCCGCTGGGCGGTCATCTCCTCGGCCAGCCGGGTCAGCCGGTTCAGCCGGTCCGCCACCACGTCCTCGGGCAGCTTGCCGTCGTAGGTCGCGGCCTCGGTGCCGTCCTCGTCGGAGTAGCCGAAGACGCCGATCGCGTCCAGGCCGGCGTTGGTGACGAAGCGCTCCAGCTCGGCGAAGTCCTCCTCGGTCTCACCGGGGAAGCCGACGATGAAGTTGGACCGGGCGCCGGCCTGCGGGGCCTTGCCGCGGATCGTCCCGAGCAGCTCCAGGAACTGGTCGGTGGAGCCGAAGCGGCGCATCCGGCGCAGCACGGCGGGCGCGGAGTGCTGGAAGGACAGGTCGAAGTACGGCACCACGTCGGTGGTCCCGGTCATCGCGTCGATCAGGCCGGGCCGCATCTCGGCGGGCTGCAGGTAGGAGACCCGGACCCGCTCGACGCCCTCGATCGAGGAGATCTCGCCGAGCAGCGTCTCCAGCAGCCGGATGTCGCCGAGGTCCTTGCCGTACGAGGTGTTGTTCTCGCTGACCAGGACGACCTCGCGGACGCCCTCGCCGGCCAGCCACTGGGCCTCGTGCAGGACGTCGGAGGGGCGGCGGGAGACGAAGGAGCCGCGGAAGGCCGGGATGGCGCAGAAGGAGCAGCGCCGGTCGCAGCCGGAGGCGAGCTTCACCGAGGCGACCGGGCTGTCGTCCAGCCGCTTGCGCAGGGTGCGCGGGCCGGAGGCGGGCGCGAGGCCCGCCGGGAGGTCCTCGGGGGCGCCGTGGCCGGGCAGCGCGATCTCGGCGGCGGCGGCCTGGCGCTCGACCGGGCTCAGCGGCAGCAGCTTGCGGCGGTCGCGCGGGATGTGCGAGGCGTGGTGGCCGCCGGAAAGGATGGTCTGCAGGCGGTCGGAGATGTCGGCGTAGTCGTCGAAGCCGAGCACGCCGTCGGCCTCGGGCAGCGCCTCGGCCAGCTCCTTGCCGTAGCGCTCGGCCATGCAGCCGACCGCGACGACGGCCTGGGTGCGGCCGTGCCCCTTGAGGTCGTTGGCCTCCAGCAGGGCGTCGACGGAGTCCTTCTTGGCGGCCTCGACAAAGCCGCAGGTGTTGACGACGGCGACATCGGCTTCGGCGGCATCGTCGACCAGGGACCAGCCGTCGGCCTCCAGTCGCCCGGCGAGTTCCTCGGAGTCCACCTCGTTGCGGGCGCATCCGAGCGTGACAAGGGCGACAGTACGGCGTTCAGGCATAGGGCCAAGATTAACGCGCGGCCCCCGGTGCCGTTCGCCCCGGAGGCCGCGCGCCTCGCTTTGCCCGGCCTTCGCCGGGCCTCGACCCCGTCGTGGTCAGCCAGCCTGCGGGTCGCCGGGGGTGTACGTGACGTGCACCACCTGGCCGTTCTTGCCCGCCGGACCGAGGTCCTTGCCGTTGACGTACACGTGCACGGCCCCGGCGTTGCCGATCACCAGCTTGATCTGCTTGGGGTCGGTGAAGGTCTGGTCCTGACCCTCCTCGATGTTGTTCTGGAACAGCGACTTGCCGGCGCCGTCCAGGGCGGACACCCAGCTGGTGTCCTTCTCCGCGACCAGCTTCACGGTGACCTTGTCGGCCGGGGCGGCGGCGATCGCCGCGACGCTGGGCGCCGGGGCGGGCGGCTGCACGCTGGGCGAGGGCGCCGGGGCCACCGAGCCGGTGCCGGAGCCGCTGGGCAGCGGCGCACTGGCGGAGCCGGTGGTGGAGCCGCCCGTCTTGCCGCTGACCAGGTTGAAGCCGATCAGGGCGACCACGGCGACGATCGCGGCGACCATGGCGGCCGTCCAGTTCGGCCGACGGCGGTCGGTGACCTTGATCGGCCCGGTGTCCAGCAGCTGGGCGGGGCGCCGCTGGGCCGGGGCGCCGCCGTGCGCGGCGTCGTAGCGGGCGACGAGCTCCTCGCCGTCCACGCCGACCGCACGGGCGATCGCACGGATATGGCCACGGGCGTAGAAATCGCCGCCGCAGCGGCTGAAGTCGTCCTCCTCGATGCCGTGCACGATCGGCACCCGGACGCGGGTGCTGCTACTCACCTGATCCACCGTGAGCCCGGCGTCGATCCGGGCGACGGACAGCACCCGGCCGATGCTCGGGGCATCGGCCGCGTGCTCCGCGCCGGCCGGGTGGGCGGACGTCGGGGCGTTCTCGCGGTCGGGGGACTTGCCGATGGTCACGGGGCACGCCTTTCGAGCGGATGGCCACCTGCTGGAGAACAGTCTAGGGGCGCGGGCGGATCGTTTCTCAAGCGGAATAGGACCGAATGCGCGGAGCCGTCCGGGCCGGGGCCCGATCCCGCGCTGACCTGGCATCAACGCGGGTGGAGGCCGTGCGATCAGGCCGCTTTGCGGCCTGTGACGCGGCGTAACGCCCGTTCGGTTCCGTACACCGCGCCTACCCTCCTCCGAACGGGTGAACCGGATCGGGGGCCACCTTCGGTGCGCACCCGTCTCATCCCCGGATGCCCACGATGATGCCGTCGAGCTCGTCCGGTGTGACGAGCACGTCGCGGGCCTTGGAGCCCTCGCTGGGACCGACGATCCCACGCGACTCCATCAGGTCCATCAGCCGGCCCGCCTTGGCGAAGCCGACCCTCAGCTTGCGCTGGAGCATCGATGTGGAGCCGAACTGGGTGGAGACCACCAGCTCGGCCGCCTGGATCAACAGGTCGAGGTCGTCGCCGATCTCCTCGTCGATCTCCTTCTTCGGCCCGCCGCCGACCGTCACGTCGTCCCGGTAGGCGGCCGCCAGCTGGTCCTTGCAGTGCTGGACCACGGCGGCGATCTCCGCCTCGGTGACGAACGCGCCCTGCATCCGGATCGGCTTGCTGGCGCCCATCGGGAGGAAGAGCGCGTCACCCTTGCCGATCAGCTTCTCCGCGCCGGGCTGGTCCAGGATGACCCGGGAGTCGGCCATCGCCGAGGTCGCGAACGCCAGCCGGGACGGCACGTTGGCCTTGATCAGACCGGTGACCACGTCCACCGAGGGCCGCTGGGTCGCCAGCACCAGGTGGATGCCGGCCGCACGGGCGAGCTGGGTGATCCGGACCACCGAGTCCTCGACGTCGCGCGGGGCGACCATCATCAGGTCGGCCAGCTCGTCGACGATCACCAGCAGGTACGGGTACGGCGTCAGCTCGCGCTCGCTGCCGAGCGGCGGGGTGACCTTGCCGGCCTTCACCGCCGCGTTGAAGTCGTCCACGTGCCGGAACCCGAACGCGGCGAGGTCGTCGTAGCGCAGGTCCATCTCGCGCACCACCCACTGGAGGGCCTCGGCGGCCTTCTTCGGGTTGGTGATGATCGGCGTGATCAGGTGCGGGATGCCCTCGTAGGCCGTCAGCTCGACCCGCTTGGGGTCGACCAGCACCATCCGGACCTCGTCCGGGGTGGCCCGCGCCAGCACCGAGGTGATCAGGCAGTTGATGCAGGAGGACTTGCCCGCGCCGGTCGCGCCGGCCACCAGGATGTGCGGCATCTTGGCGAGGTTGGCCATCACGGTGTGGCCCTCGACGTCCTTGCCCATGCCGACCAGCATCGGGTGCGAGTCGTCGGCGGCCGCGCGCGAGCGCAGCAGGTCGCCGAGGTTGACCATCTCCCGGTCGAGGTTGGGGATCTCGATGCCGACCGCCGACTTGCCGGGGATCGGGCTGATGATCCGCACGTCCGCGCTGGCCACCGCGTAGGCGATGTTCTTGGCGAGCGCGGTGATCCGCTCGACCTTGACGGCGGGGCCGAGCTCGACCTCGTAGCGGGTGACCGTCGGGCCCCGGGTGAAGCCGGTGACCCGGGCGTCCACCTTGAACTCGGCGAAGACGCCGGTGAGCTGGGCGACCACGTCGTCGTTGAGCTTGCTGCGGGTCTTGCCGGGGCCGCCGCGCTCCAGCAGGTCCAGGGAGGGCAGCGCGTAGGTGATGTCGCCGGAGAGCTGGAGCTGCTCCATCCGCACCGGCGCCGGTGCGTGCTCCTCGGGCGCGCTCTGGCCGCCGGCGCGGGCGGCCGGGACGGCCGGCTCCTCCGGCGGGGCGGTGCGGTCCTGCACCTGGTGCATCATGTCCGCCACCGCCGAGGAGGCGGGCACGCCGTAGACCAGCGCGCCGTCCAGGTCGGCGGCCGCTCCGGCGGCGAGGTTGCGGGTGGCGTACGGGTCCTCGGGGTCCTTCACGAACATGTCGGGGACGGCGGAGGCGAGCTCCTGCTCGTCCGGCTGCTTGCGCCGGCGGCGCCGGCGGCGGGCGGCGATCTCGTCCGGCGGGCCGTCGCCGTCGGCGTCCACCGTGAAGGGCAGCGCCGAGGGGTCGGCGTCCTCGGGCGGCTCGGTGGACGGCTCCCACTCCGGCGCACGCCCGTCGGCCGATTCGTCCTGCGGGCGGGGCTCCACCACGCCGAGCCGGACGCCGACCGCGCGCAGCCGCTCGGGGATCCGGTTCAGCGGGGTGGCGGTGACCACCAGCAGCCCGAAGAAGGCCAGCAACAGCAGCAGCGGCACCGCGAGCGCGGGCCCGGCGGCGGCCATCATCGGGGTGGAGGCGGCCCAGCCGAGGATGCCGCCGGCCGACCTTATCCGGGTCGCGCCGCTGCCCATCATGGGGGCGCCGCAGCCGATGTGGACCAGGCCGAGGACGCCGACCAGCAGCGCGCTCAGGCCGATCATGATCCGCCCGTTGGCCTCCGGCAGCTCCGGGTGGCGGATCAGCCGGATCGCCACCGCCGCGAGCAGGAACGGCACCAGCACGTCCAGTCGGCCGAACAGCCCGGACACCACGTTGGTGGCCGCCTCGCCCAGCCAGCCCTGCGGGCTGAACCACGTCCCGGCGGCGGTGACCAGCGCGAGCGCGAACAGCAGCAGGCCGACGCCGTCCTTGCGGTGGGCCGGGTCCAGGTTCTTGGCGCCGTCGCCGAAGCCCCGGAACACGGCGCCGACGCCGTGCGCCAGACCGAGCCAGACGGCGCGCACGGCACGGAAGAGTATCGGCTTCGGCGGGGGCGGCGCGGCCGGAGCCGGGGCCGGCTTGGCCGCCGCCTTCTTCGCCGGGGCGGCCTTCTTGGCGGCCGCCTTCTTCGCGGGCGGCTTGGCCGGAGCCTTCGCCACGGCCTTCTTGGACGGTCCCGGACTCGAGTTGCGTGCCGCGCTTCCGGGCGTACGTGTGGCCATGGCTCAGCAGCCTACCGGCGCCGACCACCCGTGCACATGCGGCCGAGCCGGGGGGCCCGGCCGTGTCGCAGACACACCGTCATGCTGATCCGTTTTCATCCGGACGGCGGAAACGGACCGGCTTTCAGTCCGTCCCCGGACGGAGCGCCTCCAGGGCGCGCCGCAGCTCCGCGAGCCTGCGCTCCAGGTGCGCCGCGGTCGCGGCCGCCCCGCCGTGCTCGGCGCCGTCCAGCTGCTTGCCGAGTGCCTCGGCCTGCTCCTCCACGGACGCCAGCCGGGCCGACAGCTCGCCGAGCAGCGCGCCGCCGATGGCCGGCCGGTTCTCGCCGGCCTCCAGCTGCAGCCGCAGCAGCGCGGCCTGCTCCTTGAGCTGGCAGTTCTTCACGTAGAGGTCGACGAAGACCGAGACCTTGGCCCGCAGCACCCAGGGGTCGAAGGGTTTGGAGATGTAGTCGACCGCGCCGGCCGCGTAACCCCGGAACGTATGGTGCGGTCCGTGGTTGATCGCGGTCAGGAAGATGATCGGGATGTCCCGGGTGCGTTCGCGCCGCTTGATGTGCGCGGCGGTCTCGAAGCCGTCCATCCCGGGCATCTGGACGTCCAGCAGGATCACCGCGAAGTCGTCGGTGAGCAGCGCCTTGAGCGCCTCCTCGCCGGACGCGGCGCGGACCAGCGTCTGGTCCAGCGCGGAGAGGATCGCCTCAAGCGCCAGCAGGTTCTCCGGCCGGTCGTCGACCAGGAGGATCTTCGCCTTTTGCATTACGACCCGCCCTCCTGACGTCTGACTGCCTGGGGAAGGCACCCGCGTACTGCCCACCACTACCCCGGTCATGCTAGCCGCACCCCCTCGCCCGGCACATCGCTCCGTCGCGAGATGATCCGGAGCGGCGCGCATCCAGTGCACCGGCGCACGCTCAGCAGCGTGTTGCCATCCGGTCACTGTTCGCAACGATCGGTGACCCTACCCGGTTCCCGCCCCTCCCCGCCAGCAAACCGGCCCCCCGGCTGGCGCGAAGCACGGAGCGGACCTCGCGCTTCGCGCCCCCGGCGGGCCGGGCCTGCCGTCAGTCGCGGTGCAGGCGCTGGCGCATCACCGCGAGCAGGTGGTCGGTCTCCACCGGCTTGGTGATGTGGTCGGTGGCGCCGGCCTCCAGGGACTTCTCGCGGTCGCCCTTCATCGCCTTGGCGGTCAGCGCGATGATCGGCAGCCCGGCGAACTGGGGCATCCGCCGGATCGCCTCGGTGGTCGCGTAGCCGTCCATCTCCGGCATCATGATGTCCATCAGGACCAGCGCGACGTTCTCGTGCTGCTCCAGCATCTCGATGCCCTCGCGGCCGTTCTCGGCGTACAGGACGGTCAGGCCGTGCTGCTCCAGCACGCTGGTGAGGGCGAAGACGTTGCGGACGTCGTCGTCCACGATCAGCACCTGCTCGCCGTCGAAGCGGGCGGCCACCCGTCCGGCCGGGCGGACCGCCGTGGCGGGCACCGACGTGAGGCCCGGACCCTCCAGCGCGGCCGCGCGGCGGCGCTCGACGGCGCCCCGGCGGCGCTCCTCGGCGAGTTCGCGGACCTCCTGGGCCCAGTGGTCGGCGGGGTTCTCGCCGACCGGGACGGGAGTGCCGGCCGGGGTGACCCCGACCGCGGCGCGCACCGCGGGGGCGACCGGTACCGGCTGCCCGGCGCCGGGGGGCTCGGCGGCCTCGGTGCGCAGCGGCAGGTACAGGGTGAAGGTCGAGCCCTTGCCGAGCTCGCTCTCGGCGTGGATCTCACCGCCCAGCAGCCGGGCGATCTCCCGGCTGATCGACAGGCCGAGACCGGTGCCGCCGTACTTGCGGCTGGTGGTCCCGTCGGCCTGCTTGAACGCCTCGAAGATCTCCCGCAGCTTGTTGCCGGGGATGCCGATGCCGGTGTCGGAGACCGAGAAGGCGATCAGCGCGTCGTCCGGGTCCTTGATCGCCCCGGACTCCAGCAGCCGCTCGCGCACGTGCTGCGGGACGTCCGGCCCGGCCGGGCTGATCGAGAAGTCGACGGCCCCGGCGTCGGTGAACTTGACCGCGTTGGAGATCAGGTTGCGCAGCACCTGCTGGAGCCGCTGTTCGTCGGTGTGCAGGGTGACCGGCAGGGCGGGCGAGACCCGGACGGCGAAGTCCAGGTTCTTGTCCACCGCGACCGGCTGGAAGGTCGCCTCGACGTAGTCGACCAGCTGGACCAGGGCGATCCGCGCCGGGCGGACGTCCATCTTGCCGGCCTCGACCTTGGACAGGTCGAGGATGTCGTTGATCAGCTGGAGCAGGTCGGAGCCGGCGCCGTGGATGGTGTCGGCGAACTCGACCTGCTTGGGCGAGAGGTTGCCCTCGTTGTTGTCGGAGAGCAGCTTGGCCAGGATCAGCAGCGAGTTGAGCGGGGTGCGCAGCTCGTGCGACATGTTGGCGAGGAACTCGCTCTTGTAGCGGGAGGCGAGGGCGAGCTGTTCGGCGCGCTCCTCCAGGACCTGCCGGGCCTCCTCGATCTCACTGTTCTTGATCTCGATGTCGCGGTTCTGCTGCGCGAGTTGCTCGGCCTTCTCCTGCAACTCCTCGTTGGTGCGCTCCAGCTCCTCCTGGCGGGCCTCCAACTCGGCGGACCGCATGGAGAGTTCCGCGGTGAGCCGCTGGGACTCCAGCAGCAGGCCCTCGGTCTTGGTGTTGACGCTGATGGTGTTGACGGTGACGCCGATCAGGTCGGCGATCTGGTTGAGGAAGTCCAGCGCGACGGTGGTGAAGGAGCTGAAGGTGGCCAGCTCGATCACGCCCAGCAGTCGGCCCTCGAACAGCACCGGCAGGACGACGATGTGGGCCGGCGAGGCCTCGCCCAGACCCGAGGCGATCTTGAGGTACCCGGGCGGCGCCTCCTTCAGGATGATCGAGCGCTTCTCCACCGCGGCCTGACCGATCAGCGACTCACCGGGCCGGAAGGTCGTCGGCATCGCCCGGCGCTGGTAGCCGTAACTGCCGATCAGCCGCAGCACGGTGTCGTTCTCGTCGTCGTCCTCGGTGATCAGCTCGGCGGTGCGGCCGGCCGGCTGGGCCAGGAAGAAGGCGCCGTGCTGGGCGGAGACCACCGGGGTCAGCTCGGTCATGATCAGCGAGGCGACCGCCTCCAGGTCCCGGCGGCCCTGCAGCAGGCCGGAGATCCGGGCCAGGTTGGTCTTCAGCCAGTCCTGCTCCTGGTTGGTGCGGGTGGTCTCGCGCAGGTTGGCGATCATCTGGTTGATGTTGTCCTTGAGCTCGTCGAGCTCCCCGGACGCGTCCACGTCGATCCGCAGCGAGAGGTCGCCCCTGGTCACGGCGGTGGCGACCTGGGCGATCGCGCGCACCTGCCGGGTCAGGTTGTTGGCCAGTTCGTTCACCGACTCGGTGAGGTCCTGCCAGGTGCCGTCCACCCCGGGGACGCGGGCCTGGCCGCCGAGGCGGCCGTCGGTGCCCACCTCGCGGGCCACCCGGGTCACCTCGTCGGCGAACGCCGAGAGCTGGTCGACCATGGTGTTGATGCTGGTCTTGAGCTCCAGGATCTCGCCGCGCGCGTCCACGTCGATCTTCTGCGAGAGGTCCCCGCGGGCGACCGCCGTGATCACCAGGGCGATGTTGCGGACCTGGCCGGTCAGGTTGTTGGCCATCAGGTTGACGTTGTCGGTCAGGTCCTTCCAGATCCCGGCCACGCCCGGCACCCCGGCCTGACCGCCCAGGATGCCGTCGGTGCCCACCTCGCGCGCCACCCTGGTGACCTGCACCGCGAACGCGGAGAGCTGGTCGACCATGGTGTTCAGGGTGCCGGCCAGCGCCGCGACCTCGCCCTGCGCCTCGATGTCGATCTTCTTGGAGAGGTCGCCGCGGGCCACCGCGGTGGCGACCTCGGCGATGTTCCGCACCTGGCTGGTCAGGTTGGAGGCCATGAAGTTGACGTTGTCGGTCAGGTCCTTCCAGATGCCCGACACCCCGCGCACCCGGGCCTGGCCGCCCAGGATCCCCTCGGTGCCCACCTCGCGCGCCACCCGGGTCACCTCGTCGGCGAACGCCGACAGCTGGTCGACCATCGTGTTGACGGTGGTGACCAGCTCCAGGATCTCACCGCGGGCGTCGACGGTGATCTTCTTCGAGACGTCGCCGCGGGCCACCGCGGTGGTCACCTCGGCGATGTTGCGGACCTGGCTGGTCAGGTTGTTGGCCATCAGGTTGACGCTGTTGGTCAGGTCCTTCCAGGTGCCGGACACCCCCGGCACGCTCGCCTGCCCGCCGAGGATGCCCTCGGTGCCGACGTCCCGGGCGACCCGGGTCACCTCGTCCGCGAAGGCCCCCAGCTGGTCCACCATCGTGTTGATGGTGTTCTTCAGCTCCAGGATCTCGCCCCGCGCGTCCACCTGGATCTTCTGCGACAGGTCGCCCTTGGCGACCGCGGTGGTCACCTGGGCGATGTTGCGCACCTGATCGGTGAGGTTGTTCGCCATGAAGTTGACGTTGTCGGTCAGGTCCCGCCAGACCCCGGCCGCGCCCGGCACCTGCGCCTGGCCCCCCAGCCGCCCCTCGGTGCCCACCTGGCGGGCCACCCTGGTCACCTGCTCGGCGAAGCCGGAGAGCTGGTCCACCATCGTGTTGATGGTGTTCTTCAGTTCCAGGATCTCGCCCCGCGCGTCCACCTCGATCTTCTGCGACAGGTCCCCGCGCGCCACCGCGGTGGTCACCTGGGCGATGTTGCGCACCTGGCCCGTCAGGTTGTCGGCCATGAAGTTCACCGAGTCGGTCAGGTCCCGCCAGACCCCGGCGACGCCCGGCACCTGCGCCTGACCGCCGAGCCGGCCCTCCGTCCCGACGTCCCGGGCCACCCGGGTGACCTGCGCGGCAAAGCCGTTGAGCTGGTCCACCATCGTGTTGACGGTGTTCTTCAGCTCCAGCATCTCGCCGGCCACCTCGACCGTGACCTTGCGCGAGAGGTCGCCCTTGGCGACCGCGGTGGTCACCTGGGCGATGTTGCGCACCTGCGCGGTCAGCCGGCCCGCCATGGTGTTGACCGAGTCCGCCAGGTCCTTCCAGCTGCCCGAGACGCTGCGCACCTTGGCCTGGCCGCCGAGCTTGCCCTCGGTGCCGACCTCGATCGCCACCCGGGTCACCTCGTCGGTGAACTCCGACAGCTGGTCCACCAGCCCGTTGACGGTCCGCCCGATCTTCAGGTACTCGCCGCGCAGCGGGTGGCTCACCCCGTTGCTGTGCAGCGAGCGGAGCTCCATCTTCTGGTCCAGGTCGCCCTCGGCGATCGAGGCCAGCACCCGGCCCACCTCGGCCATCGGCCGGGCCAGGTCGTCGATCAGCGCGTTGCAGTTGTCGACCGCGGCCATCCAGGCGCCCTCGCCCGCGCCGGTCTCCAGCCGCTCGTTCAGCCGGCCCTCGCGGCCCACCGCCCGGCGGACCCGGGCCAGTTCGCCCGTGAGGTGCTGGTTCCGCTCGGCGACCTCGTTGAAGACCGCCGCGATCTCCGCGAGCGGACCGTCCCCCGGCACCGTCAGCCGGCGCCGGAAGTTGCCGTCCCGCATCGCGGTCAGCGCGGCCAGCAACTTGCGCAGCTCGGCCGGCTCGGCGCCCCGGTTGTGGTTCACTCGCCGACCGGCCGCGCTCCGCGGCGCGGCCCCGGGCCGCCCGCCGCGCGGAGCCGGCGGCGTCGTACCGGTTGCGTCCTTGGTGGCCGAACTCAACGGGACCCTCCCACATCGTGAACTGTCCGGTGACGGCCCCGCGCCCCATCGGGCCCCGGCCCGGCCACCGGCCCGGCGCAACTGCGCACCGGCGGCCCTCTCGGCGCACCGGCACCCGCAACGACCGTACTGCCCGACCGGCCCTCGTGGACCCCCCAGTCTGGCAGCACCGGCGCCGGGTATACGGCCGGTTGCGCTCGGTTGGTACCGCCCCGGCCGAAACAGGTGGGCAGAATCACCCTCAGGTGCCTGTTTCGCCGCCCCGCCCCCACGGGGAACCAACCGGAAAGTAGGGTGGAGCGCTGCACCGGGCCACGACCCGCCCCAGCGCGCCGCCCGCCCGGCCGGCGCGCCGGGAGTCGGCGCCGCACCGGGGACAGCCAGGGCCAGAGCAGAGGAGAAGTGGCAACGTGGTCACCGCGCGCGCAGCCGCCACCTTCGAACCCGTCGGCCGCTCCGCAGGCGCCGCCCGCGGCTTCGTCCGGGACGCCCTGCTGGGCTGGGGCCTGCCCGAGGTCGTCGACGACGCCGTCGTCCTGGTCAGCGAACTCGTCACCAACGCCGTGGTGCACGCCGGCACGGCCGCCGAGGTCTGCTGTCTGCGGGAGGAGGAGACCGTCCGGATCGAGGTCACCGACCACCACCCCGAGCGCGGCCTCCCCTCCTTCGCCGACGTCCCCGTCACCGCCTCCGACCGCTACGCCGACCCCGACGGCGAGGGCGGCCGCGGCCTGTTGATGTGCTCCGCCCTCGCCGAGCGCTGGGGCGTCGAGTACTCCGCCGGCCGCAAGACCGTCTGGTTCCGCCTCGCCCTGCCCGCCCACGTGATCGGCACCCGGTACGCGGTACCCGCCACCCCGGGCAGCGAACTGCCCAGCACCGCGGGCCCGGTACACGTCGCGGTGGTCCAACTCGACGACGACGGACGGGTCCTCGCCTGGAACCCGGACGCCGAGGCGCTCTTCCAGCACCCCGCCGGCACCGTGCTCGGCCTGCCGTGGGCCGACCTCGCCGCCTGGCCGCAGTCCCCCGGCATCGGCCTCGGCCTCGCCGAGACCCTCCGACTGGCCCGCTGGGAGGGCAGCTTCGGCCTGCGCCGCGCCGACGGCCAGACCATCGACGTGTACGGCGTCCAGGTCCGCATCCGCGACACCGAGGGCATCCCGTCCACGCTCTGCCTGCTGGTCCGCGAGCCCGACCGCGCGGTCCTGCGCTCCCCCGCCCGCGGCCTGCCCGCCGACGCCCCCGACCCGACCGGCACCCGGCTCGACCTGCTCTCCGGACCGGCCCTCAGCGACGACCTCGACGCCCTGCTCCAGCGCACCGTCGAGCGCGCCCGCGACCTGCTCGACGCCGACGCCGCCTACGTGCTGCTCACCACCGACGACGAGACCGAGTTCGAGGTACGGGCCGCGACCGGACTCACCTCCGGCCACCGCCGGCACACCCGCTTCCCGGTCGACAGCGGCAACCGCTACGACTCCGCCCGGCTGCCCTCCGTCCACGAGGACCTCGCCACCCGCCCCACCGGCCTGCCGGTCCTCACCGGCAGCGGCATGCGCTCGCTGCTCACCGTCCCGCTCAAGGTCGAGGGCCGCCTGATCGGCTCGCTCGGCATCGCCGCCGCCGCACCCGGCCGCTACGACAACGAGGACGCGCTGCGCGTCCAGTTCGCCGCCGACCGGGTCGCCCTCGCCGTCGAGAGCGCCCGGCTGACCGAGCTCGAACGACTGCGCCGCGGTTCGCTCTCCTTCCTCGTGGAGGCCTCCGACCTGCTGGCCGGCACCCTCGAACACGAACAGACCCTCGCCCTGATGGCCCAGATGGCCGTCCCCACCCTGGCCTCCTGGTGCGCCGTCTACACCAACGGCGACCACGGCGCGGCCGCCTCGCTGGCCTTCGTCCTGCACGAGGACGAGGACCGCATCGACCCGCTGCGCGCCCTGCTCGACAAGACCTCCGCCCCGGACTCCGGCCCCAACCACGGCGCCCGGTTCTGGACCGCTCCGGTCGACACCGCCCGCGCCGCCGGACTCACCGAGAGCCCCGAACTCTCCGGCCTGCTCGGCGAGACGGTCGTCCTGCCGCTCGTCGCCCGCAACCGGGTCATCGGCCTGCTCGCACTCGGCACCCCGGCCGGCGTCAGATTCCGCCAGGAGATCCTGGAGCTCGCCGAGGACCTCTCCCGCCGGGCGGCGCTGGCCCTCGACAACTCGCGCCTCTACTCCGAGCGCACCGCCACCAGCCAGGCCCTGCAGCGCAGCCTGCTGCCGCCGGAGCTGCCCGAGATCCCGGGCGTCGAGGTGGACGTCTACTACCAGGCCGCCGGCGAGGGCAACGAGGTCGGCGGGGACTTCTACGACCTGTTCACCATCCGCGAGGGCACCTACGGCTTCGCCATCGGCGACGTCTGCGGCACCGGCCCCGAGGCCGCCTCCGTCACCGGCCTCGCCCGACACTCGCTGCGCCTGCTCGCCCGCGAGGGCCTGGACGCCCCGCAGGTCCTCAGCCGGCTCAACGCGGCCATCCTGGACGAGGGTTCGCGCAGCCGCTTCCTGACCCTGCTGTACGGCGAGATGACGCCCCGGCCGGACGGCAGCACCGAGCTCTCGATGGTCTGCGCCGGCCACCCGCTGCCGCTTCGGCTGCGCACCGACGGCCAGGTCGACCGGGCCGCCACACCGCAGCCGCTGCTCGGAGTGATGGACGAACTCGACCTGACCGCAGATCACTTGGTGCTCGCACCCGGCGAGGTCCTGCTCTGCGTCACCGACGGCGTCACCGAACGCCGGGAGGGCCTGCGGATGCTGGGCGACGACGGCCTGGCCGAGGTGCTCACCGGCTGCACCGGCCTGACCGCGGGAGCGGTGGCCCTGCGGGTCCAGCGGGCCGTCGAGCGCTTCGCCCCGGAGCCGCCGTCCGACGACATGGCGATCCTCACCCTCCGGGTGCCCACCCAGCGCGTGGGCTGACCGCGGCTGTCCGCCGACCGGCCGACCGTGAGCATTCGACAGTGAGCGTTCGACAGCTGACGGCGCCGCAAATTGTACGATTCACAAGGGTACAAGCCAGCCGGGCCGGGTACACCGATCTCACCGGGGAATCCCCCGGAGGGGACACGACCAGCGGCTTTCGCGCTGGCCCATCATTCTGACCGCAGCCGTCGCACGCTCCAGCCGTGCGCCCTCGGCGCGGTCGCGCGCATCCACCTCATCGAACACCCACTTGCGTTGACAGCGCCCTGCGCGCGCCCAGAGTGAAAGGAGCCTCCGGTGAGCAACGAAGCTTCCGGGGCACAGAACGCCCGTTCCGGAGCCGACGCGGGTAACCTCGGCTACCTCGCCCTCGGCCTGACTCTCCTCGCCTACGGCCTGCTCTCCACCGGCATCTTCAGTGGCACCACGGCCGGCGACGCAGCCTCTCTCGCCCACCTTCTCGGCGGCCTCACCCTGTTCATCGCCGGTCTCTGGCAGCTCCGCGCCGGCGAGGGCTTCACCGGGACGGCCTTCACCAGCCTCGGCGCGTTCTGGGCCACCTGGTCCGTGGCCGGCGGGGCCGGAAAGAACGCGGCGGGGCTGTTCCTCCTGCTGTGGGCCCTGCTGGCCCTCACCCTCACCGCGGCCGCCTGGCAGTCCGGTCTGTTCAGCCGCCTCGTCTACGGCCTGCTGACGGTCTCCCTGGCGCTCTCCGCGATCGCCACCTTCACCACCACCGGTGGCCTGGCCAAGTTCGCCGGCTGGGTCGCGGCCGCCTCCGGGCTCGCCGCCTGGTACTGGGCCACCGCCGCGCTGACCAACAGCGGGTGGGGCCGGGCCGCACTGCCGGTCAAGTGACCTGGCAGGCACCGCTGATCCGGTAGGCACCGCTTCTGCGTACGCTGCCGCTCCGGCAACCGCCGGTGGGCCGGACCCCCTCGTACGGGGTCCGGCCCACCGGCGTCCTGTCGTTGCCACTCCCCGTCCCGGCGCCTCAGGGGTGTACGGCGGTCCGCTCCTCGGCCGGCCTGTCCTCCGGCGCGGCCGCCGGCCGCCGGGCCCGCCACCGACCCGCGGCCGCCTGGGCCGCGTACGCGAACAGCAGGATCGCCAGCGCCACCAGGCCGTCCGCCCAGAAGTGGTTCGCCGTGACCACGACGACCACCACGGTCAGCACCGGGTGGAGCACCATCACCCACCGCAGCGGGCTCGGCGACACCTTGATCACCGCAACCGCCGCCAGCACGCACCAGGCCACGTGCACCGAGGGCATCGCCGACAGCTGGTCGGCCACCACCACCCCGCCGACCGCGCCCCCGTACACCGACTGCCCGTACTCCTTGGCGACGTCCACGAAGCCGCTCCCGGGCAGCATCCGGGGCGGCGCCACCGGGATGAACTGGACCAGCAGACAGATCGCCGTCGTGATCACCACGGTGTTGCGCACCCACGCGTACCGCGCGCGGTGCCGGACGAACACCCAGACCAGCACCCCGATCATCACCGCGAAGTGCATGGAGGCGTAGTAGTAGTTCGCCAGCTTCACCAGGGCCGGGCAGGGGGTGACGGCGGCCTGCCAGGACGCCTCGTCCGGCAGCCCCAGCGACAGCTCCGTCCGGTGGATCCACGCCGCCCGGTCCAGGGCGTGGTCGGTGCTCATCACGGAGAGGTGTCCGACCAGCTGCCAGAGCGCGAACAGCGCCAACAGCGTGCCGGCCTCCCGCAGCATCGTCGACAGCGGCGTCCGTCTGGCCCGCGCGGCCGCGTACGAGCCGCCGTAGAGAGCGACCGCGGCGCCCCCGGCGGAGTGCCAGGTCAGGGTCAGGTTCTGCAACGGGATCGTGCCTCCACCGAGCTCAGATGTGCTGGCAGAGACGTTAACGCAAAAAGACCCCCATCCGAATGGATGGGGGTCTTTTTGGAATGATTGTTCGGCGGCGTCCTACTCTCCCACAGGGTCCCCCCTGCAGTACCATCGGCGCTGTGAGGCTTAGCTTCCGGGTTCGGAATGT
>NZ_JBITZW010000015.1:0-171629 GCF_044547105.1 Kitasatospora sp. NPDC052868 | reverse complement strand
TTACATTCCGAACCCGGAAGCTAAGCCTCACAGCGCCGATGGTACTGCAGGGGGGACCCTGTGGGAGAGTAGGACGCCGCCGAACAATCATTCCAAAGAACCCCCACCCGATTTCGGGTGGGGGTTCTTTGCGTTTACGCAGGATACGATCGCGGTATGGCACGTCGTCCTGGCCCGAAGGCCAACCCCGAAGAAATCAAGCCGCGTACCGAGCCCTTCAGCCTGGCGACGGACCCCTTCACCATGGAGACCTCCCACGAGGTGGCCGGTCTGTACCTGGCTCCGCCGGAGCGGGTGCTGGCGTTGCACGTCGACGCGGAGACCGTCCTGCGGCCGAAGCTGCGGGCCGCTCTGGAGACCCTGCGCGAGGAGCCGCTGCCGGCGGCCGTCACGGCCCTGCTGGAGAGCCTCGACTCGACCACCGAGAAGGTGGCCGGCACCCTGCACCGCCGGCGGCGCGGAGTGGCCTTCCGCCAGTACCTGGCGAAGCTGGACCAGGAGCTGCCGGAGGGCGGCGAGGTCCACCTGATCTGCGACAACTACTTCACGCACAAGTCCCCGACGGTCATCAACTGGCTTCGGGCGCACCCGCGTTTCGTCATGCACTTCGCGCCGGACGAGGCGGCCTGGCTGGCGCACGTCGAGCGCTGGTTCGCCTACCAGGCGGCGCGGGAGGGATTCCACGGGGACAAGTCCTCGGCGGTCGCGCTGTCGGCGGGGATCGCCGAGTGGCAGGCCCGTGACGCGCAGGCGGACGACGAGAGCGAGGACGGGGCCTCGGCCGGCGTCCACGTCTGGGTCAAGCCCCGCTACTGAGGGCCGGAGGGGACGGAATGGTCATGGGTGCCGCTCCGGACCTGGCGGAGCTGCGTGCGGTCTGCCAGCCGCAGGCGAAGCTGCAGAGCCGCAACGGGGAGCACTGGGCGGGCCGGCTGTACATGCGGCGCATCTCGCTGCGGGTGACCAGACAGCTGGTGCGTACCGGGGTCGCCCCGAACACGCTCACCTGGGCCATGGTCGCCTGCGGTGTGGCCGCCGGGGTGGCGCTGCTGATACCCGGGCTGCCGGGGGCCGTGCTGGCCGCCGTGCTGTTCCAGCTGTTCCTGCTCTTCGACTGCGTGGACGGCGAGGTCGCCCGCTGGAAGAAGCAGTACAGCGCGGCCGGTATCTACGTCGACCGGCTCGGTGCCTATCTGGCGGACGCGGCGCTCCTGACGGGGGCCGGCTTCCGGGCGGCCAGGTCAGGGGCGGAGGCGTGGGTGTCGGTGGGCCTGGCGGCGGCGCTGGGGATCGTGCTGCTGAAGGCCTCGACCGACCTGGTGGACGTGGCGCGGGCCCGGCACGGGCTGGGCGTCGCCGAGGACGAGGCGGCCCGGCCGCGCTCGCAGGGGGTGGCCACCGTGCGCAGGCTCGCCTCCGCGCTCAGGATCCACCGGGTGACCAACGGCATCGAGGCCTCGCTGGTCCTGCTGGCGGCGGCCGTGGCCGACGCCGTGGTCGGCGGCACCACTCCCACCCGAGCAGTGGTCGCCGCGATCGCGGCGATCACCTGGGTGATGGTGGTGGCGCACCTGGCGTCGATCCTCTCCTCCTCCCGGCTCCGCTGAGGCCGGTTCGGAGGAACCAGGTCGGCTTCAGAGCCGGCCGGCGGCCTTGAGGGCGAGGTACGCGTCGGCGAGGGCCGGGGCGACCGAGGAGGGCGGGGCGTCGAGGACGGTCACCCCGTGGCGGCCGAGGCGGTCGGCGGTGAGACGGCGGTCGGCGCGGGTCTGCTCGGCTGCGGCCGCCCCGTACACGGCCTCGACGGTGCCGCGGCCGGCGGCCAGTTCGTCCAGGTGCGGGTCGGCGACCGAGGCGAGGACGACCTCGTGGCGCTTGGTGAGCATCGGCACCAACGGGAGCAGACCGTCCTCCACGGGCGCCGCGTCCAGGCCGGTGAGCAGGACGATCAGCGAGCGGTGCGGTGCCATCCGGAGCGCGGTGGAGACCAGCGCGCGCATGTCGGTCTCGTAGAGGGCGGGCTCCAGGACGGCCATCGCGCCGGTGAAGGCCGGCAGGATCTCGTTGGGGGAGCGGCCCGCGACCGAGACGCGCTTGCGCAGGTCGTGGGCGAGCAGGTCGACCCGGTCGCCGGCCTTGGTGGCGAGCGCGGTGAGCAGCAGGGCGGCGTCGAGTGCGGCGTCCAGCCGGGGCGCGTCGCCGACCCGGCCGGCGGACGTGCGGCCGGTGTCGAGGACGATCAGGATGTGCCGGTCCCGCTCGGGGCGCCAGGTGCGGATGGCGACGGTGTGGCGGCGGGCGCTGGCCCGCCAGTCGATGGAGCGGACGTCGTCGCCGGGCAGGTACTCGCGCAGGGAGTCGAACTCGGTGCCCTGGCCGCGGGTCAGGACGGAGGTGCGGCCGTCGAGTTCGCGCAGCCGGGCGAGCCGGGAGGGCAGGTGCTTGCGGCTGGTGAACGGCGGCAGCGCGCGGACCGTCCACGGGACCAGGTGGGAGCCCTGACGGCCGGCCAGGCCGAGCGGGCCGAGCGAGCGGACCGTCACCTTGTGGGCGTGGTGGTCGCCGCGCCGGCTCGGGGTGAGCAGGGTGGTGACGCGGCGCCGCTCGCCGCCGGGGATCCGCAGGGAGTGCCGTGAGGCGGCGGGGCCGGTGCCGGGCCGCCACGCGGAGGGGGCCCAGGAGTCGCGGACGCGGGCGCGCAGCGGGCGGCCGGAGGGGTTGGTGACGCTCAGTTCGACGGCGGCGGGCTCGCCGAGCCGGACGGTGGTGTCGCCGCCCCGGGTGATCCGCAGGCTGCGGACCGGGGCGGCGAGCAGCAGGTCGACCAGGGCGGCGAGCAGGACCGTGCCGGTGACGGCGGCGATGCCCGCCGCGGAGGGCAGGAGCAGGCCCACGACGAGCGCGCCGAGTGCGGCGAGCAGGGCGGTTCGCCCGGTGAGGGCCATGCGGTGCGCTCCTTCGGAGGCGTGCGGGGGGAGGCGGTCAGCGGGGGGCGGGCGTCTGGGCGAGGACGGCCTGGATGACGGAGTCGGCGGTGACGCCCTCCATCTCGGCCTCGGCGCGCAGCGCGACGCGGTGGCGCAGGGTCGGCAGGGCGAGGGCCTTGACGTCGTCGGGGGTGACGTAGTCGCGGCCGGCCAGCCAGGCCCAGGCGCGGGAGGCGGCGAGCAGGGCGGTCGCGCCGCGGGGGGAGACGCCGATGGAGAGAGACGGGGACTGCCGGGTGGCCCGGCAGAGGTCGACGATGTAGGCGAGCACCTCGGGGGAGACGGTGAGCTTGGCGATCTGCGCGCGGGCGGCGGCGATGTCCGCGGGGCCGGCGACCGGGCGGACGCCGGCGGCGCCGAGGTCGCGGGGGTCGAAGCCCGCGGCGTGCCTGGCGAGGACCTGGAACTCCTGGTCGCGGTCGGGCAGCGGCAGGATCAGCTTCAGCAGGAAGCGGTCCAGCTGGGCCTCGGGCAGCGGGTAGGTGCCCTCGTACTCGACGGGGTTCTGGGTGGCGGCGACCAGGAACGGGACGGGCAGGGCGCGGGGCTCGCCGTCGACGGTGACCTGGTGCTCCTCCATGGCCTCCAGCAGGGCGGCCTGGGTCTTGGGCGGGGTGCGGTTGATCTCGTCGGCGAGCAGCAGGTTGGTGAAGACCGGGCCGGGCTGGAAGGAGAACTCGGCGGTCCGGGCGTCGTAGACCAGGGAGCCGGTGACATCGCCGGGCATCAGGTCGGGGGTGAACTGGATCCGCTTGGTGCCCAGGCTGAGGGCGGTGGAAAGGGTGCGCACCAGCAGGGTCTTGGCGACGCCGGGGACGCCCTCCAGCAGCACGTGGCCGCCGCAGAGCAGGGCGACGACCAGGCCGGTGACGGCGGCGTCCTGGCCGACGACGGCCTTGGCGATCTCGGCGCGCAGGGCGGTGAGCGCCTGGCGCGGGTCGCTCGCCGTGCCGGGCGTGCTGTCCGCCGTGCCGGGGGTGGTGAGGGGGGTGGCGGTGGCCTGCTCGGTCACGGCTTCCGTACCTGCCTTTCGAGGGTGTCGAGGTCGTCGGCGAGCCGCAGCAGTGCGGCGTCGTCGGTCGGGGGCGGGCCGTACAGGAGGGCCGCCACGCCCGCGGCGGGGCGCTCGGGGAGGCGGTCGGCGACGGCCGCGCAGAGCGCGGTGGGGTCGGGTGCGCCGGCGCTGAGCGGGACGCCCAGGGCCGGGGCGAGGCGGTGGGCCGCGGCGCGGCGCAGGGCGTCGGCGGCGCGGCCGCGGGCCCTGGCGCGGCGGTAGAGGCGGGCGCGGCCTTCGGTGGTCTCGGCGGCGCGGACCACCACGGGCAGGTTCTCGCTGACGACGGGGCCGAGCCGGCGGGCGCGCCAGGCGGCGGCGAGCAGGGCGGCGATGCCGAGCTGGTAGCCGGCCCAGCGCCAGCCCTCGGGGATGTAGTCGGTGAGCTGCTTGCGCTGTTCGACCGCGATCGGGGCGGTGTAGTCGGGCAGCTGCCAGGTCAGGTCGGGCTGGGAGCCGAGCAGGGCGAGCGCGAGGGCGGCGTTGCCGTCCTTGGCGAGCAGCTCGTTGGTGAGGAAGGCGCCGCTGCCGAGCACGATGACGTCCCCGCCGCGGCTGTTCGGGACGCTGACCAGCGGGTAGCCGTGGCCGCGGGGGTAGCAGCCCTCGCCGCGGGTGCCGGCGGTGTAGAGCAGGCCGCCGAGGTGGGCGCTGCCGGCCCGCACGGCGGCGGGCAGGGAGCAGTCGGCGGGGGTGCTGCGGATGGAGGCGTAGGGGACGCCGCCGCCCTCGTCGGAGGGGCGGACGCCGGGGACCAGCGCGCTGAGGGCGGCCGGGCCGGGGGCGATGAGGACCAGGCGGCCGTGCCGGGCGGCGGCCAGGGCGCGCAGCCGGTCGGGGGAGAGCAGGTCGGGCTCCGGCACCACGAGGGTGTCGCCGCCGGCCGCGCCGGTGGTGAGGTCGGCGGTGATGTCGGCCTTGACGCCTTCGCGCTGGAGCAGCGCGATCACGGCGCGGGTGCCGGTGGGGTCGTAGGAGCGCGGGTCGAGCGGCGGGTAGCGCTGCTCCTGGTTGAGGCCGGCCAGGACGGCTCCGGCGAGCAGCAGCATCGCGGTGGTGAACAGGTACCAGCGTCCGCGGTACCAGAGGCTTCGGCCGGTCGGCGCGAGGCTGGTGGGGGTGGCGGCGGGCGCGGTCGGCGCGGGGGGCGCGTCGGGGGCGGGGACGGTGGTGGTCATGCCGCTCCTCCCTGGGCCTGGGCCGGGACCGGCACCGGGGTGAGGGCCGGGCGGGTGCGCTCCAGGGCCCGGTCGAGGTCGTGCAGCAGCCGGTAGGCGGCCTGGTCGGCGGTGCGCTCGCCGTAGGCGATGTCGTCGAAGGTCCGGGCGGCGGCGGCGAGGGCGGCGGCGTGCTCGGGCAGGGCGCGGCCGGCCTCGGCGGCGGCCTCGTCGGCGGTGCGGCCGGGGCGCGTGTCGAGCAGGGTGCGCTCCTCCAGGGCCCGGACCAGGGCGCGCATCTGCTCCCGGACGGCCTGGGGCCACTGGCCGGCGGCGGCGTGCCGTTCGGCCTCGGCCCGGTACTGGGCGGCGCTGCGCGGGCCGGCGGTGCCGAAGACGGGCTGGACGGTTCGGGCGGCCCGCCGGGGTGCGCCGAGGCGCCACCACAGGGCGCCGCCGATCAGGGCGGCGATCACCAGGAAGAGGATCAGGCCGGTGGTTCCGCTGGTGCCGTTGCCCGCGACGGTGTCGAGGGCGTCGCCGAGCCGGTCGCCGATCCAGTCGAGGACCCGCTCCTGGAGGCTCGGGTCGTGGCGGTGGTAGTCGGCCTTGAGCAGTTCGTCCCGGGCGGCGTCGCGTGCCGGATCGCGCGGAATGGTGACCGGTGCGCCGCCGGCCGCCCGGGTCAGGTCCCCCCAGTTCGGCATCCGGGTCAGAGCCTCGCGGCGGGCGGGCCGGCCGGGTCGCTCCAGCCGGTGCCGCCGTACTCGGGCAGCCCGGCGGCGCGGGCCAGCTCGATGTCCAGGGCCTCGCGGCGGATCCGCTGGTCGACGTAGAGGAGGACGCCGATGCTGGCGGTGAACGGGATGGTCAGGGTGGCGGAGATGACGCCGGCGATGGCCGTGGTGATCAGCAGGGCCGGCGGGAGGCTGACCACGCCGCCGGAGTCGGCCTGGCCGGCGAGGTCGTCGAAGCCCAGGACCACACCGATGATCGTGAACGGCACCGAGATCATCCCGGCGACGATGCCGGCCAGCACCTGGCTGAGCAGGTTGATGCCGAACAGGCGCCACCAGGAGCCGCGGACGAGCCGGCGGGAGCGGGAGAGCGCGGTCAGCACGCCCTGCTTCTCCAGCATCAGGGCGGGGGCCGCCAGGCTGAGCTGGATCCAGATCCAGACGGCGACCGGCAGGCTGAGCAGGCCGACCACGAACAGCAGGGCGGCGATGGCGGGCTCGTCCGCGCCGGCGATCACGTAGCCGATCATCGGGGCGAAGCCGAGCAGCACGATGCCGCCGCCGATCAGGGCGGTGAGCAGGGTCAGGCCGAGCATCTGGAACAGCCGGGGGCGGGCGTCCCGCCAGGCGTCGCGGATGGTGGCGGACTGGCCGAGGATGGCGCGGCTGACGACCATGGTCAGCAGCGCGGAGGCGACGACGCCGAGCAGCAGGCTGACCGGCAGGCTGGCGAGCGTGGTCAGGACCGGCGTGAGGTTGCCGGTGTCGCCGTCGATGGACAGCTCGGTCGCGGTGGCCGCGGCCTGCTGGAGCACGGCGACGCCGAGCGAGAGGCCGAGCGTCGTCCGCCAGTGCTTGCGGATGGTGGAGGCGGCGCCGTCCAGCAGCTCGCCGAGGCCGAGCGGGCGCAGCGGGATGATGCCGGGCTTGGGGCTCGGCGGCGCGCCCCAGCCGTACTGGCCGTACTGCGGGCCGCCGGGCGGCGGGCCGCCGTAGCCGGAGCCCCAGGCGGGCGGGGTGGCGGGTGCGCCCTGTGGTGGTGCCGACGGACCGGGCACGGCGGCGGGCGCGTCGGCCGGCGGCCGGGCGTCCTCGCGGGGCGGCTCGGACGAGCTGGGCGAGGCCCAGCCCGGAGTGTCGGTCATCACTGCTCCTCGGAGGGGCGTCAGGGTTCGCGGGGCCGGGTGGATCTTCACCCGCGCGCAGCGCCCATCGTGCCATGGTGCTCGGACGGGTCTCAGGGGTATCCGGCTCCTGAACCGCGGGCGGGCTCCGCGGTGGTGGCCGGTGCGGGTTCGCGGATCGTTCCGGAGCGGTTCGGCGCAGGAAATTCGCCCGATATGGCCGGTAATCGACCGGGCTGCCACTTGGCCGTTCTGGCGCAATGGGACTGCTGTGCGGCAGGTCACAATCCGGTAATGAGAGTATGGACTCATGAAGGGACGCGTCCTCGTCGTTGATGACGACTCCGCACTGGCCGAGATGCTCGGTATCGTGCTGCGTGGTGAGGGTTTTGAGCCGTTTTTCGTCGCGGATGGGGACAAGGCGCTAGCCGCGTTCCGGGAGACCAAGCCCGACCTGGTCCTGCTGGACCTGATGCTGCCCGGACGGGACGGCATCGACGTCTGCCGGCAGATCCGGGCCGAGTCGGGCATCCCGATCGTCATGCTGACCGCGAAGACGGACACCGTGGACGTGGTGGTCGGCCTGGAATCGGGCGCCGACGACTACGTCACCAAGCCGTTCAAGCCGAAGGAGCTGGTGGCCCGGGTGCGGGCGCGGCTGCGCCGGGCCGAGGAGCCGACGCCCGAGCAGCTGACCATCGGCGACCTGGTGATCGACGTGGCCGGCCACTCGGTGAAGCGGGACGGGCGGGGCATCCCGCTGACCCCGCTGGAGTTCGACCTGCTGGTCGCGCTGGCCCGCAAGCCCTGGCAGGTGTTCACCCGCGAGGTGCTGCTGGAGCAGGTCTGGGGCTACCGCCACGCGGCGGACACCCGGCTGGTCAACGTCCACGTCCAGCGTCTGCGCTCCAAGATCGAGAAGGACCCGGAGCGCCCCGAGATCGTGGTGACCGTTCGTGGCGTCGGCTACAAGGCCGGGCCCAGCTGACGTGGTGTACAAGGCTGACGAGACCCCGTTGGGTTCCTCGACCGACGGGGGCCCCGCCGTGCGCGGGGACGTGCTGAGCTCGACCACCCAGGGCCGCCGCCGTCGGCGCGGTCCGGCGGCCCTGCTCGCGCTCCTGACCCGTCAGCTGCGACGACCGTTCCACCGGGTGACGGCGCTCTACCGGCGCTCCATCCAGCTGCGGGTGGTCGCCGCCACCCTGTTGCTCTCCGTCGCGGTCGTGCTGGTGCTCGGCGTGGTCGTGGTGGCCCAGGTGCGCACCGGACTGCTGGACACCAAGAAGACCTCGGCCCGCAGCCAGGCCGACGGCGGCTTCAAGAGCGAGCAGAAGAAGATCGACGAGGCGAAGGACCTGCGCTTCAAGGTCGGGGCCACCAGCGACCCGACCACCGACGAGATCGGCACCTGGCTGCTGAAGCAGGTCGGCGACCTCGCGGCCAGCGGGCAGAGCGTCTACTCGGTGATCGCGATCCTGCCCGGCAGCAGCCAGGTGGTGGCGCAGCAGAACCCCGGGCTGGGCCCGCGCTACTCCGGGGACGTCCTGCCGAGCAGCATTCCGGAGTCGCTGCGGACGGCGGTGGCCTCGGAGCCCGGCGTGATGTTCGAGCAGCCGACCCGGATCCACCGCGGCGGCGGCTCCGACTCGGAGCCGGGGCTCGTCCTCGGCCAGCAGTTCACCGGGCCGAGCAGCACCAGCTACCAGCTGTACTACGTCTTCCCCTTCGGCCAGGAGACCAAGACCCTCGACCTGGTGACCGGCACCCTGGCCACCGCGGGCCTGTTCGTGGTGATCCTGCTGGTCGGCATCGCCTGGTTGGTGGTGCGCCAGGTGGTCACCCCGGTGCGGATGGCCGCCGGGATCTCCGAGCGGCTGGCCGCCGGGCACCTGGAAGAGCGGATGAAGGTCACCGGGACGGACGACATCGCCCGGCTCGGCGAGTCCTTCAACCGGATGGCCAACGCCCTGCAGGCGCAGATCCGCCAGCTGGAGGAGCTCTCGCGGGTCCAGCGGCGCTTCGTCTCGGACGTCTCGCACGAGCTGCGCACCCCGCTGACCACGGTGCGGATGGCCGCCGACCTGATCTACGACAGCCGCGAGGACCTGGACCCGATGGCGGCCCGCTCGGCGGAGCTGCTCCAGGGGCAGCTGGACCGCTTCGAGTCGCTGCTCGCCGACCTGCTGGAGATCAGCCGCTTCGACGCCGGCGCCGCGATCCTGGACGCCGAGCCGGTGGACCTGCGCGAGATCGTCACCCGGGTGGTGGAGGCCGCGGACCCGCTGGCCCAGGCCAAGGGCAGCGCCGTGGTGATCCGCGGCGACGGCGAGCCGGTGCTGGCGGAGGTCGACTCCCGGCGGATCGAGCGCATCCTGCGCAACCTGGTGGTCAACGCGCTGGAGCACGGCGAGGGCCGCGACGTCGTGGTCCGGCTGGGCTCGGCCGACGGCGCGGTCGCCGTCGGTGTGCGCGACTACGGCATCGGGCTCAAGCCGGGCGAGGCCTCCCGGGTGTTCCACCGCTTCTGGCGGGCCGACCCGTCCCGGGTGCGGACCACCGGCGGTACCGGCCTCGGCCTGTCCATCGCGGTCGAGGACGCGCATCTGCACGCCGGCTGGCTGCAGGCCTGGGGCGAGCCCGGTGGGGGCTCGCACTTCCGGCTCACCCTGCCGCGCACCCGCGGCGGCGAGATCAACCGGGCGCCGTTCCGGCTGGAGCCGGAGGACTCCCGCAACAACCGGGGCCTCGGCTCGGCCGGGGTGCCGTACCGGCGGGCGATCCACCCGGCGGGTGCCACCGCACTGACCGCGACCGAGGACCCGGCCGTGCCGGAGGCCCCGGAGGGCGGCGGCAACGGCTTCGGCAGCGGGCTGGGCGGGGTGCTGAGCATCGGCCCGGCTCTGGGCCGCCGGGTGCCCGAGGGACCGCGCTCGGACCCCTCGGACGTCCGCGCCGCGGGGGCCGGGTACGGTGCCACCGGTGCCCAGGTCGTGGTCGATCCGACGCCCGGCCGGCCCTCGGTGGCGCAGCGGACGGCGGAGCCGCAGGAGCCGGTCGCGGTGAGCGCCGCGAACGGCACGGGTGGGACGGACACGGAGGGGACGCAGCGTGCGAAGGACCAGCAGCAGGACTGAGCCGCGGCTGGCCGCGGTGGCCGGCGCGGTGCTGGGGGCCGCGCTGGTGGGTGGCTGCGCCGCGATGCCGGACTCCGGCGGCATCGCCAAGGTCGAGCTGTCGCAGGGCGCGGCGGACAAGAACCTCCAGGTCAGGGTCTTTCCGATGGCGCCCGCCAAGGGGGCCAAGCCGAGTGACCTGCTGACCGGCTTCCTGGACGCCTCGACCGCGGACGACGGCTACCCGACGGCGCGGCAGTACCTGACCGAGGAGGCCGCCGGCCGGTGGAACCCGGAGGCGGGGATCATGGTGCTGGCGGCCAACCCGACGCACACCGACCAGGCCCTCACGGACGCCGACACCTCGGTGTCCATCCCGGTGTCCGGGGCGGTCGTCGCCCAGGTGGACGAGAAGCACTCCTACCGCTTCCGGGAGGGGCAGAAGGATGTCAGCTTCACCTTCAACTTCGTCCGGGAGAAGTCCGGGGAGTGGCGGATCGACCGGCTGCCCGACGGTCTGATCATCAACGAGACCAACTTCCGCAACAGCTACCGCCAGGTGGACCGTTTCTTCTATGCGGCCGCCGACCCCTCCGCGCCCACGGCGCAGGAGGTGCTGATCGCCGACCCGATCTACCTGCGGCGCCGAATAGACCCGCTGACCGCCGCCGCCAGGGCCCTGGTATCCGGTCCGTCGGAGTGGCTCTCGCCGGTGGTCCGGACGGCGTTCCCGGCCGGGGTCACCGTGCAGCCGGTCACGGTGGACGACGGCCGGACCGCCCACGTGGTGGCCGCCGGGCCCGACCTCGGCGGCGGGATGCAGTGCAAGCAGATGGCCAACCAGCTCCTCTACACCCTCGCCGACCAGGGCAAGGGCCAGATGGACCGGCTGGAGCTGAAGGGCCCGCGCGGCAGCAGCTGCGTGGTGGCGCGCAACGACCTGCCGGCCAGTGCCCCCGGCGCCCTGGCCGGTCCGGCGGCCGACCAGCAGTACTACCAGCGCGCCGACAACGGGGTGCTGTTGCAGGCCCGTGAGCAGGGCGAGGGCTCAGCGGTCGCAGGCGTGCTCGGCAAGGCCCCGGCCAACGGCAAGCGGGCGGTCGGGACGATCGCGGTGAGCCGCAACGGCCAGCGCGCCGCGGCGATCAGCCCGGACGGCCACCAGCTGTACTCGGTGGGGCTGGCCGACAGCGAGTCGGTGCTCCCCGAGGCCGTGCTCAGCACGACGGCCCGGGCCGCGGACAAGGCCGAGGACGGGCTGGCCTCGCCCAGCTGGGACGGCCGCGGCGACCTCTGGGTGGTGGACCGCGACCCGCAGAACCCGCGGGTGGTGATGGTGCGCGGGCGCAAGCCCGTCACCGTGCCGGTCGAGGGGCTCGACGGGGGCACGGTGCAGAGCCTCAAGACGGCCTCGGACGGGGTCCGGATCGCCCTGGTCGTCAAGGACCGCAAGGGCGACCGGAGCCTGATGGTCGGCCTGGTGCAGCACGGCGGCACCCAGGACGCGCCCACGGCGCGGATCACCGGGCTGCGCAACGCCGCGCCGCAGCTCACCGACGTCACCTCGGTGTCCTGGGCGGAGGCCGATCAACTGCTGGTGCTGGGCAAGGAGAAGGACCGGCTGCCGCAGCTGCACTACATCAGCACGGACGGCTCGCGGAGCACCGAGGGCTCGCTGCTGGGCGGCGAGGGGATGGTCTCGGTGCAGGCCTCCGAGTCCCGTGACGACACCGCGGGCCAGGTGCCTCCGGTGCTGGCCCTGCAGGGGGCGGACGGCAAGATCTACCGCCTGGTCAACAACCAGTGGCGCGAGCTCGTCCTGCCGCCGCAGTACCGGGCGAGCGCCTTCATCTACCCGGGCTGAGCCGACCGCCCCGGCCTCCGCAGGCCGGGGTCGCACGGTCCGGCCGGTGCGGGACGGCGGCCGCCACGGTCGCGGCCGCCCGCGGCGGCAGTCCGGCGGCGGCCAGCGCCCGGGCGGCCTCGGCGAGGCTGGCCCCGGTCGTCACCAGGTCGTCCACCAGCACGGGTTGGCGGCCCGTCAGCCGCCGGTGGGCGCGCGGCAGGACGGTGAGCGCGCCGTGCAGATTGCGCCGGCGCTCCGGGGCGGACAGGCCGCTCTGGTCCGCGACCGGGCGGACGTGCCGCAGCAGCGGCGCGGCCCGGGCGTCCAGCCCGGCCCGGCGCAGCGCCCGGGCGGCGGCGCCGGCCAGCCGCAGCGTCGGGTCGTGGCCCCGGGCGCGGACGGCGGCGCGGGTGGAGGGCATCGGGACGAGCAGCAGCGGCGCCTGACCGGCGCGCGGCCCGAGCGCGGAGCGCACGGCCTGGGCGAGCGCTTCACCCAGCGGGTCGGCCAGGCGCAGCGCGCCGCGCTCCTTGTGGGCGATCAGCAACTGGCGTACCGGATCGGCGTACCGGGCGGCGGCGTGCACCCAGGGCAGGGCGGTGGGGCCGGGCCGGGCGGCGGTCAGGGCGTGGCGGCAGGTCGGGCAGAGCGGGCTGCGGCCGGTGCCGCAGCCGGCGCAGCGGGCGGGCAGCAGGAGGTCCAGCAGGCCGCCCAGTGCGTAGGCGAACGGACTGGGGGCGGGCTCTGGGCGGGCGGGGGACGTGATGGGTGGCACGGCTGCTCCTGGCGGAGGGCAGGCACGGAGAGTGAGCACAGGATGCGCCGTACGGGGGGTGTTGTCCAGGTATTTACCCATGCTTCACTCGCAAGAGGGTAGACAGGGTGCAACAGCTCGACCGCCAACCCCACAAGATCGGGTCATACCCACTTTGCCGCCTGGGGAGGCGAAATCCCCGTGTGAGGTGTTCTATGAGGCTCCAGGGGGTTTCAACCGTCCCTGGTGGGGAGGAAGTGAGGTGAGGGCCAGTCGCTTTCGCCGCTCGCGGCGGGGCGAAGGGTCGGCAGTGGATTGGCTGGTCCGGCTGGGTCTCAGCCCGATTCGGTAGCACCCGGATCGGCGTCAGCACGAGGGATCGGAGTTCTGCGTGGACATCGTCGTCAAGGGCCGCAAGACCGAGGTGCCCAAGAGGTTCCGCGAGCACGTGGCCGAGAAGCTGGAGAAGGTCCAGAAGTTCGACGGCAAGGTGATCAGCCTCGACGTCGAGGTGTCCAAGGAGCACAACCCGCGTCAGGCCGACCGGTCCGAGCGGGTGGAGATCACTCTCCGTACCCGTGGCCCGGTGATCCGGGCCGAGGCGGCCGCGGCAGACCCGTACGCGGCACTCGACCTGGCTTCGGCGAAGCTCGACGCCCAGCTGCGCAAGTCCGCAGACCGGCGCCGGGTGCACAAGGGCGGCAACGGTCGCACCCCCATCAGCGTCGCCGAGGCGACCGCGTCCCTCGCCGCGCTGCCCGACACGACGCAGCCCGCCGGCGAGACCAACGGGGCCGTCCGCAAGACCATGATGGGATCCCTGGAAGTGGAGGGCGAAGGCCCGCTGGTGGTCCGGGAGAAGACCCACCCGGCCGCCCCCATGGCGCTCGACCAGGCGCTCTACGAGATGGAACTGGTCGGCCACGACTTCTACCTGTTCGTGGAGAAGGACAGCGGCCTGCCGAGCGTCGTCTACCGCCGGCACGGTTACCACTACGGTGTCATCCACCTGAAGGCCGACGGCTCGGTCGGGGCGGGTGGCGGCGCCGGCGGCGCGATCGGCGGGGCCGACGACGAGGACTGACCGTCCCGGCGGTATGGGATGAGGTGACCCCGGCAGCCGTTGCCGCCGGGGTCACCGGCGTTTCGGGGTGCCGGGGCGGCCGCGGCGGGCCCGAGGTCACCCGGTGCAGGGGATTCGGCACCTGAGGGTGACCGGAGGGGGTCCGAGGCGTGGAATGATGGCGCGACGAGGACCGGCGACGGGGGAGGAGCGGATGGGGGATCACTTCGGGCTGGGGCCCGCTGCGGGGCCGGGCGCGGGGGTGTCGCCAGGACCGGGGGCCGAGCCCGAGTACGGCCCGCGCCGGGCCGAGCCCATTCGCGTCCTGGTGGTGGACGACCACGCGCTGTTCCGCCGCGGGCTGGAGATCGTGCTCGCGGAGGAGGAGGACATCAAGGTCATCGGTGAGGCGGGGGACGGCGCCGAGGCGGTGCTGAAGGCCGCCGACCTGCTGCCCGACATCATCCTGATGGATGTCCGGATGCCCCGGCGCAGCGGGATCGAGGCCTGTACCGCGATCAAGGACGTGGTGCCCAGCACCAAGATCATCATGCTGACGATAAGCGATGAGGAGGCCGACCTCTACGAGGCGATCAAGGCCGGCGCCACCGGCTACCTGCTCAAGGAGATCTCCACCGACGAGGTCGCCACCGCGATCCGCGCGGTCGCCGACGGGCAGTCCCAGATCAGCCCGTCGATGGCCTCCAAGCTGCTCACCGAGTTCAAGTCGATGATCCAGCGCCGCTCCGACGACCGGGACCTGGTGCCCGCTCCCCGGCTGACCGACCGGGAGTTGGAGGTGCTGAAGCTGGTGGCCACCGGGATGAACAACCGGGAGATCGCCAAGGAGCTGTTCATCAGCGAGAACACCGTGAAGAACCACGTGCGCAACATCCTGGAGAAGCTCCAGCTGCACTCCAGGATGGAGGCCGTGGTCTACGCGATGCGGGAGAAGATCCTCGAAATAGGGTGAGGCGCCCGGGCGTTGGGGCTCCCTCGGTGCGCCTGCCCGCGGCCTCCGGATCCTAGGAGTCGAGCAGCCGCGTCAGGGCCGGGCGCAGCCCCTCGTCGTTCAGCGCCTCCACTCGGACGGCGTCGCAGCCCACCCAGGCGGCCGCCTCGCGCAGCGCCGCCGCCAGTGCCTCCAGGTGGCGCGGGGAGTCCAGCGAGACCTGACGGGCGACCAGGGTGCGCCCCTCGCGGGCCGGATCGACCCGGCCGACCAGCCGGCCGCCGGTCAGCAGCGGCATCGCGAAGTAGCCGTGCACCCGCCTGTCCTTCGGGGTGTAGGCCTCCAGTCGGTGGGCCATACCGAAGATCCGCTCGGTGCGGGCGCGGTCCCAGATCAGCGAGTCGAACGGGGAGAGCAGCGCGGTGCGGTGGCGCCCGCGCGGCGGGGCGGCCAGCGCGGCCGGATCGGCCCACGCGGCGGCCGCGGCGCCCGCCGGACCCCAGCCCGCCACCTCCACCGGGACCAGGCCGGAGGCCTCGACCACCGCGTCCAGCTGCTCGGCGCGCAGCCGGTGGTAGTCCAGCAGGTCGGCCCGGGTGGCCACGCCGAGCGCGGCCCCGGCCTGGGCGACCAGGGTGCGCAGGCACTCCTCGTCGCTCGGGTCCTGCTCGAACAGCTCCGTGGGGACGGCCTGTTCGGCGAGTGCGTAGACCCGCTTCCAGCTCCGGCGCTCGGCGCAGACCACGTCGCCGAAGGCCAGGGCCCGCTCCACCGCGATCTTGGTGTCGGACCAGTCCCACCACTCGGCGGTCTTCTTGGCGCCGCCCAGCTCGGTGGAGGTCAACGGCCCTTCGGCGCGCAGCTTGTCCAGTACGTGCCGGTACGTCTCCGGGGTGACCTGGTGGCCCCAGAGGTGGCCGCGCCCGCGGTAGCCGCGGCGGCGGAACGCGAACAGCGGCCACTCCTCGACGGGCAGGATGCACGCCGCGTGCGACCAGTACTCGAAGGTCGCGCCCGAGCCCCAGTACGCCTCCTCGACGGCCGGGCGGCCGACCGCGCCGAGGCGGGCGTAGGGGATCAGCTCGTGCGAGCGGGCCAGCACCGAGATGGTGTCGAGCTGGACGGCGCCGAGGTGGCGCAGCACCCCGCGTACGCCGCCCCGGCGGTCCGGCGCACCGAGCAGGCCCTGGGCGCGCAGGGCGATGCGGCGCGCCTCGTCGGCGCTGAGGGTCGTGACGGGAGTCGTGACGGTCATGTCGGCGAGGGTAGACGCCGGGACCGACAGCCGGGACCGGCCGACGGGGCCGCCCGGCTCTGCCGCCGGGGCGGCTCAGTCCAGGTCGGTGGCGAGCAGCGAGGCGACCCAGGAGTCGTGGAACACGCCGCGCTGCTCGGCGTACGAGCGCAGGGTGCCCTCGAAGCGGTAGCCGACCCGGTCGGCCACCGCGCGCGAGCCGTCGTTGCCCACGTACGCCTGCCACTCCAGCCGGCGCAGGCCCAGCTCGGTGAGGCCGTAGCGGGCGACGGCACGGGCGGCCTTGACGGTGTAGCCGCGGCCGCGGTGCTCCTTGGCGGCCCACCAGCCGACCTCGCCGCTGCCCGTCCGGCCCGGGGTGAGGGTGATCCCCTGGGTGCCGACCAGGGCGCCGCTCCCGCGCTCCAGCACGCACCAGATCAGGGCCTCGCCGGTGCGCCAGCCGTTGGCGGCGAGATCGTTGACGAAGTACTCCGCGTCCTCGAAGCGGTACGGGCTGGGGACGACCGTCCAGCGCTGGATCTCCTCGTCCTGGCAGGCCTCGAAGAGCGCCTGCAGGTCACAGGCCTGCGGCGGCCGCAGTACCAGGCGCTCGGTGGTGAGGACGACGGGGTCCACAGGGGTGTCGGCGTGCTCTGTCATGGGCGGATTATTCCGTACGGAGAGGAATCCGGGCATCCGATTAACCGCCCAACTGCCCGGGGTGGTGACCGCTTTGCCCTGGTAGGCATCGCTATCGAGGCATGTGCTCGCAGGGGTGACACGGGAATAGCGTGCTGACGCACCTCCCGGGGGGTTGGAGTCCTCGCATACGATGGCCCGTGCGGTGGGGTGGACCCGCCGTGCAGTCGTCCAGTGCCAATACAGGCAAGGAGCCCGCTCAAGTGTCCGTCTTCGACAAGATCCTGCGCGCCGGCGAAGGCAAGATCCTTCGCAAGCTGCAGCGGATTGCTGCCCAGGTCAACTCCATCGAAGAGGACTTCGTCAACCTCACGGACGCCGAGCTGCGCGCGCTGACCGACGAGTACAAGCAGCGGCTCGCCGACGGCGAGTCCCTGGACGACATCCTCCCCGAGGCGTTCGCCACCGTCCGCGAGGCGGCCCGACGCGTGCTCGGCCAGCGCCACTACGACGTCCAGATCATGGGCGGCGCCGCGCTGCACCTCGGCTACGTCGCCGAGATGCGCACCGGTGAGGGCAAGACCCTCGTCGGCACGCTCCCGACGTACCTCAACGCGCTCACCGGCAAGGGCGTGCACCTGATCACCGTCAACGACTACCTCGCCGAGCGCGACTCGGAGTGGATGGGCCGGGTGCACCGCTTCCTGGGCCTCGAAGTCGGCGTGATCCTGGGCAACATGACGCCCGCCGAGCGCAAGCGCCAGTACGGGATGGACATCACGTACGGCACCAACAACGAGTTCGGCTTCGACTACCTGCGCGACAACATGGCCTGGTCGCAGGACGAACTGGTCCAGCGCGGCCACAACTTCGCGGTCGTCGACGAGGTCGACTCGATCCTCATCGACGAGGCCCGCACCCCGCTGATCATCTCCGGCCCGGCCGACCAGGCGACCAAGTGGTACGCCGACTTCGCCAAGCTGGTGCAGCGCCTCAAGATCGACCGCGACTACGAGGTCGACGAGAAGAAGCGCACCGTCGGCGTGCTGGAGGAGGGCGTCTCCCGGGTCGAGGACTACCTGGGCATCGACAACCTCTACGAGTCGGTGAACACGCCGCTTGTCGGGTTCCTGAACAACGCCATCAAGGCGAAGGAGCTCTACAAGAACGACAAGGACTACGTCGTCATGAACGGCGAGGTCATGATCGTTGACGAGCACACCGGCCGCATCCTGGCCGGCCGCCGCTACAACGAGGGCATGCACCAGGCGATCGAGGCCAAGGAGGGGGTGGAGGTCCAGAACGAGAACCAGACCCTGGCCACCATCACCCTGCAGAACTTCTTCCGCCTGTACGACAAGCTGTCCGGCATGACCGGTACCGGTACGACCGAGGCCGCGGAGTTCCACCAGATCTACAAGCTCGGCGTGGTGCCGATCCCGACCAACAAGACGCCGCTGCGCATCGACCAGCCCGACCTGATCTACAAGTCGGAGCCGGCCAAGTTCGCCGCCGTGGTCGAGGACATCGCCGAGAAGCACGAGAAGGGCCAGCCGGTGCTGGTCGGCACCGTGTCGGTGGAGAAGTCCGAGTACCTGTCGCAGGAGCTGCGCAAGCGCGGCATCCCGCACGAGGTGCTGAACGCCAAGCACCACGAGCGCGAGGCGCAGATCGTCGCGCAGGCCGGCCGCAAGGGCGCCGTCACCGTCGCCACCAACATGGCCGGCCGTGGCACCGACATCATGCTCGGCGGCAACTCCGACCACCTCGCGGCGGCCGAGCTGGCGCAGCGCGGGCTCACCCCGACGGAGACGCCGGAGGAGTACGAGGCCGAGTTCCCGGCCGCGCTGGAGAAGGCCAAGAGCTCCGTCAAGGCCGAGCAGGACGAGGTCAAGGAGGCCGGCGGCCTCTACGTCCTCGGCACCGAGCGGCACGAGTCCCGCCGGATCGACAACCAGCTGCGCGGCCGCTCCGGCCGTCAGGGCGACCCGGGCGAGTCCCGTTTCTACCTGTCGCTGGGCGACGACCTGATGCGCCTGTTCAAGGCCGGCATGGTCGAGCGCGTGCTGTCGATGGCCAACGTGCCCGAGGACGTGCCGATCGAGTCCAAGATGGTCACCCGTGCCATCGCCTCGGCGCAGACCCAGGTCGAGCAGCAGAACTTCGAGATCCGCAAGAACGTCCTCAAGTACGACGAGGTGCTGAACCGCCAGCGCGAGGTCATCTACGGCGAGCGCCGCCGCGTCCTGGAGGGCGAGGACCTGCAGGAGCAGGTCGGCCACTTCATGGACGACACCGTCGAGGCGTACGTCAAGGCCGCCACCGGCGAGGGCTTCGAGGACGACTGGGACCTCGACAAGCTCTGGTCCGCGCTCAAGCAGCTCTACCCGCTCACCCTGGAGCTGGAGCAGCTGGAGGAGGAGGCCGGCGGCACCGCCGGGCTGACCCCGGAGTTCCTCACCAAGGCCATCCAGGAGGACATCCAGGGGCAGTACGGCGCCCGTGAGGACCAGCTCGGCGCGGAGATCATGCGCGAGCTGGAGCGCCGGGTCGTCCTCTCGGTGCTGGACCGCCGCTGGCGCGAGCACCTCTACGAGATGGACTACCTCCAGGAGGGCATCGGCCTGCGCGCCATGGCGCAGCGCGACCCGCTGGTCGAGTACCAGCGCGAGGGCTTCGACATGTTCACCGCCATGATGGAGGGCATCAAGGAGGAGTCCGTCGGCTACCTGTTCAACCTGGAGGTCCAGGTCGAGCAGCAGGTCGAGGAGGTGCCGGTCGAGGACGCCGAGGTGCTGCTCGACAAGCTGGAGAAGGACGCCGCCCGCCCGGAGATCAAGGCCAAGGGCCTGGAGGCCCCCAAGCCGCAGCGCCTGCACTACACGGCCCCCTCGGACGAGGTCGGTGGCGGCGTCGTCGAGGGCGACTTCGAGGACCTCACCGCGGAGGACGAGGGCGACGGGCTGACCCGCGCCGAGCGCCGCAAGGCCGCCAAGTCGGCCAAGGGCCGCCGCCGCAAGGGCTGAGCACCCGGCCGCCGGTACACCAGGGCGCCGCTCCCGTACGGGGGTGGCGCCCTGCGGCGTTCCCGGGAGCGCCAGCGGGGGCGTCCGGGCGGGCGTCCGGGCTCTCACCGGGCCTCCACGGCGGTGCACTGCCACTGCCCGGCCGGTCCGCGCTGCTCCAGCCGGAAGGCCACCATGTGGTGCCGGCGGCCGAGGTCGACCCGGACGCACGCCTCGACCGCGTCGGGGGAGGGCGAGCGGTCGTGCACCGGGCCCAGCCGGGGCCGGTCGGCGGCCCCGCCGCGCCGCAGAGTGCCGCAGCGGACCAGCGCGGCGAGCTGGCCGTAGCCGTCCAGGGTGGTGTGGCGCATCAGCTGGCCGGACGGGCGGGCGCCGGTGAGCACCTCGACCAGCTGGTGCGCGAAGCGGGTGGTAAGACCGGTGCGTGCCTCCTGGCCGGACGCGGCGGTGCAGGCGGCGCGGGGGTGGCGCGGAGAGCGGCCGGCCGGCGGGTGGTGCCCGGTGCGGGCGCTGCCCGCGACGGAACGGCCCGGGGCCCGGACGCGGTGCGGGTGCTGCTGAGGCTGCGGGTGGGGCTGCAGGTGGCGGTGGGGCTGCGGGTGGGGCTGGGCGCTCGGGCCGTGGGCCATGGCGGATCTCCTCGACGGTGTGGCCGGGTGCGGTCGGGTCCTTGGTAGCGGTGGCTCGCGCGGGGCGGCAATCGGCTTTGCGGCCGGTTGGCGGGCGGCCCGCCGGTTCACCTATCCGGGTGAACCACCCAGTACGGGGGCGGGTCGTCGGCCCGGCCGGAAGGGCGCCCGGTTGACGCCTGCGGGCGGGCCCCGGGGCCCGAAAGGGGACGGGCCGGTGCGTCGGTCCGGGTGGCGGCCGCCCGCGCGGCGTTGCGCCCGCCCCGGGTCGGCGCGCACGATCGGAGCCGGACCGGGGCACCCCCCGGGGAGAAGCACGCGCAGGCGCCGACAGCAGCGCCCGAGGACGACAGGCGGCCGGCGATGGCGACACAGGTTTCGACGGGCGAGGGCAGCGCGGCGCCGCCCGCCGCGGGCGCGCCCCGGCGCGGCCTGGTGCTGGGCGGCGGCGGCATGCTGGGCGCGGCCTGGACGGTCGGCGCGCTGTGCGCCGTCGAGGAGGCGGTCGGCTGGCAGCCGGGCAGCGCCGACGTGGTCCTCGGGACGTCGGCGGGCGCGATCCTCGGCGCGATGCTGGCCGGCGGGGTGCGCGCCGAGCAGTTGCGCGACCACCAGCGCGGCCTGCCGATCACCGCCGGCCCGCTGGCCGGGGTGGAGTTCGACTACGACACGGCGGTCGGCGGCGCGCTGCCGCCGCGCCCGCGGGCCGGGATCGGCTCGCCGGGCCTGCTGCGGGACGCCGTCCGGCACCCGCGCGAGTACCCGCTGCTGACCATGGTGTCGGCGATGGCACCGCACGGCCGGGGCTCGCTCGTATCGGTCGGCGAGCTGGTCGGCGCGCTGTTCGACCCGGCCCCGCAGGCCGGCCCCTGGCAGGCCCTGCGGGTCGCGGCGGTGGACTACCGCAGCGGCCACCGGGTCGTCTTCGGGGATCCGGACACACCGCCCGCCGCGGTGGCCGAGGCGGTGATGGCCTCCTGTGCGATCCCCGGCTGGTTCGCGCCGGTGCGGGTGGACGGCTCCGCGTACGTGGACGGCGGCTGCTGGTCGGCCACCAACGCGGACCTGATGCTCGGGCGCGGCCTGGACGAGGTGTACGTCCTCGCCCCGATGGCGCTGCGGCTGCGGCCGCGCACCCGGGCCGGGGCGGCCGAGCCGCCGGCGGGCCCAGGCCGCGGCACCCTGGCGGCGCTGCGCGAGTGGCGCGCCCGGGACCGCCCGCGCGGAGTGCTCGCCCAGCTGGTCAGCCGCTACCGCCGGGCGGTGACCAGGCAGCTGCTGCGCGAGGCCCGGCTGCTGCGGGAGAGCGGGGTCCGGGTGCACCTGCTCGCGCCGACCCTGGAGGACCTGGCGGCGATGGGTCCGAACCTGATGGACCCGGCCCGCCGGGGCGCGGTGCTGGAGAGCGCGCTGCGCACCAGCCGGGCCGCCCTGGAGGACGCCCGGCGGCCCGGGGCGGCGGCGGCCGGTCCGGGGTGAGCGGTGAGCAGGTGATCACGGGTGGCGTCCCGGCGCTTATTCTGGGGGCGCTGGAAGCCTGTGCCGCTGGACGAACCGGAGAGTGCCACCGATGCGCGTGTACGTGCCCACCACCCTGAACGGCCTGGCGGCGGCGCACCCGGGCGGTGCCCTGGAGCAGTCGGCGGCCTACGCCGTGACCCCCGCGCTGCGCGAGTGGTACGTCAGCGACGACCTGGAGGAGCTGGAGTACGCGGCGCTGAACCGGGCCGCCCAGTCCTCGCTGCGGCTGCTGGCCGCCGACCAGGACGCGCCGCGCCGCCGGGTGGTGGTGGCGCTGGACGTCGCCGACTCGGCCGTGCAGCCGTTCCCCGGTGACGAGTACCAGGACCAGGCCTCGCTCGGCCGGGTGGTGCTGGCCGGGCCGGTGCGGCTGGCGAAGGCGGCGGCGGTGCACGCCGACGTGGCCGACCAGGAGGTCGTCGAGGACGTCGCGGCGGCGGTGGCGGCCGTCGGGGCGGCGGACGCGGGCGACCAGGACGCCCAGTTCGCCGTGGACGGCGCCGAGGACCACGACCTGCTCTGGTTCGCGACCCAGGAGATCCCCGCCCTGCTGGCCTGAACCGGGCCCGGAGGGCCCTGCCGGGGCCTTCGGCGGGTCTCCGGCGGGTGTTGGCGCGGGCCCTCGGTGAGCCCCGTCCTACCGCCCTGTCGGTGGCCGGGGTTACCGTTCCCTGCGTGCGCACTCATATCGTCTGGGACTGGAACGGCACGCTCTTCCACGACATGGAGGCGGTGCTCGGAGCGAGCAACGCCGCGTTCGCGACCATCGGCGTAGCGCCGATGACCATGCAGGAGTACCGCGAGCAGTACGAGATCCCGATCCCCCGCTTCTACCAGCGGCTGCTCGGCCGCCTGCCCTCCGAGGCCGAGTGGCTGCGGCTGGACGACGCGTTCCACGACCGGTACGTCGAGCTGAGCATCGCCTGCGGGCTGACCGACGGCGCGGCGCAGCTGCTGAGCGGCTGGGGCCAGGCCGGGCACAGCCAGTCGCTGCTGTCGATGTACGAGCACGAGAAGCTGCTGCCGGTGGTCGAGGGGTTCGGCCTGACCTCGCACTTCCTGCGGGTGGACGGTCGCAGCGGGCCGTCCGGCGGCCAGAAGGCGGAGCACTTGACCAGGCACCTGGCCGCCCTCGGGGAGCTTGTGGACCCGGCCCGGACGGTGCTGATCGGCGACGCCGCGGACGACGCGCTGGCGGCGCTGGCCGCGGGTGCGCACGCGGTGCTGTACACCGGCGGCTCGCACACCCGGGAGAAGCTGGAGCCCGTCGGCGTCCCCGTGGTGGACAGCCTGGCGGAGGCGGTGGAGCTGGCCGGCCGGCTGGCCGACTGAGCCGAGGGCCGCGCGGGCGTGGTGCGAACCACGTCCGGTGATGGCGTGTCAGAGCGCGTGAACCGGTCCGCCCTCGTCAGTCTGGATTGACACCAGCCAGTACGACGAGCGGGGAGCCGCCATGCCCATCGACGCAGTCACCCAGGTCCCGGACCCGGGCAACGAGCCGGTGCACGACTACGCACCGGGCAGCCCGGAGCGGGCCCGGCTGGTGCGGAGGCTGGACGAGCTGGCCGCCGAGCAGATCCCGCTGCCGATGACCATCGCCGGCGAGCAGCGGTTCGGCGGCGGCGAGCGGATCGACGTCGTCCAGCCGCACCACCACGCGGCCCGGCTCGGCGTGCTCGGCAACGCCACCCGGGAGGACGCCCGGCTCGCGGTGGACGCGGCGCTCGCCGCCGGGCGGGAGTGGCGCGCGCTCTCCTTCGACGACCGGGCGGCGGTCTTCCTGCGGGCCGCGGACCTGCTCGCCGGGCCCTGGCGGGAGACGCTCAACGCGGCCACCATGCTGGGCCAGTCCAAGACCGCGCAGCAGGCCGAGATCGACTCCGCCTGCGAGCTGATCGACTTCTGGCGGTGGAACGTGCACTTCGCCCGGCAGATCCTGGCCGAGCAGCCGGTCTCCTCGCCGGGGGTGTGGAACCGCACCGACCACCGCCCGCTGGAGGGCTTCGTCTACGCGGTCACCCCGTTCAACTTCACCGCCATCGCCGGCAACCTGCCGACCGCCCCCGCCCTGATGGGCAACACCGTGGTCTGGAAGCCCGCCCCGACCCAGACCCTGGCCGCGTACCACCTGATGCGGCTGCTGGAGGCCGCCGGGCTGCCGCCCGGGGTGATCAACATGGTGACCGGCGACGGGCTGCAGGTCTCCCCGGTCGCGCTCGCCGACCCGGCCCTCGCCGGTCTGCACTTCACCGGCTCCACCGCGACCTTCCAGTCGCTCTGGCAGAGCGTCGGCGCCGCCATCGGCACCTACCGGACGTACCCGCGGATCGTCGGCGAGACCGGCGGCAAGGACTTCCTGCTCGCCCACCGCTCGGCCGACCCGGAGATCCTGCGGACCGCGCTGATCCGGGGCGCCTTCGAGTACCAGGGCCAGAAGTGCTCGGCGCTCTCCCGCGCCTACCTGCCGCGCAGCCTCTGGCAGAAGATCAAGGACGACCTGCTGGCCGAGGTGGACGCGCTGGCCGTCGGCGACGTCACCGACCTGTCCAACTTCATGGGCGCGCTGATCGACCGGCGGGCCTTCGAGAAGAACCGCGACGCCATCGAGCGGGCCAAGGCCGACCCGACGGTGGAGCTGGCGGCCGGCGGCCAGTACGACGACGCGATCGGCTGGTTCGTCCGGCCGACCGTGCTGGTCTCCTCCGACCACCGCAACGAGATGTTCCGCACCGAGTACTTCGGGCCGATCCTCGCCGTGCACGTCTACGAGGACGGCCGCTGGGACGACGTGCTCGGCCGGGTCGACTCCGGCGCGCCGTACGGCCTGACCGGGGCGGTGATCGCCACGGACCGCTACGCCATCGCCCAGGCGGTGGAGGCGCTGCGCTTCACCGCGGGCAACTTCTACATCAACGACAAGCCGACCGGCGCGGTGGTCGGCCAGCAGCCCTTCGGCGGCGGCCGGGCCTCCGGGACCAACGACAAGGCGGGCGCCGCGCAGAACCTGCTGCGGTGGACCTCGGCCCGCTCGATCAAGGAGACCTTCGTGCCGCCGACCAGTCACACCTACCCCCACATGGGCTGAAGCACCAGGGGATTCGGCTGATGGCGCAAACGGCGAGGTGGATTGGACATCGTGTCCAGGACGGACGGATCTTCCTGCGGGTTTGCGCCTCCCTGTCCCCTGACACCTTCGATTGATCCCGTTAGGCTGGCTGGCGTCGTCGGGTGGCTCCGCAGGCCGAACGTCTCGTCCTACCCGCTGTAGAGGTGTTTCATGCGTGCCATGAAGGCCTTTCAGCCGGTCGGTCGGGCAGGATTGCGGTAGACCCGGCGGTGTACACCCACACACCACCGAGTCACGCAACGGCGCGCGACAGGAGCCAAGAAGTCATGCAGACCAAGCTGGACGCAGCCAAGGCCGAGCTGCTCAAGAAGGCAGCAGCAGCCGCTGAGAACAGCCAGGTGGGGGGAGCGGCGCCGGGGGAGGGTCTGAGCAACGGCGCTCTGACCGCGTACCTGCACCACTACTACCTCCACACCGCGCCCGAGGACCTGGTCGACCGCGACGCGGTCGACGTCTACGGCGCGGCCGCCTCCCACTACCGGCTCGGCCTCAAGCGCCCGCAGGGCACCGCCGAGGTCCGGGTGTACACCCCGTCGGTGGAGGAGAACGGCTGGTCCTGCGGCCACACCGTGGTCGAGGTCGTCACCGACGACATGCCGTTCCTGGTCGACTCGGTCACCAACGAGCTGTCCCGCCAGGACCGCGCGATCCACGTCGTGATCCACCCCCAGCTGGTCGTCCGCCGTGACATCACCGGCAAGCTGCTGGAGATCCTGGACATCGACGCCTGCGCCCGCAGCCAGGCGGCCGGCGCCGAGTGGCCCGCCGACGCCGTCGTCGAGTCCTGGATGCACGTCGAGATCGACCGCGAGACCGACCGCGAGGACCTCCGCTCGATCGAGGCCGACCTGCGCCGGGTCCTGGGCGACGTCCGCGAGGTCGTCGAGGACTGGTCGAAGATGCGCGACTCCGCCCTGCGCCTGGCCGACGAGCTCGCCGAGGAGCCCCCGGCCCACCTGCCCGAGCAGGAGGTCGGCGAGGCCTGGGAGCTGATGCGCTGGCTCGCCGACGACAAGTTCACCTTCCTCGGGTACCGCGAGTACGACCTGGTCGAGCACGAGGGCGAGGAGGTCCTGAGAGCGGTGGCCGGCACCGGCCTCGGCATCCTGCGCTCCGACCCGCTCAGCCACGACGACGACCACCACCCGGTCAGCGAGGCCTTCGGCCGGCTCTCCGCGCCGGTGCGCGCCAAGGCCCACGAGAAGAAGCTGCTCGTCCTCACCAAGGCCAACAGCCGCTCCACCGTGCACCGCCCGGCCTACCTCGACTACGTCGGCGTGAAGAAGTTCGACGCCAACGGCGAGGTGATCGGCGAGCGCCGCTTCCTCGGCCTGTTCTCCGCCGCCGCGTACACCGAGTCGGTCAGCCGCATCCCGGTGGTGCGCCGCAAGGTCCAGGACGTCATCGCCAGCTCCGGCTTCTCCACCGAGAGCCACGACGGCCGCGACCTGCTGCAGATCCTGGAGACCTTCCCCCGGGACGAGATCTTCCAGACCCCGGCCACCGAGCTGCTCCAGATCGCCACCAGCGTGCTCTACCTCCAGGAGCGCCGCCGGCTGCGGCTGTTCCTGCGCCAGGACGAGTACGGGCGCTACTTCTCCGCGCTGGTCTACCTGCCGCGCGACCGCTACACCACCCGCATCCGGCTGCGCCTGATGGACATCCTGATGCAGGAGCTCAACGGCGCCTCCATCGACTACACGGTCTGGTCGACGGAGTCCGTCCTGACCCGACTGCACTTCGTCGTCCGGGTCACCCCCGGCAGCGAACTGCCGCACCTGACGGACGCCGAGATCGAGCGGATCGAGGGCAAGCTCGCCGAGGCCGCCCGGTTCTGGATGGACGGCTTCAACGACCAGCTGCACCTGGAGCTGGGCGAGGAGCGGGCCGCCGAGCTGTCCCGCAAGTACGGCAACGCCTTCCCCGACGGCTACCGCGCGGACTTCACCGCACGCACCGCCGTCGCCGACCTCAAGCAGATCGAGGCGCTGCACGGCGAGGGCGACTTCCGCCTGAACCTGTACCAGCCGGTCGGCGCGGGCGACGACGAGCGCCGCTTCAAGATCTACCGGGTCGGCGGCCCGATCTCGCTCACCGAGGTCCTGCCGGTCCTCCAGCGGCTGGGCGTCGAGGTGCTCGACGAGCACCCGTACGCGCTGACCCGCTCGGACCAGACCACCGCCTGGGTCTACGACTTCGGCCTGCGGCTGCGCGAGGCCGTCGAGCTGACCGACGAGGCGCGCGAGCGCTTCCAGGAGACCTTCGCCGCCACCTGGACCGGCAAGGCCGAGAACGACGGCTTCAACGAGCTGGTGCTGACCGCCGGGCTGACCTGGCGCCAGGCGATGATGCTGCGCTCGTACGCCAAGTACCTGCGCCAGGCGGGCTCCACGTTCTCCCAGGACTACATGGAGGACGCGCTCCGCAACAACACCCACACCACCCGCCTGCTGGTGAACCTCTTCGAGGCCCGGCTGAGCCCCAGCCACCAGCTGGGTGCCGCCGAGCTGACCGAGGGCATCGTCGAGGAGCTGTCCGGCGCGCTGGACGAGGTCGCCTCGCTGGACGAGGACCGCATCCTGCGCTCCTTCCTGCACCTCATCAAGGCCACCCTGCGGACCAACTTCTTCCAGCACGCGGTCGACGGCGAGTGGCACTCCTACGTGTCGATGAAGTTCGACCCGAAGGCCATCCCGGACCTGCCGGCCCCGCGCCCGGCGTTCGAGATCTGGGTGTACTCGCCGCAGGTCGAGGGCGTGCACCTGCGCTTCGGCAAGGTCGCCCGAGGCGGCCTGCGCTGGTCCGACCGCCGCGAGGACTTCCGGACCGAGATCCTCGGCCTGGTCAAGGCCCAGATGGTGAAGAACACCGTCATCGTCCCGGTCGGCGCCAAGGGCGGCTTCGTCGCCAAGCAGCTGCCGGACCCGTCGGTGGACCGGGACGCCTGGCTGGCCGAGGGCATCTCGTCCTACAAGACGTTCATCTCGGCGCTGCTGGACATCACCGACAACCTCAAGGGCGGCGAGGTCGTCCACCCCGCGGACGTGGTCCGCCACGACGAGGACGACACCTACCTGGTCGTCGCCGCCGACAAGGGCACCGCGACCTTCTCCGACATCGCCAACGGTGTCGCCGAGTCCTACGGCTTCTGGCTGGGCGACGCCTTCGCCTCCGGCGGCTCGGCCGGCTACGACCACAAGGGCATGGGCATCACCGCCCGCGGCGCCTGGGAGTCGGTCAAGCGCAACTTCCGCGAGCTGGGCCACGACACCCAGACCGAGGACTTCAGCGTCGTCGGCATCGGCGACATGTCCGGTGACGTCTTCGGCAACGGCATGCTGCTCAGCGAGCACATCCGCCTGGTCGCCGCCTTCGACCACCGGCACATCTTCCTCGACCCGAACCCGGACGCGGCCACCTCGTTCGCCGAGCGCCGCCGGCTGTTCGACGTGCCGCGCAGCTCCTGGGACGACTACGACAAGTCGCTGATCTCGGCGGGCGGCGGTGTCTTCCCGCGCAGCGCCAAGTCCATCCAGCTCAGCTCGCAGGTCCGGGCCGCGCTGGGCATCGAGGAGTCCCGGCTCACCCCGGCCGAGCTGATGAAGGCCATCCTGCAGGCGCCCGTCGACCTGTTCTGGAACGGCGGCATCGGCACCTACATCAAGGCCTCGACCGAGACCAACGCCGAGGTCGGCGACAAGGCCAACGACGCGATCCGGGTCAACGGCGAGCAGGTCCGCGCCCGGGTCGTCGGCGAGGGCGGCAACCTCGGCTGCACCCAGCTCGGCCGCATCGAGTACGCGGCCACCGGCGGCCCCGAGGGCACCGGCGGCTGGATCAACACCGACGCCATCGACAACTCGGCCGGTGTGGACACCTCGGACCACGAGGTCAACATCAAGATCCTGCTCAACCAGGTCGTCGCCGACGGCGACATGACGGTCAAGCAGCGCAACGCCCTGCTGGCCGAGATGACCGACGAGGTCGGCCACCTGGTGCTGCGCAACAACTACGCGCAGAACGTGGTGCTGGCCAACGCGGTCGCGCAGGCCGTCAGCATGGTCAACGTCCACTCCCGGATGATCAACCGCCTGGAGCGCGACGGCCGGCTCGACCGGGCGCTGGAGTTCCTGCCCACCGAGCGGCAGATCCGCGAGCGCCAGCAGAACGGGCGCGGCCTCTCGCAGCCCGAGCTGTCGGTGCTGCTGGCCTACACCAAGATCACCCTGGCCGACGAGCTGCTCGCCACCGAGCTGCCCGACGACCCGTTCTTCCACACCGCGCTGCACGAGTACTTCCCGAGCGCGCTGCGGGCCCGGTTCGCCGAGGCGATCGACAACCACGCCCTGCGCCGCGAGATCATCACCACGCTGATCGTCAACGACACGATCAACCGCGGTGGCTGCACCTTCGCCTTCCGGCTGAAGGAGGAGACCGGCGCCACGTACGAGGAGATCGCCCGTACGCACACCGCCGCCCGGGCCGTCTTCGGCCTGGAGGACATCTGGACCGAGATCGCGGCCCTGGACAACAAGGTCTCGGCCCGGGCCCAGACCAAGATGCGGCTGCACTCGCGCCGGCTGGTCGAGCGCGCCACCCGGTGGATGCTCAACAACCGCCGCCAGCCGCTCGACATCGCCGCCACCATCGAGTTCTTCCACGACCGGGTCCACCAGGTCTGGGGCTCGCTGCCCAAGCCGCTGCGCGGCGAGGACCTGGCGTGGTTCGAGGCGGTCTACGCCGAGCTGGCCGAGGCCGGTGTCCCGGAGGCCCTGGCCACCAGGATCGCGGGCCTGTCCTCCACCTTCCCGACCCTGGACATCACCGAGGTCGCGGACCGGGGCGGCAAGGACGTCGCCGACGTCGCCGAGCTGTACTACGACCTCGCCGACCGGCTGCAGATCACCCACCTGCTCGACCGCATCATCGAGCTGCCCCGCACCGACCGCTGGTCCTCGATGGCCCGCGCGGCCATCCGCGAGGACCTCTTCGCGGCCCACGCGGCGCTGACCGCCGACATCCTGGTCTGCGGCCCCGAGGGAGCGACGCCCGAGGAGCGCTACACCGCCTGGGCCGAGCTCAACGCCACCCTGCTGAACCGGGCGAAGAGCACCCTCGACGACATAAGGGGTTCGGACAACTACGAGCTGTCCAGCCTCTCCGTCGCGATGCGCGTCATCCGCACCCTGCTCCGCACGGGTTCGATGCGCTGACACCAGGCTTGGCCGGTCGGCAACGGCGGGCTCGCGTCCTCGGACGCGGGCCCGCCGTTCCGCGTTCCGGGGCGGTTCGGCCGCAGGCCCCTCCCGGCGGCCCTCCGGGTAGGCCCCTCCCGGAAGGCCCCGGAGAACGCCTTATTCCGCAGCGTGATTGTGCGGTGACGCTGTGCGGCGAGAGATGTGTGGCCTTCGTGTGAGGTGTGGGTTAACGCCGAGTCACAAACTCCGCCATTCCCGCCCAGAGTCATCGGCGGGTCGTGGAGTTTTGCCACAACTGCCCTGGTTGGCAACTGTTCTGACATGCCAAGAGTTGCAGTAGGCTGACTCCGCGATAGGCGTTGCCGCAGGTTCTCGTGCCGGGAGCTCCACCGACGTGATGGAACGACAGGTGTCTTTCGGAGAGGTTTGGGCCGCCAGTCCCGTTCGCGCAGGGCGGCCCGGATCTGTTCCTGACGCGATGCCACCTGAAGAGAGTTTCATGACGTCATTTGTGCAGGAACCCTTTTTCTGGGTCTTTATCGTGGTGATGCTCGCAGCCCTCGGAGCAGCCCTCCAAGCCCGCAGGACGAACCTCGCCCTGCGCCGGCGGAACGTTTCCCTGGAGGAGGCGGCCGCCTTGGCGCAGCGCCAGCGCGACGACCTCGGCGCGTTGAACGCGCGGCTGCAGAGCCAGCACGCCGCCGTCCTGGCCGAGGTGCGCCGGGACGGGGAGGAGGACACCAAAGCCGTCCTCAAGGCGGCGATGCGAACGCTGCAGGGCCTGGCCGACGAGCAGCAGATCGTCATCGACAAGGTGCAGCGGAAGTACGGCGACAGCCCGCAGATCCTGGCCGACCTGATGATGATCGACCACACGAACAGCCAGTTCGGCCGGCGCGCCCAGGGCATCGCGGTGCTCTGCGGCGGCTGGCTGGGCCGCCGGGAGAGCGTCGCGTCGGTCTACGACGTGGCGCGCAGCGCCCAGGGCCGGATCCGCCACTTCGACCGGGTCAGGATCCACTCCCGGGTCAGCGTCTCGCTCGCCAGCAAGGTCGTCGAGCCGGTCGCCGTCGTGCTGTCCGAGCTGCTGGCCAACGCCACCAACTACTCCGCGCCGGACACCCCGGTGGAGATCAGCGTCCAGGCCGTCCCCACCGGGGTCTGCCTGATCATCGACGACGCCGGCCTCGGCATGGGCCAGGAGGAGAAGGACCGCGCGGCCGCGCTCCTGAACCCGGGGGCGCCGATCAGCCTCACGAGTCTGGGCAACCCCCCCAAGTTCGGCTTCGCCGTCTCCGGCATGCTGGCCGCCCGCTACGGCTTCCGGGTCTCCGTCGACTCGGTCTCCCCGTACGGCGGTGTGCGGGCCGTGATCCTCCTGCCGACCGCGCTGCTCAGCAGCGAGGTCGCGCCCCCGGTGGCCGCCGAGCGCGGCGACTACCCGGTTGAGCCCGTGGAACAGCCCGTGCCGGTCCTGGCACAGGCGCCCGGCCAGCGGCTGATGTCGCTGCCCGAGCCGGAGCCGGCCGTCCTGGCCCCGGTCCTGGCGCAAACGGAGGCGGCGATGGAGATGGAGACGACCGCGGACGGCCGGCTGCCCAGGCGCCGCCGCCAGCGCACCGTCTCGGTAGTCCCGCACCCGCAGGGCACCGACCGCGTCGAGGAGCCGGTGCGGAGCACCGGCGGCCAGAACACGGCGTCCCGTCTCGGCGCGTTCCAGCGCGGCACGCTGTCCGGGCGCAACACCATGACCACGGAAGGAACCGAGATCCAGTGAGCCCTGATCTGTCCTGGGTGCTCAACGACGTACTTCAGGTGCCGGGTGCCCGGCATGCCATCCTCGTCTCCTCCGACGGCCTGCTGCTCGAGCGGTCCAGCGAGATCGGCCGGGACGACGCGGAGACCAACGCCGCGGCGATGAGCTCGATGCAGTCGCTGAGCCGGGCGGTCGCCCCGTTCGTCGGCGGCGGAGCCGGGATGTGGCGCCAGACCCTCCTGGAGTACGACCACGGTTGGATCTTCCTGATCGCGGCCGGCAGCGGTGCCTACCTCGCGGCCTCCACCGCCCCCGACGTCGACATGGAGGCGATGTCCTTCCGGATGCAGCAGCAGGTGGGCGCACTCGGCCGGGCGATGACCGCGGCGCCGCGCCAGAGCACGTTCAGCGGCTCATGACGGCTTCCGGCGAGGAGCAGCGGGTGGCCGGCGGCTTCATCCGGTCCTATGTCATCACCGGTGGCCGTGAGTTACCGAGTGCGGACGACCTCTCACTGATCACCCTGGTCACCACCGCTCCCGAGCAGGAGCTCCCTGCCCTGTCGAGCCCGGAGACCCAGGCGATCTGGGAGCTGTGCTCCGGCGGCTACCTCTCGGTGGCCGAGGTCGCGGCCCGTCTGGAACTTCCGGTGGGGGTGGTGCGGCTGCTGCTGACGGACCTGATCCGCGAGGGACGGCTGCTGCGCCGGGCGTCCCCGCCGCCGGCCCAGGCCCCGGACCCGAGACTTCTAGAGAAGGTACTGCATGGACTTCAACGCCGGTTCGCCTGAGGACATCTATGTCCCGGGAGAGGTGACGACCGCTGTCAAGATCCTGGTCGTGGGGCACTTCGCGGTCGGCAAGACCACGCTGATCGGCGCCCTGTCGGAGATCGCCCCGCTGAGCACCGAGGAGGAGATGACGCAGGCCTCCATCCGCGTCGACGACCTCCGCGGGGTACCGGACAAGAAGACCACGACCGTCGCCCTGGACTTCGGCCGGCTGACCCTCGGCGACGACCTGGTGCTGTACCTCTTCGGCACACCCGGCCAGCAGCGGTTCATGCAGCTCTGGGAGGACATGGCGCGGGGGGCGCTGGGCGCGCTGCTGCTGGCCGACCCGACCCGCCTCTCGGACACCTTCCCCGTCATCGACCTGATCGAGCAGTACGGCCTGGAGTACGCCGTGGCGGTCAACAGCTTCGACCGGCAGAGCGACTACACCGAGGACGAGCTGCGCGAGGCGCTCGACCTGCTGCCGCACACGCCGGTGGTGTTCTGCGACGCCCGGGACCAGCGGTCGTCGGCCGACGCCCTGCTGACCCTCGTCCGGCACCTGCTCGCCCGCGCCTCCTGACCTCCCCCTTCCCGTCACGCCTCCCGGGGCCGCACCCGCCCGGGGCCACTTCCAAGGAACGACCCATGGAATCTCCGCAGCGACCTGCCCTGCAGTCGCCTCCTCCGGGCTGCCCGATGCACGTGGGGAGCACGCCGCTCTACGGGGAGGCGTTCTCGTCCGACCCCGACGCGGTCTACGACAAGCTGCGCGCCCACGGTCCGGCCGCGCCGGTGGAGTTGTCCCCGGGCGTGGAGGCCACCCTGGTCACCTCGCACGAGGCGGCCCTGCGGGTGCTGCAGAACCCGGGGCTGTTCGCCCGGGACTCCCGGCGCTGGGCGGCGCTGAACGAGGGGCGGGTGCCGTTGGACAGCCCGGTCCTGCCGATGATGTTCTACCGGCCCAACTGCCTGTTCACGGACGGCGCCGAGCACCTGCGGCTGCGCAAGGCCGTGACCGAGAGCCTGGACCGGCTCAACGACAACCGGCTCAACCGGCACGTCGAGCGGATCGCCGGCTATCTGATCGACCAGTTCAGCGCGCTGGGCCGGGCCGACCTGCTCAACGACTACGCCAAGCTGCTGCCGCTGCTGCTGTTCAACCAGCTCTTCGGCTGCCCGGCGGACATCGGCGACCGGCTGACCCGCAGCATGTCCGCGCTCTTCGACGGCCTCGACGTGATGCAGGCCAACGAGGACCTGACGTCCTGCCTGATGGACCTGGTCGCGCTGAAGCGCCGCCAGCCGGGCGACGACATCACCTCGTGGCTCATCCAGCACCCGGCCGGCCTGCGGGACGAGGAGCTCAAGGACCAGCTGGTCATGCTGATGGGCGCCGGCGTCGAGCCCGAGCGCAACCTGATAGGCAACGCGCTGCTCCTGCTGCTCTCCCGGGAGGGCGCGGACGGCGGCGCCCTGCGCATCGAGGACGCCCTCGACGACGTGCTGTGGAACAACCCGCCGATCGCCAACTACGCGACGCACTTCCCGATGCAGGACGTGGAGGTGGGCGGGGTCCCGATGGACGCGGGCAGCCCGGTGCTGATCAGCTTCGCGGCCGCCAACAGCGACCCCGTGCTGACGGACGCCCGACTGACCCTCAGCAAGGGTGCCCACCTGGCCTGGGGCGCCGGCCCGCACGCCTGCCCGGCCAAGTCCCCGGCCCAGCTGATCGCGCTGAGCGCGATCGAGTGCCTGCTCAACGCGCTCCCGGACGTCACGCTCGCGGCGCCCGCGGAGAGCCTGGAGTGGCGGCCGGGACCGTTCCAGCGCGGACTGGTCTCGCTGCCGGTGCGGTTCAGCCCGACGGCGGCCCGTACCTCGGCGCCGGCCGCCGGCGCCGGACCGGTCGGAACGGCCGGGCCCGCCGCCTGGCCGCCCGCGGCCTCCGAGGCACCGCACCAGCAGGCCGCCGCACCCGCCGCGGGCCGGGCCCCGGGCAAGCAGAAGGGGTGGTGGAGCTCCTTCCTGGACGTGTTCCGGCTCTGACCGACGGTTTGTCACACTCCGGTCAACATCCGTGCGATGAACGGAGTGCGACAGCCGTGTGGCACGTGACGGGGGCAACACAAATCGACGCTTGAGCGCGCTGCTGCGGGGTAGGTCGCCGCAGTACGGCCCGCCCGCGCGCAAGGAGCCCCGTGTGACCGCCATGCTGGAAGCCCGCCCCGGGAACCCGGAGTCCCGGGCCGGAACCGTCGACCGCCGCGCCGCGGTGCCACTTCTGCGGCGCCTGCGGTCGGCGGAGGGCCTGGCCGACCCGGGCCCGGTCTACGACGAGCTCCGGGCGATGGGCGATCTCGTCCCGGCGCCCTGGGGCGGGTACCTGGTCACCGGTTTCGACGCGTGCAACCAGGTCCTGCGCGGCAGGACCTGGCTCGTCCCCGACTTCGCCTGGCAGGAGCGGCAGAGCGAGACCGAGCGCTGGCACGCCGTCGCCACCCAGGAGATGAGCCGGACGCTCTCCCGGCTCAACTCCCCCGAGCACACCCGGCAGCGGCACAGCCTGGGGAACCTCTTCGACCGGAACACCCTCCTGGACCTGGCGCCGCGGATCGAGGCCGACGTCGCCGACCTGCTCGACCGGCTGGCCGAGCGAATACGCGTGGACGGCGAGGCCGACCTGGCCGCCGTGGTCAGCGAACGCCTGCCGATCAACACCGTCGGGCGCTGGCTGGGCATCGCGCCGGAGGACTACGCGCACATCCTGGGGATGACCCACAACCAGGTGCACGCCCAGGAACTCCTCCCGACCAAGAAGGAGTTGGCGGTCTCCGAGGCGGCGACAGCCGACCTGCGCCGGTACTTCACCGGCCTCGTCCGAGAGCGCCGCACGAACCCGGGCGAGGACGTGATCTCCGGCTGGATCCGCACCTGGGACGCGCTGGAGTGCGACCCCGCGGCCACCGACCGGGTCGTCTACCAGCTCACCATGTTCGTCACCATCGCCTCCCTGGAGACCACGGCGACCCTGCTCTCCTCGCTCATCTGGTCGCTGCTCCGCTCGCCCGGGGCCTGGGAGTGGCTGCGGGCCCGGCCCGAGCACATCGACGACGCGATCGAGGAGGCGCTGCGCCACGACCCGCCGATCCGCCTGAACAGCCGCGTCGCGGGGGAGGACACCGTGCTCTCCGGGGTGCTCGTCCCCAAGGACACCATGGTCCACGTGATGTACGGCGCGGCCAACCACGATCCGCGCCGCAACCCGGACCCGCACAGCTTCGACATCCTCCGAAGAGGGACCCACCTCGCGTTCGGCGGGGGCGCCCACTACTGCCTCGGTGCGGGCCTGGCCCGGCTGGAGGCGCGCATCCTGATGGGGCAGCTGCTGCGGCGCTTCCCGACCCTGCGGGCGGCGGGCGCGCCCGAGTACGCACCCCGGATGGTCTTCCACCGGGTGACGTCCCTGAGAGTTGCCGCATGAACGTCACTCCTCTCGCGCCCCAGTACCCCAAGTACACCAAGCACCCCTCGTACCTCCCGTGCGCCCCGGCCGGCCCCGTCCGGGCCGCCGCTCCGAGCACGGTCCGCTTCGAGCGCCAGGGCCCGGTGCTGTACGTCCAGTTGGACAGCCCCGGTACGGGCAACGCCGTCTCCACGGCGATGCTGGACGACCTGCTCGCCGTGCTCGCCGAGCCGGATCCGGGCATACGCGTGATCGTGCTCTCCGCCGCCGGCCCGGACTTCTGCCTCGGCGGCGACCGCGAGGAGTTCGCCGCCGCGCTCGGCGAGGACCCCACCGGAGGCGGCATCCGGGGCTACGGCAACAAGGCCCGCCGGGTCTGCGAGGCCCTGACGGACAGCCCCGCCGTGACGATCGCGCGGGTCCAGGGCCGGGCGACCGGGGCCGGCTTCGCGCTGGCCCTCGCCTGCGACCTGCGGGTCGGCGCCGAGAGCGCCGTCTTCCGGCTGCCCGAACTCGCCCTCGGCCTGCCCGTCGCCTTCGGCGGCCTGCTGCCCCGGCTGCTCAACGAGGTCGGCGCGGCCCGGGTCCGGGAGATCATCCTGACCGGCCGGCCGGTCGGCGCCGTGGAGGCGGCGGGCCTGTCCATCCTGCAGCGGGTCGTCGCCGAGCAGGACCTGGACGCCGCGGTGGAGGAGTGGGCCAGGCCCATCACCCGCCGCTCCGAGGCCGCCCTGCGGGTCACCAAGACCCTGCTCTCCTCCCACGCGGCGGCGACCAGGCTGGCCGAGGCCTCGGCCCTCGACGGCGAGTTGATGGCATCCGTCCTCGCCGCCGCCCAGTACTCCCGTGCCGCCGCCCAGCCCCCGGCCTCCTGAGCAGGGGCGGCGCCGATCGGCCGGCGGGCCCGCGTTCCCGGACGCGGGCCCGCCGTGTTGTGCCGTCCGCGGGAACCCGGTGGGCCGGTGCGGACAGGTGGGGGTGTGGAACTGTCACAGCGGGGCCGGTTGAGGAGTGGGGACCAGTGGGCGTTCGGGGAGCTGTTCGACGAGGCTGCGGGTGACCTGTACCGGTACGCGGTGCGGGTGTCGGGGGACTGGTCGGTCGCCGAGGACATCGTCCAGCTGACCTTCCTGGAGGCCTGGAGACTACGCGGCAGGCTCCGGGAGGAGGACGAGGGGCCGGTACGGCCCTGGCTGTTCGGGATCGCCGCCAACGTGCTGCGCAACACCGCCCGGGCGGCCCGGCGCCACCGGGCGGCGATGGCCCGGATGCCCGAGCGCGACGTGGTGCCGGACTTCGCCGACGAACTGGTCGGCAGGCTCGACGACAGCGCGCAGCTCGCGGCGGCCCGGCGGGCACTGAGCCGGCTGCGCAAGGCGGACCGGGACGTGTTCGGCCTCTGCGTCTGGGCGGGGCTGGACTACGCGAGCGCGGCCGAGGCCCTGGGAGTGCCGATCGGCACGGTGCGCTCCCGGCTGTCGCGCGCCCGCACCAAACTGCGCGCGCTGGCGGAGGAAGAACTCACCCGGGGGCGGGAACCGCGCTCGGAGAGCGGACAGGTACGGGTTGGCCGCACCGGTGCGGCCCGGTCGACACGGGAGACGAACCGATGAACGAGTACGAGGGTGCCGAGCTGGCCCGGCTGCTGCCGCCGCCGGCGAAGCCGGAGCTCTCCTCCGACCGCCACCGGCTGTTGAGGGGACATCTGATGAGCGAGATCCAGAACCAGAAGGCTCAGGAGCGCAAGCCCGCCGGGGCCCGGCGCGGCCGACTCGGGTGGGTGGCGGTTCCCGCCCTCGCCGGCGGTCTGGCGCTGGCCGTGGTGCTGAGCGGCGGGAGCGGCGAGGTCCGCCCGGCGCAGCAGCAGGCCCAGCAGCAGAGCCAGCAGAGCCAGCAGAGCCAGGGTGGGGGCGCCGCCCTGAACGCCGCCCCGGTGGCGGCCGTCCAGCTGCTCACCCAGGTGGCGGACGCCGCCGCCGGCAAGGCCGACCCGAAGCCCGGCAAGCAGCAGTACGTCTACGTCGACAGCCTGGTGTCCTTCAGCAGCACCAACCTGGCCACCGGCGAGACGAGCGTCGACAAGCCGCACCGCCGGCAGACCTGGTTCTCGGTGGACGGCAGCCAGTGGGGCGTGCTCAAGGAGGAGGGGCGCCCTGTCGAGCCGGCGCCGCGCAAGGAGGGCGACAAGCGCCCGGCGCCGCGGACCGACGGCGGCGAGTGGGTCGACCCGACCACCGTGCAGAGCCTGCACTCGCCGACCTACCAGTACCTGGCCGCGCTGCCGACCGACCCGGACGTGCTGCTGAAGAAGATCTACGAGGAGACCAAGGGCCAGGGCAGGACCCCGGACCAGGAGGCCTTCGCGACCATCGGCGACCTGCTGCGCGAGCAGCTGGCGCCGCCGGCGGTCGGCAGCGCGCTCTACCGGGCGGCAGCCAAGATCCCCGGGGTCACCGTGGTCGACGACTCGGTGGACGCCTCCGGCCGCCACGGTGTGGCGGTGGCGCACGTGGACGGCACCACCCGCACCGAGTGGATCTTCGACCCGGCGAGCCACGAGTTCCTCGGCGAGCGCCTGGTCGTGGTCGGCGAGGGCAACGAGCTGGGCAAGCCCGGCGCGGTGATCGGGCACTCGGCGGTGCTCGGCCGCACGGTCGTGGACCAGGCCGGCGCCGAGACGAAGCAGCGGAACGCCTGACCGTCACGGGGGAGTAGAGCTGTGGGGCCCGCTTGCACCGGGCCCCACAGCCGTTTCGGTGCCCGGTGCCTCAGCGGCCGGCCGCGCGCTGCAGGGCGCTGGCGAGCAGGGCGAGGTCCGTCGGGCCGTTGCCCAGTTCGCGGACCGGGCGGCGGGCCGGCGGGGCGCCGAGCTGCAGCGGGTCTATCGCGACGACCGTCGGCCGCAGCGTCGCCGTCCGCGGGATGCGGCCGCTGATCCGCGCCGTCTGGAAGGCGGTGACGCCGCCGTCGGGGAGCCTCAGGTACCCGCGGCCGGGGGTGTCCTCGGCGAGGGCGGCGGCGTCTCCCAGGTGGATCAGCAGGTCGGAGTCGGCCGGGTCGTCGGTGCGCAGCGCGATCCGCAGCAGGGCGGCCTCGTCCACCTCGGTGCCGGCCGTCTCGTCCGGGCGGCCGGTGGCCACGGCGAGGTGGATGCCGAGCGGTCCGCCGCGGCGGGCGATCGCGGCCAGCGCGCGGGCGAGTGGCCGCCCGGCCGGGGAGTTCGGGGCGAGCAGGGCGTCGTAGTCGTCCACCACGACGACCAGCCGGGCCGGGACGGCGGGGGAGGGGGCGGCGGGCCGGGGGCGGTCGCCGCTGCGGGGCTGGATGATCCGGGCGACGGGGGTCGAGCCGCCCGCCCCGACGACGGCGGGCACCGGTACGGCCGGCCGTTCGGAGCTCAGGCCCCGGTCGGTGCTCAGACCCTGCCCGGCGTCCACGCCGCGCTCGTCGTCGAGGATCCGCGCGGCGTGCCAGGAGGCGAAGTCCAGCCCGTCGAAGAGCCGCTCGCGCAGCGCCAGCTCGTCCTCCAGCGACTCGGCGGTGAGCAGTGCCTGCCGCGGGTCGGCCGCGGCGTTCACCAGCGCCGTGACGTGCGGCAGCTCGGTGCAGCCGTCCAGGCCGCCGTCGCCGTCCGGGGCCCGGCCCTCCACGATGGTCACGGTCAGCCGCTCGGGCCGCTCGGAGACGGCCAGCGAGGCGACCAGGGTGCGCAGCAGCTCGGTCTTGCCGGAGCCGCGCGCGCCGCCGATCAGCAGGTGCGGGCCGCCCGGGTCGGGGGAGGGCAGGGTGAGCTCGGGGTCGGCGAGGTCCAGCGTGCAGAGCTCGTCGCGGGTGGTGCCGAGCAGGGCGGTGGCGGCGCCGATCCCCCCGGCGTGGGCGTCCCAGCGGGCCGAGAGCTTGGCCGGGGTGACGGTGTCGAGCTGGAGCAGGTCGAGCAGGCGAAGGGCGTCGGGCAGCGGGCCGCGCGCGGCGGGGACGGCCTCGCGCAGCGGGGCGAGGACGCGGGCCAGCCGCTCGGCCCAGACGTCGGAGACGGCGTCCAGCGACACCTCGTGGAGGGTCTCGCGGCCGCGTGCGACGGGCCGGTCGATGGAGAGCTGGGTGCCGACCTCGCCGGTGATCAGGGCGGTGGCGCCGAGGCCGCGCGGCAGCAGCTCGGGCTGCTCGGCGAGGCAGATCGGGAAGATGCCGACGGCGGGGCCCTGGCGCAGCAGCAGGTCCAGCGCCTGCCGGGCGGCCTCGTTGCGCGGTCGGCCGTCGACCACGACCACGGTGGCGGGGTGGCCGCCGAGGCCGGTCGGGCCGCTGAGCCGGGCGGTCAGCTCGGTCAGGCGGGCGGTGGCCTGCTCGTCGTCGAGGCCGAGCAGGAGCCGGCAGTCCTGGCCCTCGGCGGGGTGCAGGTGCGGCAGCCACAGGGCCCAGGCCCAGGTGTCGGCGCGGTCCTGGGCGGGGCGCGCCGGGTCGGCGTCGACCACGACCAGGCTGAGACCGGTCGGCGGGTGCAGGGCGGCGAGCTGGGCGACGACGGCGCGGGCGAGGGCGTCGAGGCGCTCGCGCGGGCCGCTGAGGCCGAGGCTGCCGGCGGTCTGCAGGTCGAGCGTGACGGGGACGGCGGGCAGCACCGTGCCGGGCGACGTGCCGGCGCCGCCGGGGCGGTCGGCGGTGCCCAGCCGCAGGGTGAGCGCGTCGGGGTGGCCGGGGCCGCGCTCCCAGAGCCGCGGGCCCGGGCCGAGGGCGTTCAGCAGCAGGGTGGCGGGGTCGGGCCAGCGTTCGCGCTGGGCGGCGGCCTGCCGGGTGCGGACGGCGGCGTGGTGGCGCTCGGCGCTGTCCTGGCCGTCCGGGGAGTCGGTGGCGCCGCGGCCGAGGCGCAGCGAGAGCAGGCCGCGGCCGCGGCCGGCCGGCGGCTCGGGTGCGGCGGGCGGCTCGACCGCGGGCGGTGCGGGCCGGCCGGGGGCGGGCGGGGCGAGCTGGAGGTGGCCGTGACCGTCGGGCAGCGCCGTGCGGACGGGCGCCCCGGGGCCGCCCGCGATGTCCGGCGGGCCGATCCGGAGGGTGGACTCGCCGATCCGCAGCAGGCCGCCGCCGTCGAGCGGGACGGCCTCCTCGGGCGGTCCGGCCGGGACGAAGCGGCCGTCGAGGGTGGTGCCGTTGGTGGAGCCGAGGTCGCGGACGGCGACCCGGCCGTCGGCGGTGAGGTGCAGCGCGAGGTGCAGCCGGGAGACGTCGGGGTCGTCCAGCGGGACGTCGGCCTCGCCGGAGCGCCCGACCCGGATCTCCCGGCCGTGCAGCCGGTGCACGCCGCCCGCGTCGGGGCCGCCGACCACGCGCAGCTCGGCGGCGGCCCGCCCGTCGTCGGGGTCGTCGGCGGTCGGGTCGGGCTCGTTGAGGCTCAGCACGGCGCCGTCGAGCAGCGGGGGGTGGCCGAGCAGGGTGTGCTCGTCCACCCGGTGTGCCCCGGCGTACAGGTGCACATGGGTGGCGGCCCGCGGGCCGCGCACGCCCACGGCGCCCGCGAGGGCGCCCGCGACGGAGCCGAGCGCGGTGCCGACGGGCGCGGTGACCAGGACGTCCACGTAGGGGATGGCGGAGCCGGCGGCTGCCGGGCCACTGCGCGGTCGGAGGACGGTCAGCCGGATCTGCATCTCGCCCGCGGTCCCTTCTGCTGGTGCTCTGGGGGTACCCCCGGCCGGAGCCGGGGAGCTGGTGCCGCTGCCTCGTGCCGCTTCCGACGCCGCCGCGGGCAGCCGCGGCGAGCTTGGGCCACAAGAGTGGCGACTGTCATCCTGCCATCCGTCACGGACAGTCCGCGCACGGTACCGGATTTGACGATCTTGCGATCATGGTCATGGTGGAGGCGACGGAGGGTCAGGTCAACCGTCGCCGGGCGGCGGCTCGGCCCCGACCTCCGGGAAGACCCCTAGGGGACTTCCCGGGACCCGTCCGGATGCCCTCGCCGGTCGCCTCAAAAACCTGAACGGTCACCGTTAGAGTGGCCGGAACACGGGCCCGGCAGGCTCACCGCACCTGCGGAGGAGCGCCCCGCGCGGGCGGCACGGCGAGGAGTGCGACAGGTGCGGCCAGTCGGCAGCAAGTATCTGCTTGAGGAGACCCTCGGCCGGGGGGCCACCGGCACCGTCTGGCGCGGCCGGGTGCGGGCGGACGTCGCGGTGCCGGGCAGCGAGCCGGGGCAGTCGGTGGCGATCAAGGTGCTGCGCGAGGAGCTGGCGGCCGACCCGGACGTGGTGATGCGCTTCCTGCGGGAGCGCTCGCTGCTGCTGCGGCTGACCCACCCCAACATCGTCAAGGTCCGCGACCTGGTCGTCGAGGGCGAGCTGCTGGCCCTGGTGATGGACCTGATCGAGGGCCCGGACCTGGCCCGCTACCTGCGCGGCAACGGCCCGTTCAGCCCGATCGCGGGCGCCCTGCTGATGGCCCAGGTCGCGGACGCGCTGGCGGCCAGCCACGCCGACGGGGTCGTCCACCGCGACCTCAAGCCGGCCAACGTCCTGCTCGCCTCCACCCTGGTGGACGGCACCGAGCAGATGCACCCGATGCTGACCGACTTCGGCATCGCCCGGCTCGCCGACTCCCCGGGCATCACCCGCACCCACGAGTTCGTCGGCACCCCGGCGTACGTCGCGCCCGAGTCCGCCGAGGGCCGCCCGCAGACCTCCGCCGTGGACGTCTACGGCGCCGGGATCATGCTGTACGAGCTGGTCACCGGGCGGCAGCCGTTCCAGGGCGACGGCCCGCTGGCGATCCTCCAGGCGCACCTGGCCCAGGAGCCGCAGCGCCCGGCCAACCTGCCCGAGCCGCTCTGGACGGTGATCGAGCGCTGCCTGCGCAAGGACCCGGCGCAGCGCCCGAGCGCCGTCTCGCTGGCGCACGCGCTGCGGGTGGTCGCGGCGGGCGTCGGCGTGCACGCCGCCCCGGCGGCGGTGGACGCGGCGCTCGCGGTCGGCGCGCTCCTGCTGCCCGACCCGCAGCCGACCGCCGTACCGGGCGCCGCCGCCGGTCTGCCCGGTACGCCGGGCACCGAGGACCGCACCCAGGTGCTGCCGACCGGAGGCCAGGCCCCGTCGTTCGACCAGGCCCAGTACGACCAGGCCCAGTACGACCAGGCCCAGTACGACCCGGCGGCCGCCACCCGGCTGATGGGCACCCAGCCCCCGCCGGCCCCGTTCGGCGCGGCCGACCGGACCCAGGTGATGCCGCCCACCCCGCCCGGCCCGCCGGAGCCGGAGGCGCCGCACCCGTGGCAGACCCAGCTGCGGGCCGCCCGCGACCGCAACCAGCAGACCGAGATCGGCTACTTCGCCCCCGAGGACTTCGAGGCCCCGCCGGTCGCCCCGCCGCCGTACCAGGCGGGCGGCCAGGGCCGTCCGCAGGGCCCGCAGGGCTACCAGCAGCAGCCCCCGCAGCAGCCTCCGCAGGGGTACCCGCAGCAGCAGCCCCCGCGCGGCTACCAGCAGCAGCCCCCGCCGCCCGGCTACGCCCAGCGGCCGCCGGTGGCCCCGCCGCCGTACCAGGCCCCGCCCGGCGGCCGCCCGCAGCCCCCCGGCGGCTACAACCAGCCCCCGCAGCGCGGCTACCAGCAGGCCCCGCCGCCCGGGTACGGCGCGCCGCAGGGCCGCCAGGCCCCGCCGCAGGGCGGCCCCCAGGGCGGCTACCCGCCGCCGCCCGCACCGGCCGCCGTCCCGCGCCGGGCCGAACCGCCCGCACCGCAGCACCGCGAGCCCCCGCAGCGCCGGGAGGCGCCGCCGCGCGAGCCGGCCCGGCGCGAGCCCGCGCCCGCCCGCGAGCCGCGCCCGCGCAGCCGCAACCGGATGTACATCCCGGGCCTCGGCTGCCTCAAGGGCTGCCTGATGGTGCTGCTGGTGCTCGCGGTGGCCGCGGTGGCGCTGTGGAACTTCACCCCGCTGCCGCAGTACTGGTCCGACGTCCAGGACTGGTTCAACAGCGCGAGCGACTGGGTGAGCAGCGTCTTCGGCAGTTCGAAGAACTGAGCCGGCGGCCGGTGCACCGCACCGGCCGCCGCCGGGGCCACCGCGCGGCGCTGACGGCAACATTGACGCTTTGTCGACAATCCATAATATTTCTCGCCTGCCAGAGCCCGCCGAGCGCCCTCAGGCGGCCCGCGAAGGGTGTCCGGGCGCGTAGGTTGGTCGCTGTTGTCCCGCCCCACCGAGCGCACCGGACCCCCAGTGCGCTCCCGCCGCCCACGGAGCAGCATTGGCACGCAAGATCGGCAGCCGCTACACCGTCCACCAGGTGATCGGCCGGGGTTCGGCCGGGACGGTCTGGCTCGGCGAGGGCCCGGACGGCCCGGTCGCGGTCAAGCTGCTGCGCGAGGACCTGGCCGCCGACCAGGTGCTGGTCGGCCGCTTCGTCCAGGAGCGCGCCGCGCTGACCAGCCTCGACCACCCCCGGGTGGTCGGCGTCCGCGACATGGTGGTGGACGGCAGCGACCTCGCCCTCGTGATGGAGCTGGTCCAGGGCACCGACCTGCGCTCCCGGCTGGAGCGCGACGGCGCACTCGCCCCGCAGGCCGCCGTCTCGCTGATCGCCGACGTCGCCGACGGCCTGGCCGCCGCGCACGCCGCCGGGATCGTGCACCGCGACGTCAAGCCCGAGAACGTCCTGCTGGACCTCGCCGCCGCCCCCGGCCCCGGCGGCGCGCCGCGCGCCAAGCTCACCGACTTCGGCGTGGCCCGCCTGGTCGACGCCCCGCGCCGCACCCGCGCCACCCGGATCATCGGCACCCCCGACTACCTCGCCCCCGAGATCATCGAGGGCCTGGAGCCGCGCGCCGCCGTCGACATCTACGCCCTGGCCACCGTGCTCTACGAGGTGCTGGCCGGCGCCACCCCGTTCGGCGGCGGACACACCGGCGCCGTGCTGCGCCGCCACGTCACCGAGCAGGTCCCGCCGGTGCCGGGCCTGCCGGACGGCCTGTGGCGGATCATCGCCGAGTGCCTGGCCAAGGCCCCGGCCTCCCGGCTGCGCGCCGCCGAGCTGGCCGAGCGGCTGCGCGAGCAGCTGCCCGCACTGGCCGGGCTGCCGGTGCTGGCCGTCCCCGCCCAGGGCCGCCCCCCGGCCGAGGAGCTGCTGACCCCCGGCGAGGCCGTCTACGCCGAGGTGGACGCCGGGCCCGGCGTCCACAAGCTCCGCCGCGGTCCGGCCGTCCCGCTGGTGCCCGGCACCGCCCCCGACTCCACCCGGGACACCCACACCAGCCTGCGCCGTCCCTCGGCCGAGGAGCTCGCCTCCTACGCGGCCGAGTCCCGGGCCCAGCGCACCGGCACCGGCCAGAGCGGCCACCGCCGCAACCGCCAGGCCCTGCTGCGCCGCCGCCGGGTGCTGGCCGTCCTGCTGGCCACCGTCCTGCTGCTGGCCGGCGCGGCCGCCGCCTGGACGGCCTTCGCGGCCGTCACCGGCCACGGCGGCCCGGCACCCCGCCCGACCGTCCACAGCAGCGGTCCGCGGGCGCCGTAGCCGCCCCGGCCGTGGGCGGGAGCCCCCGGTGTCGCCAGGTGCCCCCCCGGGGGCATTACCCTGGGTGCGTGGCAGCCGTCGATCCTTCCGAAGAGCTCAAGAACCTCGCTACGACCATGGGGTCGATCGAGGCCGTCCTCGACCTGGACAAGATCCGGGCCGACATCGCGCGTCTGGAGGATGAGGCAGCCGCCCCCGACCTGTGGGACGACCTCGCGAACGCGCAGAAGGTGACCAGTCGGCTCTCCTTCCTCCAGGGCGAACTGCGCCGTGTCGAGTCCCTGCGCAGCCGTATCGACGACGTCGGCGTCCTGTTCGAGCTCGCCGAGGCCGAGGACGACGCGGACACCCGCGTCGAGGCCGAGGGCGAGCTGGCGTCCGTCAAGAAGGCGGTCGAGGAGCTGGAGGTCCGCACCCTCCTGTCCGGCGAGTACGACGCCCGCGAGGCGCTGATCAACATCCGCGCCGAGGCCGGTGGCGTGGACGCCGCCGACTTCGCCGAGCAGCTGATGCGCATGTACCTGCGCTGGGCCGAGCGGCACGGCTACCCGACCGAGGTCTACGACACCTCGTACGCGGAGGAGGCCGGCATCAAGTCCGCGACCTTCACCGTCAAGGCGCCGTACGCCTACGGCACGCTCTCGGTCGAGCAGGGCACCCACCGCCTGGTCCGCATCTCGCCGTTCGACAACCAGGGCCGCCGGCAGACCTCGTTCGCCGGTGTCGAGGTGCTCCCGGTCGTCGAGCAGTCCGACCACGTCGACATCGACGAGTCCGAGCTGCGGATCGACGTGTACCGCGCCTCCGGCCCCGGCGGCCAGGGCGTCAACACCACCGACTCGGCGGTGCGCATCACGCACCTCCCGACCGGCGTCGTGGTCTCCTGCCAGAACGAGCGCTCGCAGATCCAGAACAAGGCCTCCGCGATGAACGTCCTCCAGGCCAAGCTGCTGGAGCGGCGCCGCCAGGAGGAGCGGGCGGCGATGGACGCCCTCAAGGACAGCGGCAGCTCCTGGGGCAACCAGATGCGCTCCTACGTGCTGCACCCGTACCAGATGGTGAAGGACGTGCGCACCGAGTACGAGGTCGGCAACCCGCAGGGCGTGCTGGACGGCGACATCGACGGCTTCATCGAGGCCGGCATCCGCTGGCGCAAGCAGCGCGAGACCGCCGCGCAGTAGGCATCGCGCAGTAGGCAGGCGTACGAGGAGGGCCCCGACGGATCACCGTCGGGGCCCTCCTCGTACGTTTCGCACCTTCGAACGGAATCAGGCCAGCGCCTGCCGGGCGATCAGCACCACCGCGAGCAGCCCGGCCACCAGGGCCAGCAGCATCGCGGGGGAGAGTGCGGCGAACGGACCCTGCTGCTCCTGCAGCCGGGCCCGGTTGGCGCGGCAGACCGGGCAGCGGCCCTCGCTCACGCGGCCGTTGCAGTTGGCGCACACCAGATGGTCGCAGGTCATGCGATCTCCTCCTCGCTGCTACAGCCAACGCACCGGACGGGGCTTTGGTTCCTTTTCTTGCCCTGTGCGGGGGAGCGGCCGACCCCGACCGCCACCTCCACTCTGCCAGGTTCTGACCGTTCCGGCCCCCGGGCTGTGAGATGCCTCGCAATATTCAGGGCATAACCGGACATTATCCCCCAGCTTTCGACCGCTGTCACGGGCCGACCCTGCGGGCCGGGCGCGGACTCGCGTATGGTCCCAAGCCGGGAGCGGCCCTTTCCGCTCCCTCCGCCCGCTCCCGGGCCGGGCGCCCGGGGTGGATCGACCGAGGACTGGCGCCGCCTAGGATGGCCTCCGTGATGCAGCCGTGATCAGATTCGACAACGTCTCCAAGACCTATCCCAAGCAGAACCGTCCCGCCCTGGACAACGTCTCGCTGGAGATCGAGAAGGGCGAGTTCGTCTTCCTGGTCGGCTCGTCCGGCTCGGGCAAGTCCACCTTCCTGCGCCTGTGCCTGCGCGAGGAGCGCCCCAGCGTCGGCGAGGTGCACGTGCTGGGCAAGGACCTGGGCAAGCTGTCCAACTGGAAGGTGCCGCACATGCGCCGCCAGCTGGGCACCGTCTTCCAGGACTTCCGCCTGCTGCCGAACAAGACGGTCGCGCAGAACGTCGCCTTCGCGCTCGAAGTGATCGGCAAGCCCAAGAGCGCCATCAACAAGGTGGTGCCCGAGGTGCTGGACCTGGTCGGCCTCGGGGGCAAGGAGGACCGCATGCCCGGCGAGCTCTCCGGTGGTGAGCAGCAGCGCGTGGCGATCGCCCGCGCCTTCGTGAACCGCCCGATGCTGCTGATCGCGGACGAGCCCACCGGAAACCTCGACCCGCAGAACTCGGTCGGCATCATGAAGCTGCTCGACCGGATCAACCGCACCGGCACCACGGTGCTGATGGCCACGCACGACCAGGCCATCGTCGACCAGATGCGCAAGCGCGTCATCGAGCTCGACAAGGGGCTGCTGGTCCGTGACCAGGCCCGCGGCGTCTACGGATACCAGCACTGATCCACCAGCACTGATGCCGTAGGCCGCCGGCCCACCGTTGCCGGACCGGTCCCGACCCTGGAGTTGTTACACGCATGCGCGCCCAGTTCGTCCTGTCGGAGATCGGTGTGGGTCTCCGCCGCAACCTGACGATGACCATCGCGGTCGTCGTCAGCGTCGCGCTCTCCCTCGCCCTCGCCGGTGCCTCGCTCCTGGTCCGTGACCAGGTCAACTCGATGAAGGGGTACTGGTACGACAAGGTCGAGGTGAGCATCTACTTCTGCACCAAGTCGGATGCCCGCAACTCGCCGCAGTGCCAGGCCGGTGCGGCCACCGACCCGCAGATCGAGGAGATCAAGTCCCAGCTGGACAAGATGGACTCGGTGGTCCAGTCGGCGACCTTCGAGAACTCCGCCGAGGCGTACAAGCACTGGAAGGAGATGAACCCGGACAACCCGCTCATCTCCGTCCTCGGCCCGGAGGCCATCCCGCAGTCCTGGCGGGTGAAGCTCAAGGACCCGACCAAGTACGACGTCATCCAGAGCGCCTTCGCGGGCAAACCGGGCGTCAAGTCGGTGGAGGACCAGCGCAAGATCCTGGAGAACCTCTTCGGCCTGCTGAACGGCCTGCAGACCGCGGCATTCGTGATCATGGTGCTGATGCTGTTCGTCGCCCTGCTGCTGATCGTCAACACCGTCCGGGTGTCGGCGTACAGCCGACGGCGTGAGACCGGCATCATGCGCCTGGTCGGTGCTTCGAACTTCTACGTCCAGATGCCGTTCATCGCCGAGGCCGCGTTCGCCGCGCTGCTCGGCGCGGTGATGGCGTCCGGACTGCTGCTCGGCGGGCACTTCTTCGTCCACAGCTGGCTGGCCGACCGGGTGCAGTTCATCCACTTCATCGGGCTCGGCTCGGTGCTGGCGGTGATACCGCTGCTGGTGGTGGTCGGTATGGGCATGGCCGGTATCGCGGCGTTCTTCACGCTGCGCAAGTACCTGAAGGTCTAGGCACCTGTTCGACCCGCACGACCCCCGTGCGGCCCCGACGGCCCCGGACGGCACTGCGCCGTCCGGGGCCGTCGCCGCTCCGGCGTCACCCGTTCCGGCCCGGCGCGCTCCGCGCTGTGTCTAGACTCCGATGCCATGCCAGAGACTCCGCGCAGAGCACGTCAGGCGGTCACCCTCGGCCTGGTGTTCGGCGCCGTGCTGCTGGCCGGTGCCGCCACCGGCGCGTGGGGGGACTCGGGCACCGCCCCGGCCCGCCACTCCTCCGCCGACGCCGCCCCGGCGGCCGCCGCCACCGCCGCCCCCGTCGCGGCCGGGCAGGACCCGGCCGGCGCCGCGCTCTCCCAGCAGCAGGCCGAGCACCTGCTCGGCGCCAACGGCGACCGCTGGGGGGCCTACTACAGCGCGCAGGAGTACGCCGAGTTCAGCCAGGGCCTGGACGGCCGCTACCTCGGGGTCGGCCTCTCGGTGGGCCGCGGACAGGACGGCGTCACCGAGGTCTCCCAGGTGCAGCCCGCGGGCCCGGCCGCCGCGGCCGGCATCGCCCCCGGCGACCGGCTGCTGCGGATCGGCGCCGACCAGGCCGACCACCTGCCGGTCACCGAGGTGGTCGCCCGGCTGCGCGGGCGGGAGGGCGAGCGCCGGGTCGGCTCCGAGGTGACCCTCGACGTCCAGCGCGGCGATGGCGAGGTCCGCGAGGTCCGGCTGTACCGGACCCTGCTGGACAGCCAGCAGGTCGCGGTGGAGCACCTGGACAAGGGGGTCGTCCGGATCACCGTGCGGGCCTTCACCAGCGGGGTGGCCGAGCAGGTGCGCGCCGCCGTGCAGGGCGCCCGCGCCGGGGTGGTGCTCGACCTGCGCGGGAACTCCGGCGGCCTGGTCGAGGAGGCCGCCGACACCGCCGGGGTCTTCCTGGACGGCGGACCGGTCGGCTCCTACCAGGAGCGCGGCGGGACCCGCGAGCTGACCGCCCCGCCCGGCGGCGACCAGCACGTCCCGCTGGTGGTGCTGGTGGACGGCGGCACGATGAGCGCCGCCGAACTGCTCACCGGCGCCCTCCAGGACCGCAGCCGGGCCGTGGTGGTGGGCGGCCGCACCTTCGGCAAGGGCACCGTCCAGCAGCCCAGCCGGCTCGCCGACGGCGCGGTGCTGGAGCTCACCGTCGGCCGCTACTTCACCCCCGCCGGGCGCTCCCCGGAGGGCACCGGGCTGGCCCCCGACGTACCGGCGGCCGGGGACGAGGACGCCGACGCGCTCGCCCTGCGGGTCCTGGCGGGTCTGGGGACCCGCGCGTAAAGGGGCTGCCCGGCACCGGGTCGGGATGCGAGAATGATCGGCGCTATGGCAAAGGAAACCGGACACAAGCTGATCGCGCAGAACAAGAAGGCGCGACACGAGTACACCATCCTCGACACCTATGAGTGCGGCCTCGTGCTCACCGGCACCGAGGTCAAGTCACTACGCGAGGGTCGGGCCAACCTGGTCGACGGCTACGCCTACATCCAGAACCACGAGGCGTGGATCGACAACGTCTTCATCCCGGAGTACACCCAGGGGACGTGGACCAACCACGCCGCGCGGCGCAAGCGCAAGCTGCTGCTGCACCGGATGGAGATCCACAAGATCGAGGCCAAGGTCCGCGACGCCGGGCACACCCTCATCCCGCTCTCGCTGTACTTCAAGGACGGCCGGGTGAAGCTCGAACTCGCACTCGCCGTCGGCAAGAAGTTGTACGACAAGCGGCAGACGCTGCGCGAGAAGCAGGACACCCGCGAGACGGCACGCGCCGTGGCGGCGGCACGGCGGCGCCAGGGTTAATCCGCTGGACCCTCACCCGTCGCCTCGCGTACTATGGCGCAAGCAACACGGTCGGGTCGGTTCGCCGCCCACCGAGCTGTTTCTCAACAAAACATGGGGATGATCGGTTTCGACAGGGGAAGTCGAAACAGGAGAAGCGAGCCGAGGAACGCGGCAATGATCTCGTTAACCATCTGTCGCAAAAAAATAATCGCCACTTCTAAGCGCGATTCCCAGCAGTTCGCTCTCGCTGCCTAATAAGCACCGATAGCGCTTGGGTGTCAGACCGGGGAGTTCCCGACCCGGACCCTGGCATAATCTAGGGAACTCAACCGTCCGCCCGGGCTGCGGGGGCGGAGGGGAAATCAAACAGCAGCTGGGCCTGTTGGCGGCTTGTCCGCGTGACCGCCAGGGCCGAGAAAATCACAGCGGACTGCGCTCGGAGAAGTCCTGAATCCACTCCACTGGACCCGGGTTCGATTCCCGGCATCTCCACAACCCCATGTTTCAAAAGTCGAAGGCCGCCCACCGCTCAGCGGGGGGCGGCCTTCGTCGTCCCTCCCGGCGGGCCCGCAGGAGCACCGCCACCACCCAGGGGGCGGGCGGTGCAGCGCGGACCGGGGTCGGGGGCGTAGGATTTTCCGTCCGCTCATTTCCCCGAGCCGGACCCACCCACCGCAAGATGTACGTCAGGGGGCTTCTTGGGCGCGCACGGCTCAACCCAGTACACCGCCGCTACCACCGAGGCCATGCAGAGCAACACGGACACCGCCATCACCGCCGCCGCCGACTCCGCCGCGGACGGGGACACCATCCGCGCGCGTGAGGTCGCCGAGGAGCAGCACCACCTCGACACCGTCTACCACCGCCTGGAGGAGAAGCTCGCCGAGGCCGAGTACATCCTGGAGGACGCCGTCAAGCGGGTCCAGGTCGGCACCCCCGGCGCGCTCGCCGAGCGCGACGCCCAGGTCTACCGGGCCGGCGCGCACCTCCAGCGGCTCAACAACGAGTTCGAGGACTTCCTCTTCGGCCGGATCGACCTCCAGCAGGCCGACGCGCCGGAGGAGCACGGCATCCCCTCGAACACCCCGCTCGACCCGGCCGACCCGGCCGTCGCCGAGACCCTCCACATCGGCCGGCTGGGCGTCCTGGACGCCGAGTACGGCCCGCTGGTGATCGACTGGCGGGCGCCGGCCGCCGCGCCGTTCTACCGCTCCACCCCGCTGGAGCCCGGCCGGGTGATCCGCCGCCGGGTGATCCGTTCCAAGGGCCGCAAGGTGGTCGGCGTCGAGGACGACCTGCTGCGTCCCGACCTCGCCCCGACCCTGGACGGCCGCGAGCTGGCGGTGGTCGGCGACGGCGCCCTGATGGCCTCGCTCGGCCGGGCCCGCAGCCACTCGATGCGCGACATCGTGTCGTCCATCCAGAAGGAGCAGGACGAGGTCATCCGCGCCGCCGCGGCCGGGGCCACCCTGGTCACCGGCGGACCGGGCACCGGCAAGACCGCCGTCGCCCTGCACCGCGCGGCCTTCCTGCTCTACCAGGACCGCCGCCGCTACGCCGGGGGCATCCTGGTGGTCTCCCCGACCCCGCTGCTGGTCTCCTACACCGAGGGCGTGCTGCCCTCGCTCGGCGAGGAGGGCCAGGTCGCCATCCGCGCGGTCGGCTCGTTGGTGGACGGCATCGAGGCGGGCACCTACGACACCCCGGAGGCGGCCCGGATCAAGGGCTCGGCCCGGATGACCCAGTTGCTGCGCCGGGCCGCCAGGGGCGCGCTGGAGGCGGGCGCCCCGCAGGAGCTCAAGGTGGTCGCCCGCGGCGAGGTGCTGCGGTTGGACGCCGGGCGCCTGAAGGCCGTGCGCGGCAATGTCATCGGCTCCGGCGGCACCCCGCTGAACCTGCTGCGCCCGCGCGCCCGCAGGCTGCTGCTGGACGCCCTCTGGCAGGAGGTCGTCCGGCACCTGCCCAGGCCGACCGACCACTACGCCCGCGAGCAGCGCCAGGAGGAGAAGGAGTCCTTCGACGACTACGTCTCGGACGAGGCGGCGTTCCTGGACTTCCTGGACGCCTGGTGGCCCGCGCTGACCCCGCGCCGGGTGCTCGGCATGCTCAAGCACACCCGGCACACCAACCGGGTCGCCCGACGGGCCGTCACCCCGGAGGAGGCGCGGGTCCTGGCGGCCTCCTGGCGGCACCTGTCGGAGCGCGGCGAGGGCGCGCTGTCCGCGCACGACGTGGCGCTGGTCGACGAGCTCCAGGTGCTGCTCGGCGAGGCGGCCCGCCCGAAGGTCCGCGAGGTGGACGCGGTGGACCTGCTGACCGGTCTGGACGAGGTCACCACCTTCGCCGACCGCAGCTCCAGACAGCGCGACCGGATCCCGGTCGAGCGCACCGAGTACGCGCACATCATCGTGGACGAGGCGCAGGACCTCACCCCGATGCAGTGGCGGATGATCGGCCGTCGGGCCCGGATGGCCACCTGGACGATCGTCGGGGACCCGGCGCAGTCCTCCTGGCCGTTCCCCGAGGAGGCCGCGGCGGCGATGGACGAGGTGCTGTCCGGCAAGCCGCGCCGGCGCCACACGCTGACCGTGAACTACCGCAACCCGGCCGAGATCGCCGAGGTGGCCGCCAAGGTGCTGGCGCTGGCCGCGCCCGGGACGCCCTCGCCGAGCGCGGTGCGCCGCGTCGGGGTGGAGCCGCGCTTCGCGGCCGTCACCGACCCGGCGCCGGAGGCGTTCGCGGCGGCGGCCCGGGCCGAGCTGGAGCGCCTGCTGGCGGAGGTGGACGGCACGGTGGCGGTCGTCGTGCCGATGGACCGCCGGGCCGAGGCGGCCGGCTGGATCGCGGATCTGGGCGAACGGGCGGTGGCGCTCGGCAGCCTGGAGGCCAAGGGCCTGGAGTACGACGCGACGGTGGTGGCCGACCCGACCGGCATCGCCGGCGAGTCCGAGGCGGGCCTGCGGGTGCTGTACGTGGCGCTGACCCGGGCGACCCAGCGGCTGACCGTGCTCTCGGGCCCGGACGACCTGCCGGACGCGGCGGGGGTGCCCGCGCTGCTGCACGGCTGACGGGTGGGGCGGCCGCCGTGCGCGGCCGCCCCGCGGCCCGGCTGACGCCTGCTCAACGACGAGGGCCCCCACCGCCTGGTGGGGGCCCTCGTTGTGACGATTGGTGACACCGACCCGCCATGCTCGCCTCGCGGCAAGTGGTCGCTCGAAGCGACTAAGGTTGGGCCCGGGGGCTTGGATCGAGCCGGTGTCCCGTCCAATGTAACGCATCGGCCCGTGGGGGCAAGCAGGGTCGCGCGCTCTTGTCGGATCCGCACACTCAATGAACGTTATTTCTGGCTTGCCCCTGGTAGGTGCGACGATCGAGGTCTAGCATGCGCTGGGCACTGCATTCAACAAACTGTTGAATCCATGCCCGGCCCGCAGAGACCCTCAGTGGACGGAAGAAGGACGTCGATGGCGACGGTGCCCAGTGTCTCCAACTCGATCACGGTGCGGCTGGAGGTCCCGGCCCGGGGCAACGCCGTCAGTGCGATCACCACGGCCGTGGAGTCCTCCGGCGGATCGGTCACCGGCCTCGACGTCACCGCCTCCGGCCTGGAGGCGCTGCGGATCGACGTGACCGTCGCGGCGTCCTCGGTCGCGCACGGCGAGGAGATCGTCGAGAAGCTGCGGGCGATCGACGGCGTGGCGATCGGCAAGGTCTCCGACCGCACCTTCCTGATGCACCTCGGCGGCAAGATCGAGATGTCGTCCAAGCTGCCGATCCGCAACCGTGACGACCTGAGCATGATCTACACCCCGGGTGTCGCCCGGGTCTGCCTGGCGATCGCGGAGAACCCCGAGGACGCCCGCCGCCTGACCATCAAGCGCAACAGCGTCGCGGTGGTCACCGACGGCTCCGCGGTGCTCGGTCTGGGCAACATCGGCCCGGCGGCCGCGCTGCCGGTGATGGAGGGCAAGGCGGCCCTGTTCAAGCGCTTCGCCGGCATCGACGCCTGGCCGATCTGCCTGGACACCCAGGACACCGACGAGATCGTGGCCATCGTCAAGGCGATCGCCCCGGGCTTCGCGGGCATCAACCTGGAGGACATCTCCGCGCCGCGCTGCTTCGAGATCGAGGCGCGGCTGCGCGAGGCCCTGGACATCCCGGTCTTCCACGACGACCAGCACGGCACCGCGATCGTGGTGCTGGCCGCGCTCACCAACGCGCTCAAGGTGGTCGGCAAGGCGATCGGCGACATCCGGGTGGTGATGTCGGGCGCCGGCGCCGCCGGTACCGCGATCCTCAAGCTGCTGCTGGCGGCGGGCGTCGAGCACGCCACCGTGGCGGACGTCCGCGGCGTGGTCCACAGCGGCCGGGACGACCTCAACGACTCGCTGCGCTGGATCGCCGAGCACACCAACCGCTCGGGCCGCACCGGCACGCTCAAGGAGGCCGTGGCGGACGCCGACGTCTTCATCGGCGTCTCGGCCCCGAACGTCCTGGACGGCGAAGACCTGGCCACCATGGCGAAGGACGCGATCGTCTTCGCGCTGGCCAACCCGGACCCGGAGGTCGACCCGGCGATCGCCCGTCAGACCGCCGCCGTGGTGGCCACCGGCCGCAGCGACTTCCCGAACCAGATCAACAACGTGCTGGTCTTCCCGGGCGTCTTCCGCGGCCTGCTGGACGCCCAGAGCCGCACGGTCAACACCGAGATGATGATCGCCGCCGCCCGGGCGCTGGCCACCACCGTCGCGGACGACGAGCTGAACGCGAACTACATCATCCCGAGCGTCTTCCACAAGGACGTCGCCAAGACGGTGGCCGCCGCCGTGCGGGAGGCGGCCCTGGCCGGCGCCTCGGAGGAGCCGGCCCCGGCCCGCCCGACCCCGGGCATCGTCGGCACCCTCGACACCGCCTCGTTCCCCACCGTCAAGCTCTGACCCGACCCCTTCGGGACGTGTCGCGGATCGGTCAAATGACCGAATGTCGCCCTTACCCACCCAAGCCCGCCCCGAACCCTTGCGACACAAGGGCGAGGGGCGTGTTTGGGCTTGTCGTGCCTAGGGCGTACGGTAGCCCTGCACGGGGCAGGCGTGTCCGACAAGTACGGAACGTCCCCCTCATCCTCCGGCGAGTCGTCCCGACCGCCGCCCGCGCCCGGTCCGCCGGAGCCGGCGGAGCGTCACACCTCCGGCGGGCGGGCGTTGTTCGGGTGGCGCCGCCGGGGCCCGATTGGCTTTCTCGGGGCCGGACGGGGCAGGATTCGTATCCAGGCAGGCAGGCGGGCCTTCGAAGGCACGGCGGCACGGGGTACGAACCCGCCCCGCGACCATGCATTGCCTGAATGAGCACAGTGTGCGGACCTGCGGCCTATCCGGGTGCCCCCCGGAGGGAGCACCGATGGGCCCCCGCACACCGCAAGCGAACAGACCACAGGAGTACACATGAACCGCAGTGAGCTGGTGGCCGCGCTGTCCGAGCGCGCCGAGGTGACCCGCAAGGACGCCGACGCCGTTCTGGCCGCCTTCGCCGAGATCGTCGGCGAGGTCGTCGCCAAGGGCGACGAGAAGGTCACCATCCCCGGTTTCCTGACCTTCGAGCGCACCCACCGCGCTGCCCGCACCGCCCGCAACCCGCAGACCGGCGAGCCGATCCAGATCGCGGCCGGCTACAGCGCCAAGGTGAGCGCCGGCTCCAAGCTGAAGGAAGCCGCCAAGGGCGCCTGAAGCACCCCTTGAACGCCCGGAGGCCGGGCTCCCCGTGAGGGGGGCCCGGCCTCCGTCGTCGTTCCGGCGGACCGGCGTGCCGGTCAGGCGTGGACGAGCTGCTCGCTGGGCAGCTCGACGTGCGCGCCGAGGTCGCGCAGCTTCTCCATGAAGTTCTCGTAGCCGCGGTTGATCAGGTCGATGCCGTGCACGGTCGAGGTGCCCTCGGCCGCCAGCGCCGCGATCAGGTACGAGAAGCCGCCGCGCAGGTCCGGGATGACCAGCTCGGCGCCGATCAGCTTGGACGGGCCCGAGACGACCGCGGAGTGCAGGAAGTTGCGGGCGCCGAAGCGGCACGGGGTGCCGCCCAGGCACTCGCGGTAGAGCTGGATGTGGGCGCCCATCTGGTTCAGCGCGCCGGTGAAGCCGAGCCGCGACTCGTACACCGTCTCGTGCACGATGGACAGGCCGGTGGCCTGGGTCAGCGCGACCACCAGCGGCTGCTGCCAGTCGGTCTGGAAGCCCGGGTGCACGTCGGTCTCCAGGGCGATCGCCTTGAGCTCGCCGCCCGGGTGCCAGAAGCGGATGCCCTCGTCGTCCACCTCGAAGGCGCCGCCGACCTTCCGGAAGGTGTTGAGGAAGGTCATCATCTCCAGCTGGCGGGCGCCGCGGACGTAGATGTCGCCCTTGGTGGCCAGCGCCGCGCAGGCCCAGGAGGCGGACTCCAGGCGGTCCGGCAGCGCGCGGTGGTTGTAGCCGGTCAGCTCGTCCACGCCGGTGATCAGGATGGTGCGGTCGGTGCCCATGGTGATGATCGCGCCCATCTTCTGCAGGATGCAGATGAGGTCGACGATCTCGGGCTCGACGGCGGCGTTGCGCAGCTCGGTGACGCCCTCGCAGAGGACGGCGGTGAGCAGCACCTGCTCGGTCGCGCCGACCGAGGGGTAGGGCAGCTCGATCCGGGTGCCGCGCAGGCGCTGCGGGGCGACCAGGTAGGTGCCCTGCGGGTGCTTCTCGATGGTGGCGCCGAACTGGCGGAGCACCTCGAAGTGGAAGTCGACCGGGCGGCCGCCGATGTCGCAGCCGCCGAGGCCCGGGATGAAGGCGTGGCCGAGGCGGTGCAGCAGCGGGCCGCAGAACAGGATCGGGATGCGGGAGGAGCCGGCGTGCGCGTCGATGTCCGCGACGTTGGCGCTCTCGACGTGCGACGGGTCGAGGATCAGCTCGCCCTCCTCGTCACCGGTGCGCACGGTCACGCCGTGCAGCTGGAGCAGACCGCGTACCACCTTGACGTCGCGGATGTCCGGGACGTTGCGCAGTCTGCTGGGGCCCTGGCCGAGCAGGGCGGCGACCATGGCCTTGGGGACCAGGTTCTTCGCACCGCGGACGCGGATCTCGCCTTCGAGCGGGTTTCCGCCGTGGACCAGCAGGACGTCGTCGGTCATCGTTCTCGCAATCCGGGGTGCCAGAGGAGTGGGTGGGGCTCCGGTGAGAGCCGGCGGTGGACCGGTCGTACGGGCGCGTTCGGGCCCCCGGTGTGACCGAGTCGGCACCGTAAAAGGGCGTCCACCATCAGTAGATGGTAGTAGGCGTGCGAGTGGTTCCCGTGAGCCTCTCCCGTGATGGTGCTCTCTTGGGGTGGAGTTCCGCCCGCCGGGGCGTCCGTACGGGTGTTCGTCCGGCGCGGCGGGGTTCGGGCCGGACGGTCCTGGTGTTGCGGTGTCCGCCGCCGGGCGTTCTGCGGGATCATGTCTGGCATGACAGGGGCCCACTCGCACGGAGGCCGGTCCCACACCGGCCGCTTGCTCGTCGCGACACCCGTGCTCACCGACCCGAACTTCACGCGGGCGGTGGTGCTCCTCCTCGACCACGACGCCGAGGGGGCGCTCGGCGTCGTCCTCAACCGGCCGACGCCGGTGGAGGTGGGCAGCGTGCTGGACGGCTGGGGCGGCCTGGTCGGGCAGCCCGCCGTGGTGTTCCAGGGCGGCCCGGTGGCGCTCGACTCGGCGCTCGGCCTGGCGGTGGCGCCGGGGGACCCGGGCACCGGCGAGCCGCTCGGCTGGCGGCGGGTGCACGGCGCGATCGGCCTGGTCGACCTGGAGGCGCCGCCCGAGGTGCTGGCCGGGGAGCTGGGGGCGCTGCGGATCTTCGCCGGGTACGCGGGCTGGTCGCCGGGGCAGCTGGAGAGCGAGATCGGCAGCGGCGCGTGGTACCTGGTGGACTGTGAGCCGGGTGACATCTCCAGCCCCGAGCCGGACCGGCTCTGGCGCGCGGTGCTGCGCCGCCAGCGCGGCCCGCTCGCCCTGCTGGCGACCTACCCGGACGACCCCACCCTGAACTGACCCGGATGGCCCCGGGCCCCGGCACTGGCCCGCTTTCCCGGGGCGCCCATAGACTTGGCACCCATGAGCACTCTTGAGCCCGAGCGCGGCCTCGGCACCGGCACCCTGGTCGAGCCCGTCCCGCAGGTGTCCAACGGGGACGGCGACCACGAGCGCTTCGCGCACTATGTCCAGAAGGACAAGATCATGGAGAGCGCCCTCTCCGGGTCCCCGGTGGTGGCGCTCTGCGGCAAGGTCTGGGTGCCCGGGCGCGACCCGAAGAAGTACCCGGTCTGCCCGATGTGCAAGGAGATCTACGACGGCATCGGCAAGCCGCAGGGCGGGGACGACAACAACAAGTAGCTCCGCCCGGAGCGTTTTGCATAGCGACCATTTCCCCAGGTGGTCTATGCCAATCGGGCAGGTCGTGGGCAGGATGGCGGGATGGATCTCATCCCCGCCCCCTTGAGTTCCGTCCGCCTCCCGGACGAGGACTTCCCCCTCGACCGCACGACCACCCTCACCGCGGCGCCCGCCCTGGCGGACGCCGAGCGGTGGCTGCGCACCTCGCTGACCGCCGCGACCGGCCTGCCGCTGGGCCCCGGGCGGTCCGGCGAGGGCATCGAACTGGTCCACGACGAGTCGCTGGCCGGTGAGGCGTACCGGATCTCGGTGCGCCCCGGCCGCGCCGTGGTCGCCGCCGCAGGCCCGGCCGGCGCCCTGTGGGGCGCGCAGACCCTGCGCCAGCTCCTCGGCCCGGACGCCTTCCGCCGCGCGCCGCTGCGCCGCACCGGATGGGTGCTGCCCGGCGTCGACATCGAGGACGCCCCCCGCTTCGGCTGGCGCGGCGCGCTGCTGGACGTCTCCCGGCACTTCCTGCCCAAGTCGGACGTGCTGCGCTTCCTCGACCTGCTGGCCGCGCACAAGCTGAACGTGCTGCACCTGCACCTGACCGACGACCAGGGCTGGCGGGTGGAGATCAAGCGCTACCCGAAGCTCACCGAGCGCGGTGCCTGGCGCGAGCGCTCGATGGTCGGCTACCGGCTGGGCAACCGCCGCGACGACCGCCCGCACGGCGGCTTCTACACCCAGGACGACCTGCGCGAGATCGTCGCGTACGCCGCCGACCGGCAGATCACCGTCGTCCCCGAGATCGACCTGCCCGGCCACACCCAGGCCGCCATCGCCGCCTACCCCGAGCTGGGCAACGCCGACGTGGTGGACACCTCGGCGCTGGGCGTCTGGACCGACTGGGGGGTCAGCCCCAACGTGCTGAACGCCTCCGAGGGCACGCTGCGGTTCTTCGAGGGCGTGCTGGAGGAGGTCCTGGAGATCTTCCCGTCCGAGTTCATCCACCTCGGCGGCGACGAGTGCCCCAAGGAGCAGTGGAAGGACAGCGCGGCCGCGCAGGAGCGGATCACCGAGCTCGGGCTGACCAACGAGGACGAGCTGCAGAGCTGGGTGATCCGGCACTTCGACGGCTGGCTGGCCGCCCGCGGACGCCGGCTGATCGGCTGGGACGAGATCCTGGAGGGCGGCCTGGCGCCCGGCGCGGCCGTCTCCTCCTGGCGCGGCTTCTCCGGCGGGATCGCCGCCGCGCAGGCCGGGCACGACGTGGTGATGTGCCCCGAGCAGCACGTCTACCTGGACCACCGGCAGGGCCCGGCGGACGAGGAGCCCATCCCGGTGGGCTTCCTGCGCACGCTGGAGGACGTCTACCGGTTCGAGCCCGTGCCCCGGCAGCTGGACGAGGAGGCGGCCCGGCGGGTGATCGGCACCCAGGCCAACCTCTGGAGCGAGTTCATGGACTCCGCCCGGGACATCGACTACCGGGCCTTCCCCCGGTTGGCGGCCTTCGCCGAGGTCGCCTGGTCCGCGCTGCCGGCCGACCCGGCCGCGCGCGACTTCGAGGGGTTCGACCGCCGGATGGAAGCCCACCGGGCCCGGTTGGACGCGCTCGGCGTGGAGTACCGGCCGGCCGGCGGGCCGCACCCCTGGCAGCGCCGGCCCGGGGTGGTCGGCCGGCCGATCGAGGGCGCGCCGCCGGAGAAGTGAGCACCTCCGGGCGCCGCACCGCGTGGCGGCGCCCGGGAACTTCCGAGTGGTCATCGGACGTCAAGAACAGATGAACATCTGCTCCGGTTCGCATCGAACCGGAGCAGATACCGCCCGGTATCCGTCCCAATCGGGCAGTCCCGTTCGCCTGCCCCGAAATGATCATCGAGCATTGTGTGCCAGAGTTGCCCAACCCGGCCCGATCGCCCGTACCCTACGGGCCAGGCCGGGCTGCCGACGCGGACATCTCGGCCGAAGGCCGCGGGCGGCAGGCGATCGATGAGCAAGTGGAGCACGGTGGGACCCAGGTGAACCGGACGATCATGCTGCCGGCCTCCCTCGACGAGGCCGTCGACGCGCTGGCCGCCACCCCGGCCGCGGTACCGGTGGCCGGCGCCACCGACCTGATGGAGGCCGTCAACGCCGGACGGCTGCGCCCCGCCGCCCTGATCGGCCTCGGCCGGATCACCGAACTGCGCGGCTGGCGGTACGAGGACGGCGGCACCGCCGTGCTCGGCGCCGGACTCACCCACGCCCGGATGGACCGCCCCGACTTCGCCGCGCTGATCCCGGCGCTGGCCGACGCGGCGCGGACCGCGGGCCCGCCGCAGGTGCGCAACGTCGGCACCCTCGGCGGCAACATCGCCACCGCCGCCCCGGCCGGCGACACCCTGCCGGTGCTCGCCGCGCTGGAGGCCAGCGTCACCCTCGCCCGGGCCGGCGCCACCCGCGAGGTACCGGTCAGCCACCTGCTCACCGGCCTCGACCCGGTGCGCCCCGGCGAACTGCTCACCTGGGTGCGCGTCCCGCTGCTGCACGCCCCGCAGGTCTTCCTCAAGGCCACCGGCCGCAGCGGACCCGCCCGCGCCACCGCCTCCGTCGCCCTCGTCCTCGACCCGGCCCGGCGCGCCGTGCGCTGCGCGGTCGGCGCCGTCGCCCCCGTGCCGCTGCGCCCGCTGGAGGCCGAGGCCTGGGTGGCCGGCTGCATCGACTGGGACGGCTCCCGCGAGATCGACCCCGCCGCGACGGCCGCCTTCGGCGAGTACGTGGCCGCCGCCTGTGTACCTGACGGCTACGGCGCCGAGGGCGCCTGGGAGGCCGTGACCGAGGGGCCGAGCGCGGCGGCCGTTCGGCTGCGGCGTACCGTATCGGTGCTGGCCCGCCGGGCACTGGGAAGGGCGCTGAAGTGACCACAGACCCCATCGAAACCCTCGACCCGGGCCCGCTCGACCACGCCCCGCAGGTCAGCCGCGAGCTGCGCCCCTGCGCCTCGTACACGCTGCGGGTCAACGGTTTCGAACGGCCCGTCACCGACGCCTGGATCGGCGAGAGCCTGCTCTACGTGCTGCGCGAGCGGCTCGGCCTGGCCGGCGCCAAGGACGGCTGCGAGCAGGGCGAGTGCGGCGCCTGCTCGGTGCAGGTGGACGGCCAGCTGGTGGCCGGCTGCCTGGTGCCCGCCGCGCTGGCCGCCGACAGCGAGATCAACACCGTCGAGGGCCTGTCGGCCGGCGGCGCCGCCAGCGACGTCCAGCAGGCGCTGGCCGAGTCCGGCGCGGTGCAGTGCGGCTACTGCACGCCCGGTATGGCGATGGCCGTGCACGACCTGCTCCAGCGCAACCACCGGCCCACCGAGGTCGAGGCCCGCCAGGCGCTCTGCGGCAACCTCTGCCGCTGCACCGGCTACCGGGGCGTGCTGGCCGCCGTGCAGAGCGTCGCCGACGCGCGCGCCGCGCAGACCGAGGAGGCCGACGAGGCCCCCGCCCCGGCCGAGGCCGCCGCCGCTCCCGCCGCGGAGCCCGCCGCCGAGGCCGGGCGCTCCACCGGGGACCTGCCGGTGTACACCGACGCCGACGCCTGGATCGAGCACGTCCCCCAGCCGCCCGCCGAGGAGACCCCGACCACCGCCGGGACGGGCGTCGGCGTCGGCATGCAGTACGGCACGCCGGACGGGCACGGCGGCTACGACACCGGCGTGTACGACACCACCGTCCTGCGGCCCGTCCAGGACCTGCCGGCCCAGGGCGCCCCCGTCCACGGCATCCCCGCGCAGGCGGCCGCCGAGCCCGGCTACTACCCGCAGCCGGGCTACCCCGAGGCCCCGTACCAGGGCACCCCGGCGCACGGCACCTACGTCCCCGGCCACCAGGACGGCGGCTACCCGCAGCAGTCCGGCTACGAGGCCGCCGCGCCCTACGACGGCCCGGTCTACGAGACCACCCCCGCGCACGGCATCGCCTTCGACGCCGCCGCCTTCGACGGCACGACCGGCCACGGCGCGCCGTACACGCCCACGCCCCCGCACGGCGTCCCGGCCGAGGGCACCGCCCCCGCCGGCGTCCCGTACGGCGCCACCCCCGCCCACGGCATCCGGCTCCCCGAGGACGACCACGCATCATGACCTCGCCGACCGACATCACGGCCGCCGGCCAGCAGCAGGACGCCGGCGAGGGCGGCGCGCCGGAGCCGTTCGGGCTCGGCAGCTCCCCGCTGCGCAGCGACGCGCTCCCCAAGGCGCTCGGCATCTACCCGTACGCCTCCGACCTCTGGGCCGAGGGGCTGCTCTGGGGCGCCGTCCTGCGCTCGCCCCACCCGCACGCCCGGATCAAGGGCATCGACACCTCGGCCGCGCTCGCCCTGCCCGGCGTGCACGCCGTGGTCACCGCCGCCGACCTGCCGGCCGGTCCGGACGGGAGCCCGGACGGCGCGCCGGCCGGGCCGATCGTCGCCGACCGGCCGGTGCTGGCCGCCGGCGTGGTCCGCCACCACGGCGAGCCGGTCGCCGCCGTGGCCGCCGACCACCCCGACACCGCCCGCCTCGCGGTCGGCCTGATCACCGTCGAGTACGAGCCGCTGGAGGCCGTCACCGACCCCGAGCAGGCCTTCACCGCCCCCGCGCTGCACCCGGACGGCAACCTGTTCCGGCACCTGCCGCTGCGCACCGGCGACCCGGACGCGGCCGGCGAGGTCATCGTCGAGGGCCTGTACCAGGTCGGACGGCAGGACCCGGCGCCGCTCGGCGCCGAGGCCGGCCTCGCCGTGCCGCGCCCGGACGGCGGCGTGGAGCTGCACCTGTCCTCCACCGACCCGCACGGCGACCGCGACCGCACCGCCGCGTGCCTCGGCCTGGAGCCCGACCGGGTCCGGCTGGTGGTCACCGGTGTGCCCGGCGCCACCTCGGACCGCGAGGACCTCTCCTTCCAGGTCACCCTGGCCCTGCTGGCGCTGCGCACCGGCCGCCCGGTGAAGATGACCCTCACCCGCGAGGAGTCCTTCCAGACCCACACCTCCCGCCACCCGGCCCTGCTGCGCTACCGCCACCACGCGGACGCCGAGGGCCGGCTGGTCAAGGTCGAGGCCCAGATCCTGCTGGACGGCGGCGCCTACGCGGACGTCTCCGCCGAGGCGCTGGCCGCCGCGACCGCCTTCTCGGTCGGCCCGTACGTCTGCCCGAACGTCTTCGTGGACGCCTGGGCGGTGCGCACCAACAACCCGCCGGCCGGCCGGATGCGCGGCGAGGGCGCCCTGCAGGCCTGCTTCGCCTACGAGTCGCAGCTGGACCAGCTGGCCGCCCGGGTGGGGGTGGACCCGCTGGAGATCCGCCGCCGCAACGCGCTGGCCACCGGGGACCCGATGCCCACCGGACAGGCCGTCACCTGCCCCGCGCCGGTGGCCGCACTGCTGGACGCCCTGGCCGAGGAGCCGCTGCCCGCGCTGCCGGTGGACGACCCGGACGCCGAGTGGCTGCTGCCGGGCGGGCCCGGCGGCGCCGGGGACCCGGCGGCGGTGCGGCGCGGCATCGGCTACGCGGTGGGCATGGTGCACATGCTGGGCGCCGAGGGCGAGGACGAGGTCTCCACCGCGACGGTGCGGGTCAGCGGCGACCACGCCACGGTGATCTGCGCCGCCGTCGACTCCGGGCAGGGCTTCGCCACGCTGGCCCGGCAGATCGTGCAGTCCGTGCTCGGCGTCAGCGAGGTCTACATCGCGCCGGCCGACAGCGACCAGTCGATCGCCGGGCCGTCGGCCCGGGGCCGGCACACCTGGGTCTCCGGCGGCGCCGTCGAGCGGGCCGCGCTGATGGTCCGCCACCAGTTGCTGCAGCCGATCGCCGCCAACTTCGGGATGTCGGTGGAGCTGCTGCAGATCGCCGACGGCAAGATCACCTCCTACGACGGGGTGCTCGGCATGCCGGTCGCGGAGGCGCTGGAGGGCAAGGAGCTCTGGGCCACCGCGCAGTGCCGTCCGCACCCGACGGAGCCGCTGGACGAGGCCGGGCAGGGCGATGCCTTCGTCTCCATCGCGTTCTGCGCGATGCGGGCGGTGGTGGACGTGGACATCGAGCTCGGCGCGGTCCGGGTGGTCGAGGTGACCGTCGCCCAGGACGTCGGCCGGGCGCTGAACCCGCGCCAGATCGAGGACCGGATCGAGGCGGGGGTGGCGCAGGGCGTGGGCCTGGCGCTGCTGGAGGACCTGCGCACCGAGGGCGGCGTGCTGGTCAACCCCTCGCTCACCGGCTACCGGCTGCCGACCGCGCTGGACACCCCCGAGGTGCGGATCGCGGCGCTGCTGGAGGAGCGGGACGTGGTCGCCACCTTCGGGGCCAAGGCGGTCAGCGCCGCGCCCGCCGTGGTGGCCCCGTCGGCCGTCGCCGCCGCGGTGCGGGCCGCCACCGGGCTGCCGGTCGGCCGGCTGCCGATCCGCCCCGAGGACGCCGTCACGGCGTGAGCCGCGGGGGAGCGGAAGGGGTCGCCCCTTCCGCTCCCTTTCTTTTCCGGATGATTCCCGGGTGAATTGCCGGCCGATTCCCTGGAAAATGCGACGACGAATTGCCGGTCGGCGTAAAACCTGCCGACCGGCAATTCGTCGCGTGGAGGCCATGACGGGAATCGAACCCGTGTAAACCGCTTTGCAGGCGGTTCCCTAAACCACTCGGGCACACGGCCGTGGGGTGGAGCTGTCCTGCGGGGGCGCGCTCAGGCGTGGCGGCAGCAGCGACAGGCGCGACAACACCGGGGAGCGGTGGCACAGGTGCGGTGCGCCGCGCGGGCCGCCGTCTTCCTGTCCATGTCCGACTCCTGTCGTCGTTCGCCGTGTTGGTGAATTCATAGTGGCGGAATGCCCGGCGGCCCGTCAATATCCTTTTGTAAATTCTGCATGGCGGGGTGTGCTACCTTCGAAGACAGGTGGACGGAGTTCCGGCCACCCCGGACGAGCGCGTCGTACCCGGTGACGACAAGACGGCGCAGTACAGCGGCAATCCGGCCGCTGCTGACTGCGGAGGTCCATCGTCATGGCCTGGCTCGTTCTGATCATCTCGGGTGTCCTGGAGACCGTCTGGGCCGTCGCCCTGGAGTCCTCCAAGGGCTTCTCCCGACTCGTCCCCAGCGTCGTCTTCGGCGTGGCCCTGCTGCTGAGCATGGGCGGCCTGGCGTACGCGATGCGCACCATCCCGATCGGCACCGGCTACGCGGTCTGGGTCGGCATCGGCGCGGTCGGGACGGCGCTCTACGGCATGGCGGTCCTCGGCGACGCGGTCACGATGGCCCGGATCGGCTGCCTGCTGCTGATCGTCTCCGGCGTGGTGGGCCTCAAGGTCCTGCACTGAGCCCACCGGACCCCCTGGTCGGCGTCCTAGGTCCAGCGACGGAGACGATCACCACCCCCGGTCAGGGGTCATATGGGCAGACGGGTCTTACGATATTACGTATGACCACAGCCTCCCCCACCTCGGTCGACCCTGCCCTGACAGCCCTCCCGGCCGACCCCGGTGGCGGGGTCCTCAGCAGCCGCTACCGGGCGCTGACCCTGGGGATCGTCTCCGTGGTCCTGCTGCTCGCCTTCGAGGCCACCGCCGTCAACACCGCGATGCCGGCGGCGGCCCGCCAGCTGAACGGTCTCGGGCTCTACGCCTTCGCCTTCTCCGGCTACTTCACCACCACGCTGTTCGCCCTGGTCGTCTCCGGCCAGTGGTGCGACCGGCGGGGCCCGCTGCAACCGCTGTTCACCGGTATCGCGGTGTTCGGCGCGGGCCTGGTGGTGGCCGGGTCCGCACCGGGGATGTGGGTCTTCGTGGCCGGCCGGGCGATCCAGGGCCTGGGCGGCGGACTGGTGATCGTCGCGCTCTACGTGGTGGTCGGCCGGGCCTACCCGGAGCGGCTGCGGCCGGCCGTGTTCGCGGCCTTCTCCTCGGCCTGGGTGCTGCCCTCGATCATCGGCCCGGTGGTCTCCGGGGCCGTCACCCAGCACCTGGGCTGGCGCTGGGTGTTCCTCGCCGTCCCGGTGCTGATCCTGCTGCCGCTGGCGGTGATGGGCCCGGCGCTGCGCCGCTCCCTCGAAGCCCCCTCGGCGGAGGAACGGGCCCTCAAGCGCAACGACCTCGACCGCCGGCGCACCGTGCTGGCCGCGATGGCCGCGCTCGGCGCCGGGCTGCTGCAGTACGCGGGCGAGCGCCGGGACCTGGTCGGGCTGCTGCCGGCGGCCGCGGGGGCGGCCCTGCTGCTGCCCGCGGTGCTGGGGCTGCTGCCGACCGGGACCCTGCGCGCCGCGCGCGGGCTGCCGACGGTGATCCTGCTGCGCGGAGTGGCGGCGGGGTCGTTCTTCGCGGCCGAGGCGTTCATACCGCTGATGATGGTGACCCAGCGCGGTCTCTCCCCGACGCTGGCCGGGCTGACCCTGACCAGCGGCGGCCTGTCCTGGGCGCTGGGCTCCTGGCTGCAGGGCCGGCCGGGCGCGGAGCGCTACCGCGAGGCGATGATCCGCACCGGCTTCGTGCTGACCGCGGTGGCGATCGCGGGCGCGGCGCTGGTGCTGGTCCCGGCGGTGCCGACCTGGGTGGCGGCGGTGGCCTGGGGCGTCGGCGGGGTCGGGATGGGCCTGGCCGTGGCGAGTGTCAGCGTGCTGATGATGAAGCTGTCCTCGCCCGAGGACGCCGGGGCCAACTCGGCCTCGCTGCAGATGAGCGACGCGCTCGGCAACGTGCTGCTGATGGGCCTGGCCGGAGTGCTGTTCTCGGCGCTGGGCGGCGGCTCGGTGGCCGCCGCCCACGAGGGCGCGGGGTCCGGCGGCTCGGCCGGCGCCTTCGCGGTGATCTTCCTGACCATGACCGCGGTGGCCCTGCTCGGCGCGCTGGTGTCCGGGCGGGTGCGCAGGGCCTGACGGTCACTTGCCGCCGGCGACGGGGGAGGCCGCGGCGGCGGCCGGGGCGGGGGAGCCGAGGAAGGTCTCCCAGCCCCCGGCCGGGGCCTGCCCGGCGGGCAGGGTCCGCAGCTTGCGCAGCACCGCCGGGTCCTGCGCGTCCAGCCAGTTCACCAGCTGGCGGAAGGAGACCAGCCGCACCTCGGGCTTCCCGGCGATGGCCTTGAGGACGTCCTCGACGGCGTTCATGTAGATGCCGCCGTTCCACTGCTCGAAGTGGTTGCCGATGATGTACGGCGCCCGGTTGGTGGTGTACGCCCGCTCGAAGCCCATCAGGTAGGAGTCCCTGGCCTGGGTCTGGTAGGCGGGGTGCAGCGCCGGGTCGGCCTTGGTGTTGCTGCCGGACTGGTTGAACATGATGTTGTAGTCCATCGACAGCACCTGGAAGGTGTGCCCGGGGAAGGGGATGGACTGCAGCGGGAGGTCCCACAGCGCGCCGCCCTGGATCTTCTGCGGCCAAACCTGCGTCCCGTTGCCGCTGCTGTCGTAGCGCCAGCCGCGCTTGGCGGCGGTCGGCAGCAGCGCGCGCTGGCCCTCCAGGCAGGGGGTGCGGCTGCCGATCAGCTCCTTGCGGTAGTCGAAGGGCAGCGCCGGCAGGTCGGTGTAGCCGGTGTTGCTCCGCCAGTTCATGACGAAGTCCATCGCCTGCTGGATCTCGCTGTCCCACTCCTCCGGCGACCACCGGCCGACGCCCTCGGCGCCGCAGAAGTGCCCGTTGAAGTGGGTGCCGATCTCGTGGCCCTCCAGCCAGGCGGCGTGCAGGTTCTCCAGGGTGTCGCGGATGTGCTGGTCGCTCAGGTAGCCGATGTCGGAGGCGCCGACCTTGTGCTGTGGCGGGCGGTAGAGGTCCTTCTTGGACTCGGGCAGCAGGTAGAGGCCGCTGAGGAAGAAGGTCATCGAGGCGTTGTGCTCCTGCGCGAGCCGGCGGAACCGGCCGAACAGGCCGTTGTCCAGCTCTCCGGCGCCGTCCCAGGAGAACACCACGAACTGCGGGGGGCGCTCGCCGAGCTTCAGCGGCTCGGGCTCGGGCTGGCCCGGCTGCGGGCCGGTGTCCGAGGTGGAGCCGTCGCCGATCAGGGTGGCGGGCGGCTTCGGGGCCGGGCTCGGGGGGCCCGCCTGGTCCGCCGCGGGGTCGGCCGGGACGGGGACGGGGGCGGCCTGCCCGCCGGCCGAGCCGTCGTTTCCGCCGCAGCCGGCCGCGAGGGTGGCGGCGGTGGCGGCACCGGCGGCCAGCAGGGTGCGACGGGAGAGAGCGTCCATGGTCACTCCGTTCATCGGTCGTGCGGCGGCCGGACGGCACGCGGCAGCCCGGTCGGACAAGTGCGGTGATAGACCTTGAGCGGGGTCAGCATGGCATGTGAGCGCGTACGGTCGGTGATCCACCACGTTCGGTCGCAACTGATCGCTCGATTGGTGCAACCGGACTGGCGTCCGAAACAGTCGATACCTCTCGGTCGTCCTCTCGGGCGATCCGGAGGTGGCCGCCACGGCGGTCGGCGCTCTCTCTCGGTGACCGTTCGCCCACCCGGAGCATGGCTCGGGTCCGCGGCCCTGCCGATCGGGGGGTCAGAATACGACCATCGTATTGATGTGCCTTAAAGTCCGATCCGGTTGGATTGTTCCCAGGAATCTCCCAGGAACAGTCGGTCATCAGCAGAGGGGAGGCGCCGGGTGGGCGCCCAGCAGAACAGGAGCCCGTGGCCGGGCACCCTGGCGGTCGGCGCCGCGCTCGTCCTCGGCGCCTGGATGCTGCACGACGGGGGCCAGAGCGGTCTCCCCCCGGCCCCCGGCGGCGGCCAGGCCCTCTCCGGCTTCGCCCCGGTCTCGGTCGTCCCGCCGCTCGGGGCCTCCGCCCCGACCCGGATCCGCATCCCCGCCGTCAAACTGGACGCGCCCGTCACCGGCCTAGGCCTGGACCGCGACGGCCACCTCCAGACGCCGCCGGAGAGCGACCGCAACCTGGCCGGCTGGTACCGCGGCGGGGCCACCCCCGGCCAGCGCGGCACCGCGATCATCGCCGGGCACGTCGACAACCGCAACGGGCCCGCTGTCTTCTACCACCTGGGCGCGCTGCACCGCGGCGACCGGATCGAGATCGCCCGTGAGGACGGTGCCACCGCCGTGTACCAGCTGTACGCCATCGAGGTGCACGACCGGAAGGACTTCCCCGACGACCGGGTCTACCGGCAGGCCGCCGACGCGCAGCTGCGGGTCATCACCTGCGGCGGCGGGTACAGCGAGGAACGCGGCTACGAGGGCAACGTCGTCGCGTACGGCTTCCTGGCCGACACCACCCGGCCGGGGAAGGGCGCATGAGTACCGTTTCGCTTGCCGTCACCTGGAACCCGATCGACTGGTCGCTGATCCACGGCCCGATACCGCGCGCCGTCCTGCTGGCGGGATGGGGATCGCTGCTGGCGCTCGCCGTCTCCCGCGGGCGGCCCTGGTGGAACCGGCGGCTGCCGGCCGCGCTGGTGCTCGCCGCCCTCCTGACCAAGCTGGTCGACGTCGCCGTCGACGACTGGTGGCACCCCTTCCCCGAGGGGCTGCCCCGGTACGTCATCTGGTGGATAGCCTGGGCGGTCACCGGCTTCTGCCTGCTCGGCTTCCGGGTGCCGCGACTGGCCCGCCGGGGCCGGGTGCTGGCCGCCGTCGGCGCCGCGCTGGTGCTGCTGATGGGCGCCTCGCAGGTCAACCGGGGCTTCGAGCAGTACCCGAGCGGCCGGGTCATGCTGGCGCCGTGGCTCTCGCACACCCAGGAGCTCACCACCAGCAAGGAGGCCACGACGGTGTCCGCGCCGCCCGGCAAGGTCCTCGCCGACGTCTGGCACGCGCCGCCCGGGCTGCCCGCCAAGGGCACCGTCTCCAAGACGCCCATCCCCGGGGTCAAGTCCGGCTTCAAGGCCCGGGACGCCTACGTCTACCTGCCGCCCGCGTACCAGGCCAGCCCCCGGCCGCTGCTGCCCGTCGTCGTGATGCTCGGCGGCCAGCCCGGCGTCCCCGAGGACTGGGTGCACACCGCGCAGCTGAACGAGACGCTGGACGCCTTCGCCGCCGAGCACGACGGCCTGGCCCCGATCGTGGTGATGCCCGACCAGCTCGGCTCGACCTGGGCCAACCCGCTCTGCCTCGACTCGAAGATCGGCAAGACCCAGACCTACCTGGCCGAGGACGTCCCCAACTGGGTCCGGCACAACCTCCAGGCCTCCGAGGACCGGCGCTCCTGGGTGATCGGCGGCGCCTCCATGGGCGGTACCTGCGCCCTCCAGCTGGCCGTCAACGCCCCCCAGGTCTACGGGGTCTTCCTTGACATGGCCGGGCAGGAGGAGCCCACCCTCGGCAGCCGCGCCGAGACCGTGAAGGCGGCCTTCGACGGGGACGAGGCCGCCTTCACGGCGGTCAACCCACTGGACGTGATGTCGCGCAAGCGCTTCCCCGACACCGTCGGCGCGATCGTGGTCGGCGAGAAGGACGACGACTTCGTCGTGATGCAGCGCAGGGTCTACGAGGCCGCGTTGGCCGCCGGGATGACGGCCAAGTTCGATCTGATGCCGGGCGGGCACGGCTGGGTGGTGTTCCGGCCGAGCATGGTCGCCCAGGTGCCCTGGCTCGCCCAGCAGACCGGGCTCACCCGGTGATCCGGCTCGGCCCGGACCCTCAGCCGGTGGTCGACCGGGCCCCGGTCGCCCGAGGGCCCGAACCCCGCCCCCAGCGGGCCCGGCGGGCCGCCCGGGTGCTCGCCGCCCGGCTGCGCGCCGCGCCGCTCACGCTCGCCATGCTGGCCGGCCTGTGGGCGGTCGGCGGCGCCACCGGCAGCCTGGCCGGCGGGCCGTCCGACCGGCTGCTGGCCCACGTCGGCGTCGGCGTGCCCACCCTGGCGGCGGGGCACTGGTGGGCTCCGTTCAGCTCGCTGTTCTGGTGCTCCGGCACCGGCTCGTACGTCTTCACCAGCCTGCTGCTGCTCCTGGTCGGCCCGGCCGCCGAGCGCCGGATCGGCCGGGTCAGGACCGTCGGGGTGCTGGTCGGCGGTCAGCTGCTCGGGACCCTGCTGGGCACCGCACTGGTCGAGGCCGGCTCCCGGGTCGGCGAGCAGTGGACCGACTCGGTCGCCGACCAGACCTCGACCGGCCCCGGCGTCGGCCTGTTCGCCCTGGCCGGGGTGCTGGGCTACCGGCTCACCGTGCTCTGGCGCCGCCGGCTGCACCTGCTGGTGGTGCTCGTCCCGCTGGTGATGACGCTGTACGTCGGGCACCTGCAGAGCGTCCAGCGGTTCACCGGCGCGGTGATCGGGATCGGCGCGGGCGCGCTGTTCCTGCGGGTGCGGCCGTACTCCCGCCAGCGCCGGACCTCGCACGCCGAGGTCCGGGTGCTGGTCGCCCTCTGCCTGGTCGCCGCCGCGCTCGGGCCGCTGCTCGCCTCGCTGTACGACAACGCCAGCGGGCCGTTCAACACCTTCTCCGAGATCTACCTCTCGCACCGGCTCACCCCCGACGAGGTCGCGGACTTCTGCGCGGGCTCGGCCCACGACTGCGCCCGGGCGCACGCCGTCGAGCGGATCTTCGACACCCCCGCCCGGCTGATGGCCGCGCTCTTCCCGGCGCTGCTGCTGGTCCTCGCCGAGGGCCTGCGCCGCGGCCTGCGCTCGGCGTGGCGGATCACCGTCGCCACCGAGCTGCTCTGGACCGCGCTGCTGGCCTGGCTGTTCGTCGGGACCCGCGCCGGGACGGGCGACACCGTCCAGTACTTCGTCGAGGCGCTGCTGCTGCCGCTGCTCACCCTCGCCCTGCTGCTGACCACCCGGCACCGGTTCGGCCTGCGGCTGCAGGGCGTGGTGGTCGGCCGGCTCGCCGCCGTCCTCGGCGGCGCCCTGCTGCTGGCCGGCGCCGCGTACGCCGGGCTCGGCATCCTGGTGGCCGACCAGTTCGAGCCGGGTGCCACCTTCCGCGGGATGCTCTCCGGGCTGCCGGCCGAGTTCCTGCCGCCCGCCTACAACGACCTGATGCCGGACTACCCGATCGCGGTCGGCCCGGTGGCGCGCTTCCTGGAGACGTACTGCGGGCTGGCCTTCTGGGCGGTCGCGCTGTTCGCGCTGCTGCTGGCCTTCCGCCGGCCGGTGCTGCACACCGACGCCGAGGACGCCGCCCGCGCCCGGGCGCTGCTCACCGAGCACGGCGGCGGCACGCTGTCCTTCATCACCACCTGGGACGGCAACCACTACTGGTTCGACGAGGACGGCCGGGCCGCCGTGGCCTACCGGGTGCTGTCCACCGTGGCGCTGACCACCGGCGACCCGTTCGGCGAACCGGAGGCCCGCCGGCGCGCGGTCGCCGGGTTCGCCCGGTACTGCGACGCCCGCGGCTGGACGCCGTGCTTCTACAGCGTCACCCCGGACACCCAGGAGGCCGCCGAGCAGCTCGGCTGGCGCTCGCTGCAGGTCGCCGAGGACACCGTGGTGGCGCTGCCGGAGCTGGCCTTCACCGGCCGCAAGTGGCAGGACGTCCGGACGGCCCTGAACAAGGCCGGCAAGCAGGGCATCAGCGCCGAGTGGTGGTCGTACCACGAGGCGCCGATCGCCCTGAAGGACCAGATCCGCTCGATCTCCGAGGAGTGGGTCTCCGAGAAGGGGCTGCCCGAGATGGGCTTCACCCTCGGCGGCCTGGAGGAGCTGGACGATCCCGCGGTGCGGGTGCTGATAGCCGTCGACCAGGACCGCACCGTGCACGGGGTGACCAGCTGGATGCCGGTGTACGAGGCGGGGGAGCCGGTCGGCTGGACCCTGGACTTCATGCGCCGGCGCTCCGACGGCTTCCGCGGGGTGACGGAGTTCCTGATCGCCTCGGCCGCGCTCGGCTTCAAGGAGGAGGGGGCGCGCTTCCTCTCGCTGTCCGGCGCGCCGCTGGCCCGCTCCGGGCAGGGCGGGGACCCGGGCGGGCTGCAGCGGATGCTGGACTGGATGGGCCGGGTGCTGGAGCCGGTCTACGGGTTCCGCTCGCTGCTGGCGTTCAAGGCCAAGTTCCAGCCCGAGTACCGGCCGATGTACATGTCCTACCCGGACCCGGCGGCGCTCGCCAGCATCACCCGGGCGATCGGCAAGGCCTACCTGCCGCACCTCACCGCGGCGCAGGGGGTCCGGCTGATGCGCCGGCTGTCGCTGTGAGCCGACGGGGGCCGGGGCCGGACCGCCGGCGGCCGGGAGCCGCGGGGGCGCTCCCGGCCGCCTGACGCGCCCTGGCCAGGTGTAGGCCGTCTTGGACACGCGCTAGCCGAGCAGCTCGGCGAGGGCGCGGTCGGCGTCCAGGTGCAGGTGCTCCTCGCCCTCGGGGACGAGCAGGCGGCTGTGCCACAGGAACCGCCGCAGGTCGGTGGTGTCGAACTGGAGCAGCGCGGTGCCCTCGGGCGCGCGCAGCTCGACCATGGTGCGTCGGCCCAGGGCGGGCCGGATGTGGACGTCGCCGACGCCGGAGGGCAGCTCCATGCCGGCCGTCAGCAGCTGGCGGGCGAAGACCCACTCGATGTCCTGGCCGCCGCCCTCGGCGCACGCGGGGCCGGCGGCCGGCTCGTCCAGCGAGAACTCGGCCGGAAAGGCCATCCGCACGGCGAGCGGGTCCTCCGGGCGGTACCGCAGGGTGACCCGCAGCCGGATGGAGCGGTGGGTGGTGATGATCAGACTGGCGTGGACGGTCTGCTCGACGGCGGGGGTGTGCACGGCGGTTCCCTTCGGCGCGGTGAGGCCGGTGGCGGCTGTGGAGGGTGGGGCGGCCTCACCCCGGTGAGAGTGCGGAGGGCTCCTGGGATTACCCGGTTTTCCGCACCCGCGGTAGTGACCTGCATCACATCGGTTTCCGGCCGCACGGGCCGTCCGCAGGCCGAGCCTGGCGGCCCCAAACCTGCTCACCCGGTACGCTGGACCGGTTGTCCGATTGCCGCCCGACCGCGGGCCTGGGCCGCTATTACCGCCCTGACCTGCGACGATCCCCCCTCGGAGACCGTGAGTACTGCCGCCGCCTCCTCGATGCCGCTCTTCTCCGACGCAGCCGAACCGCACGCGCCCGTCCGGGCCGCCGGCCATGGCGCGTCGGCCGCTTCGCACCACCTGTCGCCGGCCTTCCCCGGCCGCGCCCCCTGGGGTACCGCCGGCAAGCTCCGCGCCTGGCAGCAAGGGGCGCTGGACACGTACATCGAGAGCCAGCCGCGCGACTTCCTCGCGGTCGCGACCCCGGGCGCCGGTAAGACCACCTTCGCGCTCACCCTGGCCTCGTACCTGCTGCACAACCACCTGGTGCAGCAGATCACCGTCGTCGCGCCGACCGAGCACCTGAAGAAGCAGTGGGCCGAGGCCGCCGCCCGGATAGGCATCCGGCTGGACCCGGCGTACTCCTCGGGCCCGCTCTCCCGGGACTACCACGGCATCGTGGTCACCTACGCGGGCGTCGGCGTGAACCCGATGCTGCACCGCAACCGCACCGAGGCCCGCAAGACGCTGGTCATCATGGACGAGATCCACCACGCCGGTGACTCCAAGTCCTGGGGCGAGGCCTGCTTCGAGGCCTTCGAACCGGCCACCCGCCGGCTCGCGCTGACCGGTACGCCGTTCCGCTCGGACACCAACCCGATCCCCTTCGTCCAGTACGAGGCGGGCGGCGACGGCATCCGCAAGTCGGTCGCCGACTACACCTACGGCTACGGGCACGCGCTCGCCGACCACGTCGTCCGGCCGGTGATCTTCCTCTCCTACAGCGGCAACATGCGCTGGCGCACCAAGTCCGGCGACGAGCTGGAGGCCCGGCTCGGCGAGCCGATGACCAAGGACCTGATCGCCCAGGCCTGGCGCACCGCGCTGGCCCCGCAGGGCGAGTGGATCCCCAGCGTGCTGCAGGCCGCCGACCGCCGGCTGAGCGAGGTCCGCAAGGCCATCCCGGACGCCGGCGGCCTGGTGATCGCCACCGACCAGAACACCGCCCGCGCCTACGCCAAGATCCTCCGCGAGATCAGCGGCGAGAAGGCGACCGTGGTGCTCTCCGACGAGGCAGAGGCGTCCAAGCGGATCTCCGACTTCTCGGCGGGCGACTCGCGCTGGATGGTCGCCGTCCGGATGGTGTCCGAGGGCGTCGACGTGCCGCGCCTGGCCGTCGGGGTGTACGCCACCTCGATCTCCACCCCGCTGTTCTTCGCGCAGGCCGTCGGCCGCTTCGTGCGCGCCCGCAAGCGCGGCGAGACGGCCTCCGTCTTCCTGCCGACCATCCCGACGCTGCTGGGCTTCGCCAACGAGATGGAGCTCCAGCGCGACCACGTGCTGGACCGGCCGAAGAAGGAGGGCGAGGGCCTCTTCGACGAGGAGGACCGGCTGCTCGCCGAGGCGGAGCGGGCCAACGACGGCCCGGACGGGGCCGGCGGCGACGAGTTCTCCTACGAGGCGATCGGCTCCGACGCGGTCTTCGACCGGGTGCTGTACAACGCCATGGAATTCGGCATGCAGGCGCACCCGGGCAGCGAGGAGGAGGAGGACTACCTCGGCATCCCGGGCCTGCTGGAGCCGGACCAGGTCCAGATGCTGCTGCAGAAGCGCCAGCACCGGCAGATCCAGCGCAGCAAGGCCAAGCCCGCCGAGGAGGCCGACCTGCTGGAGCTGCCCGCCGAGCAGCGGCCGGTCGTCACCCACCAGGAACTGCGGGAACTCCGCAAGGAGTTGAACGCCCTGGTGGCGGCCTGGCACCACCGCACCAGCCAGCCGCACGGCACCATCCACAACGAGCTGCGCCGCCAGTGCGGCGGCCCGATCACCGCTCAGGCCACCGCCAACCAGCTCACGGCGCGGATCGCCCGAATCCGGGAATGGGCGAAGTAATCGGACGTCAGACGGTTATCCGGCGGCGAACCAAGGTCATATGACATTCAGGTATACGTGAAGGATTTGAAGAGACAGTCGGTGTGATGATCGGCTAGTGTTCCGCGTGCCGCGCCGCCTCCGGGCCGTCGCTGCTGCGCGTCCCCCGACCCGGGCGGGCGCCGCAGCCCCCGGTGAGCCGGGCCGGCGACCTCACCGACCCGAGGGGGCGACACCCGTGTCGCCACCCCCGGACATGCCATCACAAGGAGCACACCGAACGTGTCGTACCCCCCCTACGCCCAGCAGCAGCCCGAGCTCTCCGACAAGTCGAAGGTCGTCGCGGGGATCCTGCAGATCCTGCTCGGCAGCCTGGGCGTCGGCCGCTTCTACACCGGTCACATCGGCATGGGCATCGCCCAGCTGCTGACCTGCGGTGGCTTCGGTATCTGGGCCCTGATCGACGGCATCCTGTTCCTCACCAGCAACGACCGCACCGACGCCCAGGGCCGTCTGCTGCGCAGCAACTGACCTTGCGTCCCCTGCGTGCGGCACGCCGCCCCGGCCACGACGGCCGGGGCGGTTTTGCCGTGCCCGCCCGGCTGCGCACGGCCGCCCCGCCGCTGGGCGTGCTCGCCGCCGGGCTGGCCGGCGCCGGCTACCTCTGGTCGCGCGATCCGCACCTGCCCGGCCAGGTGCTCCCGTTCTGCGTGTTCCGCAAGGTCACCGGCCTGCAGTGCCCCGGCTGCGGCGGCACCCGGATGACCTACGACCTGCTGCACGGCGACCTCGCGGCGGCCTGGCACGACAACGCGGCGCTGCTGCCGGCCCTGCCGCTGGTCGCCCTGCTCTACCTGACCTGGCTGCGGCACGGCCTGGCCGGGCGCAGCTGGCGCCCGCCGCTCGGGCGGCGCGGCACGGCCGTGCTGCTCGGCGCCGCCGCGGGCTGGGCGGTCCTGCGCAACCTGCTCTGACGATCTCGGCGCTCCGTCACCGAACGATCACCCCCCTCCACCCAAGGTGTCCGGACTTCGGACTGTGCTCGAACTTACGCACTGATGAACCCTGGGAAATAGTGCTATTTGCCCGGATTTGCCATGCCCGCTGAAATCGATCATGACCGAATTTTGGACAAGCACTTCCGCAGCGACAATTCCTTCACTACCTTTCCCACACGCTCTCCCGCCGGGTAACCCCCCGCGAGACGGGCGCCGCAGGACCGCCAGGGCGTCAAGGACGACACACCGCGGCCCGAGCGCGGCCACCCGCCTGCGCGCGACCCCCTGAGTCCCGGACCGGCGCCGCCGTTCCGCGACAGCCGCGGAAAGGAAATGCGCGTCGTGACTGCAGAGACCTCCCAGACCCTGGACCGTGGAGTCCGGGTCCTCAAACTCCTCGCCGACTCCGAGCGCGGGCTCACCGTCACCGAGCTGGCGGCCCGGCTGGCCGTCAACCGGACGGTCGTCTACCGGCTGCTCGCCACCCTGGAACAGCACGGCCTGGTCCGCCGGGACATCGGCGGCCGGGCCCGGGTGGGCCTGGGGGTGCTGCGCCTGGCGCACCGGGTGCACCCGCTGCTGCGCGAGGCGGCGCTGCCGGCCCTGCGCAGCCTGGCCGAGGACCTCGGCGCCACCGCCCACCTGACCCTGGTGGACGGCAGCGAGGCGCTGGCCGTCGCGGTGGTCGAGCCCAGCTGGACGGACTTCCACGTCGCCTACCGGACCGGCCTGCGGCATCCGCTGAGCGAGAGCGCCGCCGGGCGGGCGATCCTGGAGGCGCGGGGCTTCCCCGGGCAGCGCCGTCCGGAGCAGGGCTTCGTCATCACCCGCGCGGAGGAGCAGTCCGGGGCGTGCGGTGCGGCCGCCGCGCTGCTGGGCCTGAGCGGGATCGAGGGCAGCGTCGGCGTGGTGATGCTGAACGGCCTCGTCCCCGAGCGGGTCGGCCCCCGGGTGGTGGAGGCCGCGACCGAGGTCGCCGACGCCCTGCGGTGATGCCCGCCGCGGGGGCCGGGTGTGTTTGGATGCCTCTGTGCCCGACCTCAAGCTGCCCAAGGCCTTGACCGCCTCCCGCACCCGCGCGCTGGCGCTGTGCGGTGCGCTGGTCGCCGCGCTGTTCGCAGTGGCGGCCTTCGTCCCGCTGCCCTACACGCTCACCTGGCCGGGCGTGACGGCGGACACCCTCGGCAGCTACCAGGGCCGGCCGGTGCTCACGGTGACCGGCGCGCCGGTCCGGACCACCGACGGCGAGCTGCGGATGGTGACCATCTCGGCGACCAACCCGGGGGAGCGCACCACCTTCTGGCGCTCGGTACAGGCCTGGCTCGACCAGGACGAGGCGATCCGGCCGACCGACTCCGTGTACCCGCAGGAGGACCCGGCCAAGGCCGAGGAGGTGACGGCCCAGCAGATGGCCCAGTCCCAGGACAGCGCCACCACGGCCGCGCTCGACTACCTCCACCTCTCGCCGGACCAGGTGAAGGTGAAGGTCGACCTCGGTGACATCGGCGGCCCGAGCGCCGGCCAGATGCTGGCGCTGGGCATCGTCGACAAGCTCGCCGGGGACGGCAAGGGCGGCGACCTCACCGGCGGCCTGAAGATCGCGGGCACCGGCACCATCGACGACCAGGGCAACATCGGCGCGGTCGGCGGCGTGCCGCTGAAGACGCAGGCGGCCGCCCGGGACGGCGTGACGGTGTTCCTGCTGCCCAAGGACGAGTGCACGGACGCCAGGGTCAACACGCCCGAGGGCCTTCGGCTGGTCCCGGTCGGCACGCTGGGCGAGGCGGTCTCCGCGCTGGAGGCGCTGAAGAGCGGCGGCAGCGTCCCCGGCTGCTGAGCGGTCGCGGGAGAGGGCCGGGCGTGCCCTGTCCGCCCGGCCGGCCGGGCCGCGTGCCCGGCCCGAGGAGTGCGGGAGGCGGTGGCCGCCGGGCCTCAGAGCCCGAACGCCACCGCGGCGAAGTCCTCGCTCAGCCTGGTCCGCAGCTGGGCGGCGATGGCGGCTAAGCGGTGCGCCTGGGCCATCGGCAGGGAGAGCGAGACGGCGGCGATGCCGTTGCCCGCGACGATCGGCACCGCCGCACCGGCCGTACCGAGCGAGTACTCCTGGTACTGGGTGATCGGCGCGGCCCGCTGCGGTCCCTGGCGGGGCAGCATCGGGAGGTGCGCGGGCTCCCGCAGGGTGTACGGGGTGAGCGCCACCATCGGGTGGCGGGCAAGGTAGGCCCGGCGCTCCTCGGCGGACATCAGGGCGAGCAGGGTCTTGCCGGCCGAGTGGGCGTGCGCGCCGGACCGGAACCTGCGCTCGTCGATCAGCGGGGCGCCGGGGGCCGCCACCGCGTCCACCAGTTCCACCTCGCCCTGCCGGTACCAGCTGAAGTAGACGGCCGCGGACAGCTCGCCGGAGAGCAGGGTGAGCAGGCGGTTGAGCCGGTTGCGGCCGGCTGTCGGGCTCTCCTCCCGGGCGAGCCCGGCGACCGCGGGGCCGGTCAGGTAGCAGCCGTCGCGGCGCTCCAGGTAGTGGTCGTGCACCAGGGTGCGCAGCAGGTGGTAGGCGGTGCCGAGGGCGAGGCCGGTGTCGCGGGCGAGCTGCTTGGCGGTGGCTCCCTTCGGGTAGCGGGCGGCGGCCTCCAGCAGGCGCAGGGCGCGCTGGGCGGAGGCGATCAGCGTGGACGGGGCGTCCGTCGCGGAGTCCGGGTCGAGGAGCGGGCTCATCGGGCGCCCTCGCGGGGGCGGCGCGGGAGCCCGGGTACGGGCAGGTCGGCGGACAGGAGTACGTTCATGGGGATGATCTTCGGGTCGCACGGGCCGCTGGCATATGCCTGATCTGACGGCGGGTCGCACCGCGGGCCCGACCTGCCGGGCCCTGTCCACGGGTCGCCACTACTCGGCCGCCGCCTGGTCCACCAGCGGCAGGATCCGGTACGGCACCGGGTTCTCCAGCGCGATCGCCGTCGAGGACCGGACGATCCCGTCGAAGCCGACCACCCGGTCGATCACCCGCTGGAGGTCGGCGTTGGAGCGCGCCACGATCCGCACCATCATGTCGCCGCGGCCGGTGATGGTGTGCAGCTCCAGCACCTCCGGCACGGCCGCCAGGTGCGCCCGCACGTCCTGGCCCTGGCCCTGGGAGATCTCCAGCGTGGCGAAGGCCGTCACCGGGTAGCCGAGCGCGGCCGGGTCCACCTCCGGGCCGAAGCCGCCGATCACCCCCTTGGCCTGGAGCCGGTCCAGCCTGGCCTGCACGGTGCCGCGGGCCACCTGGAGGCGGCGCGAGCACTCCAGCACGCCGATCCGGGGCTCCTCGGCGAGCAGGCGGATCAGCCGGCCGTCCAGGGGGTCGATCGCATCGTTCCCGCCACCCGCCGATGTGCCGGAAGGTCCGTACACGGTAGGGGAGTTGGGCGAGTCGGGGGCGCTCGGGGCGTGGTCGGGGGGTGTCACGGGCTCCGTCCTCCGGTAGGCATTCTGTACAGCGGTGCGGCCGATTCTCCCGCCCCGGCACACAGCTTGACCAGGAGGAAACGGAACAGTTGCGCGGCGGTCGGCCCGGCGCCACCCTCCAGCCACAACCCCGTGCACCGGGCCCCACACCGGGCGCGAGGGAACCGTGTGGTCCCGTACGCCTACCGGGAGGGCCGTCATGACCGACACCGCCGCCGAACCCGTCCTGCTCACCGCCCTCCGGGAGGAGCCCGACCTCGTACCGATGGGGCATGCCGACGCGGTGGTCTTCGCGGTCGGCGACGCCGAGCGGGCGGCCCGCCGCTACGCCGCCGCGCTCGGTCTGCGCTGTATCGCCTACGCCGGACCGGAGACCGGTGAGCCGGAGACCGTCTCCTACGTCCTGCGGGCGCCCGGGACGCGGATCGTGCTCACCTCGCTGGTCCAGGTCATCGGCCCGCGCGGCCGGGAGCTGGCCGCCCACCTGGCCCGGCACGGCGACGGGGTGGTGGACCTCGCGCTGGCGGTACCGGACGTCTACTACGCCTACGACTACGCCGTGGACCGGGGGGCCGGCCAGCTCAGCGAGCCCTACGAGGTGCACGACCGGTACGGGACGGTGGTGCTCGCCGCGATCGGGGTGCCCGGCGGGACCCGGCACACCCTGGTCGACCGCTCCGGCTACGCCGGGCCCTACCTGCCCGGGTACCTGCCGGTCGAGCACTGGTGAGCCGGGCGGCCGGCGGGGCGGTGGGCCGACGGGCAGCCGGCCGACGCCTCGCGGGTCCGCGTCCGGTGCGTCTGGGTCCGGTGGGCCTGCGTCCGGCGGGCCCTCGTCCGGCGGGCCCTCGTCCGGCGGGCCCTCGTCCGGCGGGTCAGCGGACGGCGGTGGTGACGTCCGGCGGGTGGCCGTTCCAGGCGACGAACACCGAGTTGGCCTGGTCGCCCTTGGTGAAGTCGATCCGCATCCACTGGTCGCCCTTCCACGTCTCCATCTTCCAGCCCGGATCGGGCGTCGCGGAGACCAGCGACGCGTTGTCCGGGCGGATGTCCAGCGCCACCTTGCCGCCCGGCACCAGATAGCTCTGGATCGAGGAGGTGGTGGTGGCGGTGGCCGGGACGGGTCGGCGCGAGGAGGTCTGGGCGGCGGGCGGCGACGGGGTGCGCTGGCCGGCGGGGGAGGCCGAGGACGGCGGCGCGGCGGTCGGCGCCGACTGGGGCGAGGCCTGCGCCTGGGCCGACGGCGTCGCCGGCGGCTGGGCGGTGGAGGCCGACGGCGAGGGGCGCGTCCCGGTGGAGGCCGGGGACGGCAGCGGCAGCGCCGTCGGCTGCTCGAACGCGGCACCGGTCAGCACCGTGTGCACGCCGAGCCAGGACAGCGCCACCGCCGCCCCGGTGGCCGCCGCCCAGGCGCCGAGCTGTACCAGTCCGTTCCGCATCGTGCGCACATCCTGCCGTACTCCGGGGCTCCGCAGGTGGGCACCCCCGGTATTGAGCAGGGAAGTTGCACAAATCCCCCAAGGGAGGAGCGAACCGGCCGCACCCCGTCCGCGACCTACCCCGAGGTACAGACCACTTGGGCCCGATGGCGTACCGTGCAGCCCCATGGCAACAGTGCTCGTGGTCGAGGACGACCCCTTCGTACGATCCGCCCTCATCCGGCACCTGGCCGACACCGGTCACGCGGTCCGCAGTGTGGGCACGGCACTTGAGGCCCTGCGCGAGGTCGCCCAGGTCGGCTGCGACCTGGTGATCCTCGACCTGGGCCTGCCCGACCTGGACGGCAGCGAGGCGCTCAAGATGATTCGCGGCCTGACCAATGTGCCGGTGATCATCTCCACCGCCCGCGACGACGAGGCCGAGATCGTCCGGTTGCTCAACGACGGCGCCGACGACTACTTGGTGAAACCTTTCTCCGGGGAGCACCTCAGCGCCCGGATGGCCGCCGTGCTGCGCCGCCTCGGCGGCGGGGCGGCCCCGGTCGCCCAGGTGCTCAGAGTCGGCGGCCTGGCCATCGACCTCCAGCGCCGGGAGGCGGACCTGGACGGACGCCGACTCGACCTCACCCGCCGCGAGTTCGACCTGCTGGCCTTCCTCGCCGCGCGCCCCGGCGTCGTGGTCCCGCGCAAGGAGATCCTGGCCGAGGTCTGGCGCCAGACCTACGGCGGCGACCAGACCATCGACGTCCACCTCTCCTGGCTGCGCCGCAAGCTCGGCGAGACCGCCTCCAACCCGCGCTACCTGCACACCGTGCGCGGCGTCGGGGTCCGACTGGAAGCCTCCGGCCACCCCGACGGGCCCGGACCGGCGCCCGCGGAGCACCGGACATGAGGAGGTTCGGAGGCTCGCTGCGCTGGGCCCTGATCAAGGCCGCCGCGGCCGGTACCACCATGGTCGCGCTGGCCTTCCTCATCCCGCTCGGCCTGATGGTCCAGCAGACCGCCCGCGACCGCGCGTTCACGGCGGCGGAGCGGCAGGCCGCCGCGCTCGGCCCGGCGCTCGCCATCACCACCGAGCAGGACGCCATCGCCCGCGCGGTGGCCAGCACGGACGCGGGCGCGCAGGGCCGGATGGCCGTCCACCTGCCGGCGCCCGCGCCGGACGCCGGATCCGCCACCGGGGTGCCCGCCGCCACGGCCGCGCCCCCGGTGGCCGCCGCTCCCGCCTCTCCTGCCGCTCCCGCTCCCTCGGCCGGGTCGGCCGGGTCCGCCTCTCCTGCCGGGTCCGCGGTTCCCGCCGTGCCGGGCGGCGGGGCGACCATCGGCGCCGCCCGGGCGCTCGGCGCCGACGTGGCCAGTGCGGGCGGCCAGGGCCGCTCCTTCACCGTCGAGGTGCCCGGCGGCTTCGCCCTGCTCCAGCCGGTCGCCGTCGACACCGGCCGGACGGCCGTGGTCGAGGTGTTCGTGGCCGACGAGGACCTCACCCGGGGCGTCTCCACCGCCTGGCTGGTGCTGTCCGCCGTGGCGCTCGCGCTGGTCGCCATCTCGGTGCTGGTCGCCGACCGGATGGGCGCCCGGATCGTCGCCTCCGCCCGGCGGCTGGCCGCCGCCGCCCGCTCGCTCGGCGCCGGCAACCTCGCCGTCCGGGTACCCGTCGAGGGCAAGCAGACCGACGGCAGCCCCGTGGAACTGCGCGAGGCCGCCCACGCCTTCAACGCGATGGCCGACCGGGTGGTCCAGCTGCTCGCCGCCGAACGGGAGCTGGCCGCCGACCTCTCGCACCGGTTGCGCACCCCGCTCACCGTGCTGCGGCTCAACGCCGCCTCGCTCGGCGAGGGCGACGCCGCCGACGCCACCCGGCACGCGGTGTCCCAGCTGGAGCGGGAGGTCGACCAGATCATCCGCTCGGCCCGCCGCGCGCCCGAGGACGCGCCCGCCGTCACCGTCGGCTGCGACGCCGCCGAGGTGATCCGCGAACGGGCCGGCTTCTGGTCCGCGCTCGCCGAGGACGAAGGCCGCCGCTGGCAGCTGGCCGGCGCGGACCGGACCACCCCGGTGCCCGTCCAGCGCGGTGACCTCGCCGCCGCCGTGGACGCCCTGCTGGGCAACGTGTTCCGGCACACCGCCGTCGGCACCGCCTTCTCGGTGGACGTGCTCGCGACCGAGAGCTCGGTCATCGTCCTGGTCGGCGACGCCGGACCGGGCTTCACCGATCCGCAGGCCGCCCTGAAGCGCGGTCAGGGCCACGGCGGCGACGGCTCCACCGGCCTCGGGCTGGACATCGCCCGCAAGCTGGCCGAGGCCACCGGCGGCGACCTCGCGCTCGGCCGCTCCGCGGGGCTCGGCGGCGCCGAGATCCGGTTGCGGCTGCAGACCCGCACCGACGGCGGCCCGGCGCGGGCGAGCCGTCGGCGCAGCCGCGGCACGCTGTTCCACAAGTAGCCCCCGTTCCAGCGCGGTTCCTGGTCCGGAGGTGACCGCCGGTCCGGACGCCTTCCCCGGAGCGGAAGCGATCCGGCGCCAGGTGTGACGACGGGTGCCGGGTGTGACGACGGGTGCCGGATGTGACGACGGGCGCCAGGTTTGACGACGGGTGCCGGGGTGGGTTCGGCGGCGGGGTGTGAGGCCCGGACGGGCGCGCGGGCCGTTACCGGGCGACCTCTTCCTTAACCAGGTCCTAAGGGAGTTGTTCCCCTCGCTCAGCAGGCCGGATCCGGCCCCCCGGCGCCGCTAGCGTCGTGCGCGCCGGTCGCCCGAGCAGCGGCCGACACCCTCGACACCTGCCTCCCCGACCCTTCGGGCGGGAGGTGCCCCCAACGGAGGTACGCCCATGACGACCCAGCCCAACCGCCGCTCAGGGCGCCGCCGCCGCAGCCGCCGGGGCGCCGTCATCGGGGCCTCGGCGGTCGCCGCCGCGCTCGTCGCGGGCGGTGTCGTCCTCCTCGCCTCCTCGGCCAGCGCCGCCTCGCTCGGCGCCGTCTACAGCCGGACCAGCAGCTGGGAGGCCGGCTACACCGGCCAGTACCTGGTCACCAACCCGGACGCCGGCGCGATCGAGGACTGGACGCTCTCCTTCGACCTGCCGGCCGGCGCGAAGATCGACTCGCTCTGGAACGCCACCTTCAGCGCCGCGGGCCAGCACATCACCGTCAAGCCCGAGAGCTGGAACAAGCGGCTGGAACCCGGCAAGAGCGTGGTGGTCGGCTTCGTCGCCCAGGGCTCCGGCGCCGCCCAGGGCGAGCCCGGCAACTGCCTGATCAACAACGCCTCCTGCAAGGCGGGCGACGGCACCGCGCCGACCCCCTCGGGCCGCCCGACCAGCTCGCCCACGGCCTCGCCGAGCACGTCGCCGACCCCGTCGCCGAGCGCCTCGCCGACCGCCACCGTGAAGCCGAGCACCTCGCCGACCGCGAGCGCCACGGCCACCGCCAAGCCCACCACGGCCCCGCCGAGCCCCACGGCCACCGCCACGGCCAAGCCCACCACGCCCGCCCCGACCGCGACCGCCACCGCGACCGGCACCCCCGTCCCGGTCGGCGGCGCGGGCTTCGCCCCGTACGTGGACACCTCGCTCTACCCGCCCTACGACCTGGTCGCCACCGCCAAGGCCACCGGGGTCAAGAACTTCAACCTGGCCTTCGTCGTCTCCGGCGGCGGCTGCACCCCCAAGTGGGGCGGTGTCAGCGACCTGTCCGCCGACGCCGTGGCGGCGCAGATCGGCGCCCTGCGGGCGATCGGCGGCGACGTCCGGGTCTCCTTCGGCGGCGCCAACGGCAGCGAGCTGGCCCTCGCCTGCTCCTCGACGGCCGAGCTGACCGCCGTCTACCAGCAGACCGTCGACACCTTCGGCCTGACCAAGGTCGACTTCGACGTCGAGGGCGGCGCGATCGCCAACACCGCCGCCAACACCCGCCGCGCCCAGGCCATCGCCCAGCTGCAGAAGAACGCCGCCGCCAAGGGCAAGGCCCTGGACGTCTCCTTCACCCTGCCCGCGCTGCCCTCCGGCCTCACCCAGGAGGGCGTCAACCTGGTCGCCGACGCCAAGGGCAACGGCGTGGCGATCGGCGCGGTCAACATCATGGCGATGGACTTCGGCGACGGTGTCGCCCCGAACCCGCAGGGCCAGATGGGCAAGTACGCCATCGCCGCCGCCACCGCCACCCAGGCCCAGGTGAAGAGCGTGCTCGGGCTGGACGACGCCGGTGCCTGGCGCAAGGTCGCGGTCACCCCGATGATCGGCGTCAACGACGTGGCCAGCGAGATCTTCACCGTCGCCGACGCCAAGCAGCTCGCCGACTTCGCCGCGACCAAGCACCTGGCCTGGCTGGCCATGTGGTCCGGCACCCGCGACAAGGCCTGCGAGGGCGGCGCCAAGGCCTACGCCGACGCCAGCTGCAGCAGCATCGTCCAGCAGCCGCTGGACTTCACCCGGACCCTGGGCGCCTACACCGGCTGACCCTCCTCGACCCCTCCCCGGGACCCCGGTCGTCCGTGCTCCGCCCGCAACGGAGTACGGCCGACCGGGGTGTTTTCCGTCCGGCCGGTCACGCTCGGTGACCAACTCTGCCCAGGCCGGTGCGCCGGGCATCCGGTATCGTCGCAGTTTGGTCGAGCGGTGGACGGAGCGAACAGTGACAGCGGTGCACGACGAGCGCAGCGAGGTGCGAACCGCACCGGACCAGGCGCCCGCCCCCCTGTCGGACCGCCTGAAGGACGCCTTCGGCGCGCCCGTCCGGGCCCTGCGCGAGGCACCGCGCGGTCCGCTGCTGGCCGTTTCCGCCCTGGCGCTGCTGTCCCTGGTCGTGTACGCGGTCGTCCGGCACTTCGTCCACACCTCGATGGTCGACATGATCGTCTACCGCGCCGAGGGCGGCGCCGTCGCCGACGGCACCGACCTCTACGGGCTGCGGGTCACCGAGTGGAACCTGCCCGCCACGTACCCGCCCTTCGCGGCGATGCTGTTCGTGCCGACCACCTGGTTCCCGATCCCGTTCCTCCGGGTGGCGATCACGCTCGGCAACCTCGGGCTGCTCGCGGTGCTCGCCCACCTGTCGTTCAAACTCGTCGGCTGGCCGCGCCGTGAACTGCGCCCGCTCGGCGTGATCCTGATCACCGGCTGCGGGGTCTGGCTCGAACCCGTCTTCACCACGCTGCGCTACGGCCAGATCAACCTCGCGCTGGCCTGCCTGATCCTCTGGGACCTCACCCGCCCCGACGGCCGCCGCAGCAAGGGCCTGGCGATCGGCATCGCGGCCGGCATCAAGCTCACCCCCGGCCTGTTCGCGGTCTACCTGCTGATCACCGGCCGGATCCGGGCCGCCTTCGTGGCCGGTTTCACCTTCCTCGGCACCTTCCTGATCGGCGCGCTCGTCCTGCCGGACGCCACCTGGGGCTTCTGGACCAAGTACCTCTACGACTCCTCGCGGGTCGGCAAGACCGAGATCGTCGACAACCAGTCGGTGCGCGGCGCCTTCGCCCGGCTGCTGCACACCGCCGATCCCGGCACGCTCGCCACCCTCGGCTCGGCGACCGTCGCGGTGGCCGGCCTCGCCGTCGCGGCCTGGGCCTCGGCCAGCGCCCGCTGGCTGCCCCGCGCGGAGGCGTGGGGGGTCTGCTGCGCCGCCGTCACCGCCGTGCTGATCTCGCCGATCAGCTGGACCCACCACTGGGTCTGGTGCGTCCCCGTGCTCACCCTGCTCGCCTGTGAGGCCGCGGTCGAGCAGGGCCGCCCGCAGGCCGTGCGCCGGGTGCGCTGGCGGGCCGCCTTCGGCGCCACCCTGGTCGGCTTCCTCTCCTTCGGGATGTGGGTCGTGCCGCACCACGGCGACCTCGACCTGCACCTCCCGGCCGTCAGCCAGGTCCCGGCCTCGGTGTACCCGCTGGTCGGGATCTGCTTCCTGCTCGCCGCAGCGCTACGCATAAGGGCCAGGCGGCGGGCCGCCGGCGCCCCGCTCGTCCGGCTGCCCGTCCAGCGGGCCGGCGGACGCCCGGGCCCCGCGCACGACCGCCAGCAGGCCCCCGCGGCCCGCTGATCCGGTCGTCGGCCGGCCGGCCGTCCCCTGGGCGGTGACGCCCGGGGCGTTGTGGTGCGGGCGGTCGCCGGTCGGGTGTTCGGTGCGTGGGCGGTGGCCGCTCGGACCCGTCACGCCAGCAGCTCGGCGAGCGAGCCGTCCAGGTCCAGCGCGGCCAGCTCACTGCCGGGCGGGACCAGCCGGTGCGCCCGCTCCAGCCACGCGGCCACGGCCGGCAGCGGAGCCTCCAGCAGCGCGTCCCCGGCCGGCGAGCTCAGTGCCATGCAGAGCACGCTGCGCCGGCCCCTGGGGGTGCCCCCGGCCGAAGGCTGGGGGACGGTCGGCCAGATCCGTACGTCACCCTGGCCGCACGGCCGGAAGGTGCCCTCCACCAGCAGCTCGCGGGCGAACACCCAGGTGACCGGCGAGCCGGTGTCCAGGTGGAAGGTGATGTGCACGGCGAACGGGTCGTGGCTGCCGTACGACAGCCGGGCCGGGACGGGGACGCTGTGCTCGGGGGAGAGCACCAGGTTGAGCTCCAGCTCGTGCTCGACCACGCTCGTCGGGCGCTCCATGATCGGCTTCCTCTCTGCCTTGGGTTCGTGCCCGGTTTCGGGCCCGTTGCCCTGTGAGAGCGCGGTGCGGGCGCGCCCTTACACACGTTTCCGAGATTTCTTCGCCGAGTTCCGCCGCCCCCGCCGGGGCAGTGCCGAACGCGGGGCCGCGGGCGCGCCCCCGCCCTCTGCGCACCGGGGGTCGGGACGAGCCGGGGAGCCGCTTCCTACCCCGGTTGGGCCCGCACTGTCTGGTGAATAGCCAACTTCCCGCTTTCGGGGCGCCGAGGTACTACCCTTTGTGACTGCCTGGCGACTGTCCGCCCATCGGCGGCGCCCCGCGCCCGCGCGCCATCGGCGAACCGGACGCACTGGGCTCACTGGGCTAGCCGCATCGGCCTGCCAGGAAAGAAGACCCCCCATGACGGACCGGCCCTTCGCCGGCGGCGCGGACACGGCCGTCGATCCCACGCCCGGCTACTATCCCGACCCCTCGATCCCCGGCTTCGTCCGCTACTGGGGCGGCACCGCCTGGGTGCCCGGTACCAGCCGGCCCGCTCCGGCGGAGGGCGAGGTGCTGGAGCCGCCCCGGTTCGTGGCGCGCCGGGCGGCGGCGGGCGCCGGCCCGGGTCAGGGCGCGGGTGTGGCGGCGGGTGCCGGGGCCCGCTTCGTGCCGCCGCCGGTGGTCGTGGAGGCCGTGCCGGAGGTGTCCGGGGAGACCGGGCCGGTGTACCTGGACCAGACGGCGGGCGGGGCCTCGTTCAGCCTGGCGCCGCAGGTCGGGCTGGAACTGCGCGCACACGGCCGGGGTGAGCCGCTGGCTGCGGGCGGTCCGGTCTTCCGCGGTGACGGCGGCGCCGGGGGCGCGGTGGCGGAGGAGCCCGGGCCGGAACCGGATGCGGGTGGGGGCGGGCTGGACCAGACCGCCTGGCAGGTCGACCCGAAGGCGCAGCGCGGTCTGATGGAGACGGGCGATGCGCCGCGCTGGGTCTCCTGGGGAGTGCTGCCGGGGCAGGCGTCGGTCGGGCAGCACCCGGCCGGGCAGTCCCCGGCCGGGGACCTTCCGGCCGGGGACCTTCCGGCCGGGGACCTTCCGGTCGGCGGGTCCCCGGCGGGGGAGACCTCCTTCGGGGAGGCCCCGTCGGAGGGCGTCGCCGAGGCGATTGTCGAGGCGCGGGTCGAGGCCGAGCCTGCCGAGCCGGTGCCGGCTGCGGCGGTCGCCGTGGTTGCCGAGGCTCCTGCGCCGGTCGGCGTTCCCCGTCCCGCTGTCGCGCCTGCTGCTCCCGCTCCCGCTCCCGCTTCCGTTCCCGCTTCCGCCGCGGCCGTCGCAGGCCAGGCCGGGCCGGCCTCCTCGCGACGCCCGGCCGCCCGGCGCCGGCCCGCCCCGCGCCCGCCCGCCGGGCTCGGGCGCCGACTGGTCGCCCGGCTGGTCGACACCGCGGTCCTGGCCGTGGTCGCCGCCGCGGCGGGCATCCCGCTCGGCAACTCGGTGGCGGCCCACCTCCAGCAGAAGCTCGACCAGGCCCGGATGGCCAGCGCCCTCACCCGGCGCCAGATGCAGGTCTGGATGCTCGACGGCGTGGTGGTCGGCAAGCTCGCCGTCCTGCTCGGCATCCTCGCCTTCGTCGGCCTGCTCTACGAGGTGCTGCCGACCGCCCGCACCGGTCAGACCTTCGGCAAGCGACTGGCCCGGATCCGGGTGGTGGACGCTGCCCCGACCGCCGCCCGGGGCCGGCTGTCCCTCGGCCGCTCGCTGCGCCGATGGCTCGTCAGGCAGCTCTCGGCCGTGCTGCTGATCGGCCTGATCTGGCCGGTGCTCGACCGTCCCGCCCGGCGCGGCTGGCAGGACCGGGCGGCCCGCACCCGGGTCGTCCGGGACTGAACCGCCGAGCTCCGGGTGCCCGGGCCGGATCAACCGGTGCAAAACGGATGGAATATCCCAAATTGATAGAATGTGTGATGTTCTACTCGGGGCATGAGTACCTACGACCCCTCAGGCCCCGAGCCGGAGGGGGGCGGCAAGCCCCCCTTCGACAAGCAGCCCCCGCAGTCGGGTGACGGCGCGCCGGAAGGTACGCCGTCGGACCCGTACGGAAAACCGCCGCCCGCGGGCGGCCCCCAGGACAGCCCCGGCGCGTACGGCGGTACCTACGGGGGTGCCCCCGGCGGCTCCCCCTACGGCGGGTCGCCGTACGACCAGTCGCCGCCCGGTTACGGCCCCACCGGGTACGGCACACCCGGCGCGGGACCCGTCCCCGGGATGCCGCCCATCGGCAGCTGGCCGAACCGGATCCTCGCCCGGCTGATCGACTACCTGCTGGTGCAGACCGTGGCGATCCTCCTGATCCTGCCGTTCGCCAGCCTCGGCGACCGTGCGGGCTCGACCGGCGCGTTCTGGCTCGCCTGCGCCCTGTACCTGGTCTACGAAGCCCTGATGCTGAGCCACGACGGCCAGACCCTCGGCAAGAAGGCCATGAAGGTCCGGGTCGCCATGCTGATCGACGGCAACAAGCCGACGCAGTCCGCCGCCTGGACCAGGTCGGCCGTCTTCGTCGTCCCGGCGGTGCTCTGCTGCGCCATCCTGTGGTGGCTGATCGACGGGGTGTTCGGCGTCTTCGACAAGCCGTACCGCCAGTGCATCCACGACAAGGCCGCGAAGACCGTGGTGGTCACCACGGTCTGAGCAGGCCCTTTCCGGCCGGTACCGCCCGGTGGCGCTTCAGCGCTGCCGGGCGTACTCGTGTCCGGCGGGTGCGGGTGCGGGTGCGGGTGCGGGCATCCGGGTGGGGTCCGGGGCGGCGGCGGGCCGGCGGAGTGCGGCGGTGGAGACCGACAGCAGCGTCACCAGTGTGCCGAGCGCGAGCGCGAAGCCCACCAGCACGGCGACCTCCCGGACGCCGGTGGCGCCCGAGACGGCCAGCAGCGCCACGGTGGCGGCGACGACGGTGAAGGTGCCGAGGACGGTCTGGGCGGTGGTCGGGCGCGGCATGGCGTCGGTCCTTCGCACGTCGGGGGAAACGGGCGGGTGGTGCCGGTGCTGTTCGGCACGGCCTCGGGCAGCGTGCTGCCGGTCGGCCCTGTCCGGTGCTACTAGTCATACCCAGTACGGGAGTTCGGTAAGTACAGCCTAACCCTGCCGCTCCGGGGCACGGGGGGCGCACGGGCTCACCCCGGGGTCGTCCGCCCCCCTCGGTACGGTGATCACGACCGGACCGCCGACACCCACTGGGGGACCCTCGTGCCCATCCCCGCCGACTGGCCCGCCACTGAGGCCGAGGCGCTCGCCGAACAGGAACGGCTGCGCCCGCTCGTCCAGCCCCACGGCGACGCCCCCGACGACGGCCTGATCGCCGGCGTCGACGTCGCGTACGACGACGAGCGGGACCTGGTGGTGGCCGCCGCCGTCCTGTTGGACGGCGCCACCCTCGAGGTCGTCGAGGAGACCACGGCCGTCGGCCGGATCGCCTTCCCCTACGTCCCCGGCCTGCTCGCCTTCCGCGAACTCCCCGCCGTGCTGGACGCCCTGGCCGCGCTCGACCGCACGCCCGCCGCGGTGGTCTGCGACGGCTACGGTCTCGCCCACCCTCGCCGCCTCGGCCTGGCCAGCCACCTCGGCGTCCTCACCGGTCTGTGCACGCTCGGCGTCGCCAAGACCCCGTTCACCTTCGACCACGGCGAACCGGACGCCGCCCGCGGCTCCTGGACCCCGCTGACCGACCCCGCCACCGGCGAGGAGGTCGGCCGCGCCGTCCGCACCAGCCCGGGCGTCAAACCCGTCTTCGTCTCGGTCGGCCACCGCATCGGCCTGGCCGAGGCCGTGGACACCACCCTTGCCCTCGCCCGCCGCTACCGCCTGCCCGAGACCACCCGCCGCGCCGACTCGCTCTGCCGCCGGACCCTGGCCGCCCTGCAGGCACAGACGTCCGCGAACTGACTGTGCAGGGGCTCGGTTGTGATGCCATCCTGGTTGCCTGGGCCATGTGTTAGACATGTCCTTCGGGGAGCGGACAGGACGCACGGGGGAGGCGCCGGCAGTGGGTACGGGGACTGGTTCGAGCGGAGGGGCCGGTAGCGGCTACCGCGTGGAGGTCGAACAGCTGAGGGCTTTCGCAGCCCAGGTGCGCGTCCTGCTGGCGGAGTTCCAGCAGCACGCGGACGGCACCAAGACGCACGGTCAGAGCGGCATCGGCAAGAGCGCCTTCGGCACCTTCGCCGAGGCGACCGACCTGCACAGCCGGTACGCCACCATGCGGGACGCCCTGCGCGACACCCTCAACCTGATCCAGGAAGCCGTGGACGACGCCCAGAAGAAGGCCGAACTCACCGCCACCAACTACGAGGAGCAGGAACAGCACACGGCGAAGAAGCTGAAGCTCGGCGACGACGGCTGGTCCGTGGCGACCCCGTCCGCCACCAGCACCGCCGCGTACGCGCAGACGGTGGCCCCGGCCCGGAGCAACGGCGGGAAGTCCGAGCAATGAGCGGGCGGCCGACGACGAACACCACGAACGGGGGCGACCGGGGATGAGCTACACCGACTTCACCAAGTTCAGCCACGGGGAACTCCGGAGGATGGCCCAGGCCCTGAACTCCGGCGAGGTGATGGCCGCCAGCGACCCCTGGCGCCGCGCCTCCGACACCCTCAAGGCGATCCGGGCCACCCTCACCACGGCCAGCACCGAGGCGGCCGTCACCTGGGAGGGCGCCACCAGCGACGCCTTCCACGCCCGGATGCTCCACCTCGCCAACACCATCAACACCGCCGCCTCCTTCGCCAACGACGCCGCGATCACCCTCAAGGCCATGTCCGAGGCCATCGACCAGGCGAAGCGCAACATGCCGGAGGAACCGAGCAACTGGGAGCAGGTCAAGGACGGCGTCGGCGACACCGTCTCCTCGATCTTCGGGGGCGACGACGAGGACACCAAGACCCCGGTCGCTGATCAGAAGAAGGCCGAGGCGGCGGCGGTCATGCAGACCCTCGCGATGCGGTACCGGGTCGCGGGGCCGATGCTGAAGCCTCCGCCGCCTCCGCCGCCGCCGCCGACGCCGAACAGGAAGGGCGATGACTACAGCGATGTCCCGACGTCAGGTGACCCGTCAGGGTCGGCGGCACTCAGCGCGGTGATGTCCAGTGCCAGCTACACCGGAACCCGACCGGCTCCGGTATCCACTAGTAGCCCGGCACCACGCCCTCAAAAGCCTGTTGACCAGCCCACATCGAAGCGTTCGACGTCGACACCGCCTGACCTCGGGACCAGAGGCGGCACCGCACCGGCCGACTCCGGTATCAAGGGCGGTACCGCACAGCCTGCGCCGAAGCCGCCGTCCGTCACCCACTACGGTCCCGGCACCGGGATCGACGGCACGACGATCACTAATCCCACCACGCCCGTGACCAGCACATCGTCCACCAACCCGGGGACCTCCAGTACCAATCTCGTGACGCCGGGCGGGCCGCAGGGCGGCCAGCCGGGCGGTCTCCCGCCCGGCTTGAAGAGCAGTGGCCCCGGAAACGGGCCCCGTGCCAACGGTGGCGGTCCGGTTGTGGGGCGGTCCGACGGGCCGGCCGTCGGCCAGGGCAAGTCCTCCGGCGCGCAGGGCAAGGACGGCGCCAACCGCACGAGTGCCCCCGGCCAGGCCGCAACCCGAGGCGGCAAGGCGTTCGGTACGGGCGAGGCGTACGGCGGCGGCTTCGGCTCCGGTGGCCGGGCTGCTGCAGGCGCCCGGCCCGGAGGCGGTCTGCCGGGACGGACCGGAGGCGTTGTCGGTGAGGGTGGCCGAACGGGTGCCGGCGCCGGCGCCAAGCAGGCGTTCACCGAAGGCGGCTCCGGGCTCGGGGCCCGAGGCCGGACCAAGGGAGAGCTGGGCGCGAACGTCCCGGGCGGTACGGGGCCGGGTGTGCCGCTGGCAGACGGCCAGCGACGCAAGAAGGACAAGGACAAGGACGGCAAGCGTCCTGACTACCTGGTCGAGGACGAGGAGACCTGGGCGTCGGACCAGCCGGTGAATCCGAACGTGGTGGAATGAGTCCTGTCCGCAGGCGGACAGGCCGATGACCAGTCGTCCCGCAGGTCGGTGATCTGCGGGACGCTTCGCTGAGTGGGGTGACCGGGCTTGACGAGCAGTCGTGGGGTGCGCGGAGCAGCCGTGCTCGCTGCCGGAGCCTTGTTGTGGGGGATGGCTTCTTCACCGGCGGCGGCGGACCAGATCCGGAGTTCGCAATGGCCGCTGAAGATCCTCGAAGCTGAGACGAAGGTCTGGCCGGTCAGCCAGGGCGATGGCGTCGTCGTGGCAGTGCTGGACAGCGGAGTCAACTCGGAGCATCAGGACCTCATCGGCCAGGTATTGCCGGGTGCCGACTTCTCCGGGGCGAAGACGGATGGCCGGCTGGACAACGAAGGCCATGGCACCGCGATGGCGAGTCTGATCGCTGCTACCGGACATGGATCGCAAGCGGGGCTGATGGGTCTCGCGCCCAAGGCGAAGATTCTCCCGGTCAAGCTCAGTAGCAGTGATGCGGCGCCGGATGTACAGCAGTCCGAGCTCAGGCAGGCCATCAGATTCGCCGCTGATCACGGGGCGAAGGTCATCAACATGTCCCTCGGAGGGTATGCGGGAACTGATACGGAGATGCGGGCTGCGATCAAGTACGCCGTCTCCAAGGACATCGTTGTCGTGGCATCCGCTGGAAACAGCGGCGACAAGGCCTCGCCGGTTGACTACCCTGCGGCGTTTCCAGGAGTGATGGCTGTTGCGGCAGTCGATGAGCAGGGGAAGGTGTGGGAGAAGTCCTCATTCGGACCCGAAACCACCATTGCCGCTCCGGGCGTGCAGGTCTATCACGCCGCGGCCAAGTCGACGTCGGGATACAACGTCGGTAACGGCACCTCCGATGCCGCGGCCTATGTGTCCGCCACGGCCGCTCTCATTCGCTCCAAGTACCCCGACCTCTCCGCGGGGCAGGTCATCAACCGGATGACCAAGACCGCTACCCCGCCATCCGACGGGTCCGCGGTGCCCAATGCCCACTACGGATTCGGGATCGTCTCCCCGGCCAAGGCCCTTCAGCCGAATCCTGCGGTCGATGGCGGTTCGAAGGAAAACCCGCTTCTGGGTCGGGCCGAGTCGCAGGCTGCTCCCACCGCAGGAGCGGACGACCCCGTGGCGCCCCCCGTGCCGGCGGCTGCTGCCGGGGCCGGGGGGAACCGGGGGATCACGTACACGCTGATCGGGGCCGGCGTGCTGGTGCTGGTCCTGGCGGGCGGGGTCGGCGGGGGGCTGGCGCTGCGGGCGCGGCGGCGGCGGGCCGCCGCCGCGACGGCCGCGACGGCGTACCCGCTTCCGCCGGGGTACGGGTACCCGCCGCCGCCACAGCCTCCGTACCACTGACGGGGTGTTGCCGGAGGTTCAGAGCCTCCGGTACATCACGTGCAGGCCGACGTAGCCCTTGTCGGGGTGGTGGAACGCCTCGGGGACGGTGGTGAGGATCTCGAAGCCGAACGTCTGCCAGAGCGCCACGGCGCGGTGGTTGGTCTCCACGACGGCGTTGAACTGCATCGCGCGGTAGCCGTCGGCGCGCGCCTGGTCGAGGACGTGGGCGCACAGGGCGCGGGCGACGCCCCGGCCGGAGTGGCGGGGGTCGACCATGAAGCCCGCGTTGGCGACGTGCGAGCCGCCGCCGGACTGGTTGGGGTGGCTCTCGGCGGTGCCCAGGACGGTGCCGTCCGGGTCGACCGCGACGAAGACGCGGCCGGGGGCGGGCTTGAACCAGAGGGCGCGGGCCCGTTCCTCGGTGGTGTCGCGGTCCCAGCTGTAGGTCTCGCCGGCGGCGACGATCTCGCGCAGGAAGGGCCAGATGGCGGGCCAGTCGTCGGGGGTGGCTTCGCGAATGAGCATACGGGCCAGTATCTGCCGGAGTGCCCCGGTTCGACCACGGGGTTTTCCCGGGACGGACCGGCGGGCGGACCGGCAGGTCAGACCTGGGCCGCGACGGCGATCTGCTCCCGGTGGTGTGCGGGTGCGGTGATCTCGTCGAGGACGGCCACCGCGAGGTCGGCCTGGGCGATCCGCTCGCCGAGCACCTGCGGACCGCCGACCCGGTAGCGGCCGGTGCCGGGGGCGGTGCGGTCGAGGTCGAGCGGCGGGGTGACGACGACCCAGTCCAGGGTGGCGGCGGACTCCCGCAGCAGGTCCAGGGCGACGACGTGGCCGAGCGAGAACGCCCGGTAGTCCGCGGGGAAGCCGGGGTCGTCGTGGACGGCGACGCCGGGCCCGGTCTCCAGGGTGGTGGCCACGCCGACGCTGACCAGCCGGCGGACCAGGGCCGCGTCCAGTCCGCCGACCAGGGCCTCGGCGGCGGCACGGTAGAACTGCGCGGACGGCAGGTCGGGCGTGTAGACGGAGCTGACCGCGGCGGCGTGGCCGAGCGCCGCGGCGGCGACGGCGTCCCGGTCGGTGACGTCGCAGCGCACCAGGGTGACGCCGGGGCCGGCCAGGTCGCGGTGGCGCCCGGGGTCGCGGACGGCGGCGGTCACCGCCAGTCCGCGCCGGCGGGCCTCGGCGACGACGGCCCGGCCCACCTGGCCGCCGGCGCCGAACACGATCACGTCACCGGTGGCCGCGTGCTCGCCGCGAACGGTCCCAAGGGTGTTGGCGCTGCTGCTCATTGCGGTCTCCGTCCGCTCGGTCGGGGGGCGCTGTCGCCCGCCGTCGCCGTGACGGTAGACCGGGGGGTGCCGGTTACTTCAACGGTACCGGCGCGGGCCTGGGCGGACACCCGTCGACTACCGTCGGGGACATGACGCAGACCGCGCTGGAACCCCTTCCCCAGGACTTCTTCGACCCGGACTGCCCGGTGCAGACGCTTCCGGTGCTGGGCGGTAGGAAGTGGACCTGGAAGATCATGCGCTGCCTGGAGGAGGGCCCGCGCCGCTTCTCCGAGTTGAGGGTGCCGCTGGCCGGCATCACGCCGAAGGTGCTCGCGGAGTCGCTGCGCGCGATGGAGCACGACGGCGCGGTCACCCGGACCGAGTACGCCGAGAACCCGCCGAGGGTCGAGTACGGGCTGACGCCGCTCGGCCGCTCGCTGCTGGGGCCGATGGACGCGGTCTGCGCGTGGAGCCGGGAGAACCTGCGCTCCCTGCTGGAGGCCAGGGAGGCGTACGAGCGGGAGCACTGAGCACCGAGCACCGAGCACCGAGCACCGAGCGCGCGGCCTCCGCAGCTGCGGCCGCGGTGGCGGCATTTCGCCGGGTGCTGGCGGTCATGGTGGTGGTGGGGACGCGGGCCGGGTCGAGATCATGGACGCATGACCTCACCTCGCAACGAAGCCCCCGCCGAAGCCCTCGTCGAAGCCCCCGCCGCCGACCCGGCCCCGGACGCCATCGCCCCCGACACCAAGGACTGGACCTGGGTGCTGGAGCGCCCGTGCGCGGACTGCGGGCTGGACACCCCGGCGGTGGTCCGCGAGGACGTCGCCGGGATGATCCTGGCCAACGCCGAGGCCTGGCAGGCCGTGCTCTCCGGCGACGACGGCGAGCTGCGCCGCCGCCCCGAGCCTGGGATCTGGTCGGACCTGGAGTACGCCTGCCACGTCCGGGACGTCTTCCGGCTGTTCCACGTCCGGCTGGGCCTGATGCTGGACCAGGAGAACCCGCTCTTCCCGAACTGGAACCAGGACGAGACGGCCGTCTCCGGGCGCTACCAGGAGCAGCGGCCGCAGGACGTCGCCGCGGACCTGGCCGCCGGCGCGCGGATCCTCGCGGACGCCTTCGAGCAGGTCTCGGGCGAGCAGTGGCAGCGCACCGGCCGCCGCAGCGACGGCGCGAGCTTCACGGTGGAGTCGTTCTCCCGCTACCTGATCCACGACCCGGTCCACCACCTGTACGACGTGACGGGGACGGCGCTCTGAGCGGCGGCACAGCCGAGGAGAAGGGCGCAAGGCCCCTGCTGGGATCACCAGCCGGAGGCCTCGCGCAGCATGGTCCGACGGAGTCGGCCGGCCACGCTGGCGGTGTCGGTGCCGACGACGTCGGCGATCTCGGGGGCGGCGAGGCCGATGACGTAGTGCAGGATCGCCAGGTCGTCGTCGGCGGGGTGGTAGGCCCGGGCGTCCGGTTCGCAGAGCCGGGTGTACTCGGTGACGGTGCCGCAGAGGATCTGCCAGGCGTGCGCGGTGGGGTTTGATCCGCCCAGCAACTCGCGCCACTGGACGGCGATTTCGGCGAACGCCTGCTGGACGGCGCCGGTCGCCTCGGCCTGGTCGGGCAGCCAGACCCGGGCGTAGCTGAGGTAGCGGGGCCGGTGAAGCTCGCAGAACGCCGCGAACTCCAATGGCATGGAGGGCGGTTCGTCGAACCCCGGGGGAGGTTCGGCGGTGCTGTCATGACGGTTGGTCATCTCTGCTTCTCGGCAAGGGAGATGGGATTCTGGCGGTCGATCATCTGTGCTCACTCTACGGTAGGCGCTCGGCGCACTGGGTGACCAATCGGATTGAATGCCCGGAACGTGCCGCCGCTCGGCCGGTTCCGGTGGCGGCGGGCGGTGCGAGGGCCGACGGGGGAGCGGTGCGAGGTGGCGCCGAAGGTGTGGTCGTGCAGGCGTCGTCGCTGGTCAGGGACGGTGGGCGGCGGTGGTCGCACGAAGGCTGATGTGCCACCGTAGGCCCTGTGGCGGCCCGCGTCCACGTCCACGGCGTGCGGCCGCATCCGCGCAACCATCCGCGCGACCATGACCACCGTCACGGTCGGGGCGGGCGGCGCGCGCGGGGCCGACGCGCGCTGCGGGCGCGTCGGATCGGGCGCGTCGGATCGGCGGGTGCGGCCAAGGGGAGTGCGGCGAAGGCGGGTCCGGCGAAGGGGAGTGCGGTGCTGTGTGTGGTGGCGGCGCTTCGGGGGCCCTGGTGCCGGTCGGCCGCCACCCTGCGGATCGACCCGGACGCGGCCGGTCGGAGCCGGTCGGGGCTGATTCTCGAACGGGGGTAGGGAAGGGGTGGGAAAAGTGAGTCGGGGTCAGTGTCGGTGGCGGGCCTCCACGGTGGAGATCCGGCCGTCCGCCGCGGTACTCCGCTCGATCTGCGCCGGGAAGGCCTCGACGGCCCGCCGCCGGGCCAGTTGGGCCACCGCCGCTGCGGCTGCTGCGGCCGCCGCAGCCGCAGCGGCGGACTCGGTGGCCCCGGGGACGGCGGTCGGCCGGTCCGCGCCGGGCGCGGGGCGGTCGGCGTCGTCGTCCCGCCGGCCCCGGCCGGCGGCCCGGGCGGCGTGCTCCTCGGCGGCCTGTCTTGCCGCCAGGTAGGCCTGGACGGCGGCCATCCCGTAGACGGGCTGGATCAGCTGATGGCCCTTGAAGAACGGTCTCGCCGGGGCGAATCCGGCGGCGACCACCAGGTCGCGGATCTCGGCTATCTCGGCCTCGCTCCGCGCGGTGAAGCGGACCTCCCAGCCCTTCTTGTACGTATGGCCCTGTTCGCCGCTGCGGCGGGCCGGGTCCGGCCGGCGGACGTATCCGGGCAGGCGGCCGAGGCGAAGCTGGGCCGCGCGGAGGCCGGCGGTCTCGTCACGTGACATGAACTAAGGGTAGGCAATCCGGAGCGTGGTGGTGACGCCCGATGGCGCTTCGGCGTATGCGATTGGTCACCCTCGGTCAGACGGCCTGGTCGGCGATTGAGATCGATCAATCATGACAACCATATGACTGTCTATTACGCCGAATGGGTGAGGGTATGGGGACTTTAGTGCAGGCTGGTCCCGGTTTCGCGACGGTTGGGTAACAGTGCGTCAGGCGGCCGATGGCCGGTCCGGGGTGTTGGGGATGGTGTCGGCATGAGCTACCAGATTCCGTCGCCGCTGCCCTCCCTGGAGGAGCTGGCGAAGCGTCAGCAGAACGTCATCACCGCCAGCCAGCTGCGCGCCCGGGGCGTGCCGGCCCGGGTGGTCAGCGATCACTGCCGCCGGGGCGGCCCCTGGCAGCGGCTGCTGCCCCGGGTCTACCTGCTGCAGATCGGCGAGCCGACCCCGGAGCAGCGGATGTGGGCCGCCCTGCTGTACGCGGCGCAGAACGGCCGGGAGGAGGGCCGCGGGGAGGGCGCGGTGATCACCGGCACGGCCGCGCTCGCGCTGTACGGCTTCGCCGCCGTCCCCCGGCTGCCTGCGGTCACCGGAGTGGACGTCCTGGTGCCGCGCCAGCGCCGGCTGAAGGACGCCGGCGAGGTGCGGATCCGGCGCACCGAGCGGGAGTTGGTGGCCCGCTCGGTGCACGGGCTGGCCTGTGCGCCGGTCGCCCGGGCGGTCGCCGACGCGCTGCGCGAGTGGACCGACCAGGGCGCCCTGCTGGCCGGCGGGCCCGGCGGCGCGGGCCCCCGGCTGGTCCGCGCGGTGCTGCGCGAGGCGGTGGCCCGGCCGGACGCCCGCTGCACGGTGCGGGAGCTGACCGCCGAGCTGACCGAGTCCGGACTGGTCGCCGACCCGCGGGTGCGGGCCGCGCTGGACGAGCTGCTGGCCGCCGAGCGGGAGGCCGTCCTGGAGCGCCTCGGCGAGCTGGTCGACGAGTGGCTGCTGCCCGTCCCGCTGACCGGCCCCGAGCTGCGGATGCGCGGCGGCACCTACATCGCCGTACCCGACCTGTACTGGCCGCAGGCGGGCGTGGCGGTCGAGGTCGACTCGGAGCTGCGCTGCGTCAGCGAGGGCGAGGCCGCCTGGGTGCGCGGCGGCCAGCACCGGATGGAGTACCTGGGGGTGCGGGTGGTCTACATCTCCGGTGCGCGGCTGGCCGCCGAGCCGGACGCGGTCGGCGCGGAGCTGCGCGCGGCCTTCGTGGCGGGCGGCACCGACGTGGTGGAGCTGCTGGTCACCGAGCGGTGAGGGGCGCCGCTCCGGGCTACGACCGGACGATCGGCGCGCCGACTAGTTCGACCCCGGCCGCCCGCAGCTCGTCCAGCGCGTTGTCGGTGGTCGCCCGTGCCACGGCCGCGGTGAGGTCCAGCAGGACGCGGGTGGTGAAACCGGCCCGGGCGGCGTCCAGGGCCGTCGCCTTGACGCAGTGGTCGGCGGCGAGTCCGACCACGTCCACCTGGGTCACCTGCCGCTCGCGCAGCCAGTCGGCGGGCCCCCGGTTGTTCTCGTCCCGCCCCTCGAACCCGCTGTAGGCCGCCGCGTAGGCGCCCTTGTCGAAGACCGCCTCGACCGCGCCCGAGATGACCGAGGGTGCGAAGTTGGGGTGGAACCCCACGCCCTCGGTGCCCGCGACGCAGTGCACCGGCCAGCTGTCGACGTAGTTCGGCTCGGTGGAGAAGTGGTCGCCCGGGTCGATGTGGCAGTCCCGGGTCGCGACGATGTGGTGGTAGCCGGGGGAGGACTCGGCGATCAGATCGGTGATCGCGGCGGCCACCTCGGCCCCCCCGGTGACGGCCAGGCTGCCGCCCTCGCAGAAGTCGTTCTGCACGTCGACGACGATCAGTGCCCGGTGCATGGCTCGCATCCTCGGTTGTGGGGGGTCTGTGCCCCGGCAGTGGCGTTCGTGGAACTCTACGGCTGACTCTAGGGAGTGACGCACGGAGGCGGAAGGCCCGCGGCCGCCGCCGGTTCCGTGCGACACCGGTCAGACGATCAGCTCGGTCGGCAGCACCGGCTCGCCCTTGGAGAGCTGAGTGGCCGACAAGGGGAGCATCGCACGGGCCCGGACGTGCCGCTCGCGGGCGGCGCTCAGCGGCTCCCGGCCGACCACCTCGCCCGCCCGGACCAGCGGTACCTGCACCAGGTGCGGTGCCAGCTCGGCCGGGATCGGACCGGTGCCGACCACCTCGGCCTCGGCCACCCCGTCCGCGTCGGGCCGCCGGGCCGCCCACTTGCGCCCGCCGATGCTGCTCTTGGCGCCCGCCGAGCGCTTGGCGACCGGCAGCAGCGGTCCGCCGTCGGACTGCGCCCGGGCGACCAGCTTGTAGACCATCGAGCAGGTCGGGTGGCCGCTGCCGGTGACCAGGCTGGTGCCGACGCCGTAGCCGTCCACCGGGGCGGCGGCGAGCGCGGCGATGGCGTACTCGTCCAGGTCGGAGGTGACGATGATCCTGGTCCGGTCGGCGCCCAGCTCGTCCAGCTGGCGCCGGACCCGGTGGGCCAGCAGGGTCAGGTCGCCGGAGTCGATCCGTACCGCACCGAGCTCGGGGCCGGCCACCTCGACGGCGGTGCGGACGGCCTCGCGCAGGTCGAAGGTGTCGACCAGCAGGGTGGTGCCCTTGCCCATCGAGGCGATCTGGGCCCGGAACGCGTCCCGCTCGCTGTCGTGCACCAGGGTGAAGGCGTGCGCGGCGGTGCCGGTGGTCGGGATGCCGTAGGTGAAGCCGGCCTCCAGGTCGGAGGTGGCGCCGAACCCGGCCACGTACGCGGCGCGGGCGGCGGAGACCGCCGCCTGCTCGTGGGCGCGCCGGGCGCCCATCTCGATGCAGGGGCGCTCGCCGGCGGCGGCGGTCATCCGGGAGGCGGCGGCGGCGATCGCCGAGTCGTGGTTGAGGATCGACAGGATGACCGTCTCCAGGATCACCGCCTCGGCGAAGGTGCCCTCCACGGTGAGCACCGGCGACCCGGGGAAGTAGACCTCGCCCTCCGGGTAGCCGTGGATGTCGCCGGTGAAGCGGTAGTCCGCGAGCCAGCGCAGCGTGTCGTCCTCGACCACGCCCTGGTCGGCCAGCCAGTCCAGCTGGGCGGCGGTGAAGCGGAAGTTCTCGACGGCGTCCAGCACCCGGCCGGTGCCGGCCGTCACGCCGTAGCGGCGGCCGTTCGGCAGTCGGCGGGTGAAGACCTCGAAGACGGAGCGGCGGTGCGCGGCTCCGCTGCGCAGGGCGGCCTGCAGCATGGTGAGCTCGTAGCGGTCGGTGAGCAGCGCGGTCGAGCCGGCTGCGCGCACGGAAGTGGCGTCCATGAGGATGATGCTACTACCACTTAGCGTCAGAGTGACGATTTCTCGTGGGAGGGGTCTCGCGTGCCGCCCGGGGCGGAATCGCCCCCGGGTCCCCCGGATGGCAGCATGGGGCTGTCAGGGCATGTGGGAGCAGCAGAAGAGCAGAGGAGGACCCGGCGGTGAGTGTCGCGCCCGTGGAGATCGAGCGCCCGGAGGTCGAAGGCCTGCCGGTGGCGGAGCCGGACACCCCGTGGGTGACCATCGTCCACAACGACCCGGTCAACCTGATGAGCTACGTCCAGTACGTCTTCCAGGCCTACTTCGGGTACCCGAAGGACAAGGCCAGGAAGCTGATGATGGACGTGCACAGCAAGGGCCGGGCGGTGGTCTCCAGCGGCTCCCGCGAGGAGATGGAGCGCGACGTGCAGGCGATGCACGGCTACGGCCTGTGGGCCACGCTGCAGCACGACTGACCGGCGCCGGGCCGCACACACGCACACACCACCGATTCGACGAGACGGGCTGACCGATACAGATGGCTGGGTTGTTCGAGAGTGCCGGCGGCGGGAGCGCGGCGATCGCGCTGGACGAGCTGGAGGTCTCCATCCTGCGCTCCCTGGAAGTGCAGATGCTGGAGCTGATCGGCCCCGGCCCGGGCGGCGACGGCGGCGGCGACCCGCTGGCCGCGCTGTTCGCGGACGGGCCCACCGAGGCGCCCGCCGATCCGGCGCTGGCCCGGCTCTTCCCGGACGCCTACGGCGATCCGGAGCGGCCGGCGGACGCCGAGAGCGAGGCCATGGCGGGCGAGTTCCGCCGCTACACCGAGCTGGACCTGCGCGCCCGCAAGCGCGAGGACGCGCTGTACGTGGTGCGCGCGCTGGACGGCCTCGGCGGCGGGGGCGGGGTGCTGAAGACGCCCCCCGCCGACTGCCTGCGCTGGCTGGGGGCGCTCAACGACCTGCGGCTGACCCTGGGCGTGCGGCTGGAGGTCACCGAGGAGGACGAGCAGGGCCTGTACGACCTGCCGGACGCCGACGAGCGCAAGCCGCTGGTGATGGCGTACCTGTGGCTCGGCGCCCTCCAGGAGTCGTTGCTGGAGGCGATCGCGGACTGATTCCGCAGCTCACGAGGCCAGCCCCGACCCCCCGTCCAGATGCTGGACGGGGGGTCGGGGCATTCTCGTTCAAATCGGGCGAAACCCTAGCGGGGCATGCTCAAATGTCGCTCAGATGAACACCGGTATCCGGGCACTGCGTGGTACGACTGCTCCACCCCACGAGTCCATCCCCAGACCACCCCCAGGACGGTGCACCATGGCCGAGCGGCTCTACGACGAAGTGGTCGACTCCAAACCGGACGAGGAGGGCTACGAGCGGGGCCTGGGCAGTCGCCAGATCCAGATGATCGCCATCGGCGGCGCCATCGGCACCGGCCTCTTCCTCGGCGCCGGCACCGCGATCTCCAAGTCCGGCCCGAGCCTGATCCTGTCCTACGCCGTCGCCGGCGTGGTGATCTTCGTGATCATGCGGGCGCTGGGCGAGCTGCTCACCTACCGCCCGGTCGCCGGCAGCTTCGCCGAGTACGCCCGGGAGTTCCTCGGCCCCTTCGCGGGCTTCGTGACCGGGTGGACGTACTGGCTGTTCTGGGTGGTCACGGGCATGGCGGAGACCACCGCCGCCGCCGTCTACGTGAAGTTCTGGGCGCCCGACATCCCGCAGTGGCTGAGCGCGCTCACCTTCCTGCTGATCCTCTACGGCGCCAACCTGATCTCGGTGAAGCTGTTCGGCGAGATCGAGTTCTGGTTCTCCATGGTCAAGGTGACGGCCATCATCGGCATGATCCTGATCGGCATCGGGGTGCTCACCCTCGGCTTCAGCGACGCCGGCGACACCGCGTCGATCACCAACCTCTGGGACGACGGCGGCTTCTTCCCCAAGGGGATCGGCGCCACCGTGATGACGCTGCAGATCGTCATGTTCGCCTACCTCGGCGTCGAGCTGGTCGGCGTCACCGCGGGCGAGAGCGAGGACCCGCAGAAGACCCTGCCGCGGGCCATCAACACCCTGCCCTGGCGCATCGCGCTGTTCTACATCGGCGCCCTGGTGATCATCCTGTCGCTGGTGCCGTGGACCGAGTTCCAGCCCGGCGTCAGCCCGTTCGTCGCCGCCTTCGGCAAGATCGGCATCCCCGCCGCGGCCGGCATCATCAACTTCGTGGTGCTCACCGCCGCCCTCTCCTCCTGCAACTCGGGGATGTACTCCACCGGCCGGATGCTGCGCGACCTCGCCCTGCGCGGCCAGGCCCCCGGGCGGCTCACCAAGCTCAACTCGCACCGCAGCCCCGCCGTCGCGATCACCCTCTCCTGCGTGCTGATGGGCGCCGGCGTGGTGCTCAACTACCTCGTCCCCGCCAAGGCGTTCGAGTACATCACCTCGGTGGCGACCGTCTGCGGCCTGTGGACCTGGGCGATGATCCTGATCTGCCAGATCCGCTACCGCAAGGCCTGGCAGGGCGGCCATCTGCCGCCGCCCGGCTTCAAGGCCCCCACCGGGCTCTGGAGCAGCTGGGCCGCGCTGGCCTTCCTCGTCCTGGTCGTCGTCCTGATCGCCTTCGACCGGGACAACCGGATCTCGCTGTACGTCTTCCCCGTGTGGGCCCTGCTGCTGGTGGTCGGCTACCAGACGCTCAAGCGGGTCCGCCCGCAGGCCGTGCACGGAGTCGCCCACGACCACCTGCACGCCCGCGACGGGGCCTGACCGGGGCCGGCGGACCGGGCCGTGGACGCCCCGGCGGACACCCGTCGGGGCGTGGCTATCCTGACCGCATGCTGACCATCACCCGAGAACTGCGCGACGCGATCGTCGCCCACGCCCGCGCCGACCACCCGGACGAGGCCTGCGGCGTGGTCGCAGGACCGGCCGGCACCGGACGGCCCGAGCGGTTCATCCCGATGCTCAACGCCGCCCGCTCGCCCACCTTCTACGAGTTCGACTCGGGTGACCTGCTCAAGCTCTACCGCGAGATGGACGACCGGGACGAGGAGCCCGTGATCGTCTACCACTCGCACACCGCCACCGAGGCCTACCCCTCCCGCACCGATGTGAGCTACGCCTCCGAGCCGTTCGCGCACTACGTCCTGGTCTCCACCGCCGAGGGAAACGGCGCGGACGACCCGTACGAGTTCCGCTCGTTCCGCATCGTGGACGGCGAGATCACAGAGGAAGACGTCCAGGTCGTCGAGGCCTATCAGCCCTGACCGGCACCCCCCTGGACGCGGCCCGCCGACCGCCCGCGAGCGGCCGGCGGGCCCAGCCATCTCAGCAGTGGATACGGAAACATCCGGATCGCGAGACGGGCATGTCGGAGCCGGGTCGGGAATCTATACGATGAGCCCATGCGTTCCGTCGATGTGAGCAACCAGGCCCCGGGCACCCGCCTCGTGGCGCGCCTGCACATCGACCTGTGCCGGCTCGCCAGCGCGATCTGTCCCGGCCGTACGCAGGCGCGCTCCCACTGAGCCGCCCGCCCAGGCCCGCCGACGCCACGCCGGCCCCGGGCCCGCCCAGCCCTGCCGCGCCCGCTGCGGCCCACCCACCTCACGACTCGCACAGGAGCGCAGCCATGGCCATCGAGGTCCGCATCCCGACCATCCTCCGCACCTACACCGACGGCGCCAAGGCCGTCGAGGGCACCGGCAGCAACCTCGGGGAGCTCTTCCACGACCTCGACGCCCGCCACCCCGGCATCGCCGCCCGCCTGCTGGAGGGCGGCGAACTGCGCCGCTTCGTCAACGTGTACCTGAACGACGAGGACGTCCGCTTCCTGGAGGGCATCTCCACCGCCCTCGCCGACGGCGACAGCGTCACCATCCTGCCCGCCGTGGCCGGCGGAGCCCGCTGACCTCCCGCTCTCCCGCCCGCGTCCGCACGGGCGGGAGAGCCGCCGCGCCCGACCACCACCCCCGTTGCCGGAGGCCCCCCTTGCGTTACGACAGCCCGCTCGACGCCGTCGGCAACACCCCGCTGGTCCGCCTGCCCCGGATCTCCGCCGCCGTCCCCGGCAACGCCGACGGCCTGGTCACCCTCTGGGCCAAGCTGGAGGACCGCAACCCCACCGGCTCCATCAAGGACCGCCCGGCGCTGCACATGATCGAGCGCGCCGAGGCCGCCGGAGTGCTCACCCCCGGCTGCACCATCCTGGAGCCGACCAGCGGCAACACCGGCATCTCGCTCGCCATGGCCGCCAAGCTCAAGGGCTACCGGATGGTCTGCGTGATGCCGGAGAACACCAGCGAGGAGCGCCGCGAGCTGCTCCGCATGTGGGGCGCCGAGATCATCCCCTCCCCGGCCGCGGGCGGCTCCAACACCGCCGTGCGGATCGCCAAGGAGATCGCCGCCGAGCACCCCGACTGGGTGATGCTCTACCAGTACGGCAACCCCGACAACGCCGGCGCCCACTACGCCACCACCGGCCCCGAGATCCTCGCCGACCTGCCCGCCGTCACCCACTTCGTGGCGGGCCTCGGCACCACCGGCACCCTGATGGGCGTCGGCCGCTTCCTGCGCGAGAAGGTCCCCGGCGTGCAGATCGTCGCCGCCGAGCCGCGCTACGACGACCTGGTCTACGGCCTGCGCAACCTCGACGAGGGCTTCGTTCCCGAGCTGTACGACGCCGAGGTGCTCACCACCCGCTTCTCGGTCGGCTCCGCCGACGCCGTCCGCCGCACCCGCGAACTCCTCCAGCTGGAGGGCGTCTTCGCCGGGGTCTCCACCGGCGCGATCCTGCACGCGGCCATCGGCGTCGGCCGCAAGGCCGCCGCGGCCGGACAGCGCGCCGACATCGCCTTCGTCGTCGCCGACGGGGGCTGGAAGTACCTGTCCACCGGCATCTACACCGCCGAGACCACCGAGCAGGCCGTCGAGGCGCTGCAGGGCCAGCTCTGGGCCTGACCGCCGGGTCGTTCGGGTGCTGACGGCCTCACTGCGAGGAGGCCGCGCGCCGGGCGCGGGCCCAGATCTGCTGGTCCACCGCGCCCGCACGGCGGCGGAACGCCGACAGCGGCACCTCGCGCAGCTCGTCCGTCTCCAGCCAGCTCGTCCGGCCGGTCCGGTCGCCGACCGAGCCGGGCGGCAGCGGCAGGACACCGGGCCGGTCCGCGTGGTGCTTGGTGGTGATCTTGACGACGGTCGCGGTGCGCGCGTTCACCCGCAGCACCAGGCAGGGGCGGTCCTTCGACCCCGGGCCGTCCTCGAACGGCACCTCGGCCCACCAGATCTCCTGCGGCGCGGGGCCCTGGCCCCGCCGCGCCGGACGGGTCGGCGCCGGACCGGTCCGCGCCGGGGCGGGAGCGGCAGCCCGCCGCGCGCGCCGGACCAGTGCGGCCACCACGGCGGCCAGGACCGCGACAGCCGCCAGCGCCAGGACCACCCAGATGCCAGTCATGGCCCCGACCGTACCGGGCCCGCACCCCGCCCGACCAGCGCGGCCGCCGTGACAGTTGAGCATTTGTCCGTTCCCTGCTCCCGGTTCGTCACGGAATGACCACAGAGTCCGTTCTGCGGTAAAGACACCCTCAAGGTCCGGAAAGGCTGATCACGCACGTCCCCCCATGCAGCCGGAGGTGACCCCGTGAGCCGCAGCACCGACCTGTGGTCGTACGCCGAGATCGCCCGCCACATCAACGTCCAGCCGGAAACCGTCCGCAACTACCGCAGACACGGCCTGCTCCCCGACCCGGACCTCCTCGACGGCAGCGGACACCCCCGCTGGCACCCCGACACGATCAAGGCCTGGGCCCGCAGACGACCGGGCCGCCGCTGACCCGCCCCGCCCCGCCCGCGCCCCCGGCGTTCTGGTGATTCCAGCCACAGCGCGGCACGGAGACGGGGGCAAAGTGCCCCTCCGCCCTTACTCTCGACACGCGAACGCAGTGCTACCGGCCGGTTCAGCGGCCCGCACTGCCATGGACCAGCAGCCAAGACGTGTCGGGGCGGAGGGGCTCGGATGAAACTGACCGTGGTGGGGTGTTCGGGGAGCTTCCCGTCCGCCGACTCGCCGTGCTCCAGCTACCTCGTGGAGGCCGACGGCTACCGCGTCGTGCTCGACCTCGGCAACGGAGCCCTCGGCGCCCTGCAGAAGTACGTCAGCCTCTACGAGGTCGACGCCGTCCTGCTCAGCCACCTGCACGCCGACCACTGCATCGACCTCTGCGCCTACTGGGTCGCCCGCAACTACCGCGCCGAGGGCTGCCCCGACCCGATGCCCGTCTACGGGCCCGCCGGGACGGCCGAACGCATGGCCCGGGCCTACGACATGCCGGAGAACCCCGGGATGAAGGAGGTCTTCGACTTCCGCACCCTCACCCCCGGCACCTTCGACCTGGGCCCGTTCAGGATCGGCGTCGCCCAGGTCAACCACCCCGTCGACGCCTTCGCCTTCCGCCTCGAACACGGCGGCCGCACCTTCGTCTACTCGGGCGACACCGGGGAGAGCGCCGAACTCGTCGAGCTCGCCCGCGACAGCGACCTCTTCCTCTGCGAGGCCGCCTACATCGACGGCCGCGACACCTACCGGGCCGTCCACCTCAACGGCCGCGAGGCCGGCGAGCACGCCACCGCCGCCCGCGCCGGCCGCCTGGTCCTCACCCACATCCCGCCGTGGACCGACGCCGAGCACAACCGCCGGGACGCCGCCGCCGCCTTCGCCGGCCCGGTGGAGATCGCCCGGGCCGGCGCCGTCTACGAGATCTGAGCCCCCGCGGCACACCCGTCGGGACCGGCGCGCCCGTCGGCCTAGCCGACCGGCGTCAGCCAGTGCCGGTAGCGCGCATCGGCCCCCGATACCGCCGCCTCGTACGCCGCCCGCAACCGGACCGTCACCGGACCGGGCGCGGCCGGCAGCTCCCGGTCGTCCAGCGACCGCACCGGCGCCACCCCCGCCGCCGTCCCGCACACGAACACCTCGTCCGCCGCGTACAGATCCGAACGCAACAGGCCCTCCACCCGCACCGCCACCCCCAGATCCCGGGCCAGCGCCAGCACCGTGTCCTGGGTGATCCCCTCCAGCGCACCCGCACTGGACGGCGGCGTCCGCAGCACCCCCGCCCGCACCGCGAACACGTTCTCCGCCGTGCACTCACTCACGGACCCGTCCGGCCCGAGCAACAGCGCCTCGTCGTACCCGGCGTCGGTGGCCTCCCGGCGTGCCAGCACCGCGTTCAGATACGGACCGGTCGCCTTCGCCGCCGGCGGCACCGCGTTCGGGTCGTTCCGCCGCCAACTGCTCGTCTTCACCCGGATCCCCGCCTCCCCGCCCGGGAGTTGGGGCTGCCACTCCCAGCTCGCGATCGCCGTCGTGGTCGGCGAGGAGCGCATGTCCAGCCCCATCGAGCCGTAGCCCAGAAACGCGAAGTGCCGCAGATAGCAGGAGCGGTGGCCGTTGGCGCGCACCAGGTCCGCGGTCGCCTTCGCCAGATCGTCCACCCCGTACGGCAGTTCCATCCGCAGCATCCGCGCACTGAGCTCCAGCCGCCGCAGGTGCTCCGGCAGCCGGAACACCGCCGGACCGTCCGCCGTCTCGAACACCCGGGTACCCTCCAACACCCCCGTCCCATAGTGCAGACCGTGCGTCAGGACATGCGTCCGCGCATCCCGCCACGGCGTCAGCGCGCCGTCCAACCAGATCATCGAAGCCTCGGGAAGAGCCATGGGCCCATCCTGACCACCACCGCACCGCAGGTCAGCCACCCCGGCCCTGCCGGAACCGGCCATGGCCGGGAACGGAACCGGCCGCCCCGGAGCCCCACCACAGGGCCCGTCTCGCACTGCGGAAACCCCGCACCGCCCCCGCCCGGCCTCACTACGCTGCGCCAATGGAGAGCCCCACCGGCAGCGACGCCACCCAGCTCTACGCCCGCCTGCTCGCCGACCCCGGCGCACCCGCCCCCGACCCCGGCTGGGACCATCACCGCACCGCCGCCGCCACCGCCGAACTCCGCACCCTCGGCCTGCTCCAGCCCACCGCCACCGGCACCCCCGGCCACGCCGCCGTCTCCGTCGACACCGCCCTGCGCCAACTCCTGCTCGACACCGACACCCAGGTCACCGCCCTCGTCGAAGCCCTCCACCACGCCCGGGACACCGTCGAACGCCTGCACACCGGCTACCTGCCGATCCAGCACCGCCACCACGCCGGCACCGCCCTCGAACTCGTCCGCGGCGCCGACCGCATCGCCGCCCTCCTGGAGGACGCCGCCCGCGGCGCCCGCACCGAGGCGCTCTCCCTGCGCCCCGGCCAGGACCTCTCCGGCCCGGCCCTGGCCGGCAAGCTCGCCCGCGAACGACTCGCCCTCGCCCACGGCGCCACCCTGCGCACCATCTACCCGGCCGCCGCGCTGCGCCGGCCCGCCGTGCTCGCCCACGTCCGCGAACTGACCGGCGCCGGTGCCCGGATCAGAGCCGCCCACAGCCTGCCGCTCTGGCTGATCGTGGTGGACGCCCGGCTGGCGATCCTTCCCGCGCCGGGGGCCGGCCCGGGCGGCGCCCCGGCGGCCGAGGCGGCGGTGGTGGTCCGCGAGCCGGCCCTGGTGGCGCTGGTGGCGGAGCTGTTCGAGTACTTCTGGTCGGGTGCCTGGACTCCTCCCGAACTGCTCTCCGGTGCGGTGGAAATGACGGATCGTCATGTCGAGGTGCTGCGGCTGCTGGCCGCCGGGCTCACGGACACGGCGATCGCCCGCAAGCTGGAGGTGTCCGAGCGGACGGTCCGCCGACTGGTCGCCGAGCTGATCGCCGACCTGGGCGCGGAGAGCCGCTTCCAGGCCGGCGTCCACGCTGCCCGCCTCGGCCGCATCTGAGCAGGGCCGGGGCCGGCGACAGGGCTCCCCGGACAGGGCCTATCGCCGCCCGGGGACCGGCAGTCCGAGGTGGTCGCGCAGCGTCGTCCCGGTGTAGTCGGTGCGGAACACCCCGCGCTCCTGGAGTAGTGGGACCACCCGGTCGACGAAGTCGTCGAGGCCGCCGGGGGTGAGGTGCGGGACGAGGATGAACCCGTCCGCCGCGTCCTGCTGGACGTACCGGTCGACCTCCGCGGCGACCGTCTCCGGGGAGCCGATGAAGGACTGCCGGCCGGTCAGCTCGATCACCAGGTCGCGGCTGCTGAGCCGCTTCTCGGCCGCCACCGCCCGCCACTTGGCGGCGATCTCCAGTGGGTCGCCGATCCTGGTCCGGCCCTGGACGAGGGTGCTGTCCGGCTCGGGGTCGACGGCGGGCAGGGGCCCGTCCGGGTCGTGGTCGGAGAGGTCGACGCCCCAGACCTGCTCCAGGAAGGCGATCGTGGTCCGCGGCCCGACCTGGGCCCGGCGGATCTCGGTGGCGCGCTCGGCGGCCTCGGCGTCGGTGTCGCCGAGGACGTAGGTCACCCCGGGCATGATCTTCAGCTCGTCCGGCTTGCGGCCGTACCCGGCCAACCGCCGCTTCACGTCGGCGTGGAAGGCCTGGCCGTCGGCGAGGGTGGAGTGCCGGCTGAAGACGACGTCGGCCGCGGCGGCGGCGAACTCGCGGCCCTCGTCGGAGTCCCCGGCCTGGATGACCACCGGGTGGCCCTGTGGCGGGCGGGGCAGCGACAGCCGCCCCTCGACCTCGAAGTGCGTCCCGCGGTGCTGGACGCTCTCCTCGCCGGCGTCCCAGAACTTCCGGGCCAGCTCGACGAATTCGGCGGCCCGGGTGTAGCGGTCGGCGCGGTCGAGGAAGCCGCCCCGGCGGAAGTTCTCCCCGGTGAAGGCGTCCGAGGAGGTGACGACGTTCCAGGCGGCGCGCCCGCCGGAGAGGTGGTCCAGCGAGGCGAACCGCCGGGCCAGCTCGTACGGTTCGTTGAAGGTGGCATTGACGGTGGCGGCCAGCCCGAGGCGGGTGGTGACGGCGGCCAGCGCGTTCAGCACGGTGATCGACTCGGGGCGGCCCAGCACGTCGAGGTCGTGGATGCGGCCCTTGACCTCGCGCAGCCGCAGGCCCTCGGCGAGGAAGAGGAAGTCGAACCTGCCGCGCTCGGCGGTCTCGGCGAGATGGCGGAAGGACGAGAAGTCGATCTGGCTCCGCGACTGCGGGTCCGTCCACACCGTGGTGTTGTTCACGCCGGGGAAGTGCGCGGCGAGGTGGATCTGCTTGAGCGGTCGGTCCGTCATCGGGTCACCTCGGTGGGAGCGGCGGCGGCGAGCGCGTAGCGGCTGGCGGGGCGGGTCAGGCCGAGGCTGTCACGCAGCGTGCGGCCGGGGTAGGCGGTGCGGAACAGTCCGCGCTCGCGCAGCGCGGGGACGACCTGGTCGGCGACGGCCGCCAGGTCGCGGGCCGGGTCGGCGGGCACCAGGTGGAAGCCGTCGACGCCGCCGCCGACCTCGGTGAGGTCCTCGATCAGCCGGGAGACGGCGGCCGCGTCGGGGAGGTCGGCGGCGAGCCGGGCGAGGATCCGCAGGCGTTCGCCCGCGTGCAGCCGCAGCCCGGTGGCGGCGGTCAGCCGGGCGGCCCGGTCGGGGGCGTCCAGCAGGATGACGTCGGCGTGCCGGACGGCCGTCTCGACCCGGGCCCGGCCGCCGGCCGGGGCGTGCGGGGCGAGGTCCGCCGCGGCGACCGGTACCGCGACCACCGGGCGGCCCTGCGGCGGACGCGGGGTGATGGAGGGGCCGCGCACGGAGAAGTGCGGGCCCTCGAAGTCGATGTAGTGCAGCTTGTCGCGGTCGACGAACCGGCCGGTCGCAATATCGCGGATCTCCGCGTCGTCCTCCCAGCTGTCCCAGAGCCGGGCGGCGACCTCGGCGGCGTCGGCGGCCTCGGCCCAGAGCACGTCGGCCGGGGCGGCGGGCCGCCGCCCGAAGGCGCGGGCCTCCGCCTCGGTGTCCGAGACGCCGACCAGCCAGCCGGCCCGGCCCTCGCTCACCCAGTCCAGGGTGTTGACCGAGATCGAGGTGTGGAAGGGCTCGGTGTGGGTGGTGGTGACGGTCGGGACGAGGCCGAGGCCGTCGGTCAGCGGCGCGAGCCGGGAAAGGGTGGCGAGGGCGTCGAGCCGGCGCGGCTCGGGGGTGTACGAGTCGTCGAGGGTGACGAAGTCCAGGGTGGCCCGTTCGGCGAGGCGGGCGAGGGCGGTGAAGTGGGCGGCGTCGAAACGGCCGGGGCTGTCGAGGGCAGCGGAAAGGTGCAGCTGGCGGGGCATGGCGGGGCCTTGACTTTCCTCGTGCGGCTGCGTGCGGCGTGCACGCGGGTGCGTGGCGGTGGCCCGCGCGGGGCGGGCGGACACGAGTGCCTGGAAGCGGGGGCGGCGGCGCGGCGGGAGGTCAGCCGGGCGGCGGCGGGGGAACGGCTCGGATCAGGCGCAACACGCCGCGGACCACACACGACCGAAGTCGATGTGGCTGCGGGTGACGAGGATGCGCGGGGCGTTCACCGCTTCAGTTGACCAGCGCTCTTGCCGGTTCGTCAACCACCGTCTCGCCGTGCGGCCCGGGATGCGGGACGGCCCCGGGTGACAGGGCCCCCGGGACTGCCCCGGGTGACAGGGCCCCCGGGTGCGGACGGCCCCGGGTACGGAACGACCCCGCCCCGCCACTCGGGGGAGCGAGTGGCGGGGCGGGGTCGTGAGCGGTGTGCGGGGTGACCGGCGTCAGGCCTTGGTCACGTCCTCGACCTCTTCGTCGTCCTCGCGACCGGGGGTCTTGAGGTCGAACTTGGCGATCGCGAAGCGGAAGAGGAAGTAGTACAGGGCGGCGAAGACCAGGCCGATCGGGATGATCATCCACGGGTCGGTGGCCTTGTTCCAGGCCAGCGCGTAGTCGATCAGGCCGGCCGAGAAGGTGAAGCCGTCGTGCACGCCGAGCGCCCAGGTGACGGCCATCGAGACGGCGGTCAGCACCGCGTGGATGACGTACAGGGCCGGGGCGATGAAGACGAAGGCGAACTCGATCGGCTCGGTGACACCGGTGACGAAGGAGGTGAGCGCCAGCGACAGCATCATGCCGAGGACGGCCTTGCGGCGGTGCGGCTTGGCGGCGTGGGCGATGGCCAGCGCGGCGGCGGGCAGCGCGAACATCATGATCGGGTAGAAGCCCGACATGAACTGGCCGGCGGTCGGGTCGTCGGCGAAGAAGCGGGTCAGGTCGCCGTGGACGACGGTGCCGTCGGGCTTGGTGAAGTCACCGGTCTGGAACCAGGCGTAGGAGTTCACGAACTGGTGCATGCCGACCGGCAGCAGACCGCGGTTGACCAGGCCGAAGGCACCCGCACCGAGCGCGCCGGCACCGATCAGGGAGTCGTTCAGGGACTTGATGGCGTCGCCGATCGGGCCCCAGGCCAGGGCGAAGACGACACCGACGGCGGTGCCGACGAAGGCCATGATGATCGGGACGAGGCGGCGGCCGTTGAAGAAGCCGAGCCAGTCGACCAGCTTGGTGCGGTGGTACTTCTGCCACAGCACGGCGCTGAGCAGGCCGATCACGATACCGCCGAGCACACCGGGGTTCTGGTAGGTGGCGGCGGTGTACTTGCCGTCCGCGACCACCGCGTCGGTGATCGGGAAGGCGGTCAGCACGTTCTTGTAGACCAGGAAGCCGACCAGCGCGGCGAGCGCGGTGGAGCCGTCGGCCTTCTTGGCGAAGCCGATCGCGATACCCACCGCGAAGAGCAGCGGAAGGTTGGCGAAGACGGCGTCACCGGCGGTGGCGAACACCGCGGCGACCTTGTCCCAGCCCAGGCCGTCCTTGCCGAAGACGTCGTCCTGGCCGAGGCGCAGCAGCAGGCCGGCGGCCGGCAGAACGGCGATGGGCAGCTGGAGGCTGCGGCCGATCTTCTGCAGACCCTGGAGCAGGTTCTGGCCGAACTTCTTGGTGGGACTTGGCGTGGCCGGAGCCGCGGCGGGCGCCGGTGCCTGCGCAGACTGACTCATGGGGGTGGGTTCCTAACGACAGGGGCGGTCGGTCGGGGGAGGTGCACAGGGGGCCGAACCGCGAACTGGTCTACACCACACGTGGTGTAGACCAGTTTTGTAGCACGGGTGGAGAAGGGGGGGAACCCCCGAAAGCGGTGCTGGTGAGAAGCGCTATGAAATCGAAACCTACTTGCGGATCGACGATCATGATTTCCGGCCGGGATTGGGATTTTGGCTATTTGCGCAACAAAAGACGCGGGTGCTCGGAGGGTGCCGCCCGGAGGGGTTCGGCGGGGCCGGGCAGTGGACGAATGGTCGGCCGGGCGGGACCGCTCCCGGGGTGTCCGCGGGCCGCTGCGGCAAGGCCGGCCCGACCGGCGGCGGGGCGGCGGCGGACGGGTGGCGGGCGGCCGCCGACGGGGTGTTCGACGGGTCCGGGCCGGGGTGTGCGGTGGTCGGCCCGTCGCCGAGGGGTGGTTCGGCCCGCCGCCGACGGGTCGTGGTGACCGGTTCGGAGCCCGGTTCGGAGATCGGCCGGGAGGTCGGAGGCGCTCGCCGGGGCTGGTCCGAGTACTCGGGTATTCCCCGGCGCATTGCGACCGGCCCCCGAGAGGTGCCCGCCGTTCCGGCCTTCTCCGCCTTCCCGGCGAAACGGATGGCGACGCCGTCGGGGAACAGCGGTGGCGGATTGCCGAACGGTAGGCCGCCGACGGCGCTGACCTGCCCCCACCCGGCGCCGTCCCGGCCCGGGCGCCCACGCCCCCTCCACGGGCCGGGCCCCGCGGGCGGGACGGCCCACCGCTCCGGCGCCCGACGGGTCGCGGAATTTCCCCGACGGGATATTCGGACCCTGTTCGGGATCCAGTGCCATCGGCCCTTTGTCTCCTGGTTCCTTGGTCCTTTCCGGATATGCCGAAGGCCCCCGGACGGAGAGTCCGAGGGCCTTCGGTGAAATGTGCGCAGTGCCGCCGGATTTATGCCTTGGTCACGTCCTCGACCTCGTCGTCGTCCTCGCGGCCCGGCGTTTTCATGTCGAATTTCACAATGATGAACCGGAACAGCGCGTAGTACACGACGGCGAAGGCGAGCCCGATCGGGATGATCATCCAAGGCTTGGTGGCGAGGCTCCAGTTGATGGCGTAGTCGATCAGGCCGGCCGAGAAGCTGAAGCCGTCGTGCACCCCCAGCGCCCAGGTGATCGCCATCGACGCACCGGTCAGCAGTGCGTGCACCGCGTACAGCGCGGGCGCGACATAGGCGAAGGAGTACTCGATCGGCTCGGTGACGCCGGTCACGAAGGACGTCAGGCCGACCGAGAGCATCAGCCCGTAGATCTCCTTGCGGCGGTGCAGCTTGGCCGAGTGCGCCATCGCCAGTGCGGCGGCCGGCAGCGCGAACATCATGATCGGAAAGAATCCGGAGGTGAACTGGCCCGCCGTCGGGTCGCCGGCCAGGAAGCGCGGGATGTCGCCGTGGACCACCATGCCGTCCGGCTTGGTGTAGTCGCCGAACTGGAACCAGACGAAGGTGTTCAGCAGCTGGTGCATGCCGATCAGCAGCAGTGTGCGGTTGGCGACACCGAAGATTCCGGCGCCGGCCGCGCCCAGGTCGGCCAGGCTCTGGCTCATGTCGTTGAAGGCCCGGCCGATCGGCGGCCAGGCCCAGACCGCCAGGACCGCCAGGACCATGCCCACCACGGCGGTGATCATCGGCACCAGGCGGCGGCCGTTGAAGAAGCCCAGCCAGTCGACCAGCCGGGTGCGGTGGAAGCGCACCCAGAGCCAGGCCGACAGCAGGCCGATCAGGATGCCGCCCAGGACGCCCGGGTTCTGGTAGGTCGCGGCGGCCGACTTGGCCGAGGTGAAGTCCACGCACTGGGAGCCGACCAGCACCGTCGGCAGCTTGCAGTCCTCGGGGAAGGCGTGCAGGACGGCGTAGAACACGAGGAAGCCCACCACCGCCGCCAGTGCGGTGGAGCCGTCCGCCTTCTTCGCCATGCCGATCGCGACCCCGATGCAGAACAGCATCGGCAGGCCCAGCGAGGAGTCCAGCAGCGCGCCGCCGGCCGCGGCGAACACCTTGGCGACGTCGTCCCAGCCCAGACCGTCCTTGCCGAACACGTCGGGCTGCCCGAGGCGGTTGAGGATGCCCGCGGCCGGCAGCACGGCCACCGGCAGCTGGAGGGAACGGCCCATCTTCTGGAGTCCGCCGTAGAAGGTGTGCCACCACTGGGACTGCGGTGCCGTGGCGCCTGCCGAACTCATATCGCCCTCCGAGAGCAGTTGCCGGCCGGTGGTCCGTGCGGGACCCTCGGACGGAGCTCAGGAACACCCGGGGCGCTTCCCGCGTTCATCGGAGTACACATATATTGGTGTAGACCACTTTGGATGCAGGCCGCGCGCCGGGACCACAGGCCCCGCTGATCGACATCCTCGGACGAAGATCCAGAGCATGCGCGCCGGAATGGGCCAAAAGTGGACTAACGTGGCAGATCGGTCCCGTCCGGGTGATGCTGGTCGCGCTGCCGAGCAGCAGCACGGCAGCTGAACCCGCATCAGCACCGGCGGCGACCCTTCCCCCCGCCCCCGCCCGGGGGCACCCCCGGCACAGCGCAGGACGGCACCCGGCAGAGCAGCCGACGTGCCGAGACAGAGGGAGAGAAACAGATGGCCAGCAAGGCTGAGAAGATCGTCGCCGGTCTCGGCGGCATCGACAACATCGAAGAGGTCGAAGGCTGCATCACCCGCCTGCGCACCGAGGTCAAGGACGCCTCCCTCGTCGACGAGGCAGCCCTGAAGGCCGCCGGCGCCCACGGCGTCGTCAAGATGGGCACCGCGATCCAGGTCGTCATCGGCACCGACGCCGACCCGATCGCCGCCGACATCGAGGACATGATGTGAGCTGAGCCCCCCGGCTCACACCGCGGCCCGCCGACCCCCGGTCGGCGGGCCGAAACGTTCACCGCCCCGCACCGAGGCGCTCGACCGGCCACCCCCGCACAACGACTACGCTCGGTGCCTATGTCACGCATCGACGGCCGCACCCCCGACCAGCTCCGCCCCGTCACCATCGAACGGGGCTGGAGCAAGCACGCCGAAGGCTCCGTCCTCATCTCCTACGGCGACACCAAGGTGCTGTGCACCGCCAGCGTCACCGAAGGCGTCCCCCGCTGGCGCAAGGGCAGCGGCGAAGGCTGGGTCACCGCCGAGTACTCCATGCTCCCCCGCGCCACCAACACCCGCGGCGACCGTGAGGCCGTCAAGGGCCGCATCGGCGGACGCACCCACGAGATCAGCCGCCTGATCGGCCGCTCGCTGCGCGCCGTCATCGACCACCGCGCCCTCGCCGAGAACACCATCGTCCTCGACTGCGACGTCCTCCAGGCCGACGGCGGCACCCGCACCGCCGCCATCACCGGCGCCTACGTCGCCCTCGTCGACGCCGTCTCCTGGGCCCGCGACAAGAAGATCCTCCGCGCCAAGGGTCAGCCCATCACCGGCGGCGTCAGCGCCGTCAGCGTCGGCATCATCGGCGGCGTCCCCATGCTCGACCTCCAGTACGAGGAGGACGTCCGCGCCGAGACCGACATGAACATCGTCTGCACCTCCGACGGCCGCTTTGTCGAGGTCCAGGGCACCGCCGAGGGCGCACCCTTCGACCGCGCCCTGCTCGACCAGCTCCTGGACCTCGGCACCCTCGGCTGCGCCGAGTTGGACGAGATCCAGCGCAAGGCCCTGGAGGGCTGAGCCCCCACGGGCTCCCGAACGGGTCCCGGGGCGCGGCCTGTTGTCGACACCGGCGCTGTACAGGCCGGGCCCGCAGCCCTTACGGTTCCCGCAGCACCTCGTTGCGGGAACCGTGCACTCCTCGGCGCGCGTCCTTCCCCCTCGGAACCCGCGCACTCCAGGAGGACCGGATGCCCCAGAGCATCGCTCGCCCCGCCACCCTCGCCGTGGCCGGCCTGATCGCCATCCTCCCGCTCAGCGCGGTCAGCTGCTCGGCCGCCCAGAAGGCGCTGGACTGCGGCAACACCGCGATCAAGATCACCAGCGACATCAGCGACGTCACCTCCGCCTTCAACAACGCGAGCAACGACGCGACGGCCGCCGGGCAGTCCCTGCAGAAGCTGAAGAACGACCTCGACCAGCTCGGCAAGAACTCCAAGAACACCGACGTCGCCAAGGCCATCACCGACCTCCAGACCCAGGTCGACAAGGTCCAGCAGGCCGTCAACAACAAGCAGGTCCCCGACCTCAAGCCGCTCGGCGACGCCGCCGGCAACCTCACCCAGGTCTGCACCGGCTGACGTCCGGTTAGGGTGGATTCATGACCACCCGACTCATCCTCGCCACCCGTAACCAGCACAAGGTCGCCGAACTCCGCGCCATCCTCGGCAGCGCCGGCCTGGACGTCGAGCTGGTCGGCGCCGACGCCTACCCGGAGATCCCGGACGTCCCCGAGACCGGTGTCACCTTCGCCGAGAACGCCCTCCTCAAGGCCCACGCCCTCGCGCGGGCCACCGGGCTGCCCGCCGTCGCCGACGACTCGGGCCTGTGCGTGGACGTGCTGAACGGCGCCCCCGGCATCTTCTCCGCCCGCTGGGCCGGCAAGCACGGCGACGACCGCGCCAACCTGGAGCTCCTGCTCGCCCAGCTCGGCGACATCGCGCCCGAGCACCGCGGCGCCCACTTCTTCTGCGCCGCCGCCCTGGCCCTGCCCGACGGCACCGAGCGCGTCGTCGAGGGCCGCCTCCTCGGCACCCTGCGCACCGCCCCGGCCGGCGCGGGCGGCTTCGGCTACGACCCGATCCTCCAGCCCCTCGGCGAGACCCGGACCTGCGCCGAGCTCACGGCCGACGAGAAGAACGCCATCAGCCACCGCGGCCAGGCCTTCCGCGCCCTGGCCCCGGTGGTGAGGGACCTGCTGGGCTGACGGGGAGTCGGGAACGACGAAGGCCCGTCCGGAGATCATCTCCGGACGGGCCTTCGTTTCCAAGGCTGGTGCGGCCTGAGGGATTCGAACCCTCGCGGGGTTGCCCCCACTGGATCCTAAGTCCAGCGCGTCTTCCAGCTCCGCCAAGGCCGCATGGCCCCTAGTCTAGAGCTTCCCTCGCCGAGGGGACACCGTCATTTCGGGGTGTGGTGCGCTCCTCGTTGCGGGTCGGCGAAGATTGCGCGCGCTTGCTCCTGTTGGGCCTGCAGTACGTGTCGGTGACGGCGTGGCAGTTCGGGCAGGGCGGGCGGAGGTTGCCCGGACGGTTGTCCGACCAGTCCCTGTTGATGTGGTCGACCTCCAACGTGATCGGGCGGACCCGCCATCGTGGTCCGGTACCGCAGTCCTCGCACGGCTCCGGCCTCCCGAGCTCGGCCAGGGCCTGGCGGATCTGCGCGCCGGGCAGCCGCTTGGCATCCGAGGGGCGTTGGACGAGCACCCGCTCGGGTGGAAGCCGCCTGGTGGACCACGGGCACCGGTTGTGGGCCTGGCCGGTGAAGTGCGAGGTGTCGATGGCGCACTCGGTCGGCTTGCGGCGCAGGTACTTCCGGCGGTCGAGATTCGGCTCCCGGCCGAGAGCGGTCGGCATCTCGTCGAGTGAGGCCGCGGTTGCCGCGGTGGTCGTGAGCAGTTCGCGGGTGTACCTGACCGGCATGGTCGTCCCCCTTGGTGGGCCTGGTGTGCGCCCGTCCCCCGGTGTGCGAACGATCGTTGCGCGGATCGGTTGCGGGCTCACCACCAGTAGGTGGGGTACTGGCGGGCCGTCAGGCGGGATCCGAGCAGGCCGGCGAGGACGAGGGTGGTGGCGGCCAGGGCGAGGAGGGGGAGGAAGCGGGTCGGGTCGGGGGCGGTGAGGGCGACGATGACGGCGGTGGCGGCCGCGGGGGAGTGCGGGGTGCGGGCGAGGGTCATGGCGCCGAGGGCGAGGCCGCCGGCGAGGGCGGCGGACCACGGGCCGGGGGGTGCGAGGGCGAGGACGGCGTAGCCGGTGAGGGCGGAGAGGAGCTGGCCGCCGATGACGCTGCGGGGCTGGGCGAGGGGGAGTGCGGGGGCGCCGGCGATGAGGGCCATGGAGGCGGCCAGGGGCGGGATGAGGAGGGGTTGCCGGGTGAGGGTGCCGAGGGCCACCAGGAGCAGCAGGGCGGTCACGGCGGTGGCGGTGGAGGCGAGGACGGCGGTGGGGGCCGGTCGGGCGGGGGCGCGGCTGGGCATGGCGACTCTCCTAACGGTTACCTGCGGCATGAAACGTTAGCTTGTTGATTCTGTCGTTGTGGCTAACTGAAAGCAAGCCGCGTTACCGTTAGGGCATGGTGGAGCGCGGCGCAGTGGACGAGATGCCGGTCGGTGGCGAGCACCTCGCCCTGGACCTGGTGAACAGCACCTTCATCCGGGGCGGTCTGCGCGGCCATCTGGTGGACGTGCTGGTGGAGCCGTCCGACCTGGGGGAGTGGGTGGAGCGGCACTCCGTCGGGCTGGACCTCGCGAGTGTGCCGTCGGGGCGGCTGGGGGCGGCGGAGCTGGCGGCGTTCCTGGAGCTGCGGCGGGCGCTGCGCGCGGTGCTGACGGCGGTGGTGGCCGGCGGGGCGGCGGAGCCGACCGATGTGGCGGTGGTGAACGCGGCGGTGCGGGCGGCGCCTGGGTGGGTGGAGCTGCCGGCGGGGGGTGCGGGGGATCCGGTGCGGCGGAGTCTGTCGGGGGAGCGCGGGCCGGTGTTGTTGGCGCGGGTGGCGCGGGCGGCGGTGGAGCTGTTGACGGGGGGTGAGCGGGAGCTGCTGAGGGCGTGCCCGGCGCCCGGCTGCATCCTGTTCTTCCTGCAGCACCACGCACGTCGGGCGTGGTGTTCGACCGCGTGCGGGACGCGGGTGCGGGTGGCCCGGCACAGTCGTCGCCAGTCGGAGGTTTGACCGGCGGAGTTGGGGATTTGATTACCAATTGGTACAGACCTATTGACCTATGTGGTTCAGACCACATAGCTTCAGCGCCAACCTCCAATCCCCCACGTGCGTGCTCCCCACAGGTACGCGCCGACACTCTCTCCCGGAGGACCGAGTGTTGATCCGAAGCACGGCCGAGCAGCGTCCCACCGCTGCCCGCCACACGAACCGGGCGAAGAGCCCGGCGGCCCGGGCGGGCGTGGCCTCGCTGGCCGCGGCCGGCCTGGCGGGCCTGTTGATGGCGACGCTGGGTGCGGCGCCCTCCCAGGCCTCCGCCTCCGCCACCGTCGACAACGCGGCCTGTCGCCCCGACGGCATGTACCAGACGCCCGGCGTCGACGTCCCCTACTGCAGCGTCTACGACACCGAGGGCCGCGAGAAGATGGGCGCGGACCACCAGCGCCGCATCATCGGCTACTTCACCGGCTGGCGCACCGGCAAGGACGGCACGCAGCCCTACCTGGTGAGCGACATCCCCTGGGACAAGGTCACCCACCTCAACTACGCGTTCGGGCACATCGGCAGCGACAACAAGCTGTCGGTCGGCGACGACAACGACAAGAACGAGGCCACCGGGATCTCCTTCCCGGGCGTGCCCGGCGCCGAGCTCGACCCGACGCTGCCCTACAAGGGCCACTTCAACCTGCTGACGAAGTACAAGAAGCAGTACCCGAACGTCAAGACCATGATCTCGGTGGGCGGTTGGACCGAGACCGGCGGCTACTTCGACTCCGCCGGCGACCGGGTCAACTCCGGCGGCTTCTACTCGGTGACCACCAACCCCGACGGAAGCGTCAACCAGGCGGGCATCGACACCTTCTCCGCCTCGGCGGTCGACTTCATCAAGAAGTACGGCTTCAACGGCGTCGACATCGACTACGAGTACGCGACCTCGATGAAGGACGCGGGCAACCCGCAGGACTGGACCCTCGCAAACGCCCGGCGCGGCTCGCTGGCCAAGGGCTACGCGGCGCTGATGAAGACGCTGCGCGAGAAGCTGGACCGGGCCGGCGCCGCCGACGGCAAGCACTACCTGCTCTCGGTCGCGGCCCCCTCCTCCGGGTACCTGCTGCGCGGCATGGAGACCTACCAGCCGGCGCAGTACCTCGACTACGTCAACATCATGTCGTACGACCTGCACGGCGCCTGGAACAAGTACGTCGGCCCGAACGCCTCGCTGTTCGACGACGGCAAGGACGCCGAGCTGGCGTCGGCCAACGTGTACGGCACCAGCCAGTACGGCGGCATCGGCTACCTGAACACCGACTGGTCGTACCACTACTTCCGCGGCGCGATGCCGGCCGGCCGGATCAACGTCGGCCTGCCGTACTACACCCGCGGCTTCAAGAACGTCACCGGTGGCACCAACGGCCTCTGGGGCACCGCCGCCGCGACCAGCTGCCCGGCCGGCTCCGGCCTGACCGCGTGCGGTGACGGCGCCGTCGGCATCGACAACATCTGGAACGACAAGGACACCGCGGGCAAGGAGTCCCCGGCCGGGTCGAACCCGATGTGGCACGCCAAGAACCTGGAGAAGGGCGTCGTGCCCGACTACCTCTCCAAGTACGGCCTGAGCGACACCGCGCTGCAGGGCACCTACGCCCGCAACTACAGCTCCAGCCTGGTGGCCCCGTGGCTGTGGAACGACACCAAGAAGGTCTTCCTCTCGACCGAGGACGAGCAGTCGGTCGGCGCGAAGGCGGACTACATCGTCAACCAGGGCGCCGGCGGCGCGATGATCTGGGAGCTCGCGGGCGACTACAAGTGGGACGCGGCCGCCAACGGCGGCAAGGGCCAGTACGTTCCCGGCTCGACGCTGACCTCGCTGATGTACGACAAGTTCAAGGCCGCCCCGGCGTACGGCGCGACCCGTTCGACGATCGCGCTGCCGCAGCAGACCCTGCCGATCGACGTGTCGTTCACCAACTTCGCGCTGGGTGACTCGAACTACCCGATCAACCCGAAGATCCACATCGTCAACAACTCGACGCTGACCCTGCCGGGCGGCACCGAGTTCCAGTTCGACTACAGCAACTCGGCCCCGGGCAACGCCAAGGACCAGTCCGGCTTCGGCCTCCAGGTGATCCGCCAGGACCACACCGGCAGCAACGCGGGCGGCCTCAAGGGCACCTACAACCGCGTCTCGGTGAAGCTGCCGGGCTGGCAGTCGCTGGCGCCGGGTGCGTCGATCGACATGGACTTCACCTACTACCTGCCGGTCTCGACCCCGTCGAACTGGACGGTCAACGTCGCCGGCACGCTGTACGGCCTGAAGGGCGACCTGACCCGCGGCGCGACCGGCGGCACCTCGTCGCCGAGCCCGACGCAGTCGCCCACCGCCACGGCCTCGCCGACCGCGACCGCCACGGCTTCGCCCACCGCCACGGCGACCGCCTCGCCGACCGCCACGGCCACCTCGTCCCCGACGGCGACCTCCTCGCCGACCTCGGGTGCCTGCACGGGCGCGCCGAGCTGGGACGCGGGCACCACCTACGCGGCCACCACCAAGGTGTCGTGGAAGGGCCACTACTACCAGAACAAGTGGTGGACCAAGGGTGACGACCCCAGCGCCAGCGGCGCCTGGGGGGTCTGGAGCGACCTCGGGGCCTGCTGATGACAGCGGCTCGCTGAGGTGAGAAACGGCGGTGGCGGTGTACCCGGTCGGGGGGTGCACCGCCACCGCTCCGTTGTGCGGCCGCCCGGTGGGGCGCCGCCGCCGGGGCTCAGGCCGCGTCGACCTTGAGGTCGCGCAGCAGCTTGGCGACGTGCCCGGTGGCCTTGACGTTGTACAGCGCGCGCTCGACCTTGCCCTGCTCGTCGACGATCACGGTGGAGCGGATCACGCCGACGTAGGTGCGGCCGTAGTTCTGCTTCTCGCCGTACGCGCCGTACGCCTCCAGGACGGCGTGGTCCGGGTCGGAGAGCAGGGTGACCTTGAGGTCCTCGGTCTCCCGGAACGTGCCGAGCTTCTCCGGCTTGTCCGGGGAGATGCCGATGACGTCGTACCCGGCGCCGGAGAAGGCCTCCAGGTTGTCGGTGAAGTCGCAGGCCTGCTTGGTGCACCCGGGGGTGAGCGCGGCCGGGTAGAAGTAGACGATCACCTTGCGGCCGAGGTGCTCGGCCAGGGACACCTGGTTGCCGTCGGCGTCGGACAGGCTGAAGGCAGGCGCGGTGTCACCGGTCTGGAGGCGCTCGCTCACGGTGGGACTCTCCTGGTGGGTGGACGGCTGGTCGTACCACGGCAAACTTACCCCCGATGGTGGGTGGGGCCGCGCGTGCCCGCGTGCCAGCTGACAAACTGGGTTGGTCGCACAGGACAACATCAGTGAATTGGGGTGGCCCGAGTGGGCGAGGCGAGTACGAAGGACCAGGCGGCGCGGACGACCGCCCAGATCGAGGCGGACATCGCGCGTACCCGTACCCAGCTGGCGGCGACCCTGGACGAGCTGGCCGTGCGGGTCCACCCGAGCACCATCACCGCCCAGGTCAAGGCGAAGGCCGTGGCCGCGGTGGAGGAGAAGGCCGGCCGGGCGTACGTGGCGGCCAGTGGGGCCGTGGAGAAGGCCAAGGCGCAGTTCGTGGACGAGAAGGGCCGGCCGCGCAAGGAGCGGATCGTGCCGGCCGCGCTGGTGGGCGTGGGCCTGGTGCTGCTGGTCGCCGCGTCCCGCAAGCGCCGCAAGGACTGATCCGCCGGGTTGCACGGGGCCGGGCGCGGGTGTGCCCGGCCTCCGGCATGTCCGGCCCGGCTCCGGCCCCCGGTCCGGGCCCCGGTCCGGGCGCTGGATCGGGCGCCGGATGCGGGGTCCTTCGGATGTCGGGCCAGCGTCACGCCGGGCGCCCGGGAGCGGTACCGTCGGGGCGTGAGTACGAACCACGAACCGACCAGGCAGTCCGAGCGGTCCCAGCAGCCCGAGCAGGCCGAAACGCCGCGGCACGACCGGCTGGGCGAGAAGCTCCCGATCAAGATGCTGCACGACCGGGTCCTGGTGAAGACCGAGGGCGCCGAGGGCGAGCGCCGCTCGACCGGTGGCATTCTCATCCCCGCGACCGCCGAGCTCAGCAAGCGGTGCACCTGGGCGGAGGCCGTGGCGGTCGGCCAGAGCGTGCGGTCCGTCGAGCCGGGCGACCGGGTGCTCTACGACCCGGAGGACAAGCTGGAGGTCGAGGTGCGCGGCGCGACCTATGTGCTGCTGCGCGAGCGCGACCTGCACGCGGTGGCCGCGATGCGCTTCGGTGATGCGGAGGGCTCGACGGGGCTCTACCTCTGAGCAGAGGGCGGTCCGAGGGGCGGGCCGAACGATTCGAGTGGTCCGGACGGCGGGCCGTCACGCCGGGTGCGTGGCGGCCCGCCGCTGTCGGTGGCGGGCGCTAAGGTCCCGCCATGAGCAGCCGAGTGCCCTCGATCAGCGATGAGCAGCGCCGTGCCAGGCTGGGGCGGCGCCATCTCCTGGCGCCCGCCGGGCGGGCGGCCACCGTGGAGGAGGTGGCGGACGCGGTGGTCGGCCTGCACGCCACCGATGCCGCCACGGTCTACCTGTCGGCCTGTGCCCGGCTGGCCGAGCCCTCGGCGGCGGAGGTGGAGCGGGCGCTGTACGAGGACGTCACGCTGGTGAAGCTGCTGTCGATGCGGCGGACGATGTTCGCGGTGACGGAGGGCTTCGCGCCGTATGTGAGCTCCTCGACGGCGCGGGCGATCGCGGCGAAGGAGCGGGCGACGCTGCTGAAGCACCTGGCGGAGTTCGCCGAGGGCTGGAGCGAGCAGCGGCTCGCCGAGACGGAGCAGGCCGTGCTGGCCGCGCTGGAACGGCGCGGTGAGGCGACGACGAGTGAACTCGGCGAGGACGTCCCGGCGTTGCGCGAGACGATGCTGATGGCGGCGGGCAAGCCGTACGAGGCGAAGCAGAGCGTCGGCAGCCGGATGCTGCGGCTGCTGGCCTCGGACGGGCACGTGCGCCGGTGCCGTCCGCGCGGTTCGTGGTTGAGCAGCAGCTATCCGTGGGCGCCGGTGGCGCAGTGGCCGGAGGTGCCGGTGCGGGAGGCGAAGGCCGAGGTGGTGCGGCGCTGGCTGGCCGCGTTCGGGCCGGCCACCGTGGAGGACGTGAAGTGGTGGACGGGCTGGACGCTCGGGGACACCCGTAAGGCGCTGGCCGACGTCGGCGCGGAGGAGGTGGCGCTGGCGGGCGGTGCGGCCGGGCTGGTGCTGCCGGGGGACGCCGGGGCGGTGCCGGAGCCGGAGCCCTGGGCGGCGCTGCTGCCTGGGCTGGATCCGAGCATGATGGGCTGGCGCGGGCGGGACTGGTACCTGCGACCGGAGGACGTCCCGGCGCTGTTCGACCGGGCGGGCAACGCGGGGCCGACGCTCTGGTGGTGCGGCCGGGTGGTGGGCGGTTGGGCGCAGCGCCCCGATGGCGAGGTGGTGTGGCGGCTGCTGTCGGACGTCGGGGCCGAGGCGCGGGCGGCGATCGGGGTGGAGGCGGCGCGGTTGTCGGGGTGGCTGGGCGGGGTGCGGGTGACGCCGCGGTTCCGGACGCCGTTGGAGCGCGAGCTGGTGGTCTGACGCGCGCCTGCGCCCTGCGGCCCGGGTTTCGCGCGGCGGGTCGGGGCGGGGGGTCAGGGCGTGGGCGGGGCCGCCGGGCTGGTCGCGGGGGCGGTCGGGCTCGGCCGGTCGGTGGGTTTGGTCGGGGTCGGCCGGGGCGCGGGGGTGGTCTCCCGGGTGGGGGTGGGCTTCGGGGGCTCGGCGGGTTCCGGGGTGAAGCCGGGGGCGGTCGCCGGTTCGGGGTCCGGGGTGTGCTCGGTGGGGGCGGCCGGCGGTTCGGTGCCGGGGGGAGGCGTGCTGACGGGCCTGCTGACGGGGGCGGTGGCGCTGGGCGCGGCGGCGGTGGCGGTCGAGCTGGGCGTCGGTGTGGGGGAGGGGCTCGGGCTGGCACTGGCGCTCGCGGTCGGGGTGGCGCTCTGGGTGCTGCCCCGGCTCGGCTGGAGGTCGAACTGCCGTACTTCGGTGCCGTCGAGGGCGTCGGCCATGTAGGCCGTCCAGATCTCGGTGGGGAACGCGCCGCCGTTGATGCGGGTGAGTCCGGCGGTGCCGGTCAGCGGCTCCTTGGCGTGGGTCTTCGGGTGCTCGCGGAACATGCCGACGGTGGTGGCGAGTTCGGGGGTGAAGCCGGCGAACCAGGCGGACAGGTTGGAGTCGGTGGTGCCGGTCTTGCCGGCGGCCGGGCGGTCGAGGCCGAGGGCGGCGGCGCCGGTGCCGCGCGGGCTGACGACATCGCGCAGGACGTCGGTGACGGCGTCGGCGGTGCCCCGGTCGAGGGCGGCGGTGGCGACGTGGGCGGGCATCTTGGGGACGTCGACGGAGCCGCCCGAGGTGGCGCGTTCGAGCGTGAGGACGGACCAGGGGGTGTACGCCTCACCGTGGTTGGCGAAGGCGGCGTAGGCGCCGGCCAGGTTGAGGGCGCTGGGGGTGGCGGTGCCGAGGGTCATCGAGCTGTTGGCCGGGTCCATGCCGGGGACGTTGTCGGGGATGCCGAGCCGGATGGCGGTCTCCCGGACGTGGGCGAGCCCGGCGTCGACGCCCTCCTGCGCGTAGACGGAGTTGACGGACTTCACCATGGCGTAGCGCAGGGTGATGTCGCCGTAGTCGATGTCGTCCTCGTTGGGCGGCGCGTACGGGGTGGGGCCGTCGGTGACGGGTCGCTCGCTGGTGCCGTCGTAGCGGGTCTCGGTGGTGATGGGGCGGCCGTCGCCGCTGCTGCGCCCGGAGTTGAGGCCGGCGGCGAGGTCGATGGGCTTGAAGGTGGAGCCGATCTGGTTGTCCTGGCGCAGTGCGTCGTTGTAGGGCTGCCTGGCGTAGTCGGGGCCGCCGTAGACGGCGACGACGCGGCCGGTGGCGGGTTCGACGGAGGCGCCGGCGACGCGGACGTCGGTGTCGGTGGTGGGCCGGGCCCGGGGGTCGAGTTCGTCGGTGAGTTCCTGCTGGACGGCGTGGGCGAAGGCCTCCTGGCGGTCCTTGTCGAACGTGGTGGTGATCCGCCAGCCGCCGGCCTTGAGGGTGGCGGTGTCGATGGTGCCGGAGGAGACGAGGTAGTCGTCGGCGACGCCGACGAGGTAGCCGGCCTGGCCGCCGAGGCCGGTGGCGGGCTGCGGGTCGATCGGGTCGGGGAAGGTCTGGGCGGCGCGGTCGGCCGGCTGCAGGAAGCCGAGTTGGACCATGCCGTCGAGGGTGTAGTTCCAGCGGGCGACGGCCTTCTCGCGGTTGGCGGGGGTCGCGGTCTTGACGTCGTAGGCGCTGGGGGCCTGGAGCAGGGCGGCGAGGTAGGCGCCCTGGGCGAGGCTGAGCTGGGAGGTGTCGACGCCGTAGTAGGCGTGGGCGGCGCTCTGGATGCCGTAGGCGTTGCGGCCGAAGTAGCTGCTGTTGAGGTACCCGGCGAGGATCTGGTTCTTGTCGAGCTGCTGGTCGACCTTGAGGGCGATGAGGAGTTCGCGGCCCTTGCGTTCGATGGTCTTGCTCTGGGTGAGGTAGTAGTTCTTGACGTACTGCTGGGTGATGGTGGAGCCGCCCTGCATGCCCTTGCCGGTGAGGGTGTTCCAGCCGGCCCGGACCATGCCCTTCAGGTCGACGCCGCCGTTGCGGTAGAAGGTGCGGTCCTCGGCGGCGACGACGGCGTGCTGGGTGTCGAGGGGGATCTGGGCGATGGTGACGTCGGTGCGGTTGACGGCGCCGGTGCGGGCGATCTCGGTGGTGCCGTCGGAGTAGAGGTAGATGTTGTTCTGGGCGACGGCGTGGGCGTTGGCGTCGGGCACCGGGACGATCAGGTAGAGCACGGCGAAGGAGCCGACGGCGAGGAGCAGGACGGCGGTGAGGGCGCCGAGGGTGACCCGCCAGGTCGGCAGCAGCCGGCGCCACAGCGGCAGGGCGCGGCGGGCCTGGCGGCGGGCGGCCCGTTTGGCCTGGCGGCGGGTGCTGTGGTCTGCCCTCATGGTCATGCCGCGATTATGTGCTATTTGATCCGTGATCAGGCGCTGGAAAATACGGGTGCGTGGCGTGATCGGCGACGGTACGGTGAAAGGTGCAAACCATATAGCGCACCCGGTTTCGTGCGTCCGTCGTGTCCAGCTCCGCCCGCGTGGCCCGGTACCCCCGGGTCCGGCCGGTCGGGGCCGTTCCGGCGTGCGCCGAGGCCTGGGCGGTGTGTGCCGATGCCCGGGCGGGTCGGCGCCGGCGCCTGGGCGTCGGTGTCCGCTCGGGCGCTTCCACCTGCCCATATTTGTCGACAAGGAGACAATATGCCGAATGCTGTGCCGGCTGCGACGCAGCTCAGGCCCCCTCCGGATACCGGCGGCACCGCCCGCCTCTATCTCGCCGTCGCGAGCGGGGCCTTCCGCCGCTACTCCACCTACCGCGCCGCCACCCTCGCCGGCGCCTTCACCAACACCGTCTTCGGCTTCATCCTCGCCTACACCTTCCTGGCCCTCTGGCAGGCCCGCCCCGGCCTCGGCGGCTACGACCAGAGCGAGGCCGTCACCTACATCTGGGTCAGCCAGGCCCTGCTGGTCACCGTCGCGGTCTGGGGCGGCGGCTTCCAGGACGACGTCCAGGACCGCTTCCGCAGCGGCGACATCGCCGTCGACCTCTACCGTCCGGTCGACTTCCAGGGCTGGTGGCTGGCCACCGACCTCGGCCGCGCCGCCTTCCACCTGCTCGGACGCGGTGTACTGCCGATGCTCGCGGGCGCGCTGGTCTTCTCGACCCGGCTGCCCGAACAGCCGCTGACCTGGGCGGTGTTCGTGCTCTCCGTCCTGCTGGCGGTGGTCGTCAGCTTCGGGCTGCGGTTCCTGGTCTCGCTCACCGGCTTCTGGCTGCACGACTCCGAGGGGGTGCGCTCGGTGATGCTGGTGGTGTCGATGTTCTTCTCCGGAATGCTGCTGCCGCTCGCCCTGTTCCCCGGCTGGCTCGGCTGGATCGCCCCCGCGCTGCCGTGGGCCGCGCTGGTGCAGGTGCCGACGGACGTCTTCCTGGAGCGGAGCTCCGGCGCGGAGCTGCTCGGCGAACTCGGCTTCCAACTGGCCTGGGCGCTGGTGCTGCTGGCCGCGGGCCGCGCGGTACAGCTGCTCGCCACCCGCAGGGTGGTGGTCCAGGGTGGCTGAGACGACCCTCGGCCGCACCCGGTGGGCGCTGCGCGCCTGGTGGCTCACGGCCGGGATGTGGACCCGCTCGATGATGTCCTACCGGGCGTCCTTCGTACTGATGCTGGCCGCGAGCCTCTGCGTGACCTTCCTGGACTTCGTCGTCGTGCTGCTGATGTTCCAGCACACCGACACGCTCGGCGGCTGGACCCTGCCCGAACTCGGCTTCCTCTACGGCACCTCCGGCTTCGCGCTCGGCATGGCCAACCTGCTGGTCGGCAGCGTCGAGGGCCTCGGCCAGCGGATCAACGCCGGGACGCTGGACACCATGCTGATCCGCCCGGCCCCGGCGCTCGCCCAGGTCTGCGCCGAGCGCTTCTCGCTGCGCCGGCTCGGCCGGCCGCTGCAGTCGCTGGCGGTGCTGGTCTGGTCGCTGCCCGCCCTGGACGTGGCCTGGACCTGGGACCGGGTACTCCTCGTGCCGGTGCTGCTGGTCTGCGGGACGGCCATCTTCGGGGCGGTCTTCGTGGGCTTCGCGACCCTCCAGTTCTGGTGGGGCGAGGCCAGGGAGATCCAGAACGCCTTCACCTACGGCGGCGCGACCCTGCTGCACTACCCGCCGACCGTCTTCGCCAAGGAACTGGTGGCGGGGGCGGTGTTCGGGGTGCCGCTGGCCTTCGTCAACTGGCTGCCCGCCCTGCACATCCTCGACCGCCCCGACCCGCTCGGGCTGCCCGTCGCCTTCCAGTACGCCTCGCCGGTGGCCGCCGTGGTCAGTTGCGCCGCGGCCGGCCTGGCCTGGCGGGCGGGCCTGCGCGCCTACCGCGGCACCGGAAACTAAGGAGTCCCCATGGCACTGATCGAACTCGAGGACGTCCGCCGGACCTTCACCGTCCGGGCCAGGACCGGTCGGCTGCGGCGCGAGAAGCGCGAGGTACGGGCCGTGGACGGGCTGAGCTTCACCGTCGAGGCGGGGGAGTGCGTCGGCTACATCGGCCCCAACGGCGCGGGGAAGTCGACCACCATCAAGATGCTCACCGGCATCCTCGTCCCGACCAGCGGGCGGCTGCAGGTGGCGGGCGTCGACCCGGCCCGCGAACGGGTCGACCTCGCCCGGCGGATCGGCGTCGTGTTCGGGCAGCGGACCACGCTCTGGTGGGACCTCCCGCTGCGCGACTCCTTCGAACTGGCCCGCCGGATCTACCGGATCCCCGACCCGCGCTACCGGGCCAACCTCGACCGCTGCGTCGAACTGCTCGACCTGGGCGCCCTGCTGGACACCCCGGTCCGCCAGCTCTCGCTCGGCCAGCGGATGCGCGGGGACTTGGCGGCGGCGCTGCTGCACGACCCGCAGGTGCTGTACCTGGACGAGCCGACGATCGGCCTGGACGTGGTCAGCAAGGGGCGGGTCCGGGAGTTCCTGCGCGAGGTGAACCGCGAGCAGGGCACCACGGTGCTGCTCACCACGCACGACCTGACGGACATCGAGCAGCTGAGCGACCGGGTGATGGTCATCGACCACGGCCGGGTGGTCTACGACGGCGGCCTGGAGGGGCTGCACGCGGCCGGCGAGAGTGAGCGGACCCTGGTGGTGGACCTCGCCGAGGCCCGCCCGGCGATCGAGGTCGCCGGGGCCAGGGTGGTGAAGGTCGACGGGCCCCGCCAGTGGCTGGCCTTCCCCGCGCAGGCGAGCGCCGCGCCCATCGTCGCGGCGGTCGCCGACCGGTACCCGCTGGTCGACCTGTCGGTCCGTGAGCCCGCCATCGAGGACGTCATCGCGCGGATGTACGCCGAGGTGGCGATCGGCTGAGGTGAGGCGTTGGGAGCCCTGGAGTCGAGGGGTTGGCGGGGGCCGCCCCGGGACGGCTCGGCCTGAGCCGGCCCGGGGCGGCCGCACGGCCGCGCCTCAGCGGACGGTGGCGGCCACGGCCTGCCGCGCGGCGGCCGCGAGCTCGTCGTCCGCCTTCTCCTCACCCACCCAGGCGAGGTGGCCGTCCGGGCGGACGAGAACCGCCCGGACGGCCGACCACTCCGGCCGCGGATCGGCCAGGGCGGCGGCGTGGCAGGGGATCCCGAGCGGCTCGCCCGGCTCCTCGCGCAGGTCGAGCAGGACGTGCCGGCCGTCGCGGAGCAGCCCGAAGAGGGTGCTGCCGCCCCCGGTGAACGCCAGGTCCGGGGCGCGGCTGCCGGTCAGCGGATGGGCCTCGGGGTCGGTCGACGGGTAGGCGACCGCGAGGGCGGAGAGCCGGCCGGCCAGGTTGGCCGAGAACTCCGGCACCTCGGCGATGAGTTCGCTGAGCAGGGTGCGCAGCGCCTGCCCCTCCGGGGTGTACGCGGTGACCAGCGCCGTCTGCGCGCGGGTGATCAGCAGGAGGTCGGCGCCGACGGGGTGGCGCTCGGCGTGGTAGCTGTCGAGCAGGCCCTCGGGCGCGGTGCCGGCCACCTCGGCCGCGAGCTTCCAGCCGAGGTTGGTGGCGTCCTGGATGCCGACGTTCAGCCCGGCGCCCCCGGCCGGGAAGTGCATGTGCGCGGCGTCGCCGGCCAGCAGGACGCGGCCCGAACGGTACTGGGCGGCCTGGTGGGTGGCGTTGCCGAACACCGAGAGCCAGTGCGGGTCGCGCATCCCGAAGTCGGTGCCGGCGATCCGGGTGACCTTGGCGCGCAGGGCCTCGATGGTGAGGTCCTCGGGCCGCTCGGCGCGGACGTAGTCGGGGTCGCCGCCGAGCAGGCGGTGGACGCCGCCGGGGAGCGGGAGGACCATCACCCCGCCGTTCTGGCCGGAGACGTTGAGCGGCCGCGCGGGCGGCTCGTCCAGGACGACGTCGCCGAGCCAGCCCCACGTGGTGGTGCCGGTACCGGGGAAGTCGATCCCGGCGGCGGTGCGGACGGTGCTTCTGGTGCCGTCACAGCCGACCACGTAGGCGGCCCGCAGCCGCTCCTCGCCGTCCGGGCCCGCCACCTGCACGGTCACCCCGTCGGCGTCCTGGGCGAGCCCGGTGACGCGGTGACCGCGCAGCACCCGGGCACCCGAGGCCACGGCGTGCTCCTCCAGCAGTTCCTCGGTGCGGGCCTGGGCCAGCGCCAGGGTGAACGGGAACGGCGTGTCGAGCGACCGGAAGTCCACCCGGTCGTCCAGCAGGGCGAAGTGGCCGTCGGGCAGCGGCCGGCCGGAGGCGACGAAGCGGTCCACGATGCCGCGGAAGGCCAGCACCTCGAGGGTGCGCGGGTGGACGGTGAGCGCCTTGGAGTGCGGGTCCCGTTCGGTGCGGGCCTCCAGTACCGTGACCGGGACGCCGCCCAGCCGTAGCTCGGCCGCGAGCCAGAGGCCCACCGGCCCGGCACCCACCACGATGACCTGCTCCATTGTCTTTCCCTTCGTCGATACGAGAGCGCGCCCCGCGACACCCGCCGGCCCCGGGTGCCCTCGTCGGCTCCCCGTGGTGCGACACCCGCCGTCCCCCGTGGTGGTGGCCCCGGCGTGGATTCGACCGCCCGCCCGTGCGGCCGTACGGCAGTTCACCTTCCTCACCCGTGCGGGTGGCGGACGTGACCCCTTGGCACATGGCCGAGTTGACGTTGCATCGCTCGACGGAATGTAGTTGAAGGGGCAGCGCCCGATGACCGTACCCGACGTGACCGTGGTGATCGCGGTCTACAACACCATGCCGTATCTGACCGCCTGCCTGGACTCGCTCGTCGGGCAGACCATCGGGCCGGCGCGCATGGAGGTGGTCGCGGTCGACGACGGCTCGACGGACGGCGGCGGGGCCCTCCTGGACGACTACGCGGCCCGCCACCCGGGTCTGTTCACGGTGCTGCACCAGCCGAACTCCGGCGGCCCGGCCGCGCCGACCAACCGGGGCCTGGCCCTCGCCCGCGGCCGGTACGTGCTCTTCCTCGGCGCCGACGACTGGCTCGGCGCCGAGGCGCTGGAGCGGATGGTGACGGCCGCCGACACCTGGGGGTCGGACGTGCTCATCCCCAAACAGGTCGGCGTGAACGGGCGGTTGGTCCCGCAGGGCATCTTCGCCGCCACGGCCGCCTCGGTCGGCTTCGAGGACTCCGCGCTGGCCTGGGCGCTCGCCGACACCAAACTGTTCCGGCTGGAGCCGATCAGGCGCCACAATCTCGCCCGCAACGAGGACTTGAAGGTCTACTCGGACCAGCCGTTCACCCTGGCGGCCTGTCTGCGGGCCGGCCGGATCTCCGTCCTCGCCGACTACGACTACTACTTCCTGGTGCTGCGCGAGGACCTCGGCAACGTCACCCAGCGGGCCGGCTCCCTGGACCGGCTGCGCGGGGTCGCCGCCGTCCAGTGGGTCGCCGCCGAACACGCCACTCCGGGGCCTCAGTTGGACGCCATCAGGGCCCGGCACTTCGGCTGGGAGGTGCCGCAGCTGCTCCAGGCCGACCTGCTGCGCCAACCCGAGGAGCTCCAGGACCGGATCTGCGACGGGGTCGCCGACCTGGTACGGCAGTTCGGCGCCCGCGAGGTGTACGACCGGCTTCCGGTGGCCGACCGGCTGCGGCTCGAACTCGCCGCCACCGGAAGGATCGAGGCCCTTCGGGAGCTGATCCGGTACGAGGCCGGGCACGGCGACCCGCCGGTCGTGGTCGACGGGCGCCGCCACTACGCGGGCTACCCGGCCTTCCGGGACGCCGCACTCGCCCTGCCCGACGAGCTGTTCCTGCTCGCCGAGGCGCCGCCGGACCCGCCGCCCCCCACCCTGGTCCAGCAGGTCTGGCGCGGCGCGGTGCCCGCCGTCCTGCGCCGCAGGCTGCGGCGCTACCCGGCCTGGCGGCGGCTGGCCGCGAGCGTGAACGGAGGCCGGCGGTGAGCCCGGTGAGCCCGTTGGACATCTGCGTGGTCGGCCTCGGCAAGCTCGGGCTGCCGCTGGCCGTCCAGTTCGCCGCCAAGGGGCACCGGGTGACCGGCGCGGACATCTCGCCCGAGGTGGTGGCCTGCGTCAACCTGGGCCGGCCGCCGTTCCCCCGGGAGGCGGGCCTGGACGAGGCGCTGAAGCGGGTGGTGGCCGAGCGGCGGCTGCGCGCCACCACCGACACCACCGCCGCGGTGGCGGGCGCGCAGGCCGTCGTCCTGGTCGTCCCGCTGATCACCACCGCCGAGGGCGCCCCCGACTTCGCGCTGCTGGACGCGGCCACCGACGCGGTGGCCGCCGGGCTGCGCCGGGGCGCCCTGGTCAGCTACGAGACCACCCTGCCGGTCGGGGTGACCAGGGGCCGCTGGGCGCCGCGGCTGGCGGCCGGCTCCGGGCTCGTCCCCGGCCGGGACTTCGCCCTGGTCTTCAGCCCGGAGCGGGTCCGCACCGGCCGGGTCTTCGCCGACCTGCGGCGCTACCCCAAGCTGGTCGGCGGCATCGACCAGGCGGCCACCCGGCGCGGCGCCGAGTTCTACCGCGAGGTGCTGGACTTCGACCCGCGCCCCGACCTGGAGCGGCCCAACGGCGTCTGGGAGCTGGAGTCGGCGGAGGCCGCCGAGTTCGCCAAGCTCGCCGAGACCACCTACCGGGACGTCAACATCGCCCTGGCCAACCAGTTCGCCCGCTACGCGGACCGGGTCGGGGTGGACTTCGCGGCCGTCGCGGACGCCTGCAACTCGCAGCCGTTCAGCCATCTGCACCGGCCGGGGATCGCCGTCGGCGGCCACTGCATCCCGGTCTACCCGCGGCTCTACCTGTGGAACGACCCCTCGGCGACGGTGGTGCGGGCGGCGCGCGAGGCGAACCTGGAGATGCCGGCCTACGCGGTCGGGGTGCTGGAGGGGGCGCTGGACGGCGGCCTGGCGGGGCAGGGCGTCCTGGTGCTCGGCGCCTCGTACCGGGGCGGGGTGAAGGAGACGGCCTACTCCGGGGTGTTCCCGCTGGTCGAGGCGTTGCGGGCGGCCGGTGCGCGTCCCCATGTCGCCGATCCGCTCTACCGCGCGGACGAGCTGGCGGCCCTCGGGCTGCCCGCGTACGGCGGCGAGCCGCTGGTGGCGGCGGTGCTCCAGGCCGACCACCCGGAGTACCGCGATCTGGCGCCCGCCGACCTGCCGGGTGTGCGGGTGCTGCTGGACGGGCGCCGCTGCACCGATCCGGCCCGCTGGGCGGAGCCGGGGGTGCGCCGGATCGTCCTGGGCGGCACCTGACGGGCGGGTGCGGGTCGGCGGGGGCCGGCTCTGTTCGGTTCTGTCCGGCGGGGCCGGCCGGGCCCGCCGGGCGGAGCGGGAGGGGGCGTGTGAGCCGCCGTCACGGCGCGCGGGGGCGTCAAACAGGGTGAGGCCGTCCGCTCGCGCCGGGCAGCGGGCAGACTGGCGGGGTGAGTGACGAATCCTTCAGCGGGACCGGCCCCGGGGTCCGGTTCACCGCGGCCGACGAGGAGAAGCGACACGGCGTCCGCCGGATGAAGACCATCGCGACCGGCCTGCTGGCCTTCGCGACCCTGGTCTTCGTCCTGGCCACCTGGGCGAAGGCGGCCGGCGCCGGGTCCTGGGCGGGCTACCTGGCGGCCGCCGCCGAGGCCGGCATGGTCGGCGCGCTCGCCGACTGGTTCGCCGTGACCGCGTTGTTCCGCCGCCCGTTCGGCCTGCCGATCCCGCACACCGCGATCATCCCCACCAAGAAGGACGCCTTCGGCAAGTCGCTCGGCGACTTCGTCGGCGACAACTTCCTCGCCGGGCACGTGGTGCGCGGCCGGCTCGCCGCCCTGGGCATCGCCCGGCGGCTGGGGGAGTGGCTCGCCGCCCCAGGCAGCGCCGAGCGGGTCACCAAGGAGGCCTCGGCGGCGCTGCGCGGCGTGCTGGCCGTGCTGCGCGACGAGGACGTGCAGGCGGTCGTCGGCGAGGCGGTCACCCGGCGGGCCGCCGCCACCTCGGTGGCCGAGCCGATGGGCCGGATGCTCGGCAAGGTGGTCGCCGACGGCGGGCACCACGGCATGGTCGACCTGGTCGCGGTCCGGGCGCACGACTGGCTGGCCGAGAACCACGAGGAGGTCGTCCAGCGGGTCACCCAGAAGACCCCGGGCTGGACGCCGAAGTTCCTCGACCACCAGGTCGGCGAGCGGGTCTACAAGGAGCTGATGCGGTTCGTCACCGACATCCGGGACGATCCGGACCACGCCGCGCGCGGCGCGGTCGACAACTTCCTCGCCGACTTCGCCACCGAGCTGCAGACCGATCCGGAGACCATCGCCCGGGTCGAGCGGGCCAAGGCCGAGCTGCTGGCCCGCTCCGAGGTGCAGGACCTGATCGCCTCCACCTGGGCCGCCGTCCGCACCCTGGTGCTGCACGCGGCCGAGGACGAGGACGGCGAGCTGCGCCGGCGCATCCGCGATGGCGTGCGCAGGTTCGGTGAGCGCCTGGCGACGGACGCGAAGCTCCAGGCCAAGGTGGACGGCTGGCTCCAGGACGCCGCCCAGTACCTGGTGGACACCTACCGGGCCGAGATCACCTCGCTGATCTCCGACACCGTGGCGGGCTGGGACGCCGACGACGCCTCCCGCAAGATCGAGGCCAACGTGGGCCGCGACCTGCAGTTCATCCGGATCAACGGCACCGTGGTCGGCGCCCTGGCCGGACTGCTGATCCACACCGTGGCGGTCGCGCTCGGGGGGTGAGCCCCCGGGTGTGCCTATTCTTGCGAGCACCACCGATACGCGCGTAGAGGAAGAAGGGCACCACCGTGGTCCAGCCGGACGGAAGTCGGATCGGAAACCCCGCAGGGAACCGTGGCATCGAGGCGTTCATCGCCGGCATGCCCAAAGCAGAGCTGCACGTCCACCACGTCGGATCGGCCTCGCCCCGGGTGGTCGCCGAACTGGCCGCCCGCCACCGCGGCCAGTCCAAGGTGCCGGTCGACCCGGCGGCCCTCGCCGAGTACTTCACCTTCACCGACTTCGCCCACTTCATCGAGGTCTACCTCAGCGTCGTCGACCTGATCCGCGACGCCGAGGACGTCCGCTCGCTGACCTACGGCGTCGCCGAGGACATGGCGCGCCAGAACATCCGCTACGCCGAGCTGACCATCACCCCGTACTCCTCGGTCCGCCGGGGCATCCCGGACGTCGCCTTCATGGAGGCGATCGAGGACGCCCGGATCCGCGCGGAGAAGGAGCTCGGCGTCGTCCTGCGCTGGTGCTTCGACATCCCCGGCGAGGCCGGCCTGGCCTCCGCCGAGGAGACCGCGCGGCTGGCCGTCGACCTCGCCCCCGAGGGCCTGGTCAGCTTCGGCCTCGGCGGGCCGGAGATCGGCGTGCCGCGCCCGCAGTTCAAGCCGTACTTCGACCGGGCCCGGGCCGCCGGCCTGCACAGCGTCCCGCACGCGGGCGAGACCACCGGCCCGGAGACGGTCTGGGACGCGCTGCGGCTGCTCGGCGCCGAGCGCATCGGCCACGGCACCCAGGCGGTCAAGGACCCGGCGCTGATGGACCACCTCGGCGAGCACCGCATCCCGCTGGAGGTCTGCCCGACCTCCAACATCGCCACCCGGGCGGTGGAGCGGATCGAGGAGCACCCGATCCGGCAGATGGTGGACGCCGGCCTGCTGGTCACCGTCAACAGCGACGACCCGCCGATGTTCGGCACCGACCTGAACACCGAGTACGCGGTGGCGGCCCGGCTGCTGGACCTGGACGAGGCGGGCGTCGCCGCACTCGCCCGCAACGCCGTCGAGGCGTCCTTCCTGGACGCGGGCGGCAAGGCCCGGATCGTCGGCGAGATCGACGCCTACCTGGCCGGGTGGGACCGGGGCTGACGCTCCTCCGGGGCCCGGTCCACCGCTGGGCTGATGGCCCAGCCTGCTGCAGTATCGACCGCCCCGCCGGGCTCTCCGGCGGGGCGGTCGTGCGTCTCCGGGGTGCCGGGTGCCGGGTGCCGGGTGCTGGGGTGCCGGGGTGGTGCGCAGGGGTGTGCCTTGGCGTGCCGCGGTGGGCCGTGGCGCCACTCTTTCGAGTGGTGGCGCCATAATGGCTTCACATGGCGCCATGAGTGTGCCATCCTTGCGGCATGGACCTCACGCCGTACGTCGACAACCTCCGGCACGAGCTCGCGGTGGCCGCGGGCGCGGGCGGGGACGAAGCCCGCGCCCTGGCCGAGCGGCTCACCAGCCCGCTGGAGTCGGCCGTCCGGCTTACCCTGCTCAACGCCCTGTCCGCCGCCATGGGCGAGGTCACCCGGGAGCTGGCGCCCGGCTCGGTCGATGTGCGGCTGCGCGGGCTGGATCCCGAGTTCGTGGTGACGCCGCCGCCCCTCTCGGAGCCGTTCGAGGAGGAGGGGGAGCCGATGGCATCATCCATGGCGCCAGCGGTGGCGCCACCGCTGTCGGGCGAGGCCGACGACAGCGGCACCGCGCGGATCAACTTCCGGCTCCCCGCCCATCTGAAGACCAGGGTCGAGGACGCCGCCGGGCAGGAGGGCCTCTCGGTCAACGCCTGGCTGGTCCGGGCCGTCGCCACCGCCCTGGAGCCGGGCGAGCCTACGCGGCCCGGAGGCCGGGCCCGGCGCGGGACGGGCCAGGGCTACACGGGCTGGGTCCGTTAGGGCCGCTCCGGCTGAGGAGCCACCCGAGCACGTCATCTTCACCCCGCTGACCAGCGGGAAAGCAGAGCAAACGCACACCGAGCCAGGAGGACGGGACAGCCATGCCTACTTTCGACACCCCCGAGCCGATCACCGCGACCCTTGAGTTCGAGATGGGGACGGCCCGGATCACCGCGGGCAAGCGCCTCGACACCGTGGTGGAGGTGATCCCGACCGTCGCTACCGAGGAGGCCGACGTCCGGGTCGCCCAGCAGACCACCGTGACGTACGAGGGCGGCCGACTGCTGGTCAAGGGCCCCAAGCGGCGCACGCTGTTCGGCCGCCCGGGGTCCGTCGACATCAGCGTCGAGCTCCCGGCCGGCTCGGAGGTCCTGGGCACCTCGCAGCTGGCGGGCTTCACCTGCAAGGGGCCGCTCGGCGAGGTCCGGCTGAAGACCTCCCTCGGGGACATCAGGGTCGCCGAGGCGGCGTCCGCCCGCCTCAAGACCGACCACGGGGACATCCAGCTGGATTCGGTGACGGGTGACGCCGAGGTGACCGGGTCGGGCCACGTCGAGGTCGCCCGGGTCGGCGGCGAGGCGACCGTCAAGAACACCAACGGCGAGACGTCGATCGGAGAGATCCACGGGGCGCTGACGGCCACCGCCTCCAACGGCCGGATCACCATCGGTGTCGCCCACGCCGGGATCGAGGCGCAGACGGCCAACGGCGCCATCCGGATCCGTGAGGTGGCGCGGGGCAGGGTCACCCTCCTGACCTCCGCCGGCGACATCGAGGTCGGCATCCGGGAGTCCACCGCCGCCTGGCTCGACGTGCACACCAAGGTCGGCAGTGTGCGCAACTCGATCGGCCCGAGCGAGGCGCCCGGCGCCGAGGAGGAGTCCGTGTCGGTGCGGGCTCGCACCTCCGTCGGCGACATCACCATCCGGCGTGCCTGAGCCGCCGCCACCCTGCACCGCGTGAAGGGGGACCACTCATGACCACCACACTCACCGCCGCCTCGGCGATCTCCGTCTCCGGGCTGCGGAAGTCCTACGGGGACAAGACGGTGCTCGACGGCGTCGACCTGGACATCCCGGAGGGCACGGTCTTCGCCCTGCTCGGCCCGAACGGCGCGGGAAAGACGACCGCCGTGCAGATCCTGTCCACCCTGATCCCGGCGGACGCCGGGGTGATGCGGGTGGCCGGACACGACCTGGTCCGGGAGGTCGACGGCGTACGCGCCGCGATCGGCGTCACCGGCCAGTTCTCGGCGGTGGACAACCTGCTCACCGCCGAGGAGAACCTGCTCCTGATGTCGGACCTCAACCACCTCCGCCGTCGGGAGGGGCGGAGGCGGGCGGAGGAACTGCTGCGGCGGTTCGACCTGACGGAGGCGGCCAGAAAGCCGGTCGTGACCTTCTCGGGAGGGATGCGGCGCAAGCTCGACCTGGCGATGACGCTGATGGGGGAGCCGCGGGTCATCTTCCTGGACGAGCCGACCACCGGGCTGGACCCGCGCAGCCGGCGGACGATGTGGGAGATCATCCGCGGGCTGGTGGCGGACCAGGGCGTGACGGTCTTCCTGACCACGCAGTACCTGGACGAGGCGGACGAACTCGCGGACCGGATAGCCGTCCTGGACGGCGGCCGGATCGTCGCCGAGGGCACGGCGGAGGAGCTGAAGCGGCTCGTCCCGGGCGGCCGGATCCGGGTCCGCTTCGCCGATCAGGGGAGGCTCGACGAGGCGGCCGCGCTGTTCGACTACGCGGCGCCCGACCGGGAGGCGCTGACCCTGGACATCCCGGGGGACAACTCGATCGTGACGGTGAAGGCCGTCCTGGACGTCTTCGACAACGCGGGCGTCCGGGCGGAGTCGCTCACGGTGGAGACGGCCGACCTGGACGACGTGTTCCTCACCCTGACCCAGGAGGGCGGCAGGCAATGAGCATCGCGACGAGCCATGCCGTCGGCGACTCGCTGACGATGCTGCGCAGGAACCTCAAGCACGCGCTGCGGTATCCGTCGCTGACCTTCGCGGTCGTGATGATGCCGGTCATGATGCTGCTGCTGTTCAACTACGCCTACGGCGACGCGTTGGGGGTGGGGATCGGGGGCGGGGAGTACATCGACTACGTCACGCCGGGGATCGTGCTGATGGCGGCCACATCGGGGGCGCTGGTGACGGCGATCGGGGTGTGCATGGATGTGACGGAGGGGATCGTCAACCGCTTCCGGACGATGGCCATATCGAGGTCGGCGTTCCTGACGGGGCATGTGGTCGGCAGCCTGATACAGACGATGATCGGGCTGGTGCTGGTGGTCGCGGCGGCGTTCGCGATGGGCTTCCGTCCGAATGCGAGCCCGGTGGAGTGGCTCGCGGCTGCGGGGCTGCTGGTGTTCGTGACGCTGGCGCTGACGTGGTTGTCGGCGGGCATCGGACTGGTGGCGAAGACGGTGGAGAGCGCGAGCAACATCCCGATGCCGCTGCAGTTCATGCCGTTCATCGGGAGCGCGATCGTCCCGCCGGACTCGATGCCGACGGCACTGAGGTGGTTCGCCGAGTACCAGCCCTTCACGCCGATCATCGAGACGCTGAGGGGGCTGCTGATGGGGACGCCGATCGGCAGCAGCGCGGTGAGCGCACTGGGCTGGTGCGTGGCGCTGACGCTGGTCGGCTACGTCTGGGCGAAGAGGGTCTTCCACCGCCCGGCGAAGTGAGCGACTGGAGAAGATGGAAGGGCCCTCCGCCGATGAGGCGGAGGGCCCTTCGCGCGTTGCCGGTCAGACGTCGAACTCACCGTTGCGGATGCCGGAGAGGAGGTCGCGCCATTCGTCGGTGGTCAGTTGGGCGATGGCGGAGGGGCGGAGGCTGCTTCGGACATAGACGGCGTCATGGGTGACAGCCACCTCTGCGCAGTTGTTTCCATCGCCACACGCACCGGGCTTCCGCCAAGCGAGCTCTTCCATGAGTCCCCTCACACGTTGTTCACGATGCTTGAGATGAGGTCGCGCGACTCAGCGGGTCCGAGGGCGCGGTCTCGCATCGCCCCGATGATGTTCCGGTAGTTGTCTAGCTGGTTCACCTCGGTAAGAAATGCGGGCGATCCTACGGTATCAAGTTGAACGGTATCCAGGCGGGGTACGGGACCGCGCGCATACATGACCGCTTGGCCTGCGCCTTTGAAGCCTCCGGCCCGGAACTCCAGCACGCGTACCGTTACGTTGGGCAGATCGGACAGCGTAAGTAGGTGCTTGAGCTGCATGCGGGCCGTGGTAGGCCCTCCGAACTCCATTCGCAGAGCGGCTTCATGCACGATCGCCTCATACTCGATTGGCTTGCTTTGAGTGAGAAGTTGCGATCGGCGCAGCCGATTCTCGACCCTAGCCTCGATGTTCAGCGGCCGAAGAGGCGGATAGACCTCACGGAATATCTCTCGCGCCGTGTCCTCGGTCTGCATCAGACCTGGCACGTGGCAGATCTGGTAGGTCATGAGGCCGTGAGAGTAGTGCTCCACCTCTGAGATATCGAGTATCCCGGCAGGGACCAGCCCCCGGTGCTCCTCCCACCACCCCTTGGTTCTGTCCGCAGCCATGCTGGCCAGCGTGTCGATGTACTCGGAGCTGCCCTCTTCGTACTCGCTGGCGAGTGCAATCACACGCTCGGCCGTAATCGGGTAGGTGCCCTGCTCGATCAGTGTGATCTTGCTTCGGTCCACGCCGAGGACGGCAGCGGCCTCTCCTGCCGTTCGGCCGGCGGCATCTCGCATTTTTCGCAGCTCGATGCCCACCCGCCTGCGGCGGACGGTTGGGGTAGGTGGCATCCCCTAAGCATCCACCTCGACAGCTGGGGCAGTCCAGCCAGCTGGACGACACATATTCTATCGACTGGCTGGTAAATGTGCCACCCTCTGCTCTACAGTCTGTGATGCACCGATCACCGGACGGGTAGTCAGTAACGTCCAATACCTCGGCAGTTGGTACCGGCTGCCCGGGCACCGAAGAGCACCCGCATGCGGTCCTCCCAGCTCCGCGACGGGCTTGCTCACGGCGACACCCTCACCGGTGTGCCCCCTCTACACCGCAGGGAGATTCCCCGTGTGTAACCTCAACACCCCTTCCCTCGCCCTCGCCCGGCAGGCTCTGCACGACGCCATGACGCGTGGCGGGTGGGACTCCGACGCCATCTTCGGCGCCGAACTCGCCCTCGCCGAGCTGATCGTCAACGCCTGGCGGCACGGCCGGACGGCCTCCCCGGTGGTCCTGGTCGTCATCCTCGGCGGCACGCTGCGGGTCTCCGTCTCCGACGAGAGCTCCGAGCTCCCCGAGCAGCGGATCCCCGCCGACCTCGCCGAGTCCGGGCGGGGCCTCCAGTTGGTGGAGGGCTTCACGCACCGTTGGGGCGCCGAGCCCCGCAAGCGCGGCAAGGACATCTGGTTCGAGCTGGACTGCGCCGCGTGAGCGCCCTTCAGCCGGTCGAGCCGGCCGACCCCGGGATCCGCCTGCTCGCCGAGCGCCAGGTGGCCGAGATGATCACCGAACTGCGATCCCTCGGCAAGGAGTTCGGCATCCTGCTGCCCTCCGTCACCACCCACAGCGTCGTCGACGGCCGGGTGCTGGTCTCCTTCGGCAACGGTCCGACCAGCACCGTCATCAACCTCCTCGCCCTCCTGCGGCACTACAAGCAGGCGATGGGTTCCTCGTGAGCAACGTGATCCACCTGGTGACGGCCGCCGTCCACGCGGGCACCACCACTGTCCCCTACCTGGCTGTCGAGCCCTCCCCGGACTGCGCCGTGCAGGTCCGCCTGGCCGTGGACGAGCCCGTCGGCGCGGACCCGGACGAGCAGCTCGTCTTCCGCCTCACCCGCGAGCAGGGCGAGGACCTCATGCACGGGCTGGCCTGGCAGCTCGGCTGGCGCTGTGGAAGGCCGCTCCTCACCGCGCCGAGGCCGCCGTGCTCGGACTACTGATCCTCAACATCCTGGCCGCCCTCCTCGGCGCCCTCTGCCAGGACCGGACGGAGGCCCTCCACCACCGCACCGCCACCCCCGGTGCCGACTCCGTCGGCATACGCGACTGACCGAACCAGGCCCGGTGCCTCGGGGGCGCTGCACAGGAAGTCGGGCAGGCCGACTTCCTGTGCAGTCTTGGGGCGGCCGCCGTGCGGCCGCGCCGACCACGCGGTGCCGGGGGTCAGATCAGCGCCACCTGCGGCACCGGCGCGGTGCCGCGGTGGAGCCAGGCACGCTCGGCCGCCGACCAGGTGGTGGTGGTCACCAGGTAGATCCCGGCGGCCAGCGGCACCAGCGCGGCGAACAGCACCGTGCCGAAGGACAGGTACGGCAGCAGGCCCAGACCCGGCTGCGGGGTGGCCTGCTTACCGGCCGGCAGCGCGGCCTGGGTGGCGGCCTGGGCCGCGGCCGCCTTGCGGGCCCGGCGGAATCCGACGTAGCCGACGGCGGCCAGGGCCGCGTACAGGAGGCCGAACACCACCAGCTGTCCGGCGCCGTGCGCGCCGCCGACGTGCAGACCGAGCGGGACCCCGAACACGGTGTGGCCGAGCAGGTCGTTCGGGGTGGTGAACAGGCGGTACATCACCGAGAAGAACGGAATCTGCACCAGCATCGGGAGGCAGCCCGCGAACGGCGAGGCCTTCTCCTTCTTGTACAGCTCGGCGAGCGCCGCCTGGAGCTTCTCCGGCTTGCCCTTGTGCTTGCGGTTCAGCTCCGCGATGTGCGGCGCCAGCCGGGCGCGGGCCTTCTCACCGCGCGCCGCCGCCCGGGCCAGCGGGTGCAGGGCGAGTCGGACGCAGACGGTGAACAGGACGATCGCGAGCGCGGTCGGCAGGACCTGCGCGAGGGCGGAGACGACATCGTGGGCCAGGCCGACGGCCGGGTCGAGCAGCGAGAAGACGGACATGGTGAAGCGAGCCCTCCGGGGTCTCAGGAAAACGAGTACGAGACGGAGGACGGCCGCGAACGGTGGAGCTCGGGGGGTTACGCGGCCGCCGGGGCCGCACCGGGTGCCCTGGGGCGTCGTTTGCCCCGGGCGTCCGGATCACGCTGCGGAAGGAAGGCCGTGTGCAGGGCCCGGCGCCGCAGCACCCCGGCCCGTACCGACGCCGGCGCCCGCGCGCCCAACAGCCGCGCCCCGGCCAGCGTCCCCGCCACCGCCCCGGCCAGCAGCACCACGGCTGCCGTGGCCGCGACCGAGGTGAGCGTCCCACCCTCGGTCAGCAGCTCCCCACTCAGCACCCGGAGCAGTCCGAGCAGCATCGCGATCACACTCACGCGTCCCGCCCTCCTCACTTCTCCGGTCACCGGGCATCCGGGCACTTCGACGCTTCGACGCTTCGACGCTTCGACGCTTCTCGCGTCAGACACTGAGGACGATGGTACGTCCCCGCGGGTTCCCGGGTCAGGGGGTGTTCACGGCGTGCACCCTCCAGAGCCCCCTCCTGTGCCGGGTCGATGGTCGGACGTTAACGCACGGTCCTTCCGGGCGTAGGGCGATTGCCGATGCCCGTGCCGTAGCCACCGGGGCTACGCGGGGCTACCTTGGAGGGATGAAGACGATTACCCAGCGGGAGTTCCGGAACAACTCCGCCTCGGTGATGGATGCGGTCGAGGCGGGGGAGACCTTCCACATCACCAGGAACGGGGTCGAGGTCGCGGAGCTGCGGCCGGTCGCGGGTCGGCGGCGGTTGAGTGCGGAGGAGCTGGTGGCCCGGCACGTGAAGCTGCCGCGGGTCGACTACCAGCAGATGCGCAAGGAGGCCGAGGAGTACTTCGGGCCCGAGGAGCTGGTGGGGGACGAGGGCGACGACCCGTTCGAGCGGCGGCGTGGCTGAGCGCCGGCGGGCGCCCCGGCGGCGGCCGGCCGGGGTGCTGGACACCTGTGTCTACATCGACCTGGCGCTGCTCAGCCCGGCCGACCTGCCGGCCGTGCCCGAGCTGACCGCGATCACCTTCGCCGAGCTGCAGCAGGGCGTCTCGATGGCGCGGGACCCGGTCAGCCGGGCGGCGCGGCTGGAGGTGCTCGGGGCGGCGATGGCGGACTTCGATCCGCTGCCGTTCGACGCGGCCGCCGCCTCCCGGTACGGCACGCTGGTCACCCTGACCATCGCCGCCGGGCGCCAGCCGCGCCCGCGCCGGATCGACCTGATGATCGCGGCCGTCGCCTCCGCCCACGGGTTGCCGCTGTACACGCGCAACGTGGCGGACTTCCGCGGGCTGGGCGCGGCCGTCGAGGTCATCGGGATCTGACGGCCGGGCCCGTGGGCGGCGGGTGCCTTCGCCGGCGCGGCACCGGCACAGCGCGGTTCAGCGCGGGCGCAGCCCGTCGAAGACCACTTCGAAGATCCGCTGCCGGGCGGCCGGGTCGGCTCCGAGCTGCTCCATCGCCGTGGTGGTGCCGACCAGCAGGGCGATCAGCTCCGGCAGGCCCAGCTCCGCGCGGACCGCCCCGGCCTGTTGGGCCCCGGTCAGCAGCTCGGCCAGTTGTGTCCGGATCACCGCGCTGGACTCCTGAAGGGCCGCGTGCGCGTCCACTCCCGCCGCGGCGAGCGCCTGGGCGAACTCGTTCTTGCCCGCGGACTGGTCGATCACCAGGCGGAAGCAGTCGAAGAAGGCCTCGGCGGGCTCGGACTCGGCGGTCAGCCGCGCGGTCTGGGCGGCGATCGCCTCCAGTCTGCGCACCATCACCGCCTCCAGCAGCGCCTCCTTGGTCGGGAAGTGCCGGAAGAGCGTGCCGACCCCGACCCCGGCGGCCCGGGCGATCTCCTCGGTCGGCACGCCGACGCCGCGGGTGGTGAACACCTCCGTGGCGACGTCCAGCAGCCTGGCCCGGTTACGGGCCGCGTCCGCCCGCAGGGGGCGTTCCTGGGCGCCGCTCATCCCTCCCACCCTTCCCTGCCAATGGCAGAGCCGCACTGGACAACCGGAGTCGTCAGTCCGTATCGTCGATAACCTGAGTCGCTAGTCCGATTCTAGCGGCCGGTCCGGCTGGGGGTTGATCATGTCCGAGACGCTGTCACCGCGCGAGGTCTTCCGAAAACTGCTCGACGGCATCACCGCGGGGCGCTTCTGCGAGTTGGCCGAGCTCTACGCCGAGGACGCCGTGGTGGAGACCGTGTTCGAGCCGGTCGGGCCGCGCCGGTTCGAGGGGCGGGCCGTGCTCGCGGCGCGGTTCGCGGAGGTCGCCGCTCATATGCCCATGGAGCTGACCGCGACGGACGTGGTGATCCGGGAGACCGGCGACCCGGAGGTGATCGTCGCCGAGTGGACCTACCAGGTGCACCACCGGGTGACCGGGCAGGACTTCGAGGCCGCCAACATCCAGGTGCTGCGGGTCCGCGACGGCCTGATCGTCAGCAGCCGGGACTACCACGACCACCTGGCCCTCGCCGTGGCCGGCGGCGGCCTGCCGCAGCTGGTGGCGGCGCTGGACGGCAGGTAGCACCGGCGCGGGCCGCGGGCCGGGACTCCCACCGGGGCCCCGGCCCGCGGCCGCTTGCAGCGGTGTTGGCAAAGTCCCGCCGGAGCCGGCGGAACTTTGCAAACAGCCGTCAGTCGAGCCGGACGGCCGTCCCCGTGGCCGCCGAGGCGTGGGCGGCCTCCAGGACGGCGAGGGTGGCGGCGGCCTCCCGCGGGTCGACCGGGGGCGGGGTGCCCGGAGCGGCCAGGGCGGCGGCGATGCCCGCGTAGTAGGCGGGGTAGTCGCCCGGGTCGGTGGGGACGGGGGTGGCGGACTCGTCGGTGCCGAGCGTGCCGTAGTGCGCGGGCTGGTCGGCGCCCCACGGGTGGGCGCCGCCGGGGCGGTGGCCGGCCCGGAGGTCGCCCTCCTGCGGGTCCATGCCGGACTTGACGTACCCGGCGGCGTCGCCGAGCACCCGCAACCGGGGGCCGACGAGCGGGGTGATGGCGCTGGTCCACAGGTGGGATCGGACGCCGGACGCGTGGGTGAGGGCGAGGAAGGCGTCGTCGTCGACCACCGCGCCGTCCCGGCGGACGTCGATCTCGGCGTACACCGTGTCGACCGGTCCGAACAGGGTGAGCGCCTGGTCCACCAGGTGGCTGCCCAGGTCGTAGAGGGTCCCGCCGACCTCGGCCGGGTCGGCCAGCTCGCGCCAGCCCGCCTTGGGCTTGGGTCGGAACCGCTCGAAGCGGGACTCGAAGCGGTGCACCCGGCCGAGCGCGCCCTCGCGGACCAGCCGCTGGACGGTCAGGAAGTCGCCGTCCCAGCGGCGGTTCTGGAAGACGGAGAGCAGCGTGCCCTGCGACTCGGCGAACCGGCACAGGTCGAGCGCCGCGGCGGCGGTGGCGGCCAGCGGCTTGTCGACGACGGTGGCCAGCCCGGCGGCCAGCGCGGCCCGGGCGAGCGGGACGTGGGTGCGGTTGGGGGAGGCGACGACGACCAGGTCGAGGGTGTCCGCCCCGGCGAGCAGCTGCTCGGGGGTGTCGACGGCGCGGGCGCCGGGGTGCTCCCGCCGGAGCTGGGCGCGGCGGTCGGGGTTGGCGGTCACCACCGCGTCCAGCCGGAGCCCCGGGGTGGTGGCGATCAGCGGGGCGTGGAAGGCGGAGCCGGCCAGCCCGTAGCCGATCAGCCCGACACGGAAGGGACCGGACGGGTCTGACGGGCTGGAGGCGCTGGACGGGCGGAGCGGGGGGCGCGTCGAGGGGCTCATGCGCCTACTCAATCACGCGGTGCCCGATTGGCCCTGGTTTCGATGCGTTCCGGGACGGGACCGCTGCGGTGGTCCGTCAGGCCCGCGTTCCCGGTGCCCGGGGGCGGTGGTTCCGGTGGGCGGGACGTACTGCCGTCGGCCAGGTGTGCGGATTAGGCTGTGCCCGTTGGGGCAGCCAGTGGTACCCCCGGCGGTCCGGTGTCCCGAGGAGGGGCCGGCCGGTGGGAGGCGCAGCGGTGACGGCGGTGCGCCGCAGTTTCGTACGACCATCGCAAGACATCGCAATACTTCGGGAGACACGCACGTGGCAGACCGCAAGCCCATCGAGTCCTGGCTGACCGACATGGACGGCGTCCTCATCCACGAGGGCACGCCGATCCCCGGCGCGGAGGAGTTCCTGCGCCGGCTGCGGGAGTCCGGCAAGCCGTTCCTGGTGCTGACCAACAACTCGATCTACACCCCCCGCGACCTCAGCGCCCGGCTGGCCGGCATGGGCCTGGAGGTGCCGGAGGAGTGCATCTGGACCTCCGCCCTCGCCACCGCGAAGTTCCTCAAGGGCCAGCGCCCCGGCGGCACCGCGTACGTGATCGGCGAGGCCGGTCTGACGACCGCGCTGTACCAGGCCGGGTACGTGCTGACGGACAACAACCCGGACTACGTGGTCCTCGGTGAGACCCGCACCTACAGCTTCGAGGCGCTCACCAAGGCGATCCGCCTGATCAACCAGGGCGCCAGGTTCATCTGCACCAACCCCGACGAGACCGGCCCCTCCACCGAGGGCGTGCTGCCGGCCACCGGTTCGGTCGCGGCGCTGATCACCAAGGCGACGGGCGTCGAGCCGTACTTCGTCGGCAAGCCCAACCCGCTGATGATGCGTGAGGCGCTGAACACCGCCGGCGCCCACTCGGAGACCGCCGTGATGATCGGCGACCGGATGGACACCGACATCGTGGCGGGCATGGAGGCCGGTATGGAGACCATCCTGGTCCTCACCGGCCTCACCGCGGCCGCCGACGTGGAGCGGTTCCCGTACCGGCCGACCCGGGTGGTCAACTCGATCGCGGACCTGGTCGACCTGGTCTAGCCTTCGCACAGCTGTTCCGGGCTCCGCCCCTGGCCGACGGCCGGGGCGGGGCCCGTGTGCTGCGCGCACGACGGTCGGCCGCGCCCATCGGGGCGGGCCGCACTCATCGCAGAGGGGGCGGATGAGATGAGTACTCCGACGGTGGAGAGCCCGGGGGACGGCCTGAGGAAGGGGCCGGGCGACGGCGGCCTGGGGAAGGGGCCGGGCGACGGACCGGGCGACGGCGGCCCGGCGGCAGCGGGCGCGGGGCAGGCCGTGCAGGAGGAGAAGCGGGTCACCTGGGCCGAGCTCTACTTCGACCTGGTCTTCGTCTTCGCGATCACGCAGGTCTCCGGCCTGCTGCACCACCACTACGACTGGGCGGGCGTGGCCCAGGCCCTGGTGGTGTTCGTGCCGGTCTACTGGTGCTGGGTCGGCACCACCGTGCAGGCCAACATCCGGGACGTGGACACCGCGCGGGACCGCATCGGCATCCTCGCCGTCGGCCTGGCCGGCCTGTTCATGGCGCTGGCCGTACCCGGCGCGTTCGGCGGCCGGGGGGTGCTGCTCGGCGCCGCGTACTGGGCGGCCCGGATCGTGCTGCTGGTGCTGCTGATCCGCATCCCCGGGGTCTGGCGCGGCCCGTACGGGATGGGCGTGCTGGTCAGCGGGCCGTTGCTGTTCGCGGGCGGGCTGCTGCCGGAGGGGCTGAGGACGGTGCTCTGGGCGCTGGCCGCGCTCTGCGACCTGTCGGCGCCGGTGCTGTTCCGCAACCGGCTGGCCAAGGTCGCCTACCACCCGGCGCACATGCCGGAGCGGTTCGCGCTGTTCCTGCTGGTGGCGCTCGGCGAGTCGATCGTCGGGATCGGCGCCACCGCCGCCTCGGCCCGGCTGGACGCGGTCGAACTCGTCGCCGTGGCGGCGGCGTTCACCATCTCCGGCGGGCTCTGGTGGCAGTACTTCGTCTACGCGGCGGACGCCATGCGCCATGCCGTCACCGTCGCGGACTCCCGCCGGGACGTGATCCGCCGGGTGTTCCAGTACGGGCACCTGGCGCTGGTGGCCGGGGTGATCGCGGTCGCGGTGGGCTTCGGGGAGACGGTGGACGACCCCCGGGAGGCGCTCGGCGCGGGCCCGGTCGGGCTGCTGTACGGGGGCTGCGGGCTGTACCTGCTGACCTTCGGCTACACCCGGTGGATGATGTTCCGCGCGGTGTCGACCACCAGGGTCGTCGCCGCTGCGGTGGTGCTGGCGCTGGTGCCGGTGATGGTGCACCTGCCGGCGATCGTCGCGCTGGTGACGCTGGCGGTCCTCCTGGTGGTGCTGAACGTGGTCGAGCACGTGCAGGTGGAGCGGGCGTCCCGGACGGCCGGTGCCGCCGAGACGGCTGCTGTCAGTGGGGCTGTGTAGCGTTCGGGGTGAAAAGAGGGCGTACGGGGCATGGGCCGCGGTGCGCCGGAGGTCGGGGCGGTGCGTGGTGAGCCGCCGCCCGGTGGGAGGTTGATGTCGTGACGGACACGGTCGAGGCGGGCGTGGGCGAGGCAGGCGTGGGCGAGGCCGGAGCGGGGGCGGACGCCGGGCTGGAGCTGCCCGAGTCCTGGCGTGCGGTGCTGGGCGCCGAGACGGAGAAGCCCTACTTCGCCGAGCTGGCGGCCTTCGTGGCGGGCGAGCGTGCCCAGCACCAGGTGTTCCCGCCGAGCGGGCAGGAGTTCTCCGCCCTGGAGGCCACCCCGTACGAAAAGGTCCGGGTGCTCGTCCTCGGCCAGGACCCGTACCACGACGACGGCCAGGCCCACGGCATGAGCTTCTCCGTGCTGCCGGGCACCAAGACCCCGCCGTCGCTGCGCAACATCTTCAAGGAGCTGGACGCCGACCTCGGCATCCCCGCCCCTGACAACGGCTACCTGATGCACTGGGCCGAGCAGGGCGTGCTGCTGCTCAACGCGGTGCTCACGGTGCGCGCGCACGAGGCCAACTCGCACAAGGCCAAGGGCTGGGAGAAGTTCACCGACGCCGTGATCAAGGCGGTGAGCGAGCGCGAGGAGCCGGTGGTCTTCGTGCTGTGGGGCAACTACGCCAAGAAGAAGCTGCCGCTGATCGACACCTCCCGGCACGTGGTGGTGCAGGGGGCGCACCCGTCGCCGCTGTCGGCCAAGCTGTTCTTCGGCAGCCGCCCGTTCTCGCAGATCAACGAGGCCCTGGACGGCTTCGGCGGCGAGCCGATGGACTGGCGGGTGCCGGACCTCAAGCAGGGCTGACGGCGCGCGGCGCTCCGGCGCGGGCGGGCGGCGGGGGCGGCACATCGCCTTTGCCCCCGCCGCTGCCCGGCGCCCGTGGTCGACGCCCCCGTGCTGCTCGTGTGCAGCTCGGGTGCGTCGTTTGGCGGCCGGTGCCCGTCACGGGTGGCCTGTACCCGGTGTGCGAAGCTGGTGCCCGATCAGGTCACCGGACCGGGTCTGGGAGGGGCGGCACGTGCGCCGGGTGAGGCGAGGAATGGGTTTCCGGCTGGCTGCGGGAGCGGCTCTGCTGGGGCTGACGGCAGGCATCACGGGGTGCGGCGGCGGACCGGCCGACGGCGGCGGGCCGGACCGGGGCGGCAATTCGCCGGGAGTGCCCGCCTCCACGGCACCGGGTGTGCCGGCCGGCGGTGCCACGGGCGGTGGCGCTACGGCGGGCCCGGGCCTGGCCCAGCTCCCCGGCCAGACCTTCTACGTCTCCGACCAGACCTCCGCCGCCCAGCAGTTGGTCACCCTGCGCGGCCAGGGCCGGTCCGCGGAGGCCGACGCCCTGCTCGGGATAGCCGCCCAGCCCTCGTCGCAGTGGCTCGGGGACATGGCGGCCAAGGGCATCGTCGAGCAGGTGAGCCGCCGGGCCGCCGCCGTGGGCCGGACGCCGGTCTTCGTCGCCTACAGCATCCCGCACCGTGACTGCGGCCTGTACTCGGCGGGCGGTGCGGCCGATGCCGCCGCCTACCGCGCCTGGATCACCGGCCTGGTGCAGGCACTGGGCGACCGCAAGGCCTGGGTGGTCCTGGAACCGGACGCCATCGCGCACACGCTGGACACCTGCGGGGTCAAGGGCACGGCCGCCGCCGAGCGGTACGGGCTGCTGGCCTTCGCCGTCCAGGAGTTCAAGAAGAGCCCCCAGGTGCGGGTGTACCTGGACGCGGGCAACCCCGGCTGGGCGCAGGACCCTTCGGAGATGGCCGACGCGCTGCGCAAGTCCGGGATCGCCGTGGCGGACGGGTTCGCCGTCAACGTCGCCAACTTCTACAGCACCGAGCGCAACGCGGCGTACGGCGCCGAACTGTCCGCGGCCCTGGGCGGCAAGCCCTTCGTCATCGACACCAGCCGCAACGGCAACGGCCCGCTGAGCGGTGACGCCTGGTGCAACCCGCCCGGGCGCAAGCTCGGGGCGCCGCCCACCGCCAACACCGGCCGCCCCGGCGTCGACGCCTACCTCTGGATCAAGAACCCGGGGGAGTCGGACGGCGAGTGCGGCCGTGGTGAGCCGCGGGCGGGCGAGTTCTGGCTGCCGTACGCGCTGGGGCTGGTGCGGGCCTGACCGCGTTCGGCGCTGGTCCTCGCTCCGCTCCTCCCCTCCCCGCCTCGCGCCGCCCTCTCGGCCTCACGCCGTCACCTTGATCCAGCGGGCCACCGACGGCGTGCCGGCGCCGTCCGTCACGAACAGCATGTACCAGCCGGGCGGCAGCAGGTCGGGGTTGGCGGGCAGGGTGAGCGAGACACCGCCGTCCGAGCGCCCGGTGACGTCCAGAGCCACCGAGCGCTGCTCGACGTCCGTCGCATGGGTGACCGAACTCGGCCGGATCAGCTTGGCGGTGGCGATGCTCTCGGGCTTCGGCGTGCTCACCGCGATGCTGCCGCCGAGCTTCGCACCGTCCGGGGCCCCGGTCACCTGCGGGCGCTCGCCGTGGAAGAGGTACGGCGGGGTGTAGATCTCGACGCGCTGCTCGAACGCGGCCGGCTCGGAGTCGGCCTTGTCCGCGAAGAGCGGGTTGGAGCCGAGGACGACCACCCGGCCGTCCGGTAGCAGCAGGGCCTCGGAGTGGTAGTCCCGCCCGACGGCGGGCTCGGCGGCGGTGCTGAACCGGTTGGTGTCCGGGTGGTAGAACTGCGCCTTCAGCAGGTCGCTGCGGTGCTTGCCCCGGTAGTCGCCGGAACCGCCGGTGGTGAACACGCTGTCGTCCGGCATGATCACGCTGTTGAGGTAGCGGGTGCCGCCGGCCGGCAGGTCCGGTCCCGGGGTGAAGGCGGGCTTCGCGGCGGAGAGGTCGGCGATGTCCGTGCGGGCGGTGGACAGCGGGGACTCCCCGACGCCCCCGCCGCCGAGGACCATCACCTTCTGCGCCTGCGCGGGCGGCAGCAGCACCGAGGACGAGGTCTCGGTGAGCGAGGGGTCGCGCAGGCCGGGGACCGGCTGGAAGCTGTTGTCCCTCAGATCCCAGAGCCCCGGTTCGCGGCCCTTGTCCGCCGGGCCGTAGCCCGCGTTGGAGCCGGAGTAGAAGAGCCGGCCGGAGGCGGTCAGGAAGATCGACGGGTAGGTCGGGAAGTAGCGGTCGGGCGCCTTGGACCAGGTCCTGCTCGCGGGGTCGTAGATCTCGTTGTCGTTGCCGCTGAGGATCTGCCCGGTGTCGTCCAGGCCGGAGACGGTGACCACCCGGCCGTCGCCGAGCCCGGTGAGCGTCGGGTACCAGCGGGCGTACGCCATGTCGGTGACCTGCTCGTACAGTTCGGTGTCCGGGTTGAACTCGAAGGCGGAACGGATGCCCTGGAAGTCCTGCTTCTCCAGGGTCAGGTGCTCGCTCATGCCGTAGAGGTTGCGGGCGTCGGCGCCGGTCAGGCCCTTGATCGTGTACTGGGCGGGCGAGCCGTACACGGAGTCGGCGCCGGGGGCCACGGCCTCCACGAAGACGTGCTGCTCACCGGCGGTGACGACGGTCCGGTCGCCGCCGCCCGTCTTCACCGCGGCGGGGACGGTCACCTCGGCGGTGGACGCGTACGCCCGGCCGTTCGGGGCGGTGAACACCGTGCCCTTGGGGAAGGTCCTGGCCGCCTCCGGGTTCTCGTTGCGCACCCGCATGGTGCCGGCCGCCTTCTTCACGGCGCCGTCGAGCGCCTCGTAGCGCAGCGTGCCGCCGGCCACCAGGACCCGGCCGTCGGGCAGGGAGCCGTGGCCGCCGCAGAACATGTCGGCCGGGGTCGGGACCTGCTTGTAGGTGTTCTCGGCCGGATCCCAGAGCAGGCTCTTGAAGGTGCCCGCGTCGAAGCTCTTCTGGTCGTTGCCGGAGCCGGCGATGATCAGGATCTTCCCGGTGCGCAGCAGGGTGGCGTGGACGGCGTTGATCCGGAACTCGGCGGGGAGGGTGACGGTCTGCCAGTGCCCGTACTCCGCCTTGTAGTCGGGGCGGTTGATCGCGTACTGGTGGTACTGCTCGCCGGCGAAGCCGAGGACGGCCGGTGCGTTCATCCCGGCCACGGTCAGTGCGACGGTGCTGCCGAGCGCGAAGCGCCTGGCGCGGCCGGCGTTGCGGATCTTCACGGTGGTCCGTCCCCCTCGCGGTGCGGGTTCAGCGTGCGGTGGTCGGTGCGGCCGGGGCGGGTGCGGGTTGGGACGGTCCGGATTGGGTCGATCCGGGCTGGGCGGGTGCGGCCCGCGTCGGTGCGGCCCGGGCGGGCGGGACGCGTGGAGGCGGGACCCGGGCGGACGGGACTCGGGCGGGCGACGGCTGCGCTGGTGCGGCTTGGGCACGCACGGGTGTCGTGGCGGGTGTCGTGGCGGGCGTCGTGGCGGGGGTGGGGGCCGGGTGGCGGCCTCGGTGGCGGACCGCGTCGGCGGCCAGCACGAGCATCGGCAGCAGGCTGAAGAGCAGTGCCACGCCGGCCCAGGTGCGCATGGCGACGTGGTCGTGGCCGGTGAAGAAGGAGGCGGCCAGCGCGCCGCCGAAGACCAGCACCCAGAACAGGTGGATACGGAAGGTGCCCAACCGGTCGCGGCTGGCCGACTCCCCCTTGGGGGTCACCACGAAGCGGCTGCGCAGCCTAAGGGCTGCTTGCAGAAACGATGCTGCATAGATCGGTCCGCAGAGCGCCGACATCACCATGCCCGCCACCCCCGACGAGCCGGCCGGCTCGTGCGGGCTCACGTTGTGCTTGCGGTTCCAGGTGTAGAGCAGCACCTGGAGGGCCGCCGCGTCGCTGTACAGCATCATCCAGATCTCGGACGAGACATGGACGCCCGAGGCCCCGAAACCCAGGTAGAGCACGCTGGACACCCCGCCGAGCAGCCAGGTCAGCGCCGCCATCGGGTAGAAGCAGATCATCAGGGTGTAGTTGAGCAGCCGGCCGGGCGTCAGCCGCCAGGCCGCCCGCCAGTACTGGGTGAGGATGGTCTCGTACGTGCCCCGGCTCCAGCGCAGCTGCTGCGAGAAGAAGTCCGTCCAGGACGACGGGCCCTCGCCGACCGCCAGCACGTCCGGGGTGTAGACGGACTTCCAGTGCTCGCCGGTGTCCGGATTGCGGCGGCGGTGGAACTCCAGCCCGGTCGCCATGTCCTCGGTGATCGAGTCGGACAGTCCGCCGATCGACCGCAGCGCGCTGAGCCGCACGGCGTTGTTGGTGCCGACGAACATCGGTGCGCCGTAGCGGTTGCCCGCCCGCTGGATCAGCGCGTGGAAGAGGAACTGCTGGCTCTCCGAGAACTTGGTGACCGCCGAACCCGAGCTTCGGTAGTTGCCGTACACCTGCGGGCCGACCACGAACGCCACGTCCGGGTCGCGGAAGTAGCCGAGCATCCGCTCACAGAACTCGGGCAGCGGGACGTGGTCGGTGTCGACCGAGACCCAGAAGTCGTAGACCGTGCCGTAGGCCTGGAGCCAGCTGTTGTAGTTGCCGTGCTTGGTCTTGGCGCGAAACCGACCCTTGGGCTGGTTCCACGGCCGAACCCCGAGCCGGCTGAAGTGCCGCACGCCCAGCTCGGTGCAGAGCGCGCGCATCGCGGGATCGTTTCCCTCGTCGAGCAGCCAGACGTCGTACGGGCCGTCGTGCCGGACGGCGAGCGCGGCGGCGAGGGTGGCGCGCACCATCTCGGGCGGCTCCTTGCCCGGCACGCAGCTGGTGAGGAACGCGACCCTGGTGCCCGCCTCGGGCACGACCGGGACGGGATCCCGGGCGACCAGCGTGGCGTGGGCGTTGGAGACGACGTTGACCAGCCGGAACGCCTCGACCACGGCGATGATCCCGATCATCACCCTGTCGGAGACCAGCAGCCACTCATGGGTCTCGCCCGGTCGGACCGGCCAGTGTTCGGGGAGCAGCAGCCAGACGAGCAGGACCGTCTCGACCGCCGGGGCGGCCAGCAGGAGCAGCGCCGCCCTGACCCGGTGCGGTTCGCGGCGCAGCAGGCTGCGGTACCGGACGCGGTAGGGCTGCGGGGCGGCTTCGGTCCGGGGTTCGTAGTCTGCGGGGGTGCCGGTGCCGGTGCGGGTGCCGGTGCGGGTGGGCTCGGGCTCGGGGTCCGGGGTGGTCGGCGGTCCGGCGAGGCGGCTGAAGTGGGCGTAGTCGTACGGGGGGTCCGGGGCGGACCGGGAGTCGACCGCTGTGTCGACCGGTTGGCCGGAGTCGGGTTCGTCGTCGATGGGTTCGGCATCGAAGGATGCCTGCCGGACCGAGGCTGCGGAGGCCGTCGGTCGAGAGAACAGCTTGCTCACGTGTGGCTCCCCCCGTGGTCGACCGCGCGGGCCGACCCGTCCGTGCGTGTTCCGATCGGGAGGTGTGGCAGTCCACTGCTGCGGTGCTGGGCCTGGCCGTTCCCCCCGGAGTCATGCGTGTGAAGCAGAACACCGCCCGGTGAGCCCCGTGATTTCCGGGCGGCTCCCAGGCGGTCCAAGTCGTCAAGCATTAAAACGTGTACGATCGATTGTTTTGCGGGGATCGTATCGACAGATTGGATGCGAGGCCCCGGCCACGCCCCGAACTCCCCTCCAGGCGTTCGGGATTCCCGATCTCCTCAACTCTCCCGGAGCCCCTGTGCGAGCGCAACCGATCTGAAAAATGATCATTGCCCCGGCTTGAAGAAATGACGGATCCCGGCCAAACGAGCCCCCGTTGATGCCGGTGGATGGCGTGTGCGACCGCCATCCACGCCTGTTCGAATAAACGGGCGAAGGTCGGACCGCCGCGTGGGCGATCCGACCTCCGTCCGTCTGCTGAGCCGCCTGGCTCCGGCCGGCCGACTCAGCCCGCGGGCAGCAGGGCCGGCCCGGTTGCCGCCCGAACGTCCTCCAACCCCACGCCCGGGGCGGTTTCCACCAGGCGGAGCCCGTCCGGTGTGACGTCGATGACCGCCAGGTCGGTGACGATCCGGTTGACCACCCCGCGGCCGGTCGCGGGAAGTGAGAGCTCCTCGACGATCTTCGGGGTCCCGTCCTTCGCGGTGTGCTCCATGACGACGATCAGCCGCCGGGCGCCGTGGACGAGATCCATGGCACCGCCCATGCCCTTGACCATCTTCCCCGGGATCATCCAGTTGGCGAGGTCCCCGGCGGCCGAGACCTGCATCGCGCCGAGCACCGAGACGTCGATCCGGCCCGACCGGACCATGCCGAAGGAGAACGCCGAGTCGAAGTAGGAGGCCCCGGCGGCAACGGTCACGGTCTCCTTCCCGGCGTTGATCAGATCGGGGTGCTCGGTGCCCTCCGCCGGGTACGGCCCGACGCCGAGGATGCCGTTCTCCGAGTGCAGCACCACCTGGACCCCCGGGGGGAGGTGGCCGGGGATCAGCGTGGGCAGCCCGATGCCCAGGTTGACGTACTGGCCGTCGCGCAGTTCACGGGCGGCCCGGGCGGCGAGCGCGTTCCGCGGGTCGAGCGGCGCCGTGGTGGCTGAGGTGATCGGGGCCGGGGTGGTTGGGGAGGGCGAAGTGGCCGGGGTGGTTGCGGGGGGCATCGGCTCAGATCTCCTGGCTCGCGGGGCGGACGGTCCGGCGCTCGATGCGACGGTCCTCGGGATCGGCGGCGACCACGCGGTCGACGTACACGCCGGGGAGGTGGACGGCGTCGGGGCCGAGCTCGCCCGGCTCGACGATCCGGTCCGCCTCCACGACGGTGACCCGGCCGGCCGTCGCGCAGAGCGGGTTGAAGTTGCGCGCCGCGGCGTGGAACACGCAGTTGCCGTGCCGGTCCGCCACCTCCGCCCGGACCAGCGCGAAGTCGGCGGTGATGGCCTCCTCCAGCAGGTACCGGCGGCCGCCGAACTCCCGGACCTCCTTGGGCGGCGAGGCCAGGGCCACCGAACCGTCCGGCGCGTACCGCCAGGGCAGCCCGCCCTCCTCGACCTGCGTTCCGACCCCGGCCGGGGTGAAGAACGCGGGGATGCCGGCCCCGCTGGCCCGCAGCCGCTCGGCCAGCGTGCCCTGCGGGGTCAGCTCCACCTCCAGCTCGCCGGAGAGGTACTGCCGGGCGAACTCCTTGTTCTCGCCGACGTAGGAGGAGGTCATCCGCGCGATCCGGCCGGCCCGCAGCAGCAGGCCCAGCCCCCAGTCGTCCACCCCGCAGTTGTTGGAGACCACGCGCAGGCCGGTGGCGTCCGTCGCCGCCAGCGCGCCGATCAGGGTGCTGGGGATGCCGCAGAGGCCGAAGCCCCCGACGGCCAGCACCGCACCGTCGGGGATGTCCCCGACCGCGTCGGCAGGGGAGTCCAGGACCTTGTCCAAAGGGTCACCTCATGAGGGGGAGTGGTGGGAGTGGGCAGGGGGGATTGAGCCGGGGAGTGGCGCGGGGGAAGTGGCCGGGCGGGAGTGGCCGGGCGGGAGTGGCCCGGCGGGAGCGAGGGGAGGGGCGGGTGTGTGGAGCGGGGGTGGCCGCCCGACGCACCCCACCACCGTCACCGAGGACGGGGAGCTCCTGCCATGGCGCACACCGACACGCACGGGCGCGGACGCATGGCGACCACCCACATCCAGCGGCCGAGACCGCGGCGCCGACCCGTGAATATGGCGGTCGGGCCCACAGCGGTCCGGGCTGATGCATCGTCCGGGCACATGTCGCAGCCCGCGCCCCCCACCTACGGTTCCGGCATCCACCCCCACAGCACCCTCAGGAGTCGGTCGCCATGCGCAGCTCGACAGCCCACCCCACGACCGCCTCCGAGACCGCGGTACCGGCGTCGGCACTGCTCTCGACGCCCGGGAGTCCGGCGGCCGGGAGCCTGGCGGCCGCGGGACCGTCCGGGGCACGCCGCGGCCCGGGGCGCCGGTTCGCCGCCCTCGCGGCCTGCGTCCTGCTCGCCGCCGGCTGCGCCAAGGCCGGCACCGCCGGCACCTCCTCAGCCGATGGTGGCAGCGGCTCCAAGAGCCCGGTCAAGGTCGGCGTGGTGTATTCCAAGACCGGGCCGCTCGCCGCGTACGGCAAGCAGTACCTGGACGGGTTCAAGGCCGGTCTCAGCTATGCGACCAAGGGCACCGGGGCGGTCGACGGGCACGCGATCGAGTTCGAGGAGCAGGACGACGCCGGTGACCCGGCCAAGGCGGTGTCGGCCGCCAAGGACCTGATCGGCAAGGGCCACAAGATCCTGGCCGGCTCCACCGCCTCGGGTGTGGCCCTTCAGGTCGGTCCGATCGCCGCCCAGAACAAGGTGCTCTTCATCAGCGGTCCGGCCGCCGCCGACAAGGTCACCGGACTCAACAAGTACACCTTCCGCTCCGGCCGCCAGTCCTACCAGGACATCAGGGCCGCGGCCTCGTTCGTCGGCGACGCCAAGGGGCGGAAGGTCACCGTGCTGGCCCAGGACAACGCCTTCGGGCAGGCCAACGTCGCCGCGGTCAAGGCCGTGCTCGGCACCCAGGGCGCCACGGTCGACGCGGTGCTAGCCCCGCCGAGCGCCACCGACCTGACCCCGTTCGCGACGCAGGCCAAGTCGGCCAAGCCCGACCTGTTGTTCGTCGCCTGGGCCGGCGACAGCTCCTCGGCCCTGTGGACGGCCCTGAACCAGCAGGACGTCTTCGCCGAGACCAAGGTCGTCACCGGGCTCGACCTCGCCGCGTCCTACCCGCTGTTCGGTGCGGCCGGCGAGAAGATCTCCTTCCTGAACCACTACTTCGGCGGAGCCGCCGGCACCCCGGTGGAGAAGGCCATGGAGGAGGCCGTCACCGCCGCCGGCGGCAAGGCGGACATCTTCACCCCGGACGGGTTCACCGCCGCCCAGATGATCGTGCACGCCATCGAGGCCAACCACGGCTCCGCCGACGACACTTCGGCGCTGGTCAAGGCGCTGGAGGGCTGGAGCTTCGACGGTGTGAAGGGGAAGACCACGGTTCGGGCCGAGGACCACGCCCTGCTCCAGCCGATGTTCCAGGTCCGGCTGACGGGCACCGGCGCGGCGGCCAAGCCCTCGGTCGAGCGGACGCTGGCCGCGGACGACGTGGCGCCCCCGGTCACCCCGATGGCGGGCTGATCCGGGTGGCCGGTCCCGTCTCCTCGTCCGCCGCGAAAGGCGCCGCCCCACCCGCCGACCCGTCCGTTGCGGTGTCCACCGGGGCATCCTCTGCCGCCTCCGCCGCAGCGCCCACCGGGGGTGCTCCGGTACTGCGACTGCGCGACCTCGGATGGTCCGTCCGCGGAGTGCCGATCGTCGAGGACGTCTCGCTCTCGGTGGACGAGGGCGAGTTCATCGCCTTCATCGGCCCCAACGGTGCAGGCAAGACCTCCCTCTTCAACCTGATCTCGGGGATCTACCCGGCGAGCCGCGGCAGTCTGGAACTCGACGGCACCGACATCACCGCCGAAGCGGTGCACGCCAGAGCGCGCCGCGGGCTCGGCCGCACCTTTCAGACCTCCTCCCTCTGGCCGGGCATGACCGTGGCCGACCATGTGCGCCTGGCGGCCCAGGCCGCCGCCGGGCCGCGTGCCTCGTACCGGTTCTGGCGCCGCGCCGACCGTTACGCGGGCCAGGTGGCCGACACCCTGGAACGCACCGAACTCGGCCACCGGGCGGACGCCTTGGCGAGCTCCCTCTCCCATGGTGAGAAGCGCAAGCTCGAACTCGCCGTCCTCCTGGTATCCGACCCGCGGCTCATCCTGCTGGACGAACCGATGGCCGGTGTCAGTGCGGAGGAGGTGCCGGCCCTCACCGCACTGATCCGCTCCGTGCACCGCGACCTCGGCCGCACCGTACTGATGGTGGAGCACCATATGGACGTCCTGCTCGGCCTGGCCGACCGCCTTGCCGTGATGCACCACGGCACCCTGCTCGCGCTGGACACGCCGGAGGCCGTCATGGCCGATGCCACCGTCCAGCAGGCCTACCTGGGCGAGGCGTTGTGAGCGACTCCCCTCTTCTCCCTCCCTCTGCCGCAGCACCGGTCCCGTCCTCCGCGCCTCCCGCCCCACCTGGCGGGCCCCTCCTCTCCGTCCGTGATCTCCGGGTGGTCGTCGACGGGCTGCACATCCTTCACGGGGTCGACCTCGACGTGGCGCCGACCGGGGTCACCGCCCTGCTCGGCCGCAACGGCGCAGGCAAGACCACCACCGTCAAGGCCATCATGGGCCTGGTCCCGCGTACCGGCGGCATCCTCTTCTCCGGTGTGGAACTCTCCTCCCTGCCAACGCATCTGGTGGCCCGCCAGGGCATCGGATACGCCCCGGAGGACCGGGGGATCTTCGCCGGCCTGACCGTGGCCGAGAACCTCCGCCTCGCCGAGCGGGATCGCGCCGGCGAACCCGCCTACCACCTCGTTCACGAACTGTTCCCCGAACTCAAGCAGCGCGCGGGCCAGTTGGCCGGAACGCTCTCCGGCGGCCAGCAGCAGATGGTGGCGATCGGCCGGACCCTGCTGAACCGAAACCGGCTGATCATCGCCGACGAACCCACCAAGGGCCTGGCGCCGAAGATCGTCGCCGAGGTGGCCGACGTGCTGGCGCGAGCGGCCGAGGCCGTGCCCGTTCTCCTGGTCGAGCAGAACCTCGCCCTCGTCCGCCGCCTGGCCGGCAGCTGTGCCGTTCTGGCCGACGGCCGTACCGCCCACCAGGGCGGCACCGCCGAACTGCTGGCCGATGAGGAGGCCGCCCGCCGCCTGCTGGGTGTCGGCAGCCACCGACCGGCCGCAGGCCCCTCGACGGTCGGCCGGCCCCCGGCCGCTCCTGCTGTCACCGCGGAGGTGAACCCCTGATGGACACCGTTGTCCTCCTTGCCTGTACCGGACTTGGGCTGGGTGCCCTGTACTTCCTCGTCGCCTCCGGTCTCTCGCTGATCTTCGGTCTGATGGACGTGCTCAACTTCGCGCACGGCGCCCTGCTCTCCATCGGCGCCTATGCCACCTGGTGGGCCGGTACGGAAGCCGGCCTCGCCTTCTGGCTCGCCCTGCCGTTCGGCACGCTGGTCGGGACGGCCGCCGCCGTCCTGCTGGAGCTCTTCCTGATCCGGCCGCTCTACAGCCGCCCACGCGACCAGATCCTTGCCACCGTCGGCGTCGGGCTGGCCGTGCCCGCCCTCCTGATGGGCATCTGGGGCGCGGACGCCCGGCCCTACCCCCAGCCGGCGCTGCTCTCCGGCACCTGGCACGTGCTCGGTGCGACCGTCCCGGTCAACCGCTTCGTCCTCGTGGGGGCGGCCGCGCTGCTCCTGCTCGCTCTTCGGTTGTTCCTCGCCCGTACCCGCTACGGGCTGATCGTCCGGGCCGGCGTCGAGGACCGGGCCATGGTCACCGCGCTCGGCATCGATGTGCGCAAGGCGTTCACGCTCGTCTTCGCCATCGGTGGGGCGGCCGCCGCGCTCGGCGGAGCCCTCGGCGGCCTCTACTTCGGTTCGGTCAACCCCGGCCAGGGGACCGGGCTGCTCATCTTCGCGTTCGTCGTCGTCGTGATGGGTGGCATGGGCTCCGTCACCGGAGCCGCGGTGGCCTCGGTGGGTGTGGGCCTCGTCCAGCAGTTCGCCAACTACTACACCGCTGCGGGGCTCGGCGACCTCTCGGTCGTCGTGCTCCTGGCCGTACTGCTTCTCGTACGACCCCGCGGACTCACCGGGAGGCTCGCGTGAGCACCAACACCTCGACCGCGGGCACCGGTGGCACCGCGGCCGACCACACCGCTGCCACTTCGGCAGGGGGGACTGTCGCCAGCCCTGCCGAGGACCATTCTGGACGAGCGGACAAGGCCCGCACCATCCCTCGAACAGGTGAATCATTCACTGAGCGCTCGACACCGATCCACCGAGCGCTACGCTGGTGGCCGATCGCCCTGCTGATCGTGCTCCTTGTCGCCCCCTATAGTGCGCTTCCCGTCCCGGGACTGCTCGACGGCCCGCTCGGCAGCCCCGGAAGCCTCCAACTCATCGCCCTGTGCCTGCTCTACGGGGCCCTTGCCACCGGCTACGACCTCCTGCTCGGCCGGACCGGACTGCTCTCCTTCGGCCACGCGCTCTACTTCGCGACCGGTCTCTACGCCACCAACCTCGCCATGCTGGAGCTCCGGCTCCCCTTCGTCGCGGCGGCCCTCTTCGGTGTCGCCTGTGCCGTCGTGCTGGCCCTGCTGCTGGGCTCGGTCAGCCTCCGGGTCACCGGTATCGGGTTCTCCATGGTCACGCTGGCCTTCGCGCAGGCGGGTTCGATCCTCGTCCAGCGCAACCCCGGCGGCATCACCGGTGGCGAGGAGGGCCGGTCCGCGCCCGCCGACCGGCTGCCCGCCGCCTTCCTCGGCATCGAGAACACCGCCAACCTCTACTGGATCGCCGTCGCCTACCTGGTGCTCACCGTGGCCGCCGTCCACTGGGCCGTCGGCTCGCCGACCGGGCGGGTCTGGGAGGGGATCAAGGAGAACGAGCGCCGGGTCGAGGTGCTCGGACTGCGGCCCTACGGCTACAAGCTGGTCGCCTTCGTCCTCGCCGGGGCGCTCGCCGCCGTGGGCGGGGTGGTCTACCTGCTGCTGACCGGTGGTGCCACACCGCAGGCCGCCACCTCCGATGCCACGCTCTCGCTGCTGGTCATGGTCGTGCTCGGCGGCTCGGGCACCCGATGGGGGCCGCTGCTCGGCGGCGTCCTCTACACCTGGGCCGGCCACCGGCTCGGCGACCTCGCCAACTCCGCGGCCATCGCCGACCTGCCCGCCGTGCTGCGGGTCCCGCTCTCGCAGCCGCTCTTCCTGCTGGGCGGCCTCTTCGTCGCCGTGGTCTACCTCCTGCCCGGGGGCCTGGCCAGGCTGCCCGCCCGGATTCGCGCCGCCCGCTCCAACCGTTCGGCCCGGCTCGGCGGCCGGGCCGGCTCCCACCCCGCCCGTCCCACAGGAGGTAGCCCCGCGTGAGCAATCCGTCGCCGCACCCCGAGCTGCTGACCGTCCCCGTTCCCGGTGGGGACCTGGCCGTTCTCCGCTGGCCCGCCACCGTGCCCGGGGCCCCGACCGTCGTGGCGGTGCACGGCATCACCGCCAACGGCCTCGCCTGGTTCGAGGTCGCTCGCAGGCTGGCCGGGCGCGCCACCCTGCTCGCCCCCGATCTGCGCGGACGCGGAGCCAGCCGCGACGTGGAGGGACCGTACGGACTGGCCCGGCACGCGGACGATGTCGCCGAGCTGATCACCGCGCTCGACCTGGGCCCGACCGTCGTCGCCGGCCACTCCATGGGGGCCTGGATCACGGCGCTCGCGGCGGTTCGCCACCCGGAGCTCGTCAGCCGGGTGGTGCTGGTCGACGGCGGGGTCGGCTTCCCCCGGCCGGAGGGCGTCCGCGAGGAGGACGCCCTGGCCGCCGTGCTCGGACCGGCGCTCGCGCGGCTCTCGATGACCTTCCCGGACCGGGAGGCCTATCGAGCCTTCTGGCAGCAGCACCCGGCCTTCGGTGCCGACTGGTCGGACGAGATCGACGCCTACACCCAGCGCGACCTCGTCGGCACCGAGCCCGAGCTGCGCTCGTCCTGTGTGCTGGAGGCCGTCCGGACCGACGGGGCCCAGGTCCTGCTGGACCAGGAGGCGGGTGCCGCCGTGCACCGGCTGCCGTGCCCCGGTGAGCTGCTGTGGGCGGAACGCGGTCTGCTCGACGAACCGCAGGGCCTCTACGACGGCAAGCGGATCGCCGCCGCAGGCCTGGACCCGGCCCGCGTGGTGACGGCATCGCTCGTGCCGGACACCAACCACTACTCGATCCTCTGGAGCCGGGCCGGGGCCGGGGCGGTGGTGCGGGGCCTGCTCGGCGAAGGACCCGTCACCGGCTGACAGGGCCCGCCCCGGACAGCCGACAGGGCCCGCCCCGCCCCGCTTGGCCGGGGTGGCCGGTCAGCCGGCCGCCCCCAGGAACCCCTCCCACCCGCCGGTCGGCGCCTGGCCGACGTTCAGCGAGCGCAGCTTGCGCAGTGCGGACTGGTCCTGCGCCTCCAACCAGTCCACCAGCTGCCGGAAGGACACCAGGCGGACGTCCGGCTTGTCCGCGACGGCCTTGAGCGTCTCCTCGACGGCGTCCATGTATATCCCGCCGTTCCACTGCTCGAAGTGGTTGCCGATGAAGAACGGCGCGCGGTTGGTCTCGTAGGCGCGGTTGAACCCGGCCAGGTAGGCGTCCCGGGCCTGGGTGCGCCAGTCGTTGTACTTGGCCGGGTCGCCCTTGGTGCTGCCGGCCGACTGGTTGGCCAGGATGTTGTAGTCCATCGAGAGCACCTGGAAGGTGTGCCCGGGGAACGGGATGCTCTGCAGCGGGAAGTCCCAGATCTTGCCGTCCTGCACCTTCTGCGGCCATATCTGCTGACCGCCGGGGGAGCTCGCGTCGTACCGCCACCCCAGCTTGGCCGCCGTCGGCAGGAGGGCCTTCTGGCCTTCGAGGCACGGGGTGCGGCCGCCGATCAGCTCCTTCTTGTAGTCGAAGGGCAGCGGGTCGACGTCGGTGAACCCGGTGTTGGTCCGCCACTGGGTCACGAAGGAGACGGCCTGCTCTATCTCGCTCTCCCAGTCCTCGGGGGACCACTTGTTGACGCCGTTGCCGTCCGAGCGGGTCGAGCAGAAGTGGCCGTTGAAGTGGGTGCCTATCTCGTGGCCGGACAGCCAGGCCTGGCTGATGAGCTTGAGCGTGCTCTTGACCGCGCCGTCCGAGAGGTACGGGATGTCGGAGGCGCCGACCGAGTGCTTCGGCGGGTGGTACAGGTCGGACTTGCCCTTGGGGAGGGTGTATATCCCCGAGAGGAAGAAGGTCATCGAGGCCTTGTGCTCCTGGGCCAGCTTCAGGAAGCGGGGGAACTGGCCGTCGTCCGTGCCGCCGGCGCCGTCCCAGGAGAACACCACGAACTGCGGCGGCCGCTCGCCGGGCTTGAGCTTCTCCGCCTTCGGCTGGTTCGGCTGCGGTCCGGTGTCGGAGGTGGAGCCGTCCCCGATGGGCGTCCCCTTGACCCCGCTCTTCGTCGGGTCGGGCGTCCCCGTCTGCCCGGCACCGCCGGCGCTGGTGCTGCCGCCGGGTGTCGGGGACGAACTCGACCCTGAACTCGATCCGCCGCCGGAACAGGCCGCGACCGCACCGAGAGCCGCGGTGGCGGCGGTGGCGCTGAGCATGGTCCTGCGCGAGATGCTGGTCATGGTCTCCCCTGGTGCCGCTGGCCGGGTACTCCTTGGGGCCATTGGGCCGTACCGGTCAAATCGGGCAAATTGATGAATACTCCGGCGTTAGCCTTCCACGCGGACACAGGGGCGCCAAGGTGCCGAAGGTCCACTGATGGTCATCACGCCACTGCGCCCGGCCTGGGCTGCGATGGGCGGCCATCTGTTGCCGTCCTGTGACGATCTGGGCTCCTGCCTGGCATTGCGCCGCCGGCACTTCGCGCCCCGCCCGGGTGGCCGCGGTTGCCCGTGGGCCGTGCCGGGCCGTGGGCCGTGCCGGACCCGGCAACAGGGACGCCCCGAGCCGGTGGGGCCCGAGGCGGCGTGGGGTGTGCGGCGACCCGTGAGGGCCGGGCGGCACCTAGAGTCTTTCTTTTGGATCAGCGGGCGGACCAGATGAAGATGCCGGCGATGTGGAGTCCGGCCCGGAAGACGGTGGCGGTCTTCTCGTAGCGGGTGGC
>NZ_JBITZW010000014.1:119318-189364 GCF_044547105.1 Kitasatospora sp. NPDC052868 | reverse complement strand
GCGGCTTTCTTGGCGGATGGGCGCCGCTCCACTGCGTGTTTGGGCAGTTCAGAGCACATCTTGTCCCTGTTGAACCTCTGGCTCAACTGGTAGGTACAAGCTGCTGAACATGATGGTGCCGTTACTCAGGGCAGTCGTCAAGTCCTCTGGTCCAACATGTAGGGACCAGTTGACTGGATGCGTCATGATGGATGCATGAGCCCGCAGCCGCTGTACCGTCGCGTAGCCGACACCCTTCGGACTGAGATCACCTCGGGGGTCTTCCCGCCCGGCGCCCGCCTGCCCTCTGAGCGCGACCTTTGCGAGCGCTTCGATGCATCGCGGAACACGGTTCGCTCGGGCCTGAACGTGCTGGTGACCGAGGGCCTGATCACGTCTAGCCAGGGGCTGGGTTACGAGGTCAGGTCGCACGAGGTCTTCAGCCTGAACGCCTCTCGGTTCGAGAACCTGACGTTCCCCCAGAACGGGGACGCGTACAGCACCGATGTGACTCAGGCCGGCCGACGGCCGCACCAGGACTTCCGGGTTGAGATGCAGCCCGCCCGTGCCGAGGTGGCCGAACAGCTGGGGATCTCGGAGGGGGACACCACGGTCCTGCGCTTCTGCCACCGCTACGTCGACGGAGTGCCATGGTCGACCCAAGCCACCAACTACCCGATGTGGCTGCTAGAGATGGCTCCGAGGCTGGCGCAGCCGGGGGACATCGACGAAGGGACCACCCGCTACCTGGCGGGGCTCGGCGTCGAACAGGTCGGCTATCACGACGACATCTCCACCCGGATGCCGACTCCCGAGGAGGCCCGGTTGCTTCAGATCGGCGCCGGCATCCCGGTGCTCATCTGGCGTCGAATCGGGTACTCGGCGGACAAACCGGTCCGCTGCACCATCACGACGCTCCGAGGGGACCTGAACCACATGAACTACGAGATCGGGGACCTGGCGGCGCGCGGTGATGCCCAGTGATCATTGAGACCGCCGGTCCGGCGGACCTGGACTACCTGCTGGCGGCTCGCCGTGAGGCAGCTTCCTGGCTGAACGCCCGGGGCATCGACCAGTGGAGCCGGGACTACCCGGCTGACAAGCTGCTGGCGACCATAGAGGCCGGGGTGGTCTTCATGCTGCGTGACGGCGCGGAGACGGCCGGGACGATAACCCTCACCCCAGAGGCAGAGGATGGCCTCTGGACGGATGCTGAGCTGGCCGAACCGGCCCGCTACATCAACAAGCTCACGGTGTCGCGCTCGTACGCGGGGCAGGACCTGGGCGGGCGGCTGCTGAACTGGGCGGGTGAGCGGGCTGCGCGCGATGGTGCCGGGTGGCTCAGGCTGGACGCCTGGACCACCAATGAGCGGCTTCACCAGTACTACCTGGACCATGGCTTCAACTACGTCCGGACGGTGCAGGAGGGGGGAGCCGTGAACGGTGGTCCTCGGGTGTCGGGCTGGCTGGCTCAGCGCGCCGCCCTCCCGGCTGAGCACGCCTTCACAGACCAGACCACGACCGATGTAGACGCACTCTCCGACATCACTTCCTGACACCAACGCCAGCGAACGCCAGCGGTCTGCGGCGACCGTTGGCGACCAGGCGGAGCGGCCCTTGAAGGAGTGTCAGCAGCTTCCGATTCGGGTCGAACGAATTTGCAAGGCAGATGTCAGGAGTTCGAGTCTCCTAAGCTCCACAGTTTCACGATGCGGCAACGGCCGCCGACCCTGGATCCAGGGCCGGCGGCCGTTCTGCTGTCCGGGCTGTCCGGGCTGTGCGCACTGTCCGGACGGCCGGTCAGTGCGGCTTGCGGGGGTCGTGCGGCTTGGGGCGCTCGTCGTCGGAGCCTGGCTTGTCGGGCGCGGGGTCGGGCGCGGGGGTGCCGGCCTGGGCCGAGGCGGCGGCCGAGCCGTTCACCGGGGCGTCCGCGGCGGTGTCGGCGCTCGCGGCGTGCGCACCGCCGGTATGGGCCGCCGGAGCGCCGGCGGAGCCGCCCGCGGGGGAGTTCTGCGAGCCGTTCTCCGGGTCGAGGGCGGACGACGGCTCGACCAGCCACTCGGGGTCGCCCTGGTGGCGCCACCACTGCCAGATCAGGATGCCGCCGCCGATCGCCAGGGCGCCCGCCACGGCGAGGCCGGTGGCCCAGCCGTTGCGCTGCTCCTTGCGGCGGTTCCTGGCGGCGAGGTCGCCGATCTCCGCGGAGGTGACGTGGCCGTGCAGGGCGGTCAGTGCGGCCGCGCCGCGGATCTGGGCCTCCTGGGCGGCGGGGACGACGGTCGAGCGGGCCCCGTCGACCACGTAGGTGACCCGCGGGCCGACGGTGGCCCGCGCCTGGTCGGCGGCGCGGGCCGCGGAGTGGCGGGCGGCCAGTGCGGCCTCCTGGGTGCGGTGCACGGCCTTGAGGACGTTCTCCTGGGCGTCGGGCGGCAGGCTGGCGAAGGCGTGACCGAGCTGCGGGGCGATGCGCCGGTCGTACTGGACGCGCACGCCGTGGGCGGCCTGGGAGGCCTTCGGACCGATCGAGTCCAGGGCGGGGCCCAGTCGTTGCTTCGCGCCGTCCGCGAGGTGCACCGCGGTGTCCTTGGCGGTGGCGGCGTAGGGCGCGAGGGTGTCCCGGGTCTTTCCGGCCGTCTCACGAGCTGAGTCCAAACGGGTCACGAGTCTCTCCTCCTCGGTGGCGTCCTATATGCACATATCCACCTGAATGCTGATCATGCATCCTGATTCGCCCACCGGCACTCCGGAGTGGGCCACGCGCGGTAGCGGGGGAGGACGGTGGGGAGCCCGGTGGGGAGGGCGGTGGCCGGGGTGGGCCGCAGGGGGCGTGGGATGATTCCCGGTGTTACTGACGTAGACAGGAAGGCACTCCAGTGGCCGAGGAACTGTTCGCCACCCTCAAGACCAACAAGGGCGACATCAAGATCAAGCTGTTCCCGAACCACGCCCCGAAGACGGTGGCCAACTTCGTGGAGCTCGCCGAGGGCAGCAAGGAGTGGACCCACCCGGGCACCGGCGCCGTCTCGAAGAGCCCGCTCTACGACGGCACGATCTTCCACCGCGTGATCTCCGGCTTCATGATCCAGGGCGGCGACCCGCTGGGCGTCGGTGTCGGCGGCCCGGGCTACAAGTTCGCCGACGAGTTCCACCCGGAGCTGTCCTTCAACCGCCCGTACCTGCTGGCGATGGCCAACTCCGGCCCGGGCACCAACGGCTCGCAGTTCTTCGTCACCGTGGTGCCGACCGACTGGCTGAACCGCAAGCACAGCATCTTCGGCGAGGTCGCCGACGAGGCCGGCCGCAAGGTCGTGGACGCCATAGCCTCGGCCCCGACCGGCGGCCAGGACCGCCCGCTGGACGAGATCCGGATCGAGTCGGTGGAGATCACCCGCGCCTGATCCGGTCGCAGTACGCTGACGATCCCGGTGGTACTCCGTTCGGCGGGGCGCCGCCGGGATCGCGTACGGGAAGGGGAACCCGCTGATGCTCCCGGACGAGCCCAGGCCTCCGGCCGACCGCCCTCCGCGGGCCGACGGCGGTTCAGGGCTGCCCGGCTGCTACCGGCACCCGGACCAGGAGACCGGCATCGGCTGCAGCCGGTGCGGACGGCCGATCTGCCCGCAGTGCATGGTGAGCGCCTCGGTGGGCTTCCACTGCCCGGAGTGCGTCGCCGGCGGCCACCGCGAGGTGCGGCGGGCGACCACCCGCTTCGGCGGGCAGCTGACCGCCGACGGCGGGCTGGTCACCAGGATCCTGGTCGGGATCAACCTGGTGGTCTTCGTGCTGGCCGCCTACGTGCTCACCCCGTGGCTGGCCGAGGACCTCTCGCTGTTCAGCGTCGGCCCGCAGATCACCGGCTTCCCGTACGGTGTCGCGGCCGGTCCCGACCAGTGGTACCGGCTGCTGACCGCGGCCTTCCTGCACACCGCGCCGTGGCACGTCGCCACCAACATGGTGGTGCTCTGGGTGATGGGCCCGCCGTTGGAGGCGGCCCTCGGGCGGCTGCGCTACCTCGCGCTCTACCTGCTCTCCGGCCTGGCCGGGAGCGCCTTCGCCTTCCTGGTGGCCGGCGGCTTCATGAACTCGCTGGGGGCCTCCGGGGCGGTGTTCGGGGTGTTCGGCGCCACCGCCGTGATGTACCGGCGGACCAGGACGCCACTGGGCCCGGTGGTCGCGCTGCTGGTGTTCAACCTGATCGTCACGTTCTCGGTGCCCGGGATCGACTGGCGTGCGCACATGGGCGGACTGGTCGCCGGGACGCTGACCGCGATCGGGCTGATGTACGCCCCGCGGGAGAGCCGGAAGGCCGTCCAGGGGCTGACCCTGCTCGGGATGCTGGCCGTGGTGCTGGTGATGGTGCTGGTCGGAACGGCCCGCTACGGCGGGTGACGCGACCGCGCGTTTGTCCACAGCGGGTGGGGAGTTGTGCACAGCCGGTGTGTCCGGCCCGGTGTGGACGATTGTTCTACGCGTGTCCTGCTGTGCGTATCCGGCGTACGGGGGAGCGCGTACGGGGATCTGGAATGCGCGCCGGCCCCGGGTTATCCACAGGCTGTGGGGACTTTTCCCCAGTGTGGATAACCATGTGGATAAACGCGATAACGGGATGGGCGGACGATCCGACCGCAGCCGGGTCCACACCCTCACCGCCGTGGAAGCCGGGCCCGGACGGCACGGCGCACCGCCCCGGCGGTCGGGCCGGGGCGGTGCGGACGCGCTCGGATGTCCGGTGTGTTCAGGCGCTCGACGTGCTCGGCGTACCCGCCGGCACGGTGCGCTCCGGGGCTACCGCGCCCGGAGCTACTTCCACTGGGTGGAGACGCCGAACCCCGCGGCGATGAAGCCGAAGCCCACCAGGATGTTCCAGTTCCGCCAGCTCTCGACCGGCCAGCTGCCACTGGTCACGTAGTAGGTGACGATCCACACCAGGCCGACCAGGAACAGCGCCAGCATCAGGGGGGCCACCCAGCTGCGGCCCGAGCTGATCTTCACCACGGCCGTCGTCGGCGGGGTGTAGTCGGACTTCTTGCGGAGTCGAGACTTCGGCACGAGGAGCTCTCCTGTCGATGCGCTGTGAGACCGCGCAGGGTGCAGCGGGGGGTGAGGCGGCAGTATTGATGGCTGTGCCGGAAAGCAGTGGGGACCGATCCCACACATGCCACCGGCGTCCGTTAGCGTAGTGGCTCGGCGGGTCTGAAGTAGATAAGGGTACGGTGCCTAATTTGTCGATTCCCCCTCAGCCCGCCCGCACCCGTGCCTCCGGCACCCGAATTGTCGGCCGTGCCCTGACCTGCGCCGTCTTCGCGCTGGCCGGACTGCTCTTCTACATCAGCGCACAGACCGCCCGCGGCACCGATCTGCGCACCGACAACTCCCTGCTGAGCCTCGGCGACGTGATACGTCAGCGCAGCTCGCAGAACCAGCAGGCCCAGGCGCAGCTCGCCGACCTCCAGGAGCACTCCCAGCAGCTCACCGAGCAGCAGGGCCAGAGCCCGGCGGACGCCGCCCGGCTCGACGCCCTCCAGCAGGCCGCCGCGCTGGAGCCGCTGCAGGGGCCCGGTCTGACCGTCACCCTGAACGACGCCCCGCCGAACGCGACCGCGCGCATCCCCGGGGTGCCCGAGCCGGGCGTGAACGACCTCGTCATCCACCAGCAGGACATCCAGGCGGTGGTCAACGCGCTGTGGCGGGGCGGCGCCGAGGGCGTCCAGGTGATGGACCAGCGGCTGATCTCCACCAGCGCCGTCCGCTGCGTCGGCAACACCCTGCTGCTGCAGGGCCGGGTCTACTCGCCGCCCTACGTGGTCAAGGCGGTGGGCCGCACCGACGCGCTGCGGGCGGCGGTGGACGGCGACCCGACGATCCGCACCTACCTCAAGTACGTGCAGGCCTACGGGCTGGGCTGGAAGGTCCAGGAGAGCGGCGAGCTGACGGTGCCCGGCTACTCCGGCACGGCGGACCTGCGCTCGGCCGGCGGGCAGTAGCGGCGGCCCGCCGCCCGGGCCCGGATCACGGGTCTACTCTTGACCCCAGTCCGTTACGTCGAGGGAGCACCATGTACGGCTGGATCTGGCGCCATCTTCCGGGGAACTCCCTGGTCCGGGCCGTCATCTCGCTGCTCCTCGTCCTGGGGGTGGTCTACCTCCTGTTCACCTACGTCTTCCCGTGGGCGGAACCGCTACTGCCCTTCGGCGACGTCACAGTGGACGGCGGTGACGGCGCCGCCGGCTGACCCGGCGGCCCTGCTCCTCCTCCCCGTCCCCGCATCCCACGGAGATAGCGTCCGAATGACCACCCAGCTGACCTCGCCGCCCCGCATCCTGGTCGTCGACAACTACGACAGCTTCGTCTTCAACCTGGTCCAGTACCTCTACCAGCTCGGCGCCACCTGCGAGGTGGTGCGCAACGACGAGGTGACGGTCGATCACGCGGTGCGCCGCGACGGCGGGGCCGGGTTCGACGGGGTGCTGCTGTCGCCCGGGCCGGGGGCGCCGGAGGAGGCCGGGGTCTGCATCGAGATGGTGCACCACTGCGCACGGATCGGGCTGCCGGTGTTCGGCGTCTGCCTCGGCCTGCAGTCGATCGCGGTGGCGTACGGCGCGGTGGTCGGCCGTGCGCCGGAACTGCTGCACGGCAAGACCTCGCCGGTCGAGCACGAGGACGGCGGGGTGTTCGAGGGCCTGCCCTCGCCGCTCACCGCGACCAGGTACCACTCGCTGGCGGTCGAGCCGGCCACCGTGCCGCAGGAGCTGGTGGTCACCGCCCGCACCGAGAGCGGCGTGATCATGGGCCTGCGCCACCGGGAGCTGCTGGTGGAGGGCGTGCAGTTCCACCCGGAGTCGGTGCTCACCGAGGGCGGGCACCGGATGCTCGCCAACTGGCTGGCCGAGTGCGGCGATCCGCACGCGGTGGGCCGTTCGGCGGGGCTCGCCCCGGTGATCGGTCGGGGCTGAGCGCGTGACCGCGGTGCGCCCGGAGGGGCGTTACCAGCCGGGGGCGGACCAGTACGGGGGCGATCCGCACGGCCGCGGCGGGCAGCCCGCCGCACAGCACGCCGAGCAGTACGGCGGGCAGCACTACCAGCCGTACCCGGGGCAGCAGGCCCACTCCGGGGAGAGCGGCACGGCCGAGGACGGCTGGGGCGTCTACGACCCGGCCGCGCCGCCCGGGCCGGCCGACCCGCAGCCGCCCGAGTACCCCTGGCTGGCCGACCAGACGCTTCAGCTGCGCTTGCCGCAGCTGCGCGAGGACGCGCCGCCGACCGGCGGGCGGGCCGAGCGCCGCCGCGCCGCGCAGGGGCGGATGGCGGTGCGCTCCGGCAACGGGCGCCGGCGGGCGGGCGGCAGGGCGGCGGCCGGGGCCGCGGCACGCCCCAAGGAGTCGCTGTTCGTGGTGGCCGCCCGGATGGTCGGCGAGCTGTGCATAACGCTGGGCCTGGTGATGCTGCTCTTCGTCTCCTACCAGCTCTGGTGGACGAACGTGCAGGCCGACGCCGCCGCCGACGGCGCCCGCAACCAGCTTGAGCACCAGTTCGACGCGGCCCAGCCGGCGCCCGCCGCCGCGCCCGGCGCACCCGCTCCCGGCCCGCCCAAGCCGGAGGTGTTCGAGCCGGGCAAGGGCTTCGCGATCATCCATCTGCCGAAGCTCGGCCTGAAGTTCCCGATCGCCGAGGGCACCTCCAAGCCGGCGGTGCTCGACAAGGGCCTGGTGGGCCACTACAGCGGCACCGGGATGCCGGCCGACAAGGCGGGCAACTTCGCGCTGGCCGCGCACCGCAACACCCACGGCGAGCCGTTCCGGCACATCAACCAGCTGACCAAGGGCGACAAGATCGTGGTGGAGACGGCGACCGCCTACTACACCTACGAGATCACCGGCGGGATCCCGGAGACCCCGCCGTCGAACGTCAGCGTGATCAAGCCCGTCCCCAGCGGCTCGGGGTACAACCAGGCCGGCCGGTACATCACCCTGACCACCTGCACTCCGGAGTTCAGTTCCAAGGCCCGGCTGATCCTCTTTGGCAAGATGACCGAGGAGCGGCCGCGCAGCCAGGGCAAGCCGCCCGGCCTCACGGTCGGCTAGGACCGGTCCGCGCCTCGGTGCGCGGACCCGGGTCGTGGACCCGGCACGGTCGATCCGTCAAGATCGACCGGACCGGTCCTGGCGACGGGGGACGCCCGCCGTCCGGTGGAGGCGTCCAGGCAGACGGGGAGAACAGGTGACCCAGGTGAGTGGTGCGCAGTCCGGCGACCCGGCGGAGGAGGCCTTTCCGCCGCCCCCGCCCGCCCGCCGCCGGGGCCGGGGCCGGGCACTGGCCGCGCTCGGCCTCTTCGGCGAGCTGCTGATCACCCTCGGCCTGGTGCTCGGGCTGTTCGTCGCCTACTCGCTCTGGTGGACGGACGTCCTGGCGGACCGCTCCGCGGCCCAGGCCGCGGACCGCCTGCGCGACGCCTGGGCGACCGCCCCCAGCACCCCTGCGGTCGCTCCCGTCCCGATCCCGGTACCCGCCCCGGCCGCCGGGTCGCCCGCGCCCGCCTCGCCCACCGCGGTGCCCCCGCCCCTCGCGACCGGTGAGGCCGTCGGCTTCCTGCACGTCCCGGCGATGGGCCGGGACTTCCAGGTGCTGATCCGGATGGGCACCGACACCGCCACCCTGGCCGAGGGCGTCGCCGGGGTGTACGAGCAGCCGTACCGCGCCGCGATGCCCTGGGACGCGAGCGGCAACTTCGCGCTGGCCGCCCACCGGGACGGCCACGGAGCGAAGTTCCACGACCTCGACGCCGTCCACAAGGGCGACGCGGTCGTGGTGGAGACCAAGGACACCTGGTACGTCTACCGGGTCGACAGCACCCTGCCGGAGACCTCCAAGTACGACACCGGCATCGTCGCGCCCGTCCCGAAGGGCTCCGGCTACCAGGCCCCCGGGCGGTACATCACCCTGACGACCTGTACGCCGGTCTACACCTCGCGCTACCGGATGGCGGTCTGGGGAAGCCTCGTCCGGGCCGACCCGGTGGACGCCCAACGGACCCTGCCGCCCGAGCTGCGGCACGGCTGACCCCCCCGGGCCGCCCGGGCCGCCCGGGAGGCCCGGAAGGCGTCCTGAGCGGCCGTGGGCGGCTACCGGGGGCCCCGGCCGGGGCAGGGCCGGGAAAGCCGCGGAGAACGCCCGAGGGGCCCGTCGCGGGCCGGTGTGCACCGGTTGCGACGGGCCCCTCGGGTTCACCTCAGAACCAGGGGAACCAGGGCTTAGGGGTGGTCCCCCCCTTTGGTGTTGGAGGGTGTGGGATTGGTGGGGGTATCGGGCCCTTTGGTCGGCTCGGCCGCCTTGGTGATCAGGCTGATCGAGGTGTTCGGGTCGACCAGGGTGCCGGCCCCCGGCATCGAGGACATCACGATGGCGTTCGGGTCCTGCGGGCCCACCATGACGGTGTAGCCCAGACTGAGCGCCTGCAGCTGCTTGATGGCGTCCTTCAGTGGGACGTTCTGCAGCGGCGGGACCTGGGCCTTGTCCGGCGCCTTGAAGACGGTCAGGACGACCTTCGAGTTGGTCGGGGCCTTGCTGTTCGCCGGGAGCGACTGCGAGGCGACGGTGTTGACCTTGGTCGGGTCGGTGGTCTGCGTGGTCTTCGAGGCGTCGACCTGGAAGCCGGCGCCCTCCAGCGCGGCCTGCGCGGCCTCCTTCTGCTGGCCGACCACGTTGGGGACCGCGACCTTGGCCTTGCCCTGGGAGACGAACAGCTTGACCGTGGCCGTCGGGTCGCCGGGGGCGCCGCCCGCCGGGTCCTGGGAGATGACCTGCTCCACCGGGACGTTGTCGTCGTCCTTGTACTCGGGGACGACATTGGTGAAGCCCGCGTCGGCGAGCGCCTTCGTCGCCGCCTCCTTGGTCTTGCCCACCACGTTCGGCACGCTCGTCTTGGCCGGGCCGGAGGAGAGCTGCACCGTGATGGTGGCGGTCTCGGCGATCGGGCCGGCGGCCGCCGGGTTCTGGGTGCAGACCTGGTCCTTCTTGACGGCGGTGTCCGGGCAGGCGATCTTCTCGCCCTCGGTCACCACCAGCTTGGGACCGGCCGCGGCGGCCAGGCTCTTGGCCTCGGCGAGGGTCTTGCCGACCAGGTTGGGCGCGGTGACCTTGGCGGCCTCCTTCTTGCCCTGGTCCTTGCCGCCGAACATCGCCTGGGCCACGAAGAAGGTGCCGACCAGGACCAGCACGGCCGCGACGGCCAGCACGATCCAGGAGGTGTTGCTCTTCTTCGGCGGCTCCTCGCCGCGCCGGCCGCCGCCCCGGCCGTAGCCGTCGTCGTAGCCGTCGTTGCCGCCGCCCGGGGCACCCTGGTAGTTCTGGCCGTAGCCGTTGTCCGGGTAGCCGGCCTGCTGGCCGTAGCCGGGCTGCGCGGAGGCCTGCGGCAGGACCGTGGTCGGCCCGCCGCCGGGCTGCTGCGGCAGCATGTTGGTCTGGCCGTACGGGTCGTGCTGCGGGTAGCCGTTCTGGTCGTAGCCGTACCCGGCGCCGGCGCCCATGCCGTACGCGGCGGCCTGCTGGGCGGCGGCCACCGGAAGGCCGTCGAGGAAGCGCTCGATGTCGTCGCGCATCTCGTCGGCGCTCTGGTAGCGGTAGTCGCGGTCCTTGGCGAGCGCCTTCAGCACGATCGCGTCGACCTCGGGCCGCACCTCGGGGTCGAAGACGGACGGCGGCTGCGCCTCCTCCCGGACGTGCTGGTAGGCCACCGCGACCGGGGAGTCGCCGACGAACGGCGGCCGGACGGTCAGCAGCTCGTACAGCAGGCAGCCGGTGGAGTAGAGGTCGGACCGGGCGTCGACCTGCTCGCCCTTGGCCTGCTCCGGCGAGAGGTACTGGGCGGTGCCGATGACGGCGGAGGTCTGCGTCATGGTCATCCCGGCGTCGCCCATCGCGCGGGCGATGCCGAAGTCCATGACCTTGACGTTGCCCTGCCGGGTCAGCATCACGTTCGCGGGCTTGATGTCGCGGTGCACGATGCCGGCCCGGTGCGAGTACTCCAGGGCCTGGAGGATGCCGATGGTCATCTCCAGCGCGCGCTCCGGCAGCAGCCGGCGGCCGGAGTGCAGCAGCTCGCGCAGGGTGGACCCCTCGACGTACTCCATCACGATGTACGGGATGGAGATGCCGTCGATGTAGTCCTCGCCGGTGTCGTACACGGCGACGATGGCGGGGTGGTTCAGCGACGCCGCGGACTGTGCCTCACGGCGGAAGCGGGCCTGGAACGACGGATCCCGGGCCATGTCGGCCCGGAGCGTCTTCACTGCGACGGAACGGCCGAGCCGGGTGTCATGGGCGAGGTACACCTCGGCCATGCCGCCGCGTCCGAGGACGCCGCCGAGCTCGTACCTGCCGCCTAGGCGACGAGGCTCTTCCATAGTTCCGACCCTCTCCCTCACCCGCCGGTGAGGTTGTGACGTAGGTGTCCCCGCACGCTCTGAGGGACGCCGTCCGGGCCCCGGATGGTTCTGCGAACCGGGTCGTGAGGCGCCTCGCGGGCGGCAACGGGTACACCCGCTGCTGCGGATACGCTACCGGTCGCACCACGTCGGACCCGAGTCGACCGTAGGCCGATATCAGACCGGTATCCGGACGGGGGTGCCGATCGTGACATTCCACTCACTCGCGACGGCCGGGCTCCTACTTGCCGAGCGCGGCCTGCATCACCGCCTTGGCGATCGGAGCGGCCAGCCGGCCGCCGCTGATGCCGTCACGGTTGTTGGAGCCGTCCTCGACCACGACCGCCACCGCGACCGACTGGCCGTCGGCGGTCTTGGCCCAGGAGGTGAACCAGGCGAAGGGGAGCCCGGCGTTGTCCTCGCCGTGCTGTGCGGTACCGGTCTTGCCGCCGACCGTCAGGCCCGGGATCTTGGCGTTCTTGCCGGTGCCGTTCTCGACCACCGACACCATCATCTCCTGCAGCTTCGCGGAGGTGGCCGGGCTCATCGGCTGGGAGAACTGCTTCTCGGTGTGCTTGGAGATGGTGGTCAGCGAGGCGGAGCGCTCCTGGTCGACCAGGTAGGGCTGCATCAGCGAGCCGTTGTTGGCGATGGCGGCCGAGACCATGGCCATCTGCAGCGGGGTGGCCCGGGTGTCGTGCTGGCCGATCGCGTCCATCGCGGTGCCGTCCGGGCTGGAGTTGCTCGGGTAGACGCTCTTCTCGGAGCGGACCGGGGTGTCCACGGCGCTGTTGAAGCCGAACTTCTCGGCCTGCGCCCGCAGCTTGTCCTTGCCCAGGTCGACGCCGATCTTGCCGTAGACCGTGTTGCAGGACTGGTCCATGCCGGACTTGAGCGTGGCGTTCTCGCAGCGCTCGTTGGGGCTCTCGTTCTTCAGCTGCGTCGTGGTGTTCGGCAGGATGTACGGCTCGGGGGTGGTGGTGGCGTCGTCGATGTTCTGGAACAGGCCGTTCTCGAACGCGGCGGTCGCGGTGACCAGCTTGAAGGTCGAGCCGGGCGGGTACGTCTCGCGCAGCGCGCGGTTGAGCATCGGCTTGTTCGGGTCCGCGTTGAGGTCCGTCCAGGCCTTGGAGTCGGCCGAGTCGCCGCCGGCGAAGGTGCCGGGGTCGTAGGACGGGGTGGAGACCAGCGCGAGGATCGCGCCGGTGCGCGGGTCGATCGCGACCGCCGCGCCCTTCTTGTTGCCGAGGCCGTCCCACGCGGCCTTCTGGGCCTTGGCGTTGATCGTGGTGACCACGTCGCCGCCCTTCTTCGGCTCCCCGGTCAGCATGTCCAGGGTGTTGCGGAAGAACAGCCGGTCGTCGCTGCCGGACAGGATGCCGTCCTCCAGCTGCTCCAGCTGGCTGCTGCCGAAGGACTGCGAGGAGTACCCGGTGACCGGTGCGTACATCGGGCCGTCGACCCAGGAGCGCTTGTACTTGTAGCGCAGGCCGTTCACGAAGTCGGACTGGGTGACCGGCTGGCCGCCGACGATGATGTTGCCGCGCGGGTGGGCGTACCGGTCGTACACCTGGCGCTTGTTGTTCTTGTTGTTGGCCCAGGCCTCGCCCTGGACGCCCTGCACCCAGTTGGTGCGCACCATCAGGGCCAGGATCAGGACGAGGCAGAAGATGGAGACCCGGCGGATCGGCTTGTTCACGAGGCTTGTCCCCCCTGGTTCTCGGCGGCGGGAGCGGGTTCCGCCCCCGGGCGGCGGGCACTGTCGCTGATCTTCAGCAGGATCGCGACCAGGGCCCAGTTGGCGACCACCGAGGACCCGCCCTGGGCGAGGAACGGCATGGTCATACCGGTCAGCGGGATCAGGCCGGTGACGCCGCCGGCCACCACGAAGACCTGCAGCGCCATCGCCGAGGAGAGGCCGACGGCGAAGAGCTTGCCGAACGGGTCGCGGGCGGCGACGGCGGTGCGCAGGCCGCGCTGGATCAGCAGGGCGTAGAGCATGAAGATCGCCATCAGGCCGGTGAGGCCCAGCTCCTCGCCGAAGGAGCCGAGGATGAAGTCGCTCTTGGCGGCGAAGTCGATCAGCCAGGAGCGCCCCTGGCCGAGGCCGGAGCCGGTCACCCCGCCGGAGCCCAGCGCCATCAGCGACTGGCCGATCTGCTCGGTCGCGCCCACCGGCGGCTTGGGCGCGAACGCGGCCATCGGGTCGAGCCAGGCGTTGATCCGGACCTTGACGTGGCTGGCGGTGGAGGCGACCGCGACGGCGCCGCCCACCGACATCAGCAGACCGAAGACGATCCAGCTGGTGCGCTCGGTGGCGACGTACAGCATCACCACGAAGAGGCCGAAGTACAGGAAGGACGAGCCGAGGTCGTTCTCGAAGATCAGGATCAGCAGGCTGAGCAGCCAGATCACGATGATGGGGCCGAGGTCGCGGCCGCGCGGCAGGTACAGGCCCATGAAGCGGCGGCTGGCCAGGGCCAGGGCGTCGCGCTTCACCATCAGGTAGCCGGCGAAGAAGACGGTCAGGATGATCTTGGCGAACTCGCCGGGCTGGATCGAGAAGGCGCCCATCCGGATCCAGATCTTGGCGCCGAGGTCCTCCTTGCGCTCCGGGAAGAAGGCCGGTGCGGCGAGCAGCACCAGGGCCGCCGCCATCGAGATGTACGTGTAGCGCTGGAGGACCCGGTGGTCCTTCAGGAAGACCATCACCACGATGAAGAACGCGACCCCGAGGGCCGACCACATCAACTGGTTGGCGGCCGCCGGGTAGTTGCTGTGCAGCAGCTTCCCGGCCTTGTCGAGCCGCCAGATCATCACCACGCCGAGCCCGTTGAGCAGGGTGGCGATCGGCAGCATCAGCGGGTCCGCGTACGGCGCGAAGCGGCGCATCAGCAGGTGCGCGACCAGGGCGAGCGCCCCCATGCCGAGGCCGTAGCCGAGCATGCCGGTCGGCAGCGTGCCGTCCATGGCGAGGCCCACGTTGGCGTACGCGAGGACCGGCAGCACCACCGCGAAGGCCAGCATGGCCAGCTCGGTGTTGCGCCGGTTGGGCGTGCCCTGCGGGGAGATGGTGGTGTTGCCCCGGCGCCGGGAGGAGGCGCGGTCGGCGGGTACACCGGTGGGCGGCTGGTCGCCGGACCGGCTGTTCGGGCCGCTGCTCAGGTCGAAGGTGCTCACGTGGAGGCCGCTCCCTGACGGCCGGCGGGCCCGCGACGGGCGGCCCTATGTCGGGTCGCGGCCGTCACGGCTTGGGGCAGGAGTCGGCCCGCTGCCGCTCCTCGTCGCTCAGGCCCGGCAGCTCGCCCGGCGAACCGGCGGCCGGGGCGGCGGCGCTCTGGCTGGGCGCGGCCGTGCTCGGCGAGGCGGTCGGGGTCGGGCTCGGAGTCGGGGTGGACGTCGGCCCGGCCGCGGCCGGGCCCCGCAGGCTCGCGCCAGGGCTCGGCGTGGTGGTGGCGGCGAGGAATCCGACGTGCGTCACCGCACCGGCGGGCGCGACGGTGGGCTGGGTCGCCGGCTGGCCGCCCGGCGCCGCCGGGTTGGCCGCGGCCGTCCTGGCGTCCGAGACCTTGCGGCAGAACGTGACCTGCTCGCCGAGCTTCTTCACCTTGTCGTCGGCGTCGCCCAGGCTGCTGGCCGAGATGGTGTTGGTGACGTGGGTGCGCTGGTCCTGCGGCAGGAACTTGAGTTCGACGTCCTTGTACGAGGTGTGCACCGAGGACAGGCTCAGGCCGGCCAGGCTCTGGTTGATGCCCTGGTAGACCGCGACGTGGTCGCCGTCCACGCCCACGTAGTACTGGTCCTGGGTCCACTGGTAGCCGAAGAACCCGGCGCCGCCGAGCAGGCCCAGCGTGACCAGCGCCACCATCGAGAGCTTCAGCGCCTTGCCCTTGCGCTTCGGCCGGTCCTCGTCGTCGAACTCCTCGGTGCCGTACACCGACGGCTCGCCGGCGCCGTAGCCGTCGTAGCCCTCGGCCGGGCCGAAACCGCCCGGCGCGGCGCCCGGGTAGCCGCCCTCGTAGCCCTCGGGGGGGCCGAAGGCGCCCTGCGGGGCACGCCCGAGGCCGGCCGCCCGGCCGGCCGGGGTGTCGCGGATCGACTGGTCGGCGGCGGCCGAGGACGGCGGGGTCTCGGCGACCGCGCCGACCACCACCGGGACGTCGTTGTACTGGCCGCTCAGGGTGTCCGTGGCGCCGACGTCGATGACGTCCGCCACGATGCAGGTGATGTTGTCCGGACCGCCGCCGCGCAGCGCGAGCTGGATCAGCTCCTGCACGGTCTGCTCGGGGGAGTAGTAGCTCCCGAGGGTGTCCTGGAGGGTCTGGTGGCTGACCGGGCCGGAGAGGCCGTCGGAGCAGATCAGATAGCGGTCGCCGGCCCGGACCTCGCGGATCGACAGGTCGGGCTCGACCTGGCCGCGGCCGTCCAGCGCCCGCATCAGCAGCGAGCGCTGCGGGTGGGTCTCGGCCTCCTCGGGCGTGATCCGGCCCTCGTCGACCAGCCGCTGCACCCAGGTGTGGTCCTGGGTGATCTGCACCAGCGCGCCGTCGCGCAGCAGGTACGCACGGGAGTCGCCGACGTGCACCAGGCCCATCCGCTGCCCGGTCCAGAGCATCGCGGTGAGGGTGCAGCCCATGCCCTCCAGCTGCGGGTCCTCCTCGACCATCTGCCGAAGCCGGTCGTTGGCACCCTGGACGGCGTCACCGAGCAGGGTCAGCAGGTCGGCGCCCGGCACGTCCTCGTCCAGGCGGACGATCGAGCCGAGCACCTCGGAGGACGCGACCTCGCCGGCCGCGGCGCCGCCCATGCCGTCGGCCACGGCCAGCAGCCGCGGCCCGGCATAGCCGGAATCCTCGTTCCCCTCCCGGATCAGTCCCTTGTGGGAGCCGGCGGCGAAGCGCAGCACCAGGGTCATGCGACCTGAGCCCCCCTCTGGGTCATGGACGGGATGCTGTCCCTCATGCGCTACTACTTCCGCAGTTCGATGACGGTCCTGCCGATACGGATCGGCATGCCCGGCTGGAGCGGGGTCGGCGCGGTAAGGCGCTGCCGGTCCAGATAGGTGCCGTTGGTGGAGCCTAGATCCTCGACCGTCCACTGCCCAGTCTGATCCGGATAGATCCTGGCATGCCGGGAGGACGCGTAGTCGTCGTCCAGCACGATGGTGGAGTCGTGCGCGCGGCCCAGGGTGATGGTCTGGCCCTGCAGCGCGACGGTGGTACCGGCCAGTGAACCCTGCACCACGACCAGCTGGGTGGGGGCGCCTCGGCGGCGCCCGCCGCCCTGGGTCTGGGTGGCCGGAGCGCCCTGCGGCTGCGGGGCGCGCCCGGCCGCGGGTGCGGGGGCGGCGGCGGCCGCGGCAGCGCCGCGGCGGGAGGACCGGGGATTCACCCTGGTCCCGAACAGGTCGCTGCGGATCACCTGGACCGCGACGATGACGAACAGCCACAGCACGGCGAGGAAACCCAGCCGCATGACGGTCAGGGTCAGTTCTGACATGGCCGGCCCGCCCGTGAGTGAGCGAAGCGAGCGAACAAATCGGACACTACCCTTCGACCTGTCGGTAGACGATGGTGGTGGAGCCCACGACGATTCGCGAGCCGTCGCGGAGCGTAGCGCGCTGGGTGTGCTGTCCGTCCACCACGATGCCGTTGGTGGACCCCAGGTCGAGGACCATCGAGGGGGTGCCGGGCCGGATCTCGGCGTGCTTGCGGGAGACCCCGGGATCGTCGATCCGCACGTCCGCCTCGGTGGAGCGGCCGAGCACGCAGGCGTTCCCGGTGATCTGGTGGCGGGCGCCGTTCACCTCGATCCAGCGCCGCATGGAGGTGCCGTGGCCGGCGCCCGGGAAGGGGCGCACGTTGCCGCCGGCGGGGGCGGGCTGGCCGGGGGGCACGGCGGGCGGCGCGGCCGGCGGCGGGGGCGCGTAGGGCGCGCCGGCGTTCGGCTGCTGCCACGGTGCGCCGGGGGCCTGGGCGGCCGGCGGGCGGCCGTAACCGCCGCCCTGGGTGGGCTGGTGCGGGGCCGGCGGGGCCTGCTGGGGCGCCTGCTGCTGGGGCTCCTCGGCCGCCAGGGTGCGGCTGCGCACCCGGTACAGGCCGGTGTCGAGGTCGTCGGCCTTCTCCAGGTTCACCTGGAGCGGGCCCATGAAGCTGTACCGCTGGGCCTCGGCGTACTCGCGGACCATGCCGGCCAGCTCGCTGCCCAGTTGGCCGGAGTAGGGGCTCAGGCGCTCGTGGTCGTGCGGGCTCAGCTCGACGATGAAGTCGTTGGGCACGACGGTGCGGTCGCGGTTCCAGATGCTCGCGTTGTTGTCGCACTCGCGCTGCAGCGCACCGGCGATCTCCACGGGCTGGACCTCGGATTTGAACACCTTGGCGAAGGTGCCGTTGACGAGACCCTCGAGTCGCTGCTCGAACTTCTTCAGCACTCCCACGGGGCACCCCCTTCCAGGGTTTCGTTCGCCTGCCTGCCGACCGGATCCCGGGGAGCCGGTCGCGCCTACTTGCGGTACTTCCGTACTGATCGTATCCACGCCCGGGCCATCCGTACGGTTCCCGTGGCCGTGTGGTGCCCGGGGTGGGCTCGGACACACAGGGTGACGCATGACCGCGGCAGCATGCCAGGGCTACCCGTCCCCGGGGCCCCTCATCCCTCGCTCGCCTGTTCGCCGGGCAGCCGTTCGGATGCGTTCGGCCTCCCCGGGAAACGGATTCGGAGGTGACCCGCAGGTCGTGCTACTGTTTTCCACGTCGGAAGGGGCACCCGCAAGGGGGCCGGATCGAAGAACCGCGAACGCCATATGGTAGCGAGTGGTTCGGTTGATCGGCTGGCATCTACGACAAACACCCATGCGCGGGTGGCGGAATAGGCAGACGCGCTGGATTCAGGTTCCAGTGCCCGAAAGGGCGTGGGGGTTCAACTCCCCCCTCGCGCACAGCGAAACCCCGCAGATCTTCGGATCTGCGGGGTTTTTTTGTTGCCCCGACTCCCGGGCCCGGGCCCCCACGGGGGCTGTCTGCCGCGGTCAGTCCCGGGTGGCGGGGAGGTCGGCGAGGACCTTGAAGCCGCCGTCCGGGGTGGGTTCCGCGGTCAGGGTGCCGCCGAGCAGCTGGGCGCGCTCGCGCAGGCCGACCAGGCCGTGGCCGCCGCCGGGCAGTGTCTCGGCCGGCACGGTCGGGGGCGCCTCGTTGCGGACCTCCACCTGCAGCCGGCGGCCGGTGGCGCGGACCCGGACGTGGACGGCGGCGTCCGGCGCGTACTTGGTGATGTTGGTGAGGGCCTCCTGGACGGTCCGGTAGGCGGCCCGTTCGACGGCCTCCGGCCAGGGGCGGTCGCCGGGGGCCAGTTCGCTGTCGGCGGCCAGGCCGCTCTCCTCGATCAGCCGGGGCAGGTCGGCCAGCCGCGGCTGCGGGGCCAGCGGGGCGTCCGGGCGCAGTCCGGCGGCGCGGAGCACGCCGACCATCTGGCGCAGCTCGTCGAGGGTGCGTACGGACAGCTCGCGGATGGTGCGGGCGGTGGTCGCGGCGGCCGGGTCGGCGGTGCTCACCTGGAGCGCCCCGGCCTGGATGCTGATCAGGCTGACCTGGTGGGAGACCACGTCGTGCATCTCCCGGGCGAGCCGGCCGCGTTCGTTGACCAGCACCCGTTCGGCGAGCAGCCGGCTCTCGCGCTCCTGGCCGCGGGTCAGCTCGTCCAGCCGGGCGGCCAGCTCCCGGCGGGTGCGGGAGAGCAGGCCGGTGGCGGCCGGGCCGGCGGCCAGCATCACCGACTGGATCGCGTACAGCGCGGTGTCCCGGCTCGGTTCGAAGTTCTGCTCGGAGAGCGGCCAGTGGAAGAACTCGACCAGCGCGAACAGGGTCGCGCAGGGCACCACCACCCTGGGGGTCGGGCGCTCGGCGGCGACGGTGTAGACGGCGGTGATCGGGGCGAGCCAGATGTCGTCGACGTAGCTGCCGGGCATGGTCAGCAGCAGCACCGTCACCGGGAAGCGCCGGCGCCAGAGCAGCACCACGGCGGCCGTGGCGGAGAGCAGCACCTGCCACCAGGGGGCGTCCCTGGCCACCAGCGCGGCGTCCACCAGGGAGTAGAGGGCCGGCAGCAGCAGCATCAGCCAGGGGGCGGTGGCCCAGGCCGGCAGCCGTCGTGCGGGGGCGAGGTCGGCGCTGGTCATGCCCCGTTGCCGGGCTTGGGCCGGACCAGGCCGGCCCGGTGGGCGACCACCGCGGCCTGCACCCGGTTGGCGGCGCCCAGCTTTCCGAGGATCGCGCTGATGTGGTCCTTGACGGTGCCGGTGCCGAGGAAGAGCCGGTCGGCGATCTCCGCGTTGGACAGGCCCTCGCCGAGCAGCGCGAGCACGTCGAGCTCCCGGCCGGTGAGGGTGCGGGCCAGCGCGGCGGCCTCGGCGTCCGGGCCGCCGCCGTCCACGTAGCCGCCGATCACGGTGCGGGTGACGGTGGGGGAGAGGATGTTGCCGCCGGCCGCGAGCACCCGGACGGCGTGCACCAGCTGTTCCGGGGCGGTGTCCTTGAGCAGGAAGCCCGCGGCGCCGGCCCGCAGGGCGGTGCCGATGTACTCGTCGGTGTCGAAGGTGGTGAGCATCGCCACGGCGGGAGGGTCGGGGAGCGCGCGGATCCGGCGCAGCACCGAGATGCCGTCCAGGTCGGGCATCCGGATGTCGAGCAGCACCACGTGCGGGCGCAGACGGTGGACGGCGTCCTCGGCCTGGCCCCCGGAGCAGTCGCCGACCACCTCCAGGTCGTGGGCGGAGCCGACGATGAGGCCGAGGCCGGAGCGGACCAGGATCTCGTCGTCGACGATCAACACGCGGGTGCTGGTGATGGTCCCTCCTCGGTTCGAACGGCCGGGTCCGGCCGCTCCACATGGGTGGATTCGAGACTAGGGCCTGTCGTCAAACTCCCGCCTGCGCGGCGCCGCCGGGCCCGGTGGGCAGCGGGTTCGCCAGGCCGAACGGGCGGTCGCCGCAGCACCCCCGCCGTTCGGCGGGGGTCGGAATCGGCTACCGGGTTCACGCAATTCTCACCCGGGGTGGGGAACCATTGATTTGGCTGGCCCTTCGCCGGTTTTCCGGCCGTGGCGAGGGTCGCTGGTCAGTCCGTCGGGCCCGTGCGGGCGCCCGGCGCCGGGCCGTGTGCGGATGCGCCCCACCATCTGATCGTTTGGAATTGAGCTGTGTCGTCCACTGTGAAGTCGGAGCCGTCCGCCGCGCCCGCCGGGCCCCGGCCCGTTTCGCCGCTCGAGCGCTGGCGCCCCAGGGCCGCCGCGTCCACCGTCTGGTACCTGCGGCTGCTGGCGCTGCTGAACCTCGCGACGGTCCTGCTGGTGCCGTTCCGGGACCAGGTGCAGACGCACAACGAGGGCGAGTACTTCACCCCGTACCTGATGACGGCCGGCCTTGCCAGCGCGGTGCTGTCGATCTTCCTGGCGATCGCGATGCGGCGGCGCAAGCGGGCCGCGTGGATCTTCAACCTGGCGCTGGCCGGGCTGTTCGCGACGCTCTACCTGCTCGCGATGGTGCTGCCCGGCGAGCATTTCAGCCACCACCCGCTGAACTACTTCTCCACCGTGCTGACCTGCCTGTTCGTGCTGGCGCTGCTGGTCGGGCGGAAGGAGTTCACCTCCAAGGGCGACCGCTCCAACCCGAAGACCGCGGCGGCGGCCTTCGTGGCCGGGCTGCTGTTCGGCGGCGGCGTGGGGGCGCTGCTGGTCTGGATGAACAACAGCCTCAAGGGCGCCGACTTCTGGGACCTCTTCCGCTACTCGGTCGGCCGGATGATCACGATCACGCCGTCCGAGCACCTGCGCTCGGTGATCTCGGCGCCGACCTGGGTGAACGCCTTCATCAACGCGATGGGCGCGGTGCTCTTCCTGCTGGTGCTCTACGTGGCGTTCCGCAGCCCGAAGGACAAGGAGCTGCTGAACCCGGAGGACGAGGAGCGGCTGCGCGGGCTGCTGGACAAGCAGGGCGAGCGGGACTCGCTGGGCTACTTCGCGCTGCGCCGGGACAAGGCGGTGGTCTTCTCCCCCAGCGGCAAGGCGGCGGTGACCTACCGGGTGGTCGGCGGTGTCTCGCTGGCCTCGGGCGACCCGATCGGGGACCCGGAGGCCTGGCCGGGGGCGATCGACGCCTGGCTGTCCGAGGCCAGGGAGCACGCCTGGGCGCCGGCCGTGATGGGCGCCTCCGAGGAGGCCGGGGTGATCTACGCCCGGCACGGGCTGGACGCGCTGGAGCTGGGCGACGAGGCGATCGTCGAGCTGGACGAGTTCTCGCTCGACGGCCGGGCGATGCGGGTGGTGCGGCAGGCGTACAACCGGGTCAAGCGGGCCGGGTACACCGTGCGGATCCGGCGCCACCAGGACATCCCCGAGTGCGAGATGGGCGAGCTGGTGGCCAAGGCCGACCAGTGGCGCGACGGTGCCACCGAGCGCGGCTTCTCGATGGCGCTCGGCCGGCTGGGCGACCCGGGGGACGGGCGCTGCGTGATGCTGGAGTGCCATGACGGGGACGGCGAGCTGAAGGCGCTGCTGAGCTTCGTGCCGTGGGGTGCGGACGGGCTCTCGCTGGACCTGATGCGCCGGGCCCGGGACACCGAGAACGGCCTGATGGAGTTCATGGTGATCGAACTCCTGCAGCGTGCGGAGGAGGTCGGTCTGGCCCGGGTCTCGCTGAACTTCGCGATGTTCCGCTCGGTTTTCGAGCGCGGCTCGCGGCTGGGTGCCGGACCGGTGCTGCGGCTGTGGCGCTCCGTGCTCGGCTTCTTCTCGCGCTGGTGGCAGATCGAATCGCTGTACCGGGCCAACGCCAAGTACCGGCCGATCTGGGAGCCGCGGTATCTGCTCTTCGAGAAGAGCAGTGAGATTCCGCGGATCGGCATCGCCAGCGCCCGTGCCGAGGGCTTCATCACCGCGCCGAGCCTGCCCGCCCTGTTCCGTCGCCGACACTCCGGGCCCGCCGTCGCGGCGCCCCGGGTGCCGACGGCGGCACGGGATGGGAAGGGGTAGTTCCTCCGCCGGGGGGCGGAGGAGACCGGGGGGGTCCGGATGGGGGTGTCTCGGGGTGTTCTCTCCCCCCAGAGGATGACTCCGTTCCGGCTTTTATGCCGATGTGGATTCATTAATCGGCTTCTAATGTTGGGGTAGTCGGGAAGGCGTTTCGCGGCTTCGGGGATTTGGAGAGACGGTTGTGATTCACAGGACCCACGCGGGGGGCGTGCGAAAGGGGCCGCTGGCTATTGCCGGAGCGGCCGCTGTCGCCGAGTGGGGGACGCTGTTCGGAACGGTTCGCGAGCAGGTGCTGCGCAAGAGGTTCGCGGCCGTTCCGCTCGCCACCACGGCGACCTGTCTGATTCTGCTGTTCAGCATCGTGCAGCACCTGCCGGGCGGGGAGCGCCTCGTCACCCACATCGGGGTGGTGAAGGCCGCGCTGCCGCTGGACGTGTCGCTGATGCGCACGCCGCTGTCGTTGTACGTGCCGGCGCTGGACCTGCCGGTCTGGGGGGCGCTGGCCCAGGTGTTCGTGGTCTTCGGGCTCGCCGAGATCGTGCTCGGCCGGCGGCTGACCCTGGTGGTCGCCTACGCCTGCACCCTGGCGGGGACGCTGTTCGCCCGGGTCGGGGTGGCGATCGGGCCGGACCACATGTTCGGCTTCCCGAGGTGGGTCGCGTACGTGCGGGACACCGGGCCCTCGGCCGCGGTGGTGGCGCTGGCGATCTGCATCGCGTTCCGCTGCCGGGCCTGGTTCACCGGCGGCCTGGTGGTGGTGCTGATGGTCGGCGAGGCGGTCGTGCTGCCGAACCTGGCGGGTCTGGAGCACGTGGTCGCGGTGATCACCGCGCTGCTGATCGCCGTCTCGGTGGAGGTGTTCGGGGACCTCTGGCCGCGGGTGCTGGCCGGGGTCGTCGCCGCGACCTCGGTGGCCGCCGCGGCCTCGAAGGAGGTCGCGGCGGAGGCCCGGCGCCGGACCTCCGCGGGGGCGGCGATCCCCTGAGCCGCCGCCCGGCGCCTGTGGTCAGGCGCCGGGCGCCTTCGGGGGCAGCGGGAGTTCGAACCAGACCACCTTGCCGACGGCCTTGCGGGCGGTGCCCCAGCGCTCGGCGAGCTTGGTGACCAGGGTCAGGCCCCGGCCGGTCTCGCCGAGCTGCTCGGCGGGCTCCAGGGACGGCAGGTTGTGGTTGTCGTCGCTGACCTCGACCAGCAGCTTGTCCACCCGGATCAGCTGGAGCTGGACCCGGTCCCGGGCGACCCGGACGGCGTTCGTCACCAGCTCGCTGACCAGGAGCTCGGTGGTGTCCGCGAGCGCCTCCAGGTGCCAGCCGGCCAGCTGCTCGCGGACCAGCGCGCGGGCCCGGCGGACCTCGCGGTGGTCGACGGTGAGGTCCCAGGTGGCGACCTCGGTCGGGGCGACCCCGTCGAAGCGGGCCACCAGCAGGGCGACGTCGTCCTTGCGGTCGTCCGAGTGCAGCCGCTCCAGCACCACGTCGCAGGCCTCCTCGGGGCTGCGCTGCGGGTCGATCAGGTTGCCGCAGAGCGCGGCCAGGCCCGCTCCTATGTCGCCGCCCCTGACCTCGACCAGTCCGTCGGTGCAGAGCACCAGCATCGAGCCGTCCGAGACGTCGATGGTCTTGGCGACGAACGGCACCCCGCCGACGCCGATCGGCGCGCCGGCCGGGATCTCCAGCAGCTCGCCGGAGCCGTCCGGGTGGACCAGTACCGGCGGGACGTGGCCGGCGCTGGCCAGCTCGCACGTCCGGTTGATCGGGTCGTAGACCGCGTACAGGCAGGTGGCGAGATGGTCGTCGCCGAGCTTGTGGGCCAGGTTGTCCAGGTGGCGCAGCAGCTGGCCGGGCGGGAGGTCCAGCGCGGCGAGGGTCTGCATCGCGGTGCGGAAGCGGCCCATCGCGGCGGCGGAGTGCAGACCGTGGCCCATCACGTCGCCGACCACCAGGGCGACCCGGCTGCCGGGCAGCTGGATCGCGTCGAACCAGTCGCCGCCGACCTCGGCCCTGGAGTCGCCCGGGAGGTAGCGGTGGGCGATCTGCACGCCGGGGATCTGCGGCGGGCGGGTCGGGATCATCGAGCGCTGCAGGGTGGTGGCGACCCGGGCCTCGGCGCGGTGCAGCCGGGCGTTGTCCAGCGAGAGCGCGGCGCGGGCGGCCAGCTCCTTGAGGGTGGCGGCGTCGCCCTCGTCGAAGGGGGCGCGGTCGGGCAGCCGCAGCAGCTTCAGGATGCCGAGCACGGTGCCGCGGGCGGAGAGCGGCACCACCAGCATCGAGCGGCCGGAGACCACGGTGGCGAGCCGGGCGCCGCCGAGGGCGGCGGCGTAGTCGACGGCGACGTCCTCGCTGACCACCGGGACCAGCACCGGCTGGTTCTGCTGCAGGGCCATCCCCGGCGGGGTGCGGCGGGGCATGGCGACCAGGGCCCCCTCGGGGAGCACGTGGTCCCACTCGCCGGCGGACTCGTTGGAGGCCAGCGCGACCCGGCGGAGCATGGTGTCGTCGTCGGGGCGGGCCGCGGGCAGCTCGGAGTCGGAGATCAGGCCGTCCAGCAGGTCGACGCAGGCGAAGTCGGCGACCCGGGGGACCAGCACCCGGCAGAGCTCGTGGGCCGTGAAGCCGAGGTCCAGGGTGGTGCCGACCTTGCCGCCGACCTCGTTCAGCAGGGCCAGCTGCTCGCCGGCCTGGCCGTTGGTGACGAACGGGCCGAACCGGCCGACCTGCGGTGAGCCGACCTGGGGTGTGGCGCCCTGGGGTGTGCCGACTTCGCGCCCGAAGGCGGACGGGGTGCCCCCGGGGGCCGGGACGGCGGGCCGGTCGGCCGGCGGGGCGCTGCTCGGGCCGGTGCTGGGGGCGGCGTCGGCCCGGCGGGTCTGGTGGCCGTTGGCGGACGGCTCGACGGCGGCCTGCTCGATGGTGGCGCCTCCTCTGGGCGGGGCCGGGACGGACGGACCGGCGCTCGCCGACGCGCCGCTCACGGCGCCGGCGGGCTGCGCGGCCGGGTGGGCGGGCCGGTCCGCCGCCTCGCGCTGGCCGGGCAGCGGGCCCGCGGAGCGGCGGCCGGGGGCGGACTGCTCGGGCTGGGGCGGCGGGCCGAGCCGCGCGGCGCGCTGCTGGGCGGTGGGGTAGCGGCGGCCGAGCCCGGCGGCGGCGTGGGCCGTCCCCGGCTGGGCGTCGAGGGGCAGGACGGGCAGCACGGTGCTCGCGTCCAGCCGCAGGGCGGGCAGGCCGCCCCGGTCGAGCCCGCTCAGCAGGGCGGCCCGGTGGCCGGCGCCGGTCGGCAGCAGCCGGGCGAGCGGCTCCGGTACCGGGCGGCCGGGCGGGGTCAGGGCGGCGGAGAGCCGGTGGAAGCCGCCCCGGGCGGCGGGCGCGGCCGCGAACGGCAGCAGCCGCTCGCCCAGGGCGAGCCGGGGGCCGGTGGAGCGCAGCGGGCGGGCGTCGGCGGCCAGCGCCAGCAGGCCGCCGTTCGGGCCGGGCACCGGGTAGGCCCACCAGAGCACGTCGCGCAGGTGCTCCTCGCGGTCGACCACGGGCATCTGCCCGGCCCAGCCGCCGGTGGCGGCCGTGAGCCCGGCCAGGGTGTCCAGTGCGTCGCAGCGGCGGCGGGCGGCGGCGGCCGGCCCGGGGATGCTCCGTGGCTCGACGGCGGGCAGCAGTCCGGACGCGGGGCGGTCGTGGGCGACCTCGGCGCGGTGCCCGAACAGCTCCTCGGCGGCCCTGCTCCACTGGGCGATCCGCCCTGCGCCGTCCACCAGGACGAGGGCGAGCCGCACCAGGGCGACCACGCCTGACGGCTGGTCACCCGGCGCGGGCCCGGCGCCGTACCCCGTCGAGGGGCCGACTGGAAGCGGTGTGGAGTTGGGCTCGTCCGCCATGGATTCGGTCTGCTCCCGCCTGGCCGCCACGCCTGGAGGCGGCCGTTTCTGTGGAGGAAGGCACGCTGTGCGGATACCAGCGAAGCACGGAGAGGGCGGGGCTTGATAGCGAAACGGGGAGATTCATCCATATCAGTTGCGTGTCACACGGCGTGCGCCGCTGCGCACTCCCCGTCCACCCCGTCGGAGCACTGCGCGCGGGGGTAGGGTGGCAGGCCGGGCCGCCCCGCGGGGCCGGTCCGCAGCAGGGGAACGGCAGGACGAGACAGAGGCGAGAAGTGAGCGCGCAGAGCCCCGTCCGCTGGACGGACCCGGAGCAGCAGGAGCTGGAGGAGCGGGTCGCCGCCGCCGAACTCGCCTGGCTCACGATGGACGTCGACATGCAGACCCTGCGGGTCGAGATCGACAACTTCGCCCTGATCCACCATCAGCTGCTCGGCCCGCTGTACGCCCGGCTGGACGAGCTGGACGCCCTGGTCGCCGAGACGGTGGCCGCCCGGACCGGGCACCCGGAGGACCGCCGGCGGGCCGCCGAGGCGCGGCAGCGGGTGGACGAGCTGCCGGACCTGGACGCGCTGTTCGACAGAGTCCAGGAGCAGGACGCCGCCCCGCCGCCGGCCGCGCCCGCCAAGGTCAGGCCCGGCCGGGAGGCCCAGCGGCTCTACCGCGAGCTGGTCCGCCGCGCGCACCCGGACCTGACCACCGACGGGGCCGAGCAGCAGCGCCGGGCCGTCTTCATCGCCCGGGTCAACGAGGCGTACGCGTACGGCGACACCGCCGCGCTGGAGCGGCTGGCCGGCGAGTGGTCCACCGCGCCCGAGGCCGCGCCCGCCGAGGACTCCCCCGACCGGCTCGGCTGGCTGCGCCGGCGGCTGGAGTGGCTCAACGCCAAGATCGCCGAGACCGCCACCGAGCAGGTCCGGCTGGAGAACACCGCGATGGGCCAGCTGTTGGCCCTCGCCCCGCAGGACCCGGACCGCCTGTTGGAGGAGCTGGCCGAACAGCTGCTCGCCAAGGCCGCCGCGCAGCAGACCGAGCTGGAGCGGCTGCTCGGCGGCGGGCCGGTGGGGGACAATGGCGGAGCCCAGACCGAACCCCAGGAGAACCAGACGATGTTCGCGCAGATCCCCACCACCGACGCCGCCTCCGTGCCGGTCGACGCCGCCCTGCTGGACGTCCGCGAGCAGGACGAATGGGACGCCGGCCACGTGGAGGGCGCCCTGCACATCCCGATCGGCGAGGTCGTCGCGCGGCTGGGCGAGCTGCCCGAGGAGGGCACGCTGTACGTGCTCTGCCGGGTCGGCGGGCGCTCCGCGCAGGTCGTCCAGTACCTGGTCCAGCAGGGCCGGGACGCGGTCAACGTGGACGGCGGCATGTACGCCTGGAAGGACGCGGGCCGTCCGATGGCCGCCAGCGGCGGCCAGGACGCCTTCGTCCTCTGACGTTCGCCAGGCCGCGGGCACTCCGGGAATGCCGTGCCGGCCCGGCTCCACCGACGGGGGCCGGTAGGGCAGGATGGGCGCGACCGCGCCGGAGCCGGACGGGCGGCGCCCGACCCCGGGGGAGCGCATGGCGGAGAGCACGGACGCGCCGCCGGACGGGCGGACCTGGTCCACACCCGCGCTGGCCGTGCTCTGCCTGGCCTCGGCGGCCCTGCTCTGCGCCACCGGGCTGTTCCTCGGCGCGGTCTTCCTGCACGTCGCGCCGGCCAACTCGCTCTCCCGGGAGTACCGGGACGAGGTCGACGGCCTGGTGTACCCGGAGTTCGAGCAGAACTGGAAGCTGTTCGCGCCCAACCCGCTGCAGCAGAACGTCGCGCTGGACGCCCGGGTGCGGACCGTCGCCGACGGCGGGGCCACCCGCACCCTCGACTGGAGCGGCCTCACCGCGCAGGACATCGCCTCGATACGGGGCAACCCGGCGCCCAGCCACGCCGACCAGAACCTGCTGCGGCGGGCCTGGGACTTCTACGACGGCTCGCACAGCGCACAGGACGAGTCGCTGACCAACGGGCGCGGCAGGCTCGCCGAGCAGTACCTCAAGCGGATCGCGCTGCAGCGGATCGGCCGTACCGCCGAGGGCGGGCGGATCCTGGAGATCCAGTTCCGGGTGACCACCGGTACCGTCCCGCCGCCGGACTGGAGCGGGGAGAGCCCGCCGCCCGCGCCCCGGGTGCGGGAGCTGCCGTGGTGGCCGGTGAACGACGAGGACTACCGGGGGCTCGGGTGAACGAGGTGTCGCCGGCGCCGGACCAGACGCCGGACCAGGCGTCCGACCGCGGGTCGGAGTGGTCGTCGGTGCCGGTGCCGGTGCCGGTGCCCGGGGAGGTGTCCGGGCAGCGGCTGCTGGACGGGATCCCCCGGCAGCCGGCCCCGCCCGGACCGGAGCCGGCCCGGGCGGACCGCGGCCCCGGCCCGGGCGAGCTGTTCGCCCGCGCGTTCGCCGCGTTCACCGGGCGGGCGCTGGGCCCCTACCAGGCGGCGGTGGTGCGGATCGGCTTCGGCCTGGTCTGGCTGGCCTACCTGCTGCGGGAGTGGCCCAACCGGCGGCTGCTCTACGGCGACCGCTCGCCCTGGTCGCTGGACCTGGCCGAGCAGCTGCTCGCCGACAACGGGGCGCTGACCGTGCTGCCCTGGTTCGGCGGGCGGCTCTGGTTCGAGCTGGTCTACCACCTGGCGGTGCTGGCGGCCGTGGCGGTCCTGCTCGGCTGGCGGACCAGGGCGGCCACGGTGCTGTTCCTGGTCACCGTGCTGTCGGTGCAGAACCGCAACGTCTTCCTCGGCGACGGCGGGGACAACGTCGTCCACCTGATGGCGGTGTACCTGGTCTTCACCCGCTGCGCCGCGGTCTGGTCGCTGGACGCCCGTCGGCCCGGACCGGGCCGGTCCGGGGTGGCGCTCTGGGCCGGGCTTGGTGCGGTGCTGCTGGTCTGCGGCCTCGGGGACTTCTCCGGCGGGAGCCTGGCCTGGACGGCGACGGCCTTCCCGTACGTCGGCTGGGGGCCGCTGTTCTGGGGCCTGTGGGCGGTGGCCGGGGTCTGGTGGGCGCTCGGGCGGTGGCGGCCGGACGGCGAAGTGCGGGCGGTGCTGGACGCGCTGGCGAACATGGTGCACAACTGCGCGATGCTGGTGATCGCCACCGAGGTGGTGCTGATCTACGCCACGGCCGGCTGGTACAAGGTGCAGGGCTCGCGCTGGCAGGACGGCACCGCGCTCTACTACCCGCTGCACCTGGACTACTTCACCCCCTGGCCGGGGCTCTCCGCGCTGGTCGGCTCGGCGCTGCTACCGGTCTTCCTGATCTCCTACGGCACGGTGATCGTGCAGGTGGCGTTCCCGTTCACGCTGATCAGCCGGCGGGTCAAGAACGTGCTGCTGGCGGTGATGATGGCCGAGCACCTGGGGATCGCGGTGCTGCTCGGGCTGCCGGTCTTCTCGCTGGCGATGATCGCGGCGGACGCGGTCTTCCTGCCGACCGCCGCGCTGTGCTGGCTCGGGGCGCGCGTCGGGCGGATCCGCTCCCGGAAGGCGCCGCTCCCCTAAGCTGACCGTTATGTCCTGGTTCGCCGCACTCCGTGACACCGCACGGACCGGACTGACCCTGGACCGGACGCTCACCGACCCCAAGCGGGCCGTCCGCGGGGCCGTCGCCGTCGCGCTGGTGCTCTTCCCGACCCTGGCGCTGGGCGGGCCCGCGCTCGCCACCTCGGCCGCGATGGGCGCCTTCATCGCCGGCACCGCGACCTTCCAGCGCAGCTTCCGGCCGCGGGCCACGCTCGCGGTGGCGGCCGGGATCGGGCTCGGCACCAGCACCTTCCTCGGCTACCTGGCCGTCGGCGTGCCAGGCGGCTTCCCGGTGCTGCTGGCGGCCTGGGCCTTCGGGGCAGGCCTGGCCTGGTCGATCGGGCCGACCGCCGGGGTGGTCGCGGCCAACACCCTCGCGGTGATGCTGATCGTCGTCCAACTGCCCGTCAGCGCCCTCACCGCGCTCGGCCACGGGCTGGTCTGCGCGCTCGGCGGCGCCGCCCAGGCGCTGGTCATCACGCTCTGGCCGATCGGCAGCTGGGCCGCCCAGCGCGAGGCCCTCGCCGACACCTACGCCGAACTCGCCGACTACGCGCGGCGGCTGCGCCAGGACCCGACCGCGCACGTCGACCCGGCCCCGTTCATGACGGCCCGCCACGCCGCCGCGCTGACCCCCTGGCAGGACCGCCACCGGCCGGCCGAGCTGCGCGGTCTGCGCGGCATCGCCGAACGCATCCGCCCCACCCTGGCCGCGATCGCCGACCCCAAGGTCGGCGCCCCCGCGGAGGGCCCGGAACGCGACCGCGCCCGGGCCGTGCTGGCCGCCGCCGCCGAGGCGATGGACGCATTGGCGCGGGCCGTGCGCACCGGCGACCCGCTGCGCCTGCCCCGCTCCGCGCCCGCGCTCACCCTGGCCACCCCGACCGAGGGCCCGCAGTTGCAGGGCGCCGCCCGGCGGGCCACCCGGCGGCTGGCCGGGCTGCTGCGCAAGGCCGCCGACGCCCTGGAGCGCGGCGACGAGGACACCATCAGCACCCCGGTGGTCGGCGCGGGCGGGGCGCTGCACAAGCCGCCGCTGTCCCGGATGCTGCCGGTCGCCGCGCGCGCCGTGCGCCGACAGCTCCAACCGCGCTCGGCGATCTTCCAGCACGCCGTCCGGCTCACCGGCGTGATCACGGTCGCGTACCTCCTGGCCCGGCTGGCCGGCTTCGAGCACGGCTACTGGGCGCCGATGACCGCCGCGATGGTGATGCGCCCGGACTTCGCCCAGACCTACAGCCGCGGGGTGGCCCGGCTGGCCGGGACGATGGTCGGCGTCGCCGTCTCCACCCTGGTGGTGCAGCTCGCCGACCCGGGCGACCAGGTGCTGGCCGCGCTCGCGGTGCTCTGCATCGGCGGGGCCTACCTCACACTGCGCACCGGCTATGCGCTGATGACGGCCTGCGTCTCCTCGTACGTCGTCTTCCTGCTCGGCCTCCAGGCCGGGAACCCGCTGGTCACCGCGGTGGAGCGGGTCGGGCTGACGCTGCTCGGCGGCTCGGTCGCACTCTTCGTCTACGCGCTGTTCCCGACCTGGCAGACCGCCCGGCTCGGGGAGCGGCTGGCCGAGTGGCTGGCCGCCGCCGGGCGGTACGCGGCCGCCGTGCTGGACGGCTACGGGCACCCGGGGACGCCGCGCGGGCAGGAGGTGCGCTCGGCGCTGCTGGACTCCCGGGAGGCCCGCTCCGAACTGCTCCAGGCGATGCAGCGGGCGGACGCCGAGCCGGGCCGGCACTCCTCCGGGCTGCCCGGGGTGAGCCGCCGCCAGATCGACCGGGCCCGGGCGGCGGTCGGCCACCTCGGGCGGGCCGCCGTGCTGCTGGAGGCGCACCTGCCCGCGGCCGACGCCGAAGCCGTCCCCGGCGCCGCCGAGTTCGCCGAGGAGCTGCGGCTGGGCACGGCGCTGGCGGCGGCCGCGCTGCTGACCGGCGGCGCGGTGGAGTTCGGCGCGCTCCGGGAGGCCCAGACGGAGCTGGAGCGGCGGCTGGCCGAGGCCCCGGCCGGGGTGCACCGGGACGTCGTGCAGGCCGGCACCCGGCTGCTGCTCCAGGCGCTGAAGGACCTGGAGCGTGCGCTGCGCGGCGGCGGCACGGTCGGCGGGCAGCGCGAACGGGAGGACGCCCGGTGAGCCCGGGGCCGCGGCCGCCGGGCGGCCCGGTGAGCCCGGGGCAGGGGGTGGCAGAGTGAACGGCATGAGTGACGATCAGCTGGTGCGGGCCTGGCGCGCGGGTGCCCAGGAGCCCGGGACGGTGCTGTTGGACGGGTTCCACGCGCTGAAGCACGCGCTGCGCTTCGGCGGGGACGTCCGGCAGGTGCTGACCGCCGACCGGGCCGCGCTGCGGGCGCTCGCACAGGAGTTGGCCGCGGACGTGGGACCGGCGTTGGACGGCCTGGCGGCCGAGCTGCCCGAGGCGGCGCTGAAGGCGCTGGTGCCCAGGCTGCACCCGACCGGGGTGGCCGCGCTGGCCACCCGGCCGACCGCCGAGGCCAACCGGGCGGCGCTGGCCGGGGCCGGGCGGCAGGCCCCCGTCGTGCTGCTGGAGAACCCCCGCAACCTGGGCAACGTCGGTGCGGTGATCCGGCTGGCGGCCGGCTTCGGCGCCGCCGGGGTGGTGACCACCGGGGACCTCGACCCCTGGCACCCCGCCGTGCTCCGGGGCAGCGCGGGCCTGCACTTCGCCACCGCGGTGGAGCGGCTGGAGCCGTCGGAGCTGCCGGCCGGGCCGCTGTTCGTGCTGGACCCGGAGGGCGAGGACATCCGGACGGTCACCGTCCCGGACGACGCGCTGCTGGCCTTCGGCACCGAGCGGCACGGGGTCTCGGCGGAGCTGAAGGGCCGTGCCGACCGGCTGCTGGCGGTGCCGATGCAGCCCGGGGTGTCCAGCTTCAACCTGGCGACCAGTGTGGCGATGGGGCTGTTCCACTGGATGTCCCGGCGCCCGCCCGGTGCTCCCCTGCCGGGCGGGCGCTGAGTCGGACCGGTTAGGCCCTAGCCGAAGAGGCGTCGCCAGGTGTCCGGGCCGGGGTGGCCGTCGGCCTCGGCGCCGCGCCAGCCCTGGGCCTCCTGGAAGGCCTGGACGGCGCGCCGGTCGCTCTCCGTCCAGCGCGGGCCGGGGCCCTGGGTGTAGGAACGGCCGAAGCCCTTGCGGACCAGCTGCTCGCCGAGCCGGCGGACGTCGTCGTTGCTCGCGCCGGGCCCGAACCGGTCCCGGCCGGGGAAGGCGGGCACCGTGCCACCCGGGTCGACCGGCGGCGGGGGCGGCGGGGAGGCGGCGGCGATGTCGCGGCCCTTGTGGTGGACCAGGTAGTCCCAGGTGTCCTTGCCGGGGATGCCGTCGGCCTCGGCGCCGCGCCAGCCCTGGGCGAGCTGGAACGCCTCGGTGGCCTTGCGGTCGGCCTCGCCCCAGCGCGGGCCGGGGCCCTGGCTGTAGAACCGCCCGCCGCCGCGCTGGACCAGCATCCGGCCGAGTTCGGTGACGTGGGCGTTGTCGGCGCCGGGACCGAACCTGTCCGCGCCGGGGAAGGCGGTCGCGGTGGAGCCGTCGCTGCTGGTGCCGCCGCCGGAGAGCGCCTTGTAGCGGTACGGGACGTACGAGGCGGAGTTGTTCCAGTACGCGTACGGGGTGTCCCGTCTGGTGGTGCTCGGGGCGGTCTGCTCGTAGGCGAGGTACCGGGTGTGGGCGGCATCCGTCCAGCCGCCGAAGATGGTGACGTGCGAGCCGGCCTGCGGGTTTCCGGGGTTGTTGTAGACCAGCACGTCCCCGGGCTGGAGCTCGGCCCTGGTGATCCGCTCGGCGACGTCCGGCAGCGTCCAGGTGGTCTGGCTGCTGCCCAGGCCCCAGGCCATCGAGACGAAGCCGGAGCAGTCCTGGCGGTAGCCGTCCGACCAGTAGCGGCTCATGCCGTACGGGACCTTCTGGTCGACCCAGCGCTGGGCCCGCTCGATGATCTGGGCCCGGGTGACCGGTGGCGTGGCGGTCCGGGGGGCGGCGAAGCCGCGGGCCTGGTCGCCGTAGAGGCCGCTGACCTCGCCCTGCGGGGTCTTCGGGGGCTGGGTGGCGCTGCTGCCGCCCGGGGTCGGGGCCGGGGCGGCGGCGGCCCCGGAGGCCCCCGCCGCGCCGCCGCCGAGGACGGTGCCGACCGCGGCCATCAGCACGGCGGCCCGGCGGCGGACGCTCCGGGCCGCGGCGTGCCCGCCCTCGTGGACCGGCGCGGCGTGCAGCCGGGCCCGGCGGCGGGCACTGCAGCCCCCGCATATGCAGTCCTCGTCCGGTTCGACCTCGTCGAACTCCAGCAGCGCGGTCGGCTGGTGGGTAGGGGTCATTTCCGCCTCTTTCCTGGTCAGGCCCTGATGGCGCGACAGGACTGACCTTCCCAGCCCGATACCGCGTGTTATCGGGACCAAAGTCCCAAACCGGACGGGGGTGCGGCGCGGTGGGTTGCGCCGGGCGGGTGACGGCCGTTCGGCGGCCCGGGCCTGGCGGGGGCTCCGGGGAGGCGGTAGTGCCGGGGTGGTGGAGCCGGCGGTGGACCTGGCGGCGGGTCAGGCCGCGGCGGGCGGATTGGCCGGGGAGAACTCCGGGTCCGTCCAGGTCAGCGGGGTGGCATCGGCGAGCTCGACCACGGCGGTGACGGTGAGTTCGACCACCCGCTCGGCGCCGGGCAGGCCGGCCCGGGCCGGTTCGGACCAGTCGGTCCTGGCCTCGCCGGTGACCAGCAGCGCCCCGCCGGTCTCCCAGTCCGGCAGCAGCAGCCCGGCGCGCGGGTCCAGCTCCAGATTGCCAAGTGTCATGAACATGCTGTTTCCGGTGTACTCGGGCCAGCGCAGCAGGTCGGGCCGGTCGGCCCGCAGGAAGCCCGGAGCGCCGCCCCGGTGGGAGGCGTCCACGCTGCCGTCCGGCCCGACGGTGGCGATGAAGAAGGTGTCGGCGGTGGCCGCCGCGAGCCGCTGGGCGGTGGACAGCGCCGGGCCGGCGGCCACCGCGCGCGGATTTCCGGCGCCGGGCCGGCCCAGCGGGCTGCGGCGCTGGATGTACTTGGGGCAGTTGGCGTACACCTCGTCGGCGGCGATCACCAGGCCGCCCCGGCCGTCCGGGGCGGAGCGGCCGTTGAGCCGCATCCGGCGCCGGCCGGCCGGGTCCAGCGCGATGGTGCCCACCTCGGCGGGACCGGCCAGGGTGGCCGCCAGCGGATCGTCGGCGGCGGGCCGGGCGGCCACCGTGAGGGTGCGCTCGTCGGCGGCCTGGAGGAAGCCGGGCTCGCCGGTGAGCTGGGTGGCCCAGAGCCGCCCCCGGGCGTCGGCGGCGCCGACCACCAGCGTCCGGCGCTCGGTCAGGAAGCGGCCGGCCACGGTGGGGATGACCCGGCCGATGGCCCGGCCCGAGTGGTCGGCCCGCTCCAGCCGGCCGGCCCTGGCCTGCACGGCCCGCTCGCCCGGGTGGTAGGGCGTGGTGGTGCTGGTCATGGCGTGTTCCTCCGGTGTCGGTCCGCGGACGGGGGGCGAAGACGGGGCCCGGCCGGACAGGGCCTAGAAGAAGCCGCAGGTCGGGGCGGCGGCGGTGGGGGCCTCGGCGCCGGTCTCGTCGACGCCCTTCGGGGTGTAGATCTCCAGCCGGATGCCGTCCGGGTCGGTGAAGAAGATGCCGCCGGAGGCCGCGCCCTCGCCGTGCGGGACGACGCCCTCGTAGGCGAACTCGGCGCCCAGCTCGCGCAGCAGCCGTTCGGCGGCGCGGACCTCCTCCAGGCCGTCGACCTGGAAGGAGAGGTGGTGCAGGCCGGGGGCCGCGGTGGCGAAGGCGCCCTCGCTCTGCTGCCAGAGGGTGATCAGCAGGGTGCCCTCGCGGCCGAGGAAGGCGAAGCGGCGCTCCGGGTCGGTGCCCTCCTTGACCACCTCCAGGCCGAGCACGCGCCGGTAGAAGGCGACGGAGCGGTCGAGGTCGGTGACGTTCAGTCCGATGTGGCCGGTCTGCAGGGTGCTGGCGACTGCGGTGCTGGACATGCCTGGACACTCCCGTGGCTGAGGTGCCCGGAGAGGTTTCTACCTAACCGGTACTCTCGACTTTAAGGGTTAGGTGATGGAGCGTCAACCGGTATCGGGGCGTGAAAGGGTTAGGGCCTGTCCGACGGATCCCGGCGGTGTGCGGGATCGGACGGACAGGCCCCAGGGGGTGCGCTGTGCGGGTGGCGGGCGGAGCGGGACGGGCCGCGGGTGCGGTTACTCCCACTCCCAGCGGATGCCGATGTGGCCCGGCTGCTGGTCGGGCGCGAGGACGTGGGCGCTGGCGGAGGCGCCGATCCAGAGCTGTTCGCGGCGCCGGTCGATGTCCTCGCCGGGAGCGCGGTCGTAGCGCTCGCAGTGGACGGGCACGGCCGCCGGGTCGAAGTGCACCTGGAGGACGTACTCGCGCACCGGGGTGGCGAAGCGGCGGCTGTACTCCATGGTCGGGCCGCCGGGCGGGATCTCCACCTCGTACTCGAAGACCGTGCTGTCGCCGAGCCCGAGCGGGCGGTCCAGCATCAGCTCGCCGACCACCAGCCCGGCGTCCGGGCGGCGGCGGACCCGGCCGAGCCGGCCGTGCCGGACCGAGGTGATCTCGGGGCAGCCGGTGGCCTCCTCGTCCGCCTTGTGCACCACCAGGCAGCGGGTCACCCCGCTGACCGTGGCCCGGACGACCTGGCGCATCCGCAGCAGGTTGCCGCGCCGCTCGGCGTCGACGTAGTACGAGTCGTGGATGCTGAGCCGCTCCAGCTCGCCGGCCGGCGGGGCGTCCAGCTCGGCGAAGACGTCCGCGATCTCCTGCTCGCCCGGCCAGACGTCCTCCAGTCGCAGGTGGGCGATGGTGGCGGCGGCGGCCCAGCGGCCGCGCGGGCGGGGCGGGCCGAGCAGGGCGGAGAGGGTGCTGTGCGGCAGGCCGAGCAGCTCCTCCAGCAGGTGGACGGCGCGCAGCGAGCTGGCCCGCTCGGGCTGGCTGCGGCCGCGCCGCCAGTAGCTGAGGGTGGTGACGCTGACTCTGATCCCGCGCTGGGCCAGGGCGGCCCGGATCCGGTCCAGGCTGAGGCCGCTGGCCTCGATGGCCAGGTGCAGGGTGTCGGCGAAGCCCCCGGCGGGCGCCGGACGGCCGATGGCGGGCGCGCCGACGGTCGGGGGAATGGGAGAAGCGGGAGGAGCGGGAGGAGCGGAGGGAGCGGGAGCGGAGGCGCCGGGGCGCTGTCCGATCAGCCTGAGCCGTGCCGCGTCCTGGGGGTGCTGTGAGCCCATACGGATACCTTCCCCACCAAGCGAGTTCGGCGGGACCGGTCCGGCGCCGGAGCGCGCCGTCAGCGGCTTCACCGAGCTGTGGGGAACCCTATGCACGGTCGAGAGGCTACGTCATCAGTCGTGCGTATGACAGTGGTCACGAGTGGTGGACCTCAAGGTTAGCGATCTTGAAACAGTGCGGAAACAGAACCGGGGCGGACCGGTCGCGGTCCGCCCCGGTGAAGGGGGTGATCAGGAGACGTTGAGCGCGGTGTCGTCGATCACGAAGCTGGTCTTCAGCGAGGAGTCCTCGGCGCCGGTGAACTTGATCGTCACCGTCTGCCCGGCGAAGGCCGAGAGGTCGAAGGACTTCTGCACGTAGCCGGTGGCCGCGTTGGCGTTGGACAGGGTGGTGAGGGTGGTGGAGCCGGCCTGGACGGTCAGCTTGTCGTACGCGGTGGAGCCGGTCTCGGCGGTGTCGATGTGCACCCAGAACGAGAAGGTGGCCTTGCAGCCGGCCGGGATGGAGACGGTCTGCGAGACGGTGTCGGTGTGGCTGCTGCCGTAGCCGTCCAGCCAGGCCTTCCAGGAGCCCGTGTGGGCGGCCTCGCCGGTGCTGCTGTCGACCACGCCGCTGGAGGCCGTCCACGGGGCGGCGGTGCCGGTCTCGAAGCCCGCGTTGCCGATCAGCTGGGTCGCGGTGCAGCCGCCGGAGGGCGGCGGGGTGGTGCCGCCGAGCAGCGCGGTGTTCAGGGCGTCGGCGATCGGGCTGCCCCAGCCGGTGACCTGGTCGTAGCCGGCCTTGGTGGAGAAGTCCTGGTTCTTGCCGTTGGTGACGTCGTGGAAGGCGGCGGCGTAGCCGCTGCCGTTGGCGACCGCGTACAGCTTGGGGCTCGCCTCGCCGAGGACGGGCTGCCCGGCGGCCTTGGCCTTCTGGTTGAACTGGGCGGCGTAGCCGGACCAGAGCGGCGCGGCCGCGCTGGTGCCGCCGTAGACCTGCCAGCCACCGGCCGTGTAGATGGCGAAGCCGCTGGCCGGGTCGGCGTTGGAGGAGACGTCCGGGACGGTGCGCATGGTGCCGGTGATGCCGGTACCGGTCTGCCAGGCGGGCTTGGCGAACACGGTGGAGACGCCGCCGCCGGCGGTGCTCCAGGCGCTCTCCGAGGAGTAGGCGCTGCCGGAGACCTTGAGGTTGGTGCCGCCGACGCCGGTCTGGTGCGGGCTGGACGCCGGGAAGTCGACGGCCTTGACGCCGGAGCCGCTGGTGGAGCGGGTGCAGTCGCGCGAGCCGTCGTCGCCGGAGGCCGAGAAGATCGAGATGCCCTGGGCGGCGGCCTGCTTGAAGGAGTTGTCGACCGCCGTCATGGAGGAGGCGGTGGTGTCCGGCTCGCAGGAGCCCCAGGAGATGGAGATGACCGAGACCCTGTTGTCCGCGACGATCTTGGCGGCCATGTCGATCTCGCCCTGGTCGCTGTTGGGGGCCTCGTAGACCAGCTGGGTGGCCTTGGGGGCGACACCGCGGACGATCTCGCTGTCCAGTTCGACCTCGCCCTGGCCGTCGCCGGGCTTGGAGTCGTAGTTGGCGCCGTCGACCGACACGGTGCTGACGGCCGGGCCGGTCAGGCCGTACTGGGAGTCGTAGGTCCGCAGGTTGGCGGAGCTGTAGCCGTCGAACTCCCAGAGGGCGACGGTGACCCCGGTGCCGTCCGCGCCGGTCCGGTCGAGGTTGTAGGCGCCGTCGTACTGGGTCGGGCCGAAGCCGCTCGGGGCGGCGTTCGGGGCGGCGGCCGGGGTGGTGCCCGGCTTCACGTTGCGGGTGGTGCGGACGGTGTGGTTGTTGAGGCCGGAGACGCCCTGGACCACCTCGGCCAGGTCGGCCGGGACGGAGGCGGCCGCGTCGTTGGCGAAGAAGGTGCGCTGCTGCTGCGGGTCCAGGTAGGCGCTCTCGTGGGTGCCGAAGGCCTTGGCTATCTGCTCGGCGGTGCCCTGCGCGTTGACCACCTGGCGGTTGTCGCTGACGCCCGAGACGGCCAGGCCCTGGGCGGTCAGGTACGACTTGACCTGCTCGACGGCGGCCTTGGTGGGGCCGAAGCGCTCGGTGAACTGCTGCGGCGTCAGGTAGCGGCCGTACTCGGGGGTCCCGGGGGTGGCGACCGCGGCGAGGAAGCGGTCCAGCTCGGCGGTGTCGCGCAGCTTCAGGCTGACGGCCACCGAGAGCTGCTGGGAGGCGGGGACGTCGCCCTTCTTCTCGGAGCGGGCCACCGCGGGGGTCACGGTGTTCGGCAGCGAGACGCGGGGGGCGGCGGCGTTCGGGGTGGCGGCCTGAGCGGTGGTCACGCCGAGCGAGACGGCGGAGAGCGGCAGGACGGCAAGGGCCGCGACGAGGGCGAGGGAGCGGGGGCGCACGGGGTCCTCCTCTGGCCGGTGTGTGGGGACCGGCAGGGGCTAGGGCGTTCCAGGGTCGAAAACGCTGGCTAGAACATGTCAGAGGCGGTACGGCAATTGGCTTATGGTCAAGCAATTCGTTGCTAAAGAACAGTCAAGTGTGGAGAACTGAATGGAGGGTGTTTCATACAGTGAATGATCGGAATTCCGGAATCGGTCCATACCAATTCAGGGGAGGGTCGGGCATAGAATCGGGCGAGGCCGAGGGAGAACGATGACAGACCGAGCAGCCGACCGTGCGGCAGACCGTGCGGCAGACCCCAGGGACCCGCGCCCGCTGATCGGCGAGCCGCTCGCGCTCGACCTGCTGAACACCCGGTGGTCGGGCACACCGGTGAACGACCTGCTGACCGACCGGGAGGGCCACCTGATCTGGCTCTCCTCCGCGGGGCTCGCCGACCGGTGCGGTGCGGGCGGGTCAGGTCTCCCGGAGCTCCGGGAGGCGCGGGAGGCGCTGGCCGCCGCCGTCCTGGACCTGGACGAGCGGGGCGAGCCGGGCGCCGCGGCGCTGGCCGGGCTGGACGCGGTGCTGCGGCACGGGCGGGTCCGGCGGACGGCCGGTGCCGGCGGGCCGGTGGACCGCGTCGAGGTGGACGGTCCGCAGTGGCTGGCGGCCTGGCTGGCGGTCGACGATTTCCTGCGGCTGCTGGGGCAGGGGGCGCACCGGATCAAGAAGTGTGCACACGAGGCGTGCATTCTGCATTTCCTCGACACCTCGCAGAACGGGCGCCGGCGGTGGTGCTCGATGGCGGTGTGCGGGAACCGGGCCAAGGCGGCGCGGCACTACGGGAAGGCGCGGGGGTAGGCACCGGACAGGGCGTGGGCCCTGGCCGGCGCACCCTCCCGCAGGGCCGGCGGGGTCAGCCGTTGTCGGGGCTGCCGAGCCAGTGGGCGAGGGCGGCGCGGAGCTCGCCGCGGCCCGGGTCGACGGCCGCCCAGGCGGCGTAGCCGTCGGGGCGGATCAGCAGGACGGTGTCCCGCAGCTTGCCGTGCGGGTCGGCCGGGGCGGCGGTGGTCACCCGGTCCGCCCACGGGTCGGCGGCGGACAGCTCGTCATTGCTCACCAGCACGAACCGCCCGCCGCGCAGCGCCTCGTAGAGCCGGTCGGGTGCGCCCGGCGCGCCGTCGGGGGCCTGCTCCAGGCCGGTCAGCCGCAGGTCGGGGACGCGTCGGCCGACCAGCGGGTGGGCGTCCTTGGGGGCGGCGTACCTGATGCCGATGCCGGAGACCTGCCGGGCGCCGCGCTCGGCGACCACGTCGAGGTGCTCGGCCAGGGTGGTGAGCGCGCCGCGCAGCGCCCTGGTCGGGGCGGACTGGGCGAGGGCGAGCCGGATGAGCGCGCCGGAGCTGCGCAGGACGGCCTTGCCGACCGGGTGCCGCTCGCTCTGGTAGGTGTCGAGCAGGGCGTCGGTGGCCCAGCCGTGGACGGCGGCGGCGAGCTTCCAGGAGAGGTTGGCGGCGTCCTGGAGGCCGGTGTTCATGCCCTGGCCGCCGGCCGGGGAGTGGCAGTGCGCGGCGTCGCCGGCCAGGAAGACCCGGCCGGAGCGGTAGTTGGGGACCTGGCGCTCGTCGCTGTGGAAGGTGGAGGTCCACCGGGCGTCGTGCAGGCCGTAGTCCTCGCCGAGGGCGGCCCGGGCGATCGCGGCGATCCGGTCGAGCGAGGGCGGGGTGCCGTCGGGGGCGCGGTCGGTGCGGTCCCAGGCGATCACCCGGTACCAGCCGTCGCCGAAGGGCGCGAGGAAGGCGAAGCCGGCCTCGTTGGCGCCGACGGTGAGCAGCTCCTCGGGGTCGCGCTCGACCCGGACGTCGGCCAGCAGCACGGAGTTGACCACGGACTCGCCGGGGAACGGGATGCCGAGCAGGTCGCGCACGGTGGAGTGGACGCCGTCGGTGCCGACCACGTAGCGGGCGCGGTGGGTGGCGGCGGCGCCGGCCTCCAGGGTCTCGACGGTGACGCCCTCGGCGTCCTGCCGCAGCCCGGTGACCTCGGCGCCGCGCAGGATGGTCGCGCCGGCCTTCGTCGCGCGCTCGTGGAGCAGGCGTTCGACGTTGTACTGCGGGGTGATCAGGACGAACGGGAAGCGGGTCGGGAGCCGGCCGAGGTCGACCCGCAGCCGGTCGAAGAGCCGCAGCTCGCGGAGCGGCCGGCCGGTGGCGATCAGGTCGTCGGCCAGGCCCCGGGCGTCCAGCGTCTCCAGGCTGCGGGCGTGCACGGCGAAGGCCCTGGTGAGGTTGGACTCGGCGCCGCGCTTCTCCAGAACGGTGACCCGGACCCCGGCGGTGGCCAGGTCACCGGCCAGCAGCAGCCCGGTCGGTCCGGCGCCGACGATCAGGACGTCGGAGCCGATCTGCTTCGCGGTCATGTGTCATCTCCCGATGATCGGACGAGGGTTGGGCACGGTTCCCAGCATGCTCCCAGCCTCCCATCATCGCTGGCCCGGGTGGGCCTGTGAATCTCCCGGGCCCGGCACCGCCTGGTGCCGAGCCCGGGAGACGGAGGGTCAGGCGTGCCGGCGGACCTCGACGGTGCGGAACCGGTTGGCGACGAACGCGCCGTCGCAGTAGGCCGAGTTGGCGGCCGGGTTGGCCCCGGTGCCGTGCAGGTCGGAGAAGGCGGCGGTCTGGTTGGCGAACACCCCGCCGGTGAGGTTGAGCGAGAGCGAGACGCCGGAGTCCAGCGCGGCCTCGACCAGCGCGGCCTCCACCTCGGGTGCGGTGGTGTAGCCGGCGGCCGTCATCGCGCCCTGGGTCCGGACCGTGGCGCGCAGCAACTCCACGGCGGCGGCGGTGGACTCGACCGCGACGGCGAAGGAGACCGGGCCGAAGCACTCGCTGCGGAAGACCGCCCGGTCGTCCGGCTTGTCGGCGTCCAGCTTGATCAGCGCGGGCGTGCGGAGCACCGCGGAGGGGAACTCGGGCGAGGTCACCACCCGCGGGGCGAGGGCGAGTTCGCCGTACTCGCCGCCGGCCGCCGCGACGGTGCGCTGCAGCACGCCGGGGTTGACCACCGCGCCGAGGATGGCGGCGGCCCGGGCGTCGTCGGAGAGCAGGCCCTCGATGGCGGCGGCGAGGTCGGCCACCACCTCGTCGTAGGACTTGGCGCCCTGGTCGGTGTCGATGCCGGTGCGCGGGATCAGCAGGTTCTGCGGGGTGGTGCACATCTGGCCGCTGTAGAGCGAGAGCGAGAAGGCCAGGTTGCCCAGCATGCCCTTGTAGTCGTCGGTGGAGTCGACGACCACGGTGTTGACGCCGGCCTTCTCGGTGTAGACCTGGGCCTGGCGGGCGTTCTCCTCCAGCCAGTCGCCGAAGGTGGTCGAGCCGGTGTAGTCGATCAGCTTGACCTCGGGGCGGACGGCCAGCACCTGGGCGACGGTGCCGCCCTCGTGCTCGGCGGCCAGGCAGACCAGGTCGGGGTCGAAGCCGGCCTCGGCGAGCACCTCGCGCGCGGTGCGCACGGTGAGCGCGAGCGGCAGCATGGCGCGCGGGTGCGGCTTGACCAGCACCGGGTTGCCGGTGGCCAGCGAGGCGAACAGCCCGGGGTAGCCGTTCCAGGTGGGGAAGGTGTTGCAGCCGATCAGCAGCGCGACGCCGCGCGGGACGACGGTGAACTCCTTGGTCATCACCAGCGGGTCGCGCTTGCCCTGGGGCTTGGTCCAGCCGGCGCTGAGCGGCAGCCGGGTCTGCTCGGCGTACGCGTAGGCGACGGCCTCCAGCCCGCGGTCCTGGGCGTGCGGGCCGCCGGCCTGGAAGGCCATGCCGTACGCCTGGCCGGTGGTGTGCATCACCGCGTGCGCGAACTCGTGCGAGCGGGCGTTGATCCGGGCCAGGATCTCCAGGCAGACGGCGGCGCGGACCAGCGGGCCGGCCGCGGCCCAGCCGGGCTGGGCGGCGCGCAGGGCGGCGATCAGCGCGTCCGGCCCGGCGTGCGGGTAGCCGATGCCCAGCTCCACGCCGTACGGCGAGGCCTCGCCGCCGACCAGGTCGCCGTCGGCGGGGTGGCCGTCGAGGGCGAACGGCTTGTTCAGCAGCGCCTCGAAGGCGGCCTTGCCGTCCTCCGCGCCGCTCTCGCCGTACGCCTTGGGGAACTCGGGGTAGGGCGACCAGTAGTCGCGCTTGGCGGCGGCGTCGATCGCGGCGTCCAGGGTGGCCTGGTGGCGTTCGACCAGCTCGGCGATGAGGGGGTTGGTGACCGCTGCGGACATCTGTGCGCTCCTCAGAGGGGAGGACGGGACACCCCACAGAGTAACCGAACGATCGGTCGGCTCAAGAGGGCGTACGGGGTCGGATCCGGTGGGGCGGTTGCGGGCGGGGCCGGGTTCGCGCCGCAAACGCCGGGGGCGCGTCCGCATCGGACGCGCCCCCGGAAGTGAACGGGTGCCGGTCTACGGGATGCCCAGTTCGAAGATGAGGTACCCGCCGAACCAGCCGGAGGCGATGGCACCGCTGCCGAGCACCCCGGCCAGCACCGGCCAGCTGAGCCTGCGCATGGCGATCGCGAGTGCGATGAGCAGCGGGAAGGCCGGCAGCAGGTAGCGCGAGACGTTGCCGAAGATGCCCACGCTGCCGAGCACCGAGACGATGGTGGCCAGCGTGTAGGCGGTCAGCACCAGCGGCGGACGCAGCCGGATCAGCAGGATGATCAGCACCGGCAGCGAGAACACCACCAGGGTGGAGAAGAGATCCGGGACGGGGTACGCGAACGCGTAGTCCGTCCGGCCGAGCAGCACCCCGCGGATGGCGTGCCAGGTGCCCTGGCCCCAGTCGAAGTAGTGCAGCCAGGCGTCGTGCTGGAGCTTGAAGTAGGCGCCCCAGTCGCCGGTCTCCCAGCCGACCCAGCCGACGTAGCCGAGCAGTCCGAGCGGGGCCAGCAGCATCGCGGCCAGCGGGCGCAGGATCCCGCTCTCCCGGCGGTACAGCTCGACGATCGCGGCCAGGCCGACGGCGCCGATCAGCGCCGCCGAGGTCGGCCGGTTGAGGCCGGCGACCAGGCTGATCACCCCGGCGGCCACCCACTGCCTGGTCATCGTGCAGTAGCAGGCCCAGGCGGCCAGGGCGACGAAGGTGGAGTCCGAGTAGAGCGCCCACTCGGCGCCCGAGCCCGGGGCGATCGCCCAGAGCCCGGCCGCGATCACCCCGGCCCGGGGACCGGCCAGCTTGTCCACCACCGCGTAGATGCCGGCGGCGGCGAGCAGCGAGGCCACCACCGAGACCAGCATCCCCGCGCCGTACAGGCCGAGGCCGGTGGTGTCCGAGACCAGCCGCATCAGCCCGGGGTACAGCGGGAAGAAGGCGGCGGAGTTCTGCTGGATGGTGAACCCGGGGACGCCGTTGGGGACGGCGATCAGTGCAGGGTGGTAGCCGAACTCGGCGACCTGCTGGTACCACCAGCCGTCCCAGCTGGCCAGGACGTCCCAGGGCTGGGCGCCGCCGCCGAAGCGGGGGTGCTTGCCGAGGTAGTCCCCGGAGAAGGAGAGCAGCTTCATGAACACCGTGAAGCCGATCAGCTTCAGCACGGCGTAGCACCACACGGCCGGTCCGAAGCGCAGGACCAGGGCGGCGGCGCGATCGCGCCAGCCGCCCTCCGGTGCCGCCTCGGGCTCGCCGTTGCGCTGCTCGGGCACGTCGGAGGCGACTGCCGGTATTGCGCTCATCAGTCTGGACCCACCCTGCTGGCCGTGGACGATCGTCCGCCGATTCTAGGGGCTGCCGCCTGGAATTGGTGCGGACCATTGCCGGGGAGCCGAGGTCGGCGGCCGGGTGGCCGGATGGCCGGACCCGGCCGCGTCGGGCGCGGCGGGGACGGGGATACTCGGAGGATGGCCGATCACACCACGCGTACCGCCTACACCGTGGAGTCGCTGCTCGCGGTGACCGTCGACGTGTTCAACGAGCGCGGCTACGACGGCACGTCGATGGAGGACCTCTCGCGGGCGGCCGGTATCTCCAAGTCGTCCATCTACCACCATGTGCGCGGCAAGGAGGAGCTGCTGCGGCTCGCCGTGGGCCGGGCGCTGGACGGGCTGTTCGCGATCCTGGCCGAGCCGGAGGCGGTCGGCGGGCCGGCCGTGGAGCGGCTGGAGCATGTGGTGCGCCGCACCGCCGAGGTGCTGCTCGACGAGCTGCCGTACGTCACCCTGCTGCTTCGGGTGCGCGGCAACACCGTCACCGAGCAGTGGGCGCTGGAGCGGCGCCGGGACTTCGACCACCAGGTGGCCGAGCTGCTGCGGGCCGCCGTCGCGGACGGCGCGCTGCGGGCGGACGTCGAGCCCCGGCTGGCGACCCGGCTGCTCTTCGGCATGATCAACTCGATCGTCGAGTGGTACCGGCCGGGCCTCAAGGCGGCAGACGGTGTCGCCGACGCGGTGGTCCACCTGGCCTTCGACGGTCTGCGGGCCCGGTAGCCGGGCCTCAGTCGGGCGGTACCTGGTCGGTCTCCTCGAAGACCAGCATGGTCTGGGTGCCGAGCACCTGCGGGATGGACTGGATGCGGTTCAGCACCAGCTCCCGCAGGGCGTGGTTGTCGGCGGTGTGCACCAGCAGCAGGACGTCGAAGTCACCGCCGACCAGCGCGATGTGCGCGACCCCCGGCAGCGCCAGCAGCTGCTCGCGCACCGTCCGCCAGGAGTTCTGCACGATCTTCAGGGTGATGTAGGCGGAGGTGCCCTGACCTGCCTTCTCGTGGTCGACGCGGGCGGTGAAGCCGCGGATCACGCCGTCCTCGACCATCCTGGATATCCGGGCGTACGCATTGGCCCGGGACACGTGCACCCGCTCGGCCACCGAGCGGATCGAGGCGCGACCGTCCTGCTGCAGCAGCCGCAGGATCGACCGGTCGACCCGATCGAGTCTGGACATCTGTTCAGCCGACATGACCCCCACTCTCCCCTGATTGGACGTACTGCCACCAGTCGACCGCCCCCCGGGCCGATTGTCCACCACCTTGTCACGCTTCTGGTCAAGATGAACAGACGACCGAACAATCGGTAGGGAGCCCCCGCCACCCCTGGAGGTGCCCGAGATGACCGTTCTCGACCACAGACACCACACGGCGGTGCCCGGCTGGCTGCCCGGGGCGACCGCCCCGCGCAGCGAACCGGCCCCGCTGCTCCCGGACGACGCTCCCGTCCGCCTGCTCGGCACCCCCGCGCTGGAGAAGTACGACCCCGTGCTGCTGCGCGAGCTGTACCGCCGCCTGGTGGTCGGCCGCCGCTACAACCAGCAGGCCACCACCCTGACCAAGCAGGGCCGGCTGGCCGTCTACCCGGCCTCCACGGGCCAGGAGGCCTGCCAGGTCGCCGCCGCGCTGGCGCTCGGCGAGCGCGACTGGCTCTTCCCCAGCTACCGCGACACCCTCGCCGTGGTCTCCCGGGGGGTGGACCCGCTGGAGGCGCTGACGCTGCTGCGCGGCAACGCCCACACCGGCTACGACCCGATCGCCACCCGCACCGCCCCGCTCTGCACCCCGCTCGCCACCCAGGCCCCGCACGCCGTCGGCCTCGCCCACGCGGCGCGGCTGAACGGCGACCCGGTGGTCGCGCTGGCGCTGCTCGGCGACGGCGGCACCAGCGAGGGCGACTTCCACGAGGCGCTGAACTTCGCCGCGGTGCTCCGGGCCCCGGTCGTCTTCCTGGTGCAGAACAACGGGTACGCGATCTCCGTCCCGCTCACCGCGCAGTCCGCCGCGCCGACGCTCGCCCACAAGGCGGTCGGCTACGGCATGCCGGGCCGGCTGGTGGACGGCAACGACGCGCCCGCCGTGCACAGCGTGCTGGCCGAGGCGGTCGAGCGGGCCCGGACGGGCGGCGGCCCGACCCTGGTGGAGGCGCTCACCTACCGCGTCGAGGCGCACACCAACGCCGACGACGCCACCCGCTACCGGGACGACACCGAGGTCGCGGCCTGGCGCGAGCACGACCCGATCCTGCTGATGGAGCGCCACCTGCGGGAGCTCGGGCTGCTGGACGACGCCCTGGTGCAGGAGGCCGCCGACGAGGCGGAGGCGCTGGCGGCCCGGATGCGGGCCGAGTTCCACGCCGACGCCGAGCTGGACCCGATGTCGCTGTTCGCCCACGTCTTCGCCGAGCCCACCCCGCAACTGCTGGAGCAGGCCGCCCAGCTGTCCGCCGAGCTGGCCGCCGAGGCCGAGGTGCACGACCGATGAACCAGACCGCCCACCCGTCGCCCGCCCCCGCCCGCGGCCGAGCCGCCGGGCGGCCCTCCGTCGAGGGCGTACGCACGTCGACCATGGCGCAGGCGCTCAACTCGGCGCTGCGGGACACCCTGCGCGAGGACCCGACCGTGCACGTGCTCGGCGAGGACGTCGGCGCCCTCGGCGGGGTCTTCCGGATCACCGACGGGCTGACCGCCGAGTTCGGCCCGGACCGCTGCATGGACACCCCGCTGGCCGAGGCCGGCATCCTCGGCACCGCGATCGGCATGGCGATGTACGGGCTGCGCCCGGTGGTGGAGATGCAGTTCGACGCCTTCGCCTACCCGGCGCTGGAGCAGCTGTTCTCGCACGTGGCCAAGATGCGCAACCGCACGGCCGGCCGGCTGCCGCTGCCGATCACCGTCCGGATCCCGTACGGCGGCGGCATCGGCGGGGTGGAGCACCACAGCGACGCCTCCGAGGCGTACTACACCAGCACCCCTGGCCTGCACGTGGTCACCCCGGCGACGGTCGCCGACGCCTACGGGCTGCTGCGCGCCTCGATCGCCTCCGACGACCCGGTGGTCTTCCTGGAGCCCAAGCGGCTCTACTGGGGCAAGGCCGACTTCGACCCGGCCGCGCCGGTCGAGCCGATCGGCCGGGCCGTGCTGCGGCGCACCGGGACGTCGGCGGTGCTGATCACCTACGGGCCCTCGCTGCCGGTCTGCCTGGAGGCGGCCGAGGCGGCGAAGGCCGAGGGCTGGGACCTCGCGGTGCTGGACCTGCGCACCCTGGTGCCGTTCGACGACGAGACGGTCTGCCGGGTGGTGCGCTCGCTGGGCCGGGCGGTGGTCGTGCACGAGGCCACCGGCTTCGGCGGCACCGGCGCGGAGATCGCGGCCCGGGTCACCGAGCGCTGCTTCCACCACCTGGCGGCGCCCGTGCTGCGGGTCACCGGATTCGACATCCCGTACCCGCCGCCGATGCTTGAGCACCACCACCTCCCCGGGGTGGACCGGATCCTGGACGCGGTCGCCCGGCTGCAGTGGGAGGACTGAGGATGATGCCCGTCGTACGCGAGTTCACCCTGCCCGACCTCGGTGAGGGGCTCACCGGGGCGGAGGTGGTGCGCTGGATGGTCGAGGTCGGCGAGGTGATCGCGGTCGACCAGCCGGTGGTGGAGGTGGAGACCGCCAAGGCCGTGGTGGAGGTGCCCTGTCCGTACGGCGGGGTGGTCACCGCCCGGTACGGCGAGCCGGGCGAGGAGGTCGCGGTCGGCGCTCCGCTGGTGACGGTCGCGGTGGCGCCGGCGGTCGGGTCGGATCCGGTGGACGGGGAGGGCCTCCCGGCCGGGGTCGAGCGTCCGCTGGTCGGGTACGGCGTGGCCGAGCCCGACCGGGGCGGACGGCGGCGCCGGGTCGGTGCCGCGACGGCGGCGGCGCTGTCTGCGCCGGTGGCGGTGGCAGTGGCTGCGCCCGTGGCGGTTGCTGTGCCCGTGGCGGTGAAGGCCTCGGCGGTGGTGCCGGTGATCTCGCCGCTGGTGCGGCGCACGGCCCGTGAGCACGGCATCGACCTGGCGCTGCTGACCGGTACCGGGCGGGACGGGCTGATCCTTCGGGCGGACGTGGACCGGGCGGTGGCGGCGCTGGACCGGCCGGCCGCGGTCGGCGCGGCCCCGGCCGCCACGGCTGCGGTGACCGTCCCTGCCGCGGCCGCCGCCGAGGTCGTCCCGCTGCGCGGGCTGCGCCGGGCGGTGGCCGAGAAGCTCACCCGCAGCCACCGAGAGATCCCCGCAGCGACCTGCTGGGTGGACGCCGATGCCACCGAACTGATGTCGCTGCGGCGGCAGTTGAATGCCGCTGCCGGTCCGAAGGTCAGTGTGCTGGCGTTGCTGGCGCGGATCTGCACGGTGGCGCTGGCTCGCTTCCCCGAGCTCAACTCCAGTGTGACGGAGGACGGTTCGGGCATCATCCGGCACCAGGCGGTGCACCTGGGCTTCGCAGCGCAGGGCGAGCGCGGGCTGGTCGTCCCGGTGGTGCGCGGCGCCCAGGCGTTGAACACCGAGCAACTGGGCGCCGAGCTGGGTCGGTTGACCGAGTCGGCCCGGTCGGGTTCGCTCACTCCGGCCGAACTGACCGGTGGCACCTTCACCTTGAACAACTACGGGGTGTTCGGGGTGGACGGCTCCACCCCGATCCTCAACCACCCGGAGGCGGCGATGCTCGGGGTCGGTCGGATCGTTGCCAAACCCTGGGTCCACCAGGGGGAGTTGGCGGTGCGCGAGGTGACCCAGCTGTCGTTCACCTTCGACCACCGGGTCTGTGACGGCGGTACCGCGGGCGGGTTCCTGCGGTTCGTCGCGGACTGCGTCGAGCAACCGGGGATGCTGCTGCGGCAGCTGTGACCGGGGTGGTCGCCTTGCGTGGTGGATTCACCACGCAAGGCGACCGCAGATCGAGGGAGAGTAGCGCGTGCCGGGGGCGGGTGTCCGGGCTTCGCGTGATTTGTCGGATGAGCAGTTCGGGCGTGCCACGCTACCGAGACGTCAACAGGGACAAGCCAGGTGGTGGCGCAGGCCGGCCGGAGGCGAAACGATTCTCTTGGGTACTCGAAACGTTGCGGTGAAGTCACGCAGAACACTCCTGGTCCGTACCGGACACGGCTCGGCGGCGGCCTCGGCCGTCCCCGGACTGCCGGACATCACGCCGGACATCACGCCGGGCATCGCGTCGGACACCAGGGCCGAGGCCGCGGCCGAGGCCACGGCGGTGCTCCCCCCGGTGCCGCTGGACCCGCCGGACCTCCCGCCCGTGCCGTCCGCCCCGCCGGCGGTCCCCGCCCCGCCGAGCGAGCCGCCGGCCGTCCCCGCGCTGCCGCCGACGTCGTTCACGTCGCCGGCGCCGTTTGCGACGCAGCCCCCCGCCGGGCCCGCTATCGAGCCGCTGATCACCCGGGCGCCCGGCCTCAACTGGGCCGGGCCGGGCGACCAGTGGAGCCGGGCCTGGGCGCTCCAGACCATCGACGCACCCCACTCCGCGGCTGGCCCCGAGCCCGCACCCGAGCCGGCACCCGATCTGCGCACCGAGGCCGAACAGCCGCCCACCGCACGGGACATCGAGCTGATCCGGGCCAGCCTGGCCGTGGTCGAGCCGGTCGCCGACCGGGCCACCGCGCACTTCTACGCGCTGATCTTCCTGCACCACCCCGAAGTCCGGGCGCTGTTCCCGGCCGCCATGGACGTCCAGCGCGACCGCCTCTTCCGCGCCCTGCTGGCGGCCGCCCGCAGCGCGGACGACCCGGACGCCCTGCGCGCCTACCTGAGCGGTCTCGGCCGCGGACACCGCCGGTACGGCACGCTGACCGGCCACTACGCCCCGGTGGGGGAGTGCCTGCTGCAGGCGCTGGCCCGGTACGCGGGCAGCCGCTGGGACACGGGGACGGAGCTGGCCTGGCGCCGGGTCTACCGGCTGGTCTCCTCGATCATGATCGAGGCCGCCGAGGAGGCCGCCCGCACCTCCCCGGCGTGGTGGCAGGCCGAGGTGGTGTCGCACCGGCTGCGCACCCGGGACATCGCGGAGATCACCGTCCGCCCGGACCAGGCCTATCCGTACCGGGCCGGGCAGTACACCAGTCTGGAGACGCCCTGGTGGCCGCGGGTCTGGCGGCACTTCTCGTTCGCCTCGGCGCCGCGGCCGGACGGTCTGCTGACCTTCCACGTGAAGGCCGTCCAGGCGGGCTGGGTCAGCAGTGCGCTGGTGCACCGCGCCGCCGCCGGCGACGTCCTGCGGCTGGGCCCGGCGGCCGGGGCGATGACCGTCGACCACGCGGCCGGTGCGGACCTGCTCTGCCTGGGCGGCGGCACCGGCATCGCGCCGATCCGCGCCCTGGTGGAGGAGGTCGCGGAGCACGGCGCGGCCGGTCGCTCGGTGGAGGTCTTCTACGGCGCCCGGCAGGCCGAGGGCCTGTACGAGCTGGAGGCGCTGCGCGGGCTCGCCCAGCGCCACCCGTGGCTCTCGGTGCGACCGGTGCTCTCCGGTCCCGGGGCGGCCGGCAGTGGTGCGCTCACCGGTGAACTGCCCGAGGTGGTGGGCCGGTTCGGGCCGTGGCAGGGCCGGGAGGCGTACCTCAGCGGGCCCGCCGCGATGGTGCGGCGCGCGGTCGGCGTGCTGCTGCGGGCCGGGGTGGCGCAGGAGCGGATTCGGCACGACCTGGTGGGCGAGCTGGCGGCGGGCTGATCCCGCGGGCGCGGTCGCCCGGCAGGTCGGCGTGGCCGGTCCCTTCGGCCGGGGCTCAGCCGAGGTCGGGGGCCAGCAGCGCGCGGACGCCCTCGATGTTGGCCGCCAGGTACGCCCGCAGCCTGGGCGGTACGACGTTCACCGAGGTCACGCCCTCCCGGGTGAAGGGCAGCCGGACGACCTCGTACTCGCCGTTCGGGTCGTCCACCTCCGGGCCGTGCCGCCGGGTGAGGTCCATCGCGGCGAGCCGGCAGACGAAGAAGTGCTGGACCTTGACCCCGTGCGGCTCGATCAGGGTGCCGTCGTCGACGGCGCCCCCCTCGCCCGCCGGGTGGGGAAGGGGGTGGCTGATGGTGTCCACGAAGGCGGGGACGACGTCGACGACCTTGCCGCCGAGCTCCTCGTCCACCTCCCGGTGCAGCGCGTCGACCACCGTGGGGTCGCCGCGTTCGACGCCGCCGCCCGGCGTGATCCAGTACGGGTGGGGGGAGTCGGGCCGGGTGCGCTTGATCAGCACGATCGAGGCCGGGCCGTACGGGTCCTCCCGGTCCAGCTCCAGCAGGATCGCCCGCGCGGTGCGCTTGACGACGGGCCGCGGCGGACGGGGGATCGGGGTGCCCATGGCGACCTCCGGGGCTGGAGCGTTGTGCGGGAGTCTCCCGCAGGTCGGCGGGGCCGAAACGCGGGCCGTCCCGGGTGCGTCCGTTCGGGGGCAGGGGGCGCTATTGATGGATCTTGGATAGCGGCGTTGAAGCTTGAAATTCTCTTGTAATTATCGGATCAAAGCAGCATTTCACCTTTCATTCAAAGGATTTTGCCAAGTGAACCGTGCGAGAGTGATTGCAGCTCCGCCTACCCTGTGCTGCAATGAGCGACTATCGGGCGAATCGGAGCACTTCACTCCGTATGCCCTCCTGGTGCAATGACTCGGGTTGGGGGCTGGGTGTGGCCATGGATCAGATCGCAGAGCCGTCCCGTACGGTCCGGACGGGAGGGGTGGCCGTGTCACCGGAGCCCGTGTCACCGAACCCCGCGTCACCGGCGGGCAAGGACCGGCAGCTTACCTTGATCACCTCGGTCCAGCGGGCGCTGCGCCTGCTGGAGGCCGTCGGCGGTTTTCTCCAGGGGGCGACCGCCAAGCAGCTCGCCCGTGCCGCCGGCCTGCCGCTCGGCACCACGTACCACCTGCTGCGCACCCTGACCCACGAGGGCTATCTCCGCCGGGCCGAGGGGAGGTTCTTCTACGGGGATTCGGTGGACGACATAGGCCGGGCCGACGACCGGCAGTCCGAACGCCACGATCTGCGCGGGCGGATGGAGCAGCTGCGCGACGAGCTCGGCGCCGCCGTCTACTTCGCGCTCTACCAGGACGGCGAGATCCACGTGGTGGACACCGCCGCCGGGCCCGGGCAGCCCGCCGTCGAGCCCTGGGCCGACTTCCGGGCCACCGCCCACGCCCATGCGATCGGCCAGTGCCTGCTGGGCCAACTGCCCGAGGACGCCCGGCGCGACCACCTCGCGCGCCACCCGCCCGCCGGGCTCACCCCCTCCACCCTCACCGACGAGTCCGCCATCCTGCGCCGGCTCTCCTCGCTGCGGCCCACCATGCCCGTTCTGGAGCGCCAGGAGTACGCGCTCGGCACGGTGTGCGCGGCGGTGCCCATCACCGTCGGTGCCGTGGTGGCCACGATGGCCGTCTCGCTCCCCGTCGAACAGGCCGCCCGGCTGACCGCCACCGCCGGGCGACTCCGGCGGAGCGTCGGGGCGATGACACCGTCGTTCGTCCTCTGACGCTCCTTGCGCCGCCCCGGTTTCGCCGTGTTCACCATTTGAAAAAGCACACCTTGTCCACTACGTCCCCAAACGTGGACGATGAGGATCGAACAGGGACCGGCGGTACAAACCCACCGAATCAGCCGCACGACAGACATCGCACAGCCGCACTCCCTCCATGACAGCGAACTGCATTGTCCGGCCACCTGCGGACCCACAGCACGCACGGCCGGGCAGAACGAGAGGTACTGGCGCCATGCAGCACAGCACAGTCCAGGGCCACCTGGTGATGAGCCTCGTGGTCTCGAACGAGCTCTCCTTCCGCATCGTGGTCGACCTTGAGTACGACGCCGCCGACCCGTATGCGGTCCGCTTCACCTTCCACCTGCCCGGCGACGAGCCGGTGACCTGGGTCTTCGCGCGCGAGCTGCTGCTCGACGGGATCAGTCGGCCGTCCGGTGAGGGGGACGTGCACATCCACCCGGTCGGCGGGGAGCTGTCCGACGTCTGCATCGTGCTGCACTCCCCCGGCGGCGACGCCCTGTTGAAGGCCTCCGCGCCCCCGTTGATCGCCTTCCTGGCCCGCACCGACCGGCTGGTGGCGATGGGGCATGAGCTCACCGGCGGCGAACTGGACGCCAAGCTCGCGGACATCCTCGGAGGATGTGAGAACGCCGGGTGAGCGCCCGCCCGGTCCCGGCGGCCGAAGGGGCCCGCACCCGGTGGACGAACCGGGTACGGGCCCCTCGTACGGGACCGGGCGGGCGCCCGCTCGGCGTCGGTCAGTCGTCGTCGCCGAGGGCCAGGCTGAGGCCCCAGGAGACCAGGCTGATGATCAGCGCGCCGAACAGCGCGGCCCAGAAGTCCTCGACGTGGAAGTTCAGGTCGAGCTTGTCGGAGACCCAGGAGGTCAGCAGCAGCATCAGGGCGTTGATGACAAAGGTGATCAGCCCCAGGGTGAGGACGAACAGCGGCAGTGAGAGCAGCTTCACCACCGGCTTGATCAGCCAGTTCACCACGCCGAAGACCAGTGCCACGGCGATCACGGTCAGGCTCACGTGCTGCCAGTCGTCCCCGACCAGCGTGATGCCCGTGACGATCCAGGCGGCCACCCAGATGGCGGCCGCGTTGATAAGTGTCTTGATGACGAAACCCTTCATGGGGCCAGCGTCGCAGGCCAGGTGGGACGGGGGAAGCTCTCACCGGGCATGTTGGTGTTGAATGCCCGGTGGTCCCGGACACGGAGGGTGGTACCGATGAAGCTGTTCAGGCTGGACGAACTGGACGCCGAGCGCGCCGCGAACGACGGCGCGTACCTGCGGTTCCTGCGCGAGCCGCGGATGTCCGCCGGCCTCTACGCGCTCTCCCCCGGCGACACCGACCAGCAGACCGCGCACGCCCAGGACGAGATCTACCAGGTGGTCAGCGGCCGGGCCGAGCTGACCGTCGGCGACGAGACCACCACGGTGGCCCGCGGGACGGTGGTCTACGTCCCCGCCGGGACGCCGCACCGCTTCCACCACGTCACCGAGGAGCTGCGGGTCCTGGTCGTGTTCTCCCCGCCGGAGGACTGACCGGCGGGGGGACCGCCCCGCGGGCGGACTGAGTAGGGTCGTCGCCATGAGCCTGAGCCTGACGGAAGAACTCTGGGCGGCGATCGAGCCGGTCTACGCGAGGATCCTCGACCACCCCTTCATCGGCGGTCTGACCGACGGCACCCTGCCGCGCGAGGCGTTCCGCCACTTCGTGGTCCAGGACTCGCACTACCTGCGGGACTACGCCCGCGCGCTCGCCGTCTGCGCCGCCAAGGCGCCCGGCGAGGAGGAGGTGCGGGCCTTCGCGGACGACGCGATCGGCGCGCTGGCCGCGGAACAGGGCATGCACGCCGAGTTCATGACGGCCTTCGGGGACAGTGCCGAACAGGCCGCCGCCGAGCCGGTGCTGCCGACCACCCGGGCCTACACCAGCTACCTGCTGGCCACCGTGTACGGCGGCTCCTTCGCGGAGGCCCTCGGCGCGGTGCTGCCCTGCTACTGGATCTACGCCCGGGTCGGCGACGAACTGCTCGCCAAGGGCTCCCCCGACCCGCTCTACGCGAAGTGGATCGCCACCTACGGGGACGAGGCCTTCCAGTCGGTGGTGCGCCGGGTGCTCGCGCTCGCCGACCGCCTGGGCGAGGAGCTCTCCCCCGCCGAACGCCGCCGGGTGGTGGAGCACTTCACCACCACCTCGCGCTACGAGTGGATGTTCTGGGACGCCGCCTGGCGCGGCGAGGTCTGGCCGGTCTGACCCCGCCCTTCCGGGCCCGGGGGGCCGGCCCCCCGGGCCCGGAGGCCCGGGTCGGGCCGGCGGGGTCGGGCCGGCGGTCGGCTCAGCCGGCGGTGAAGAAGCCGGTCAGGTCGACGATCGCCTGGGCGGGAGCGGCGGAGTGGAGGTAGATGCCGACGGCGCCGGGCACGTCGCCCAGCTCGCTGGTGACGCCGTTGGCGACCGTCTGGCCCGGGTTGAAGTTGACGTTGGACGTGCCCGGCCGGATGTCGTCGGCCCGGAAGACGTCCACGTGCCCGCCGGCGCCCGGTTCGGTGACCGTCACGTTCAGGGTGGCGGCGGTGGCGGTCGGCGGGACGCCGGTGTTGCCGCCGGCCACCGGGAGCACCCGGGTGGCGAACGGCATGAGCGCGCTGCCGTACCGGGTGTCGAGCAGCCGGGGCTGCTCGGTGACGGCGCTGAACAGGTTGTGGCCCGAGGGGCCGTAGTAGCCGACGATGTCGACGACGAGGTCGGCGGAGCCGGTGTTGAGGAGGTTGATCCTCCCGTCGGGGCCGACCGGGACGACCACCTGGTTCGCGGTGGTCCGGCCCGGCACGTAGTTGAGGTTGGAGCCCTCGGACGGGTAGGGCTTGTCGGAGGGGTACGCCACGACGAAGCCGTGGTTCCTCGGCTCGGCGGCCGTGACGTTCAGGACCACGGCCTTGGCGCCGGCCGTGCCGAGTTCGGGCTTGGCGACCTGGACCGGGACGATGCTGCGGTTGCCGCCCGTCGTCCGGGTGTCGACCAGCCGGGTCGGCCGGACGCTGTCGTACTTGTCGGTCCCGGTGGGCGCGTAGTAGCCGAGGACGTCGACCACCACGTGGGTGTCGCCCGCGTTGTTGTAGAGGTTGATCTGCGGGCTGGCGCCGTACTCGCGCGGGGCCACCGCGACGGCGATCGTGTTGGAGATCGTCTCGCCGGCCTTGAAGTTCAACGTGGACGTGGCCGGGGCGCCCGGCATGTCGCCGTCCCGGCGGACGGTGAGGTAGCCGTCGGAGGTGGGGTCGGTGACGGTGACGTTGACCAGGACGGCCGTCGCGGACTGCGGTACGACCGGGATCTCGCGCTCCGGGTGGGACTTCCAGGCGGAGAGTGGCACGTCGAAGGACTCGCCGGCGGTGAGCGGGCGGGCCTGGCCCGCCGGGGTCTCGCGGGCGGATCGGGTGTCCAGGAGCCGCCGGATCTCCAGCGGGACGAAGGCCGCCGGGGTGGTCGACTGGCCCGGGCCCACGCCGGAGGCGGAGGCCGCGGCGGCGGCGACCGGGGCCGCGGTGGCCGGGGCGGCCGCCAGGACCGGGGCGGTCAGGGTCAGGGCGGTGAGGACGGACAGGGCGACAGCGGGTCGAGCGCGCATCTTGGTTCCCCCCAAGTGTGCTGTCCTCCGGGCTTGTTCCGGAGGTCTGTATACCCATAGACGGTTGACCCCGGGGGAGGTTGCAGGTCGGTTCCAAGATCTTTCCCGGGTGGGCCCGGGGGTCGTCCCGGGTGCCGGGCTCGGGGTGATCTCCGGGTTCTATGGGGGCCGTCGGCCCTCGTTCCGCCACTTGCGTCCCCGTACGATCGAAGTATCGAAAGCAAGCGGGATGCGGCACCAGACGGCAGCCGGCCCGAGGGGAGAGAAGGAACGGACATGGCTGAGCTCTGGAAGTCGCTGCCCTCCTGGGTGCGGAACATCGTCGTCCCGGTGCTGGTGCTGGTACTGGCCTGGAACATCATCGGATTCGTCTTCGGCGTGGTCGGCGCCCTGCTGATGCTCGTGATCAAGCTCCTGGTGGTGGTCGGCATCGCCGCCGCCGTGGTGGTCCTGGTGAAGAAGGCGGCCAAGAGCTGACCGCCACGAAACGACCGGCGCCCGCACCCCCTGAGCGGGGGTGCGGGCGCCGGTCGTTTCGTGGCGCGGGCGGCCACCCTTGGCGCGGGCGGCCACCCTTGGCGCGGGCGGCCACCCTTGGCGCGGGCGGCCGGAGGGCCTGACTACTTGTTGCGGTAGTAGCCGAAGAGGTCGGCGATCACGTGCGTGGAGCCGGAGTTGTTGGCGATGTCGAAGCGGCCCGCGGCGTCCACCGGGATGGTGGTGTGGTTGGGGACGTCCAGCCCGGCGGTGGCGTTGAGATTGCTGGTGCCGGGCTTGGCGCTGCCGGTGGCCCAGGCCGTGAGGTGGGTGGCCTCGGTGGTCTGGGTGGCGGTGAGGTTGACGGCGGCCGCGGTGGCGCCGGCCGGGACGCCGCCGACGGTGCGCACCGAGCCGCCGCCGAGCGGGAGGTCGTTGCGGGAGTCCAGCAGACGGGCCGGGGTGACCGGGGTGAACAGGCCCTGGCCGTCCGGGCTGAAGTAGCCGAAGACGTCCACGATCGCGTGCGAGCTGCCGTTGTGGTTGTAGATGTCGATCGAGCCGTCGGCGCCGAGCGGGACGATCACCTGGTTGGGGATGTTCCGGTTGGGGACGGTGTTGAGGTTGGAGCCGGCGGAGGGGCGCTGGGTGCCGGCCGGGAAGACGGTGAAGAAGCTGGTGGCGGTGGACTCGGTGGCGGTCACGTTGAGGACGACCGAGGTGGCGTTGGCCGGTACGCCGCCGGAGCCGGCCACCTTCAGTCGGCGGGTGGCGGTCTCGCCGATCGGGCCGCCGGCGCTGCGGGTGTCGAGCAGCCGGGCCGGGGCCAGCGAGGTGAACCCGCCGGGGGCGTCGGCCTTGTAGTAGCCGAGGACGTCCGCGATGGTGTGCACCTGGCCCGCGTTGTTGCGGATCACGACCTTGCCGTCCGGGCCGATCGGCACGGTGACCAGGTTGGAGACGTCCTGGTTGGCGGTGAAGTTCACGTTCGAGGTGATCGGGCGCTCGCCGCCCGCCGGGTACACGTCCAGGTGGCTGGTGGCGGTGCCCTGGGTGGCGGTCAGGTTGAGCACGACGGCGGTCGCGCCGGGCGGGACCACGTCGGTGGCGCCCCAGGTGCGGCCGCGGACGTACAGCTCCATGGTGTCGCCGCCGCCGAGCCGCGGGTAGCGGCTGCCGACCGTGCGGGTGTCGAGGATCCGGGTCGGCGCGATCGCGGTGAAGCCCGCGGGGGTGTACGCGACGGTGACCTGCTGGGTGCTGGTCGCGGTGGCGCCGTTGTCGTCGGTCACGGTGACCTTGACGGTGTAGGTGCCGGGCTTGGCGTACACGTGGCGCTCGACCTGGTAGCCCTCGTTCGGCTTGGCCGGGCCGTCGCCGAAGTCGAAGGAGTAGCTCGCGATCCGGTACGGGCCGGAGGTGGCGACCCGGGCGCTCACGGCGAGCGGGTCGCGGTCGCTCTCCGGGGTCACCGTCAGGGCGGCGCCGAGCGGCTTGTCCTCGCCGACCTGCACCGGCTGGCTGTAGGTGGTGGTCACCGAGCCGCCGCGGCCGTCGGTGACGGTCACCTTCGGGTGGAACTCGCCGATCGCGGTGTAGGTGTGCCGGACGGTCTTCGAGGCGCCGCTCACCGGGGCGGTGCCGTCGCCGAAGTCGAAGGTGTAGGTGAGCGTGGTGTCCCACTGGTTGGTGGCGTCCGCGGTGAGGTCGACCGTCAGCGGGGCCGGGCCGCCCGGGTACTCGTGGACGGTGCCGACGACGTTGAGGGTGACGCCGCCCAGGCCGCGGACCTCGTAGGCGCCGCGGTCGCGGAACGTCCCGTTCGGGCCGGAGTTCGCGACGGAGGGGTTGTCGATCGGGGCGCTGCCGAGCAGGTCCTGGTCGAGGATGCCGGGGGCCTGCGGGTCGGCGGAGTCGATGGCGGCCGCGGCGGCCTGCGCCGGCTCGGCGAGCGGGTCGCCGAGCTGCACGGCGGTGTCGATGTCGTGGCCGCCCTGTCCGGTGGCCGCGGTCAGCGCGGCGGGGGTCTGGTAGCCCGTCCCGGCCCAGCTGTAGGCGGGCAGCCCGGAGACCGGGTGCACGATGTTGTAGTCGAGCGTGGTGCCGGCGGCGGAGCCCGCCGAGACCGTCACGGTCGACCCGTTGACGATGTTGTTGTAGACCGCGGAGCCCGTCGAGGCGCCGTTCAGCGCGAGACCGGAGGTGATGCCGTCGGTGAGGGTGTTGTTGGTGACGATCGTGCCGGTGGCGTCGGTCGCGTCGATCGCCGTCCCGTTCGACTTGCTGAACTGGTTGCCGACGACGGTGGTCTGCTTCACACCGGCGCCGACCGACACGCCGAGGGTGCGGTAGAAGACCGACTGGGCGACGGTCACCTGCTCGCTCGACCCCGAGACCCGTACGGCGGGGGCGGTGACCGGCACGGTCGAGCCGGAGCCCTCGAACCAGCTCCGGGAGATCTGCACCCGGGCGGAGTCGGCGACGTCCACGGTCGACAGCTCAAGACCGGTGAGGACGACGTCGTGGACGCCGGAGAGCCGGACCGGCTTGCCCGAGGAGGGCTTGACCGCGGGCAGGTCGTAGCTGCCCAGGTCGGTCAGCGGGGCGCCGCGGAAGGTGATCGGCTTGCCGGGCTGGCCGGAGTGCGTGAGGGTGACGTCGCCGGCGTACTCGGTGCCGGGGGCGATCTGGACGGTCTGGCCCGGCTGCGCGGCGTCGGCCGCGGCCTGGACGGTGCAGTACGGCTTGGCGGCGGTGCCGGTGCCGTGGTCGTCGCAGGTGGTGTTCCACCCGTTGTCGACGTACAGGACCGCGGCGGGTGTGGCGGCGACGGCCGGAAGAGGTAGTCCGACGACGGCGGAGACGACGGCGGCGCTGAGGCCGGCGACATGACGAAGGCGCACGGTGTGCTTCCCCCTGAGCGTGATGAATGTCGGTGCTGCTCGACGCGTGGGCGCCCGTCAGCGGGACGGCGCGGGCGGCCTGCGGAGCAGATGTGAGCATTATGGGGCCGGGTGTGATCACTGGTGTCGTCAGGGTGCCGTTGTCGGAATCCTTCTGACACCAAGGTGCCCGCCCGAGAACCGCTGCGGACGGGCACCTTGACGTGGAACCAGGACGAACCGGTCAGCCCTCGACGGGGATCTGCTGGACCGGCACCGCGGCGGCGGCCGGAGAGGCGGTCTTGGCGGCGGCCGGGGAGGTCTGGTCCGCCGGGGTGGCCACCTGCATGGTGGCGAGCAGCTGGCGGGCCAGGCCGAGGCCGGTGCCGCCCATGGTGAGGGCCTTGGCGAACATGTCCCCCATGCCCTCGGCGCCGTTCAGCAGCACCATGTGCTCGACGTTGCCGAACGCCTCGGCGCCGGCGCGGACGATCTCGGGCCACTTCTCGGCGAGCTGCTGGGCGACGACGGCCTCCTGGTTCTCGGCCAGGGCGGCGGCCCGGGCCTTGATCGCCTCGGCCTCCGCCAGACCCAGGGCGCGGGTGGCCTCGGCGGTGGCCAGGCCCTTGGCCTCGGCCGCGGCGGCCTCGGCCTGGCCGGTCGCCCGGGTGGCCTCGGCGGAGGCCAGACCGCGGGCCTTGGTGGCCTCCGCCTCGGCGGACGCGGCCACCTTCACCCGGTTCGCCTCGGCGGCCGCCTTGAGCTCGGTCTCCTTGGCCTGCGCCTGCGCGGCCGAGATCCGGGCGTCGCGGTCGGCCTCGGCCTTGGTGCGGGTCTCGTACGCACGGGCGTCGGCCGGCTTGCGGACGTCCGCCTGGAGCTGCTGCTCCTTGCGGTGCGCCTCCAGCTCGGCGACCTTGGTCTCCTGGACCACGACCTCCTGCCGGGAGGCGGCCTGGGCAAGCGGTCCGGCCTGCATCGCGCGGGCGGTCGCCGTCTCCAGCTCGGCCTGGTAACCGGCCTGCTGGATACCGCTGTTGCGGGTCGCCTCGGCCTTGCGGGCGAAGGCCTCCTGCTCGGCCTCGGTGGCCTGGCGGTCCGCCTCGGCCTGGGCGATGCGGGCGTCCCGCATGACGGCGGCGGCGTGCGGGGCGGCCAGGTTCTGGATGTACCCGGTCGGGTCGATGATCTCCTGGATCTGCAGCGAGTCGATGATCAGGCCGAGCTTCTCCATCTCGGAGCCCGACGCGGCCCTGGTCTCCCCGGTCAGCCGCTCGCGGTCGCGGATCATGTCCTCGACCGTCAACCCGCCGACGATGGACCGCAGATGACCGGCGAAGACGTTGTGGACCCGGTGGCCCATCATCTCCTGCTGGTCGAGGAAGCGGCGGGCCGCGTTGGCGATCGACACGGTGTCGTCGCCCACCTTGAAGATCACAACTCCCTTGACGTGGACCGGGATTCCCTGCGACGTCACGCACTCGACGTCCAGGTCCGCCTCGTTCAGGTCGAGGGAGAGCTTGCGCACCACCTGCACGCCCGGGGTGACGAGCGTGCCCCGGCCGGTGACGATCCGGAAGCCCAGGCCCTCGCCGACACCCTCGGTGCGGTGCCTGGAACCGGAGATGATCAGGGCCTCGTTGGGCTCGGCGACCCGCCACATCAGCTTGAAGAGAACGATCAGGATGACGATGGAGGCGACGACCGCCCCCGCGATGCCGATCAGCATCGGCGAATTCCCCCTTCAGGGCACACCGGTTCCGTGGCTGCGCTCTGTTGCAGGATGGCGCGGAACGCGGTGGCAGCAGGGATTCTGCGCCTCTTGTCGATCAGTGGGAAGGACTTTTCGTCCCGACTTCGCACCAGGGCCGTCAAGACCGCGTCAAGACCCCGTCAGGACGGTGGCAGGCGGGTTGTCGAAAGGGCGCCGCGGCGTCAGCCCAGCGCGTGCGCGACGTAGACCGTGCGCGGCGGCTGGTACTCCACCACGACCACCGGTGTGCCGGGCGCCAGCACCTCGCCGGGCACGGCCGGGTACGCGAGGAACGCCTCCGTGCCCTGCCGTTCGCGGACGTGCAGCAGCACCTCGCCGACCAGACCCGGACCGATCCTCCCGGTCACCCGACCGGTCGCCCCCACCATGCCGCCAGTGTGCCAGCCCTTCCCACTGGCTGGAAGCCGTCTGGACCAGCGGCGATCCGCTCGCTACGGTGTTGGACGTCATGCGCAGGCAACACCGTCTGCGGACACGGGAGCTCGGAGCACCGGGCTGAGAGGGCGCTGAACGGCACGTCGGTGTACGTGCCAACCGCTGCGTCGACCGCAGGAACCTGACCGGGTAATGCCGGCGTAGGGAGTAGTAGGTCTGATGACCGCATTTGATGTACAGCCGCAGTCTGCCCGGACGTCCGCCGCCGGCAGCACCGCCAGCAGCACCTCCACCGGCTACCCGACCCCGGCCTGGCGCAAGGCCTACCGCGAGGGCTCCCGCCCCGACCTCGCCGTCCCGTACCGCGAGGTCGTGCTCACCAACGGCCGGACCGTCCCCCTGTACGACACCTCCGGGCCCTACACCGATCCGGCGTACGAACCCGACGTGCGGCGCGGCCTGCCCGCCCTGCGCGACTCCTGGATCCGCCAGCGCGGCGACGTCGAGGAGTACGACGGCCGCGAGGCCCGCCCCGAGGACGACGGGATCAAGCACACCTCGCCGCGCGGCGGGAACCTGAAGAACCTGGACGCCGTCTTCCCCGGCCGGCCGCGCCGCCCGCTGCGGGGACGCGGCGGGGCGGCCGTCACCCAGCTCGCGTACGCCAAGCGCGGCATCGTGACGCCGGAGATGGAGTTCGTGGCCCTGCGCGAGGGCCTGGAGCCGGAGTACGTCCGTGCCGAGGTGGCCCGCGGCCGGGCCGTCATCCCGGTCAACGTGAACCACCCCGAGGTGGAGCCGGCGATCATCGGCACCAACTTCCTGGTGAAGATCAACGCCAACATCGGCAACTCCGCGGTCACCTCCTCGATCGAGGAGGAGGTGGAGAAGATGACCTGGGCCACCCGCTGGGGCGCCGACACCGTCATGGACCTCTCCACCGGCCGCAACATCCACACCACCCGTGAGTGGATCCTGCGCAACTCCCCGGTGCCGATCGGCACCGTGCCGCTCTACCAGGCGCTGGAGAAGGTCGACGGCCGGGCCGAGGAGCTGAGCTGGGAGGTCTACCGCGACACCGTCATCGAGCAGTGCGAGCAGGGCGTCGACTACATGACCGTCCACGCCGGCGTGCTGCTGCGGTACGTGCCGCTGACGGCCCGTCGCAAGACCGGCATCGTCTCGCGCGGCGGCTCGATCATGGCCGCCTGGTGCCTGGCGCACCACCAGGAGAACTTCCTCTACACCAACTTCGAGGAGCTCTGCGACATCCTCGCCGCCTACGACGTCACCTTCTCGCTCGGTGACGGCCTGCGTCCGGGGTCGATCGCGGACGCCAACGACGAGGCGCAGTTCGCCGAGCTGCAGACCCTGGGCGAGCTGGGCCGGATCGCCCGCGAGCGCGACGTCCAGGTGATGATCGAGGGCCCGGGCCACGTCCCGATGCACAAGATCAAGGAGAACATGGACCTCCAGAAGGAGATCTGTGACGAGGCGCCGTTCTACACCCTGGGCCCGCTCACCACGGACGTCGCCCCCGGCTACGACCACATCACCTCGGGTATCGGCGCCGCGATGATCGCCTGGTGGGGCACCGCGATGCTCTGCTACGTCACGCCCAAGGAGCACCTGGGCCTGCCCAACCGGGACGACGTGAAGACCGGCGTCATCACCTACAAGATCGCCGCCCACGCCGCCGACCTGGCCAAGGGCCACCCCGGCGCCCAGGAGTGGGACGACGCGCTCTCCGACGCCCGCTTCGAGTTCCGCTGGGAGGACCAGTTCAACCTGGCCCTCGACCCGGAGACCGCGCGCTCCTTCCACGACGAGACCCTCCCCGCGGAGCCCGCCAAGACGGCCCACTTCTGCTCGATGTGCGGCCCGAAGTTCTGCTCGATGAAGATCAGCAAATCCATCAATGAGAAGTTCGGCAACGGCCAGGCCTCGCCGGAGTACGACGAGACGGCTGTCGAGGGCATGAAGGCCATGTCCGAGGAGTTCAAGGCCCACGGCAACAAGGTCTACCTGCCGATGGCCGACTGACCCAGGACACCTGAGCGCCGCCCCGATCACCTCGGGGCGGCGCTCTGCTGTCTCCGGGCACCCGAAATCCCGTGGACGAGGCGGGCGGCCGGGTGCTGCCATGGTGGGACGGTTCTCCGTGCCGGGAATGGGAAACCTGTCGTACGGTCATAGTGGCTGCGCAGAGCTGGTTTTGGGGGAAGCGCATGGTCAGGTCAATGGCGAAGGCGGGAGCGTTCGTGACGCTCGCGGCACTCTCACTCACCGCGTGTGGAGGTTCGTCGGGTCCAGCTGATCCCAAGGAGTCCCGGACGCAGACCTCGGCTGCCGTGCCGTCCCAGTCTGCCGTGCCGTCCCGGTCTGCCGTGCCGGCCAAACCGATTCCGGCGGCGTTTGACAGTACAAGGGGATGGGAGGTCGAGGCGGGCAAGGACGGGAACCTGCGTGGTCCGGCTGTCGCATCCGACGCGGGACTGATCCTGTTCCGTTCGATCTCCGAGGACAAGAAGACCGCGAGCGTCCTCGCCTACGACGCGAAGACCGGCGCGATCCGCTGGCGGAGCAAGCCGGTCGCGAATCCCACGCGCGACAGCCTGGACGCCGACGCCATGGTGTTCGTCACGCACAAGGCCGGTAAGGAATACGCGGTCCTCGCGGTCACGGGTGCCGAAGGCGGGGACGGCGTGAACCGGGCGAGCGGCGTCACACGGCTTGCCGCGTACGACACGGCGTCCAGCGGTGAGGCGGCGCCGGTCAAGGAGACCACGGTCCCGGACAAGGCCACCGGTTACGGCGTTCAGCGCGACGGCGGCCTCGCCGCGGTGCAACTGGGCCGGTCCACGGCCGTGGTGGACGTACTCTCGGGCCAGGTCACCACGTACGACCGGAACAACGCCGCCCTGAACGCCCCCAAGCCCTGCGAGCTGGCCTTCGGCTCCTGCAACACCAGTACGGGTGTCGCAGCGCTGACCCCGGCCGGCCCGCTGGTTCAGGGCCGGGGCGCCTTCTGGGCGCTCGGCGGCTGGTTCAGCGGCGACGTGGTACCCGCAGGGGCGAGCGCCATCGTGGGCTCCAGCACAGTGACGGCCTACGGATCAACCGATGGCCATGTCGTGGCCGCGTGGCCGCCCACCGGGCACGACAACGACAGGTCCGTCTGGGCCGTGCACGACGGCGGGACCGGCCAAGTGCTCGCCACGGTCGAGTGCACGGGGAAGAAGGCCACGCCCCGACTGTCGTCCGACGGCCGCTACCTGATCGCCGACTTCGCGGTCTTCGACCTGCAGGAGAAGAAGGGCTACTGCTTCGAGGCGACCGGCGCCCGCAACCCCGTTCAACTGACCACGGTGGACAAGGACGGAACGGCGTACGGCAACGCCAAGACACCCGACCAGAACACCGGCGGCCTGAGCGATACACCGACCTCGGTCGTCCTGGCCACCGGCCAGGCATCCGCGCTCCCGGCCGGGACACTCGTCCCGGACCTGATCGGTGCGGACGCCGCGGTCTTCGGCGCCGACACCGGCATCGGCCCCGTCCTCGTCTACCCGCGGCGCTGACCCTGCCACGGCACGCCGAGCCGTCCCCGAGTCGCGCCTCGATGCCGCTCAGAAGGCATCACGTCGGCGCATTCAGACGCGATGTGCTGGTTTCGGACTGAAGTTGTCGTCGATGAAGATCTCCCAGCAGATCCGCGACGAGCACGGCGACGGCTCCACGGCCGTCAACGCCGGTTACGACGCCGACGCGGTGGCCGGCATGGCCGAGAAGTCCGCCGAGTTCGCCGCCCAGGGCAACCGGGTCTACCTCCCGCTGGCGGACTGAGCTGCACCATTGAGCTGCGCTGCTCCGGGAGGAAGAGGGGGCTTCCCGGAGCAGCGCCTCGGCGTTGTGCGCTCGCGGCATCCGACGAATCGGGTGCGCCGTGATGGTCATGGAGGTCATCCGAGCCCCCGTCTGAGGTGCCGGAACCTGCACGGCGGCAGGTAACGGGCCGTACCCGCAGGCGGTTTCTGCCCTGCCGTCACGTGTCGGAACGGCGTCTGCTGGCCCTGCGGCCAACGTTGTACCGTCATCCGACGGTACGTCAGGATGATCATATGGCAGATGAATCGATCACTCCGCGCAGCATCGCCGACAACCACCTCGACCAGGTGGCCGCACATGAGCCGATGACCTCCGCATGGCTCGGCCTGAACCCGGGCGACGACCGGCAGCCGGACCTCTCGCCGGAGGGCTTCGAGGCCCACGCCGAGCTCGCCCGCCGCAGCCTCGCCGCACTCGACGCCGCCCCCGCCGCAGACGACCCCGCCGAACAGGCCTGCGCCAGACTGCTGCGGGAACGCCTCACATCCGAGCTCGCGATGCACGACGCCGGAGAGAACTTCCGACAGCTGCGCACCATAGGCGCGCACGTCCACCAGGTGCGGACGATATTCACCTTCATGCCCACCGCCACCGACGAGGACTGGGCGGCGGTGGCCGGACGGCTGCGCAACCTCCCGGGCGCGCTCGACGGCTACCGGGCCACCCTCACCGAGGGGATCTCCCGCGGCCTGCTCGCCGCCCCCCGCCAGGCCGCCGGGGTGATCGGCCAGCTGACCGACTGGACCGGGGAGGCCGCCGGACAGCACGCGGGTGGTGGTGCGGGCTGGTTCGCCGACTTCGTGGCGGACGGGACCGACCGGCTGCGCCCCGAGCTGGACGACGCCGCCCGCCAGGCCACCGCGGCCGTCGCCGAGTTCCGGGACTGGCTGCGCGATACCTACGCCCCCGCCACGGCGGACACCCCGGACGCCGTCGGCCGCGAGCGCTACCTGCGCGCCGCCCGCCACAACACCGGTGCAGACCTCGACCTGGACGAGTCCTACGCCTGGGCCTGGAGCGAGTTCCACCGGACGGTCGCCGAGATGCGGGCCGAAGCCGAGCGCGTCCTGCCCGGCTCCACCGTCCTCGAAGCCACGCGCCACTTGGAGGAGCACGGCCACGAGATCAAGGGCGAAGAGGCCATCCGCGACTGGCTGCAGCAGCTCATGGACGACGCGATCACCGCCCTCGACGGCCGCCACTTCGACATCTCCGGCCCGATCCGCAAGGTCGAGTCCCTGATCGCGCCCGTGGGCAGCGCCGCCGGCCCCTACTACCAGGGCCCGAGCCTCGACTTCAGCCGCCCCGGACGCACCTACCTGCCCACCCTCGGCCGGGACAGCTTTCCTACCTGGCAGCTCGTCAGCATCTGGTACCACGAAGGCGTCCCCGGCCACCACCTTCAGCTCGCCCAGTGGGTCGCGGTCGCCGACCGGCTGAGCCGCTACCAGGTCACCGAGGGGATCGTCAGCGCCAACATCGAGGGCTGGGCCCTGTACGCCGAGCGCTTCATGGACGACCTGGGCTTCTTCACCGACCCCGCGCGCCGCCTCGGCTTCCTGGACGGGCAGATGCTGCGCACCATCCGGGTGATCATCGACTTGGGCATGCACCTCGAACTCGCCATCCCCGCCGACTCGGGCTTCCATCCCGGCGAGCGCTGGACCCCGGCGCTCGCCACGGAGTTCATGGCCACCTACAACGGTAGTCCGGCCGCCCGCCGCAACGGCGAGATCGACCGTTACCTCGGCTGGCCCGGCCAGGCCATCGGCTACAAGCTCGGCGAACGCGCCTGGCTCCAGGGCCGCGAGGCCGCAAAGCGCCGCTACGGCGCCGCCTTCGACCTCAAGAACTGGCACATGAAGGCGCTCTCCCAGGGCTCCTTCGGCCTCGACGACCTGGTCGACAACCTCGCGGCGCTGTAGACCGGAAAGATCCGACCGACCGTCCTGGTTCGGTTGAAGCTCTGCTCGATGAAGATCTCCCAGCAGATCCGCGACGAGCACGGCGACGGCTCCAGCGCGGTCGCCTCCGGCTACGACGCCGAGGCCCTGGCCGGCATGCAGGCCAAGTCCGAGGAGTTCGCCGAGCACGGCAACCGGGTCCACCTCCCGCTGATCGACTGACCGTCGCCCGTATCGCACCGGTCCGCGCTCCGGAGGGGGGAGCGCGGACCGGTGCGTGCAAACGACGTCAGGCGTCCCAGGTGGTCACGATCGGCTCCGGCCAGTCCTCGGCCGTCGCTGTGAGATTCGCCGACAGTATCGCGGGCAGTAGAGACCGGCTGTCGGCGACGTGCTTCAACGGGGGCTCCTGGGCGTCGTCCTTGGCGTCTCCTGCTGGGGCAAGCCCTAGTGCCGTCGGCGGGCTGCGGCTCGGCCGCTTCGCCTCACGAGGATGACAAGTCCACCGCCCAGGGCGATGGCTACCGCCGAGCCGACCACGATGTTGATCGATCCGCCTGCGCCGGTGGCGGCGAGTGCCTGCTCCGACTCCTTCGGGTACTGAACGGCGCTGGCTGGTACGTTGCCGCCCTGGCCGTGACCGCCTTGAACGGCGCTGGCTGGTACGTTGCCGCCCTGGCCGTGACCGCCTTGAACGGGACCGCCGCCCTGCTCGTGACCGCCTGGCACGTTGCCGTGGTTGCCCTGGTCGTTCCCGTGATCACCTTGCTCGTGACCGCCGTGCCCCTGGCCACCGTGACCGCCTGGCGATTGGGGCGGTCCTGCGGGCCCCGCCGGGCCTGCGGGTCCCGCCGGGCCTGCAGGTCCGGGTACTCCGGGTGAGCCGTTGGCGCCGGGTGAGCCGTTGGCGCCGGGTGAGCCGTTGGCGCCGGGTGAGCCGTTGGCGCCGGGTGAGCCGTTGGCACCGGGCGAACCGTTGGCGCCGGGTGAACCGTTGGCACCGGGGAGACCGTTGGCGCCGGGTGAACCGTTGGCACCGGGGAGACCGTTGGCGCCGGGTGAACCGTTGGCGCCGGGGAGACCGTTGGCACCGGGTGAGCCGTTGGCACCAGGAGCTCCAGGGGCACCATTAGGCCCCGGGGCACCCGGAGCACCGGGCGAGCCGTTGGCGCCGGGAGCGCCGTTGGGACCGGGTGCACCGGGAGCACCCGGCGCACCGGGAGCGCCGTTGGGACCGGGCGCGCCAGGAGCACCCGGAGCACCGGCCACGCCGGACGCACCGTCGGGGCCGGGAGCACCCGGAGCACCGGGCGAGCCGTTGGCGCCGGGAGCGCCGTTGGGACCGGGTGCACCGGGAGCACCCGGCGCACCGGGAGCGCCGTTGGGACCG
>NZ_JBITZW010000014.1:0-119220 GCF_044547105.1 Kitasatospora sp. NPDC052868 | reverse complement strand
CGGGCGCACCGGGAGCACCCGGCGCACCGGCCACGCCGGAAGCACCGTTGGGGCCGGGAGCACCCGGAGCACCGGGCGAGCCGGCCGAGCCGGCGGGCCCACTGGGACCGGCAGGACCGCTCGGACCGGCAGGGCCGCTCGGACCGGCAGGACCACTCGGACCCGCCGGCCCGCTCGGTCCGGGCGGGCCGACGGTGCAGGCCGCCCTTGTGATGGTGTTGTCGTCCAGCGTGACGGCCCCCGTGCGCGCCAGGGCGCGGCCTTCGATCACCGAGGCGTGGTTCACCGTGATGGACGTCATGGCCAGGATGTTGCCCTTGAAGAAGGAGCTGACGTCGATGGTGGCGGAGCTGCCCACCTGCCAGAACACATTGCAGGGCTGCGCCCCGTTGATCAGGCTGACGACGCTCGACGGGGCCGTGATCAAGGTGGAGGCGATCTGGAAGATGAAGACGGCGCTGGGATCGCCCAGGGCGTCGAGAGTGACGGTCCCGGTGAGGTTCAGCGACGACGTCGCGTTGTAGACGCCGGGCGTCAGCGTCAGTCCGCCGATGTCGCCCGGAGACGTCAAGCTGGCCGTGGGGGCCCGGCCTGCGGCGTCGTTGTAGGCGATGACCAGATCGGACTGCGCCTGTGCGGCCTGGGCGTCGTTGACATGCTGGACTCCGTTCACGATCCCGGGCGGAAAGCCCGTCACGCTGGTGCCCGGGCTGAGGCCGAGGTCCCCGTTGATCACGCTGGGACCGGTGTTGGTGACCGTCGAGGCGCCCAGGACCGCGTAGCTGGTGTCGGTCCCCAGCGTCACCGGTGCCTGTGCGGCGTGTGCGGGGCTCGCGACCAGACCCGCCGTCGCAAGCAACGTCAGTCCGGACAGCAGGACGAGCGCCCCGGTGAGTCGGGAGCGTTTACGCCCTCTCTCAGGTGGGGCGGACGGAATGGCATTGACTGCCATAGGACATGACCCTTTCTAGTCGCGTTGGGACCCGTCACTCGGAAAGAGGATTTCGGAGCGCCGATAGTGAGTTCTGGTCGGACCGCAAGCCCTCGTGCATGCGCCAGGGCGCCACGGGGGTCACCCCGGGAGGGCCGCGGAGCGGCAGCCGACCAGGGATGGGTGATGCGCCGTCACCAACTCAGTACACCGTGCAACGAGAACATGAAAAGGAAAGAATGATAAAGATGCAAAAGGGTGACGCACTGGCGCCAACGGGGCATATTCCTCCCCGCTCCGGCGTGTCGTTTGCTAACGAACTCAATGCCGCGTACGGGGCCGTCGACTTCTGCTTCGGTCGGCTCCCCCGAGTCCTGCCATGCCGGCGGAACCCGGTATCGCCCTCGGCGGAGCCCGCCAACCCGGCTTCCACCGCAACCCTCCCCGAGTCGCCGCTCACGCCTTAGCAGTACCGTTTTTCCTCTTGGCTGCGTCCAGGGTGGTGAAATGACGTATCGCCCGGGGGATGGATTCGTTGGCCCGAATATGAACGACCCAACGAATCCGCAGGGCGGGCTGCTCGCGGCACCCGAAGGCAACGCCGGCACCGTGGCCGAACGCTGTCGCATCGCCGGCGGCCTGCTCAGAGTCACGCTCGGGGAGCTGCGCGAGGCTCTCGGGTATCGGAGACTCGGCAAGTACGTCCTGGACGAAGTGGCCGAGAGTCTGACCGCGGAGGGGCTCGGCTGGTTTCCGGCCTGGCGGCTGTCACCGAGGGAGAACGGTGAACCGCGCAAGGAACACGAGCTGTGGGTGTTCCTCCGGGACGACGGCCTGCGGTGCCAGGTCATCGACGCCATCCAGACCCCCGACGGTTTCGACGTCCCCACCGTCCTGAACGGTTTGCTCGCCGACCGCCCCCAGGACCTCTCCCCGGAGCGCAAGCTCGGCCTCATCCGCGAAATCCTCGGGCTCTGAGCCGCCGAGCGGGTGGCCACGGGCGGTGGGGCGGATCAGCCGGGCGCGGGACACGTTCTACGCATGTGCGCGACGTGATCTGGGGATTGCCGGGCCGCCTCCGCCCTCGGGTGGTCGGCCTCGGGCGTGGCAGCAGCCGGACCTCGAATCGTCGTCCTGACGGCCGCGGCGCCGAGGCGGGAGCCGAGGGCCGGTCCGGCGGAGGGTGACGCGGAGTACCGTGGGGAGTAACCGAGGACACGTCGCATACCGGTATTCACGCCGGTGTCGCCCTGGGTCATGAGCGGCCCTCCTGTCGAGGGCCCGACGGGCGGCCACTGATGATGGCGATCCCCCTTCCCTTCTCCTCCGCGGGCCCGTGGTCCGTTCCGGGTGTGCCGCTGCTGCCGCGGCTGGTGCTGGAACCGACCTTGGCGCGGGGCGGGATGTTCGACGGCGCCTGGTGGCCGCGGTCGAAGGACATCCGGGCCGAGCTGCCCGATCTGATCACCGCGCTCGGGGCCCATCTGGGCCGGATCGTCCGGGTCGGCCTCGACACCGGCGCCTGGGGTGACATCCCCCAGTCGATCGTGGTGGACGGGCTGGTGGTCAGGATCGGATGGTTCGCCGCCAGTGGCGAGACGATCAGCCTCACCCGGGGCTTCCAGGACCACTTCCTCCTGTTGGTGGTGCCGCCCGGCACCGACGCGGGGATCGCGGCGAGCGCGATGGCGGGTGCCGCGGCGCTGGGGAACCACACCCCGGCGGCGGAGCTGCTCGCCTGAGCGGCTACTGCGCGACGTCCTGCGGGTACCAGCGCAGCTCGACGGTGTTGCCGTCCGGGTCCTGGACGTAGACCGAGGTGGCGCTGCCGCGGGCGCCGTACCGCTGGACCGGGCCTTCGAGGACGGTGAAGACGCCGGAGGCGATGACCTCGTCCCAGTCCAGCGGCTCGACGGTGAGGCAGATGTGGTCGACGTTGGACTCGCCGCGGTCGCGGCCGACCAGGTCGATGATGGTCTCCGCGGAGATCCGGGCCGAAGGGAAGGACACCCGGCCGGCCCGCCACTCGTCGACCCGCACCGGGGCCAGGCCGAGCAGTCCGACGTAGAAGTCCAGGGAGCGCTCGACGTCCCGGACGTTGAGGACGAGGTGGTCGAAGGCCTTGATGCGGACGGCGGCCATGGTGGGCTCCCGGGGTGGTGGTGGGTTGTGGTGACGGGTTCCACGATCCGCTGTTCGGGGAGCGGCATCAACGCACGTCTGCACTACGATCGTTGAGTCAGAGTTAACGATCGGATGGTTCGTCATGTGGGAACGGCATGAGATCGAGGCCTTCCTGACGCTCGCGCAGGAGCTGCACTTCGGCCGTACCGCCGAGCGCCTCGGCGTCACGACCGGACGGATCAGCCAGGTGATCGGCAGGTTGGAGCGCCGCATCGGCGCCCGGCTGTTCGAGCGGACCAGCCGTACCGTCCGGCTCACCGCGATCGGGCGGCGGCTGGCGGACGACCTGGTGCCGCTGGTCGCCGGGATCGAGGAGTCGGTGCGCCGGGCCGTCGACGCCGGTCGCGGTGTGACCGGGGAGCTCCGGGTCGCCTTCCTCGGCGAGTGGACCGCGACGGTGCTGCTCCGGGCCGTGAACCTGTTCACCGAACGCCACCCCGGGTGCCGGGTCGACGTCCGCGAGGTGCAGCTCTTCAACTCCCGGGCGAGCCTGCTGGACGGCTCCGTCGACCTGCTCATCGCCGCCTTCCCCTTCGACGGGATGGCCCGCGGGCCGGCCCTGATCTCGGAGCGGCGGGTCCTGGCGGTGCCCGCCGGGCACCCGCTGGCAGGGGTGGAGTCGGTGTCGGTGGAGGTCCTCGCCGAGCATCCGGTGGTGCAGTACCCGGCGGTCACCTCGGCGGAGTTCAAGCGGGACCGCACGCCTGACCGGACCCCGTCCGGCCGCCCGGTGCCGAAGGGGCCGGTGGGCAACACCTTCTCCGAGATGCTCTCGCTGGTCGCGATGGACCGCGGCGTCCTGCCGGTGGGCGAGCACTCCCGGCGGTACTACCCGCGCCCGGACGTGGCGTACGTGCCGATCCACGACGCCCCGCCGATCGACCGCGGGCTGGTCTGGTTGGAGAGCAACACCACCGAGCGGGTCCGCGAGTTCGTCCGCGCGGCGACGGATGCCGCCGGGGATCCGGCCGGGCCGGCACCGCAGGCCTGACCCGGCGTCATGGGGCGCGCCAGGGAAGATCGTCGGGCCGTCCGGTGTTCGGGCGGGGGACGAAAGGGGAGTGACGATGTCGCAGCGGATCACCGCGGTCGCGGTCCTGCGCGCCAAGGCCGGCCGGGAGGCCGAGATGCGGGAGCAGGCCCGGTCGATGATCGGGCCGAGCCTGGCCGAGCCGGGGTGCCTCTCGTACCGGAACTACGTGGACCCGGACGATCCGCGGGCCTGGGTGGTGCTGGAGGAGTGGGAGTCGAGGGAGGCCTTCGAGGCGCACCTGGCCAGCCCTCATCTGGCCCGGTCGCTGGAGCGGTCGGCGGAGCTGCTGGACGGCCCGCCCGAGCTGCGGGTGCTGACCGGCGCCGAGTGAGGCCCGCGGCGGGCGGGTGCCGACCCGACCCGGTCGGCACCCGCCCGGTCGGAAACCCCGACGGTCAGACCTCGTCCGGGCCGGTGAAGGCCGGCGGGGTGTAGCCGGGGCCGGTGAAGTCCGGGCCGGTGAACGCGGCGGTGCGCGGCTCCCGGCCCTCGGGGTCGGTCAGCCCCTCGGCGCCGGGGCTGGTGAAGCCGGGCCCGGTGTAGTGGCCGCTGCTGTAGCCGGGGCTGCTGAAGTCCGGCGGCGGTGGCGAGCCCGGGGCCGGGACGACGGGCGGCAGCGCCGGCTCCGAGTGCAGATGGGCGTGCAGGTACGGCAGCAGGGCCCGCCGGCCCAGGGCGTGCTGCCACTCCCGGCGGGCGTCGGCGAGTTCGGCGGTGAGGTCCGGGTCGGCGCCGCCGGGGGCGGTGGCACCGTCGCGCAGGGCGGTGAGGATCAGCCCGACTATGCCGACGACCATCGCGAGGGCGCCCGCCGCGAGCGCCACCCAGCCGGCCGTGAGCACCGAGCGGGCCAGCGGCAGATCGGGGTCGGCGGCGCGCATCGCGTACCCGAGGAGCAGCAGGACGAGGGCGGCGGCCCAGGCGAGGATGGGGGTGAGCACGGTGAGCACCGGGAACAGTCCGGCGCCGCCGTTGCCCGAGCGCAGCTGGGTGAGCAGCCCGGGGGCGGTCGATTCGCCGTGCCGGCCTGGTGGGGGCGCGCTGCGCAGGCTCGCGCGCAGCCGCGTGTAGTGCTCGTACTCGGCACCGGCCGCGGCCGCGACGGTGTCGGCGGCGAGCAGCGCCTTGGTGCGCAGCTGTTCGGCGGTGAGGGCGCCGGGCGTCTGCAGGGCGGTGAGGATCGTGCCGTCACGCAGTGCTTCGTCGAGGAGGCGCTCGAACTCCGGGCGGTCCTCGGTGAGCAGGTGCGGGGCGTTGTTCATGGGGACCCCGTTCATGCGAACCCCGTGCGGCCCCGCTCCGCGGAGGCTTGCGGACACGGTGGTCCCGGGCACCTGGGCCCCGCGGGCACGGAGACGGGCCGCCACACGAGCGGCCGGGTGTGGTGTGCCTCGATGGTAGGGGCGGGTGCGGTCGCGCTGACAGTCGGTTTCCGGAATTTCGCTCCGGTCGCCGCCCCGGCCCGCGAAGGGCGCAGGCCAGGGGCGGTTGCGAACACCTGTTCAGTTGACGGTCCGGTGGGTCGCCCGGGGCGTGGACCGTGCCGGCCGACCGGTTGGACCGTCGGATCGGTCAGATCGGCAGCCGCGCGACCAGCAGCCGGCCCTCCATGGTGACGCCGCCGTCCATGGCGACGGCGAGGTCGTCCGCGTAGATGTACGGGCCGGGGATGTGCGGCGGCACGCCGTCGTCCGAGTGCACCGTGCCGGTGAGGTACGGGATCGGACTGTGCCCGTGCACCACGCGCGAGCCGCCGTAGGCGTCGAGCAGCTCGTGGACCGCCTGCGGGCCGCCGTCGCCGCGGAAGGCGAAGCGCTTGGTGAAGCGGCGGAAGCAGTCCCACCACTCGTCCACGCCCTCGTCCGCGAGCAGGTCGTGGACGGCGTCGTTGACCTCGGGGATCGACTCGCCGTACTCCAGGTACGCGGTGGTGTCGGAGTGCAGCAGCAGGTGGCCGTCCTCCAGCGCGATGGCGGGGAGCCGGGAGAGCCAGCTGATGTGGTGCGCCTCCAGGCGGTCCAGGTCGTGCTGCTGGCCGCCGTTGAGCCGCCAGGCGGCGAGGAAGGAGGCGGTGCCGGCGGTGGACTGGACGGGCTCGTCGCCGTACCGCGCGGCGCCGAGGAAGAGCAGTTCGTGATTGCCCATCAGGGCCCGGCAGTAGCCGCCGGCCGCGGCGGCCTCGGCGGCGAGCTGCATGACCAGGTCGATCACGCCGATGCCGTCCGGGCCGCGGTCGGTGAAGTCGCCGAGGAACCAGATCCGGGAGCGGCCGGCGGCCCAGTGGCCGTCGGCGTCGATCAGGCCCTGGTGGCGCAGCTCGGCGCGGAGCTCCTCCAGGTAGCCGTGCACGTCGCCGACCACGTAGAGCGGGCCGACCGGCTCACCGGGGGCGGGCGCCGGGTAGGGGTAGGCAGGGACGGGCTCGGCGAGCGGCGGGCCCAGCTCGATGGTCGGCGGGTCGTCGCCCTGGTGGACGGGCGAGGGCCGGTCGGGCAGGGTCGGCTCGTAGCCGGGGTGCGCGGCCTGCTGCTCGTGGGCGTTGTGTGCCTGCCCGGTGGCCGGCCAGTGCTGTTCGAGGTAGCGCGCGCCGCCGTAGCCGCTGTACGTCTCCGACCCGTACGCGGCCTCGGCGTACCCGGCGGGCTCCGGTTCGTAGTAGGTGCCGTAGGGCAGCACGTCGAGGTCCGGCTGGTGACGTGGGCCTGAGTCCGGGTGTTCAGGCCCGGGGAAGCGGTCCTCGGGTGTCATTCGCCCATCATAGGAAGACCACTCTCCCGGCGTCGTCACCTGGTGGGTATCCAATCCTCCGGAGCGTCAGCCGGGCAGTCCGTCAGGTCCGTTTTGTCCCGGCTGGGGATGGTCTGGTAGCGCCAGCTACACCTCGCCCGGCGGGCGCGGCGGGGAGACCGTGGTGCGCGGGCTCCGGCGCTGGGAGGAGGCGCGGACGATCAGCTCGGTGGGCATCAGGGTGCCGGGCGGCGGGCCGGTGCCGGCGGTGCGGAAGCGCGGCGGGAAGAGCCGGGCGATGTCGACGCCCGTCCCCGAGTCCACTCCCTCGATGGCGTCGATGAGCAGGTTGACGACGGTGGTGCCGATCCGCCGGGGCTTGAGCGACAGGGTGGTGATCGGCGGCTCGGTGGCCGCGTAGACGTCGCTCTCGCTGCAGCAGACCAGCAGCAGGTCGTCGGGGACCCGCAGGCCGTACCGGCGGGCGGCGGCGAGCAGGTCGGTGCCGTTGGGGTCGAACAGGCCGTAGACGGCGTCGGGTCGGTCGGGGCGGGCGAGCAGCCGGTCGGCGGCGACGGCGCCGGCGGCCGGGTCGTGGGCGGGGTAGGCCTCGTACACCGGCTCCTGTCCGACCTTGGCGCACCAGCCGAGGTAGGCCTCGGTGGAGAGCCGGGTGTAGGTGTCGGTGCTGGTCCCGGTGAGCAGGCCGATCCGGCGGGCGCCGGCCTCGGAGAGGTGGTCGAGGATGCCGAGCACGGCCGCCTCGTGGTCGTTGTCGACCCAGGCGGTGACCGGGCAGTTGCCCGGTTTGCCGTCGCTGACCACCGGGACGCCGGACCGGTACAGCTCGCCGACCAATGGGTCCTGGTCGGGTGGGTCGATGACCACGGTGCCGTCCAGGGCGATGTTGCCCCAGACGTCGTGCCGGGAGGAGGCCGGCAGCACCACCAGGGCGTAGCCGCGGCCGAGCGCGGCGCTGGTGGCCGCCCGGGCCATCTCGGCGAAGTAGGCGAACTCGGTGAAGGTGAACGGCTCTTCGCCGTAGGTGGTGACGGTCAGTCCGATCAGGCCGGAGCGCCCGGTGCGCAGGGTGCGGGCGGCGGCCGAGGGGCGGTAGCCGAGGCGCTCGGCGACCTCGCGGACCCGGCTTCTGGTCTCGTCGGGCAGGCGGCCCTTACCGTTCAGCGCGTCGGAGACGGTGGTGATCGACACTCCGGCGGCTGCTGCCACATCCCGGATGCCGGCCCGCTCCAGACGCCGTGAGGTGGTGGGCCGCCGACCGCTCTGGTTGGCTGCTGCTGTCATGGCGGACCGATCGTATGGCTCCTGACAAGGGTCTGTGACCGGCGCATCGGGAGCCCGAAAGGGGCCCGAGGAGATACGTTTCTCCGTGAGTGAGACGGCGTGCGCCCCTTCGATACCCGCTCGAAACCGGCCGTCTTACCTCTGACATGTGCCATAGGAACCCTGCAGAATGGCTGATCTGCGCCCGTAACCCGGCCGGGCATCTCACCCCTTCGGGTGAGTGCGGTCGGTATCGTTCAGGGCACCCGACCGGGGTGGTCCGGGTGCGTTCCGACGATTCCGGGCACGGCGGCGATCCCGTGGCGTGACGGGAGCGAACGCAGCGGAACTGCAGAAGAAGAAGGAGAAGGACCGTGAGCGGTACGGCAGCGCAGGGCCCCCGTCTGAGGCCGACCCTGGACGGCATCCCCACCTACAAGCCCGGCAAGCCGGCCGGAGCCGACGCCTACAAGCTGTCCTCGAACGAGAACCCGTACGACCCGCTGCCCGGCGTGCTGGAGGCGGCGGTCGCGGCGGCCGGCTCGCTCAACCGGTACCCGGACATGGCGGTCACCGAGCTCACGGCCGAGCTGGCCCGGCACTTCGACGTCCCGGCCGAGCACATCGCCACCGGCACCGGCTCGGTCGGCGTCGCGCAGTCGCTGATCCTCGCCACCGCGGGCCCCGGCGACGAGGTGATCTTCGCCTGGCGCTCCTTCGAGGCCTACCCGATCATCGTCCAGGTGGCCGGCGCGACCCCCGTCCCGGTGGCGCTCACCGAGACCGGTGACCACGACCTGGACGCGATGCTCGCCGCGATCACCCCGAACACCCGGCTGGTCTTCGTCTGCAACCCCAACAACCCGACCGGCAACGTGATCCACCGCGCCGAGCTGGAGCGCTTCCTGGACGCGGTGCCCGGGGACGTCCTGGTCGTGATCGACGAGGCGTACATCGAGTTCATCCGCGACCCCGAGGTCCCCAACGGCATCGACCTCTACCGCGACCGCCCGAACGTCTGCGTGCTGCGCACCTTCTCCAAGGCCTACGGCCTGGCCGGGATGCGGGTCGGCTTCGCGATCGCGCACGAGCGGGTGGCCACCGCGCTGCGCAAGACCGCCGTCCCGTTCGGCGTCACCCAGCTCGCCCAGGACGCCGCCGTCGCCTCGCTGCGGGCCGAGGAGGCCCTGATGGTCCGGGTCGAGGCGCTGGTCGAGGAGCGTGCGCGGGTGGTCGCCGGGCTGCGCGAGCAGGGCTGGACCATCCCGGACTCGCAGGCCAACTTCGTCTGGCTGGCGCTCGGCGAGCGCTCCCAGGAGTTCGCCGCGGCCTGCGCCGAGGCCGGCGTGATCGTCCGGCCGTTCCCGGAGGGCGTCCGGATCTCGATCGGCGAGGTCGAGGGCAACTCGATCTTCCTGTCGGTGGCCGAGGCCTTCCGCAAGGAGCTCTGAGCCCGGTACTCACGGCGGAGTGGGAAGTCGGCCCGGCCGACCTCCCACTCCGCGGTGCTTTCCGGGGTCACCCGCGGCGCAGGAAGAGCGCCGAGGCGGCGAAGCCCAGCAGTACCAGGGCGGTGTTGGCGGCGATCGCCCAGCCGACCCCGGTGAGGACGGCGGAGCCGGCGGCGGTGGCGACCGCGCTCATCACCGGGGTGCCCAGGGTGATGCCCACCTGCTGGGTCATCGTGGCGACGCCGGTGGCCAGCCCCTGCTCCCCGTCCGGCAGGCCCGAGGTGGCCGTCACCATGAAGCCGACGATCGCCAGCATGTTGCCGACCCCGCCGACGAAGGTCGCCACCAGCAGCAGGCCGAGCCAGGCCCGGCCCTCACCGAGCAGCACCAGCGAGCCGGTCGCGACGGCCTGCACCAGGAAGCCGGCCGGCAGGGCCCGGCGGGTGCCGAGGCGTCCGATCAGCCGGGGCGCGAGGATCCCGCCCAGCACCGTGCCCGCACCCAGCACGCCGAAGGCCAGGCCGGTGGCCAGCGCGGAGAAGCCCAGCACCTGCTGCAGGTAGAGGGTCAGCAGGAAGACCAGCGAGGTCTCGGTGGCGAAGGCCAGCAGCCCGGCCACGTTGCCCCGGACCACCGTGCGGCGCCGCAGCACCCGGACCGGGACCAGCGGGGCGGCGGCGGAGCGCTCCACGAACCAGAACACCACCAGGAGTACCGCGCCCAGCCCCAGCGCCCACAGCGCCACCGGGTCGCCCCAGCCGTGCTCGCCCGCCGTGGTCAGGCCGTAGACCAGGGCGAGCAGGCCGCCGGTGACGGTGACCGCGCCCGGCAGGTCCATCCGCGGCCGCTCGGCCGGGCGGCTCTCGGCGATCAGCCGGGGGGCGACCAGCAGCACGGCCAAGGCCACCGGCACGTTGACGAAGAACGCCCAGCGCCAGCTGAGCAGGTCGGTGAGCAGCCCGCCGAGGATCGCCCCCGAGGTGAAGCCCGCCGACATCAGCGCGCCGTTCAGCCCGAGCGCCCGCTCGCGCAGCGGCCCCTCGGGGAAGGAGGTGGTCAGCAGTGCCAGCCCGGCCGGGGTGACGGCGGCGGTGGCCAGGCCCTGGGCGACCCGGGCGGCCAGCAGCAGCCCTGGGCTGGTGGCCAGGCCGCCGACCAGGGAGGAGACGCCGAGGACCGCCAGGCCGACCAGGAAGACCCGGCGCCGTCCGAACAGGTCCGCGACCCGGCCGAGCAGCAGGGTGAAGCCGGCCGCGGTCAGCGCGAAGGCGGTGACGATCCACTGCAGGTTCGCGGGCGAGAAGCCGAGGCCCCGGCCGATCACCGGCAGGGCCACGTTCAGGATCGAGAAGTCCACGGCCAGCATGAACTGGGCGGCCAGCAGGACGACCAGGACGAGTCGTTGGCGTCCGGTCATACCGGTGGCGGCCTTGGTGGGCGGTGCGTCGTCGAGCAGGGCGGTGGTCATCGGCTCGCTGCCTCTCGGGAGGGGTTCCGCGGGGTACGGCAGCAGCCTGCGCCGCCCGGCGGGGCCCACCCAGGCCCCTGCGAAGGGTGGTACTCACAGGGGCAGGCTCGGCGGCGCGGCCCGGTGTTCACTGGGGACATGACCGCAACGGACACACCGACCGACCTGGGCGAGTTCCTGCGCACCCGGCGGGCCCGGCTGCAGCCCGAGGACGTCGGCCTGGTCTCGTACGGGACCAGGCGGCGGGTGCCCGGGCTGCGCCGCGAGGAGCTGGCCCAGCTGGCGGGTGTCAGCATCACCTACTACACGCGGCTGGAGCAGGGGCAGAGCCGGGGCGCCTCCGACGAGGTGCTGGACGCCCTCGCCCGCGCGCTGCGGCTGAGCGCCGACGAGCACGCCCACCTGCGCAACCTGGCCCGCCCGGGCCGGGCGAAGCCGCGGCCGGCGGAGCGCTTCGAGCGGGCCAGGCCCGCGGTGCGGCAGCTGATCGGGGCGATGACGGACGTCCCCGCGGTGGTGGTCGGGCGGCGCAACGAGGTGCTGGCCTGGAACCCGCTCGGCCACGCCCTGCTCGCCGGGCAGCTCGACGCGCAGGCGCCGGACCGCCCGGAGGACCGGCCGAACCTCTCCCGGCTGCTCTTCCTCGACCCGCACACCCGGGAGCTGTACCCGTGCTGGGAGGCGGAGGCGCGGGCCCAGGTGGCGTTCCTGCGGCTGACCGCCGGGCGCCACCAGGACGACCGTCAACTGGCGGAGCTGATCGGTGAGCTGTCGATGAAGAGTCCGCAGTTCGCGGCGCTCTGGTCGCGGCACCCGGTGAACGACTGCCTGTTCGGGCGCAAGGAGTTCCACCACCCGGTGGTCGGGAGGCTGGAGTTGGACTTCGAGGCGCTGCCGCTGCTGGAGGTCTCCGGGCACCGGATGCTGCTCTACAGCGCGGCCCCCGGCTCGCCGGCCGAGGCGGCCCTGCGCCTGCTGGGCAGTGTCCTGGCGGGCGGACCCCGGGAGGCCGGGGCGGACCGCGGGTCCGCGGTGGCCTCCGGCTGACGGGAGGCGGCCTCCGGTCGACGGGAAAGACGTGAGGGGCCCTGTCCTGCGCACCGCCGTGCGCAGGACAGGGCCCCTCGTTGCTCCGTGCTCCGGTCAGCGCTGGGGACGCATCCGGCGCACGGCGATCAGGGCGCCGGCGCCGAGCGCGAGCAGGGCGGCGGCGGTGGCGGCGAGGAGGCCGTTGGGGGTGTGCGCGCCGGTCTGGGCGAGCTCGGGGGTGCCGGCCGGGGCGGTGGTGGCCGGGGCGGCGCTCGGGGTGGCCTTCGGGGCCTCGGCGGGCTTGGGCGCGGCGGTGGTGGTCTGGTCGGCGGCGGGCTTGGCGGCGGGCTTGGCCGGGGTGCTGGGCTTGGCGGTGGGCTTGGCGGTCTCGGCGGGCTTGGTGGTGGTGGCCTGGCCGTGGGTGACCTTGACGGTCTTGAGGTCGCTGGCGCCCGTCCCCGCGGCGCCCTGGCGCCAGGCGTCGGCCACCAGCTGGATGGTGCCGATGTTCTTCGAGCTGGCGGCGGCGATCGAGTAGCGGAACTTGATGGTCGCGGAGCTGCCGTTGTCGAGGCGCTGGCGCTGCTCGTAGCCCGCGTCCACGGTGCGCATGCAGCCCGCGATGGACTGCACGTTCTTCCAGGCGCCGTTCTCCTGGACCTGGATGCGGACGTCCTGGGTGCGCAGCGAGGCGCCCGTGCCGGGGGTGTAGATGCCGAAGCTGGCCTGCATGCCGTGGGCGTCGACGCCGGTCTTGTTGGTGACCTGCACGGCGACCTCGTTCCAGCTGCCGTCGGCGGCGACGGTGGCCTTGGTGGAGAGGGCGGCGTCCGGGGCCATGTACTGCGCCTCGGTGTGGGTGGCGGCGGGGTTGGGGCCGCTGATGCGCATGTCGCCGCAGGCCCAGGAGGAGTCGGCGGCCACCAGCTGGACGCCGCCGGCGAGGACGGCGGTGGCGGCGACGACGGCGAGGCGACGACGGCCGGAGAGCGAGCGGGCGTTCTTCGCAAAAGCGGTGATAACGGACGTGCGCATGACGTGACTCCCCAGGGTCCTGACTCTGACAGTGTGTGAAGGTGACCGGCCGGCTCCAACTGAGCCGCAGCGCCCCCCGGCCTCGCCGGTCTCGCTCTCCGTGCCTTCATCCGTAAAGACGTGCATCCCCGCGGGAGGTTGCAGGTGGGTTCAAAAGTTTTTTCGGGAATCTTCGAGCGGGTCGCGAAGCCGGTCCCGGGGCCGGGGGACGGGGCTCCTGGCGCACTGTTCCGTCGCGGGTTCGGGCGGTCCGGCGAACGCCAGGCGGCACGGTCGGCGCCGGCGGACTTGGACCAGAGGGCGGCGAGGCCCTCGCCCTGAGTGGCTTGCAACCCTTCAGATGGACACCGCACAGGGTGTCCTGTTCTTCGGTTCCCCAGCAGATCTGGCCAGTCACCGGGCGACGTTTGCGCGGCTGGACTCCATCGCCCTGTCGGAAGATGAGTCGCGTGAGTTCGTTCGAACCCTCAGCGGTGAGATGAAGGGCAAGTATGAGTAGGTCCGAGTGGCAGAAGTCGAGCTACAGCGGCGCATCCAACGAGTGCGTCGAGGTGCGCACCGTCGACGGGATAGTCGAGCTGCGCGAGTCCGACGACGGCGAGGTCATCGTCCGCACCACTGCCGTGAAGTTCGCCAAGTTCCTTCAGGGCGTCAAGGCCGGCGAGTTCGACCACCTCGGTGATCTGTGCTCCTGACTGGGCATGTGTGTGGGCTCTTCGCTGTGGAAGGCTCATCTCGTACGAAACCTTTGGGAGGACCGGTGCTTGGTGGCACTTGGCGGAAGTCCAGCTACAGCGCCTCCAATAACGAGTGCGTCGAGGTGCGCACGGTCGACGGGCTGGTAGAGCTCCGGGAGTCCGACGACGGCGACGTCCTCGTTCGCACCACTCCGGCAAAGTTCGCCAGGTTTCTCGAAGGCATCAAGGCCGGCGAGTTCGACCGCCACGCCGACCCGACTGCCGAAGAGTCCCGGCCCCTCGGTCCGCCGGGGGACGCTGTCGGCTAACCACCCACCTGGTGGTCGCGGGTGGCGTCGAGCTCGCGTACCGCGTCGGCGACGGCTCGGAAGTCGTTGCGCAGGATCTTGGAGTGGTTGCTCGCGACCTTCGCGCTGACCCGGATGTTCGGGTTGCGGGCGAGGACCGGGTCGAGGTTGGCGCGGATCCGTTCCATCAGCTTCGCGTCGCCGCCCAGGTTGCCGCCGGTGGCGAGCACGTACCGGGTCGGTACGGTCAGGCGGTCGAACACCGGGTTGAGTGCGGTGGGCGCGCAGAGCTCGTTGGCCTCGATGTTGACCTCGGCGTGTTGCGCGGCGCTCATCCGCGCGGCCAGGCCGAGCGGGCGGGCGATCGGGAGCAGCGGGCTCATCCGGCGGAACAGCCTGCGGATCTGCTCCCGGCCGGCGTCGTCGAGCCACTCGTGCGGCAGTGCGCCGTCCACGGACACCGCCCCCAGGGCGCGGTCCGGGTGCCGGGAGGCCCAGTGCACGGCGAGCATGGCGCCGTAGGACCAGCCCACCAGGATCGGCCGCTCCACGCCCCTGGCGGTGAGGACGGCGTCGAGGTCGCGGACGCACGCCTCGAACGAGTAGTCCGCGGCCCGCTTCGACTTTCCGCGGGCACGCTCGTCGTAGGTGATGTGCCGGTAGCCGCCGCCGAGGTCGGAGATGACGCGTCGCCAGTGCGACTGGTCGGCGTAGCAGCCGTTGAGGTAGACCACCGGGCGGCCGGGCCCGCCGGTGTCGGTCACGGCCAGTGCGGTGTCGTCGGTCGCCACCATGCCGGTCCACGCGGACTGCTTGACGATTGTGTCGATGGCCATGGTCTGCCTTCTTTCAGGGGTGGGGTGGATCCGGGAGCGGGGGACGGTGGTGTCGCCGCAGGACGTGCGGCCGGGCGCTCGGTGGCCTCCTCGGCCCCTTCGGGCCGGGTGGCGTCTCAGAGGCTGCGGGCGGTGACGTTGCCGTAGGAGGTGGTCGCGTGGATGGCCAGCTCGGGGGTGCCGTCGGTGTTGCGGAGGGCGTTGTGGATCCGGCCGTAGGCGGTGCCGGCGTCCAGGGAGGCGGAGCTGCCGCGGGCGGCGCCGACGGCGATCTCGCCGTACTCGGTGCGCAGTTCGACCGCGCCGCGGACGGCCTCGGTGATCCGGATGTCGCCCTTCTGGGTGCTGATCCGTGCGGGGCCGGCGAGGCGGCCGACCGCGACGTCGCCGGCCATGACGGTGAGGCGGGCGCTCGCGGCCTCGTCGAGCTTGACGGTGCTCTGGGCGGCCTCGAAGGCGACGTCGCCGAGCCGTCCGACGCCGCGGAGTTCGGCGCTGGCGGCCTTCGCCTCGATGCGGGAGCCGGCGGGGAGCTGGACGGTGATCTCGACGGATCCGGAGGCGCCGAAGTACTGGTTGGTCGTCGCGGCCTGGATCCGCAGGACGCCGTCGGCGTACTCGACGGTGGTCTGCTCGGCGGCCTTCACGTCGCGGCCCTTGGCGGCGTTCGCCGGCAGGACCTCGACGGCGGTGTCGGCGCGGTCGGCGGCGATGAAGCGGATCCGCCCGGCGGGGATGTCGAGGACGGCGGCGATCGGGGCGGGGGTGGCGAACTTCTGCATCGTGCTCTCCTGTGACTCGTTGTTTCGAACGAGGGAAAAGCTACGTTGCTTTCCATATAGCTGCAACATGTTCGTTGCTCTGGGTTGGCATCTCTGCAGCTCATAGCTGCAATATTGTTGCGATGGCCTCGAATCGAATGCAACGAAAGCCTTGCTGTTCGTTGCAATGAGCTGAAGTGAACGCCACCTCGGAGGCGGCACGGACCACGAAGGCCCGCACCGGCCCCGGCCGCCGCCGTGGCGGCTGCGGCCGGGCTCCCGGATGGCTGGGGATGGCTGGGAGCCTCCTGGGAGTTCGGCCAACGACTGGCCAGGCGGCGGCCAAGCGGGGCGCACGTCAGGGGCGGACCGTGCCGGAATGCCCGGATTCGGACGTCCAGCCTTCTCCCAGCCGGGGCTCAGGACTCCGCAAGAGCGCCCGGCGAAGCTGTCCGCCATGAAGGTCCTCCCGCGACGGCGTGGTGCCGTCCTCCTCAACTCCGCGCTCGGTGTGGCCCTGGTGGGCGCCGCGGCCCTGGCGTACACCACGTTGGACGGCGGCACGACGAAGGCCGCCGGAAAGGCCCAGGTCCGGACGGCGACCGTGGCCAAGGGCACGGTCCTGGCCACCGTGTCCGGAACCGGCACGCTGGCCTCGCCGACCGATGCCGCCCAGGACTTCACGACCGGCGGTAGGCTCACCGCGGTCAAGGTGGCGGTGGGGGACACCGTGACCAAGGGCCAGGTGCTGGCCACCGTGGACACCACGGCGGTCCAGCAGCAGGTGGAGGCCGCCCAGTCCGCGCTGACCACGGCGAACGCCAACCTGACCAAGGCCCAGGCAGGTGTCACGACCACGACCACCCAGCAGATTCCGGGCAGCTCCCAGCCGTCCGGTTCCGCTGCCGGTGCGGGCGGCAGCGGTGGTGGTGGTGAACGCGGAGCGGGCGGGAGCAGCACGCCCGCTCCGCAGACCACCACCATCACCACCACCAAGGTGGACGCGGCCGCCGTGGCCCAGGCCCAGCAGCAGGTCGCCACCGCGCAGACCAGCCTGGCCAACGCCCAGGCCGCCCTGGCCGGGACGACGCTGACCGCCTCGGTGGACGGCACGGTCGCCTCGGTGGCCAACAAGGTCGGCGACACCGTCGGCGGGGGCTCCGGGAGCGGCTCGACGACGACCGCCAAGTCCACCGGCAGCAGCGGCTCCACCGCCCCGAGCGGCTTCATCGTGCTGACCAACCCGACCGGCATGCAGGTGACCGCGAACTTCTCCGAACTGGACTCGCTGAAGCTGAAGAAGGGCGAGGCGGCCACCGTCACCCTGAACGCGCAGTCCGACACCAAGCTCAACGCCACCGTGCTGTCCGTCAGTTCACTGCCCGCGGGCAGCGGCGGCACCGGCGGCGCGGCCGCCGTCCAGTACGCGGCGACGCTCCAGATCACCGGCGACACCGCCAAGCTGCGCACCGGGTTGAGCGCGACCGTCTCCGTCGTCACCGGCGAGGCGGACAACGCGCTGTCGCTGCCCACCGCCGCCTTGGCCGGCACCGGCGCCAGCCGGACGGCCACCCTGGTGCAGCCGGACGGCTCCACCGAGCGGGTCGAGGTCGGGGTGGGCGTCGAGGGCGACACCACCGTGCAGGTGGTCTCCGGGCTGAAGGAGGGCGACAAGGTCGAGATCGCCACCACCAGCGGCGGCAGCGGCTTCCCGAACGGCTCCTTCCCGGGCCTGAACGGCGGTCAGGGCGGCCGCGGCGGCGCGGGCACGGGCGTGGCCGGTGTCGGTGCGGCCGGTGGCGGCGCGGCCGGTGGCGGAGCCGGTCGGGGCGGTACGCGCTGATGGCACGCCAGATCCCCCGCACCGACGTCGGCCGGACGCCGCCACCGGTCATCCAGATCCGCGGCGTCACCAAGTCCTACGGCCACGGAGACGCCACCGTGCACGCGCTGCGCGGCCCGTCCGACCCGGTCACCGGCGAGCCGCTGGGCGTCGCGCTGGACATCGACCAGGGCGACTTCGTGGCGGTGATGGGCAGTTCGGGCTCCGGCAAGTCCACCCTGATGAACATCCTCGGCTGCCTGGACGTGCCCACCGCCGGCCGCTACCTGCTGGACGGCATCGACGTCGGTCACCTGGACGAGGGGCAGCTCTCGCTGGTGCGCAACCGCAAGATCGGCTTCATCTTCCAGTCCTTCAACCTGGTGCCCCGCACCACCGCCCTCGCCCAGGTCGAGCTCCCGCTCGCCTACGCGGGGGTGCGGGCCGCCGAGCGGCGCCGGCGGGCCCTCGCCGCGCTCTCCCTGGTCGGCCTCGCCGAGCGCTCCGGGCACCGGCCCAACGAGCTCTCCGGCGGCCAGCAGCAGCGCGTCGCGGTGGCCCGCGCCCTGGTCACCGCCCCCGCGATGCTGCTCGCCGACGAGCCCACCGGCAACCTGGACAGCCGCTCCACCGAGGAGGTGCTGGCCATCATCGACGGCCTCAACGCGACCGGCCGCACGGTGGTGCTGATCACCCACGAGGACGAGGTCGCCCTGCACGCCAAGCGGGTGATCCGGCTGGTCGACGGCGCGATCACCAGCGACGTCCGGCAGGCCCCGGTGGCCGGGCCGCCGCCCGCCCTGCACGCGGCCGCCGGACTCCAGGGGGTGCTCGCGTGATCCTCTGGCAGATGCTCCGCTTCGCCGTCGGCGGCCTGGCCGCCAACAAGGTGCGCTCCGCCCTCACCATGCTCGGCGTGCTGATCGGCGTCGCCTCGGTGATCCTGCTGCTCGCGGTCGGCAACGGCTCCTCGGTGGCGGTCAAGGAGTCGATCACCTCGCTCGGCACCAACTCGCTGACGGTCAGCTCGGGTTCGTCCTTCGGTGGCTCGCGCACCGCGGCCAGTACGAAGAAGCTCACGGTCGCCGACGCCAAGGCGCTGGCGAGCGACGCCGACACGGCCGCGATCAAGTCCGTCGCGCCGGTGGTCACCGCGAGCGGCACCGCGCTGTACGGGGACATCTCGTACAGCCCCGGCTCGATCGTCGGCACCTACCCGGCGTACTTCGAGACCGCCAACCAGAAGGTCGGGCACGGTGACTACTTCACCGCCGACGACGTGCTGAACTCCCGCAAGGTCGCGGTGCTCGGCGCCACCACCGCCAAGCAGCTGTTCGACACCGCCGACCCGGTCGGCAAGCGGATCACCGTCGGCGGCACCCCGTTCACCGTGGTCGGCGTGCTCCAGGCCAAGGGCGGGACGGGCTTCACCGATCCGGACGACGTGGTGATCGCGCCGCTGCCGACGGTGCAGAACGCCTTCACCGGCTTCGGCTCGGTCAACCAGATCCTGGTCCAGGCGACCTCCGCCGAGACCACGGCCGCCGCGCAGAGCGAGATCACCCGGGTCCTGCTCGGCACCCACGCGATCGCCGATCCGAGCAAGGCGGACTTCCGGATCAGCAACCAGGCCTCCCTGCTCACCGCCCGGGAGAGCACCACCAAGACCTTCACCGTGCTGCTCGGCGCGGTGGCGGCGATCTCGCTGCTGGTCGGCGGGATCGGGATCACCAACATCATGCTGGTCACCGTCACCGAGCGGACCAGGGAGATCGGCATCCGCAAGGCCCTCGGCGCCCCGCGCGGGGTGATCCTCGGGCAGTTCCTCACCGAGTCGACCCTGCTCTCGGTGCTCGGCGCCGGACTCGGGGTGGTGGTCGGCATCGCGGGTTCGCACTTCAGCGTCGTCGGCATCAAGCCGGTGGTGATCCCCGAGTCGGTGCTCGGCGCCTTCGGGATCGCGGTCGCCATCGGGCTGTTCTTCGGCAGCTACCCCGCGAACCGGGCCGCCTCCCTGCGCCCGATCGACGCCCTCCGCCACGAGTGACCAAGGATGTGCAGGACATGAGCAACGAGATCGAGCCCCGTACCCCCGCCGAGCAGGTCGTCCTGCTCGCCACCCCGCCGGACGCCCGGGACGTCACCGCCGAACTGGCCGCGCCGCCACGCCGGCGGCTGCCCTGGCTGAGCCTCGCCCTGGCGGGCGGGGTGATCGCCACGGCGGCGTTCGCGGGCGGCGTCTGGTACCAGCAGGACAACGGCTCCGGGAGCGGGAAGACGGTCGCCGCGGGCGGCGGGCAGCAGCCGCGGGCCGGGGCGACCGGCGGGGCGAACGGCACCCGCCGGGGCGCCGGCCAGGGGCAGACCGGGCAGGGCCAGGGCCAAAGTGGCCAGGGTCAAGGTGGCCAGGGCGGTGGCGGGTTCGCCCGGGGCACGGTCAAGGCCGTGGACGGCACCACCGTCTACCTCACCGACGCCAACGGCAACACCGTCAAGGTGACCACCGGCGACGCCACCAAGGTGCAGCTCAACAAGGAGGGCAAGGTCGCCGACCTGCAGCCCGGCCAGAGCGTCACCGTGGTCGGCACCCCCGCCGAGGGCGGCGGCTACAACGCCACCCAGCTGATCGAGGGCGCCGCCACCGGGGGCTTCGGCGGTGGCTTCGGCGGCGGCGGCTTCGGCGGCGCCCGGACGCCCTCCGGGGGCTGATCCCCAGCCCGCCCGGGGCCGGCCCCAGCCGCCCCGGGCGTACGCGCGGCCCGGCCGAATCCCTCCGGCGGCCGGGCCGCGCGGCCCCTCAACGCAGTGGCGTGCGGCGCCTCGGCGCAGTGGCGCGCGCCGTGCGCACACCATCCAGCCCGCCCTTGCGGGCTTGTTCGCCCAAATCCGCCCGATAAGGTGTTAATCCAACATTCATCGATGGCGCATAGCCTCCCCGGGCTAGCCTCAAGCTGAACGCCATCGTCCGACCGGGAGGCGGAACCCCCGTGCAAGGCACTGTGTCCACACCAGGTACAGCCGCAGTGGCCGGCGTCCCGGGCGAGGCCTTCCTCCTCGTCGTCGACGACGAACCCAACATCCGCGAGCTGCTCTCGGCCTCCCTGCGCTTCTCCGGATTCCGGGTCGCCTCCGCCGCCACCGGCACCGAGGCCCTCGAACTCGTCGCCGTCGAACGCCCCGACCTCATCGTCCTCGACGTGATGCTCCCCGACCTCGACGGCTTCACCGTCGTCGAGCGGCTGCGCGAGCAGACCAGCCGCGGACAGATAGCGGGCCCGCACGGCCACGCCGGCGACCACCTGCCGGTGCTCTTCCTCACGGCCAAGGACGGCGTCGGCGACAAGGTCCAGGGCCTGGCCGTCGGCGCGGACGACTACGTCACCAAGCCGTTCAGCCTGGAGGAGCTGATCGCCCGGATCCGGGCCATCCTGCGCCGGGCCGGCGGCCCCGCCGAGGACGGCCGGCTCGTGGTGGCCGACCTCACCCTCGACCCGGTCGCCCACGAGGTCACCCGCGGCGGCACCCCCGTCGCGCTCTCCCCCACCGAGTTCAAGCTGCTGCACTACCTGATGGCCAACGTCGGCCGGGTGGTCTCCAAGGCGCAGATCCTCGACCACGTGTGGGCCTACGACTTCGGCGGCGACCTCTCCATCGTCGAGTCGTACATCTCCTACCTGCGCCGCAAGCTCGACTCCGGACCGGCCCACGGCCCGAAGCTGATCCACACCGTGCGCGGGATCGGCTACGCCCTGCGCCGCCCGCCGCAGAACTGACCGGCGCCCGGATGCCCACCCGCTCGTCGCTGCGCGCCCGCCTGTCGCCGCTCACCCGGCTCTCGCTGCGCGCCCGGCTGCTCGTGCTGGTGCTCGCCCTGGTCACCACCGGGCTCGCGGTGAGCGACACCGTGGTGCTCGGCACCGTCCGGGTGCAGCTGGTCCATCGACTGGACGACCAGCTGCAGCGCTTCGGCGAGCCGCTCTCCTACCGCGCCCCGAACCGGCAGAGCTGGGCCGACTCCAGACAGCCCGCGGTCAACGGCGGCAAGCGCGGCGGCCCCAACTACCTGGCGGCGCTGCCCAGCCAGTACCTGGTCCAGTACCTCTCGGCGGACGGCAAGGTGCAGCAGGTCGTCCGCCAGCCCGTCTCCGAGAACGACCCGGCGCCGCAGCTGGCCGGCCTCGACCCCGCCGCCACCGCCCCCGACACCCCCTTCGACCTCCCCGACCAGCGCGGCCAGCGCAGCTGGCGGGCCCTGCTGCTGCCACTGCAGCGCCAGCCCGCCCCCGCCAGCCTCTTCGCCGCGCCCGCGCCCACCCCCTCGTACCTGATGGTCGCGGTGTCCCGGGAGGACATCGACGCCACCGTGGCCCGGCTGCGGACCGCCTTCCTGGGGATCGGCGGCGCGGTGCTGGTCCTGATCGCCGCGCTCGGCTTCTTCGCCGTCCGGGCCGGACTGCGGCCGCTGCGCCGGATCGAGGAGGGCGCCGAGCTGATCGCCTCCGGCGAGCTCTCGCACCGGATGCCGGTGCTGCCCGCGCGCACCGAGGTCGGCCGGCTCTCCATCGCGCTCAACGGCATGCTGACCCAGATCGAGGCCGCCTTCGCCGCCCGCGCCGAGTCGGAGGCCCGGATGCGGCGCTTCGTCGCCGACGCCTCGCACGAGCTGCGCACCCCGCTGGCCGGCATCCGGGGCTTCGCCGAGCTGTACCGGATGGGGGCGCTGCCCACCGAGGCCGACGTCACCCGCACCATGACCCGGATCGAGAGCGAGGCCGTCCGGATGGGCACCCTGGTCGAGGACCTGCTGGTGCTCGCCCGCCTCGACGAGGAGCGCCCGCTCGACCTCGCCCCGATGGACCTGCGCACCCTGGCCGCCGACGCGCTGCACGACCTCACCGCGCTGGACCCGAGCCGCCCGGTCGCGCTGACCGGCCCGGCCGGCACCGGCTCGCCGGGCGCCGCGCCCGTCCTCGGCGACGAGGCGAGGCTGCGCCAGGTGGTCACCAACCTGGTCGGCAACGCCGTCAAGCACACCCCGCCCGGCACCCCGGTCCGGATCGGCGTGGGGACGGCCGGCGGGCTCTGCCTGCTGGAGGTCGCCGACGCCGGCCCCGGCCTCACCGAGGAGCAGGCCGTCCGGGTCTTCCACCGCTTCTACCGGGTGGACGCCTCCCGCAGCCGCCACGACGGCGGCGGCGCCGGCCTGGGCCTCGCCATCGCCACCGCCCTCACCCACGCCCACGGCGGCACCCTCACCCTCCACACCACCCCCGGCACCGGCGCCACCTTCCGCGTGGAGCTCCCCCACCAGCGCTGACCCGCCCCGCCCGGCTGAAGCCCGGCCGATCCCCCGCCCTCAGGCCTGGGACGGTGCGGCGGGCTGGCGGGGGGTGTGGTCGCGGGTGAGGTCGCGGGCCAGGAGGCCGGCCTGGAAGCGGGAGGCGGCGCCGAGCTCGGTCATCAGCTCGGCGACCCGGCGGCGGTAGGTGCGCAGCGAGAGGCCGAGCAGGCGGGCGGCGGTCTCGTCGGTGTGGCCGGCCGCGAGCGCGTGCAGGATCTGGCTGGTCCGGTCGGTGAGGTGCGCCGGGCGGGCGCAGTCGGCGAGGTCGGTGGCGCTCTCCCAGTTGGCCCGGAACAGCGAGCGCACGCCCTCGACCACCTCCGGGGTCTGCACCACGGTGTACGTCCGCACGCCGCGCACCGGGGCTCCGGCCAGGATCGCGGTGCGCCGGTCGATGATGATCGCCTCGCGGGCGAGCGGCCCCTCGCAGAGCCGGACCTCGATGCCGGAGGCGGCGATGCGCTGCAGGCGCCGCACCTGGTCGGGGTCGGCCAGCGCGCGCCGGGTGTAGAGCTTGCGCATGACGAGGCCCGGGATCTTGTGCGGCCGCTTGCCCTCGGCGAAGGCGGCGTTGACGCCGGGGGAGAAGGTGGCCAGGTCGGCGGCCGCGACCAGGAACTCCTCGCGCGAGTCGACGAAGAGGTGGCCCGCCTGTCGGACGAGGTCCCGCTCGCCGTGCAGGGTGATGATCCGGTCGGTGCTCATGCCAGCAACCTGCCAGACCGGGTGGGGCGCGGGCCAGCGGGTAGCCGCCGCTAGGTCTCCTTGAGCGCGGCGAGGGTGTCCGCGACGAGCCGTTCGGCCTCGGCGACGGTGGCCGCCAGTTCCGGCGCGGTCGCGCCGGGGGCGGCCAGCAGGCGGTGGGCGCGGGGGCCGAAGCCGGGCGGGGCGGTCGGCAGGCCCTCGGCGGCGGCGAGGGCGCCCTTCTCGTTGAGGCACCAGCGGCGGGCGGCGGCGTGCAGCGACTGCGCCAGGACGCCGACGGCGCGGGAGAGGCAGAGCGAGACGTAGAGGGTGTCCGCCCGGGCCGCGCCCTTGGCGGCGCAGGCGACCAGGAACCCGGCCTCCCAGGCGCCCGCCGTCAGCGCCGTCCGCAGCTCCTCCGGGTAGGCCCTGGTCACTTCCTGGAGGGCGGCCAGCCGCCCGGTGGGGTCGGCGAGCACGCGGCCCAGCGCGACCTCCCCCGGGTAGCACGGGGACCAGAAGCCGAGCGGGTGGCCGGCCTGGACGCCCACCTCGTAGCGGCCCTCGCGGCAGTCCGCCCAGACCTGTTCGACCCGGTCCAGGTCGCGCAGGATCCAGTCCACCGCGACGCCGTCGACGGTCAGCCAGGCTCCGCCGTTCACCCAGGGGCCCCAGCCGCCCGGCCCGGCGACCTCGACGCCCGGCCCGGCGAGCGCCCGTAGCGCGTCCAGGTCGAGCGGCCCCCGGTAGTAGACGCCGAGGTCCCAGTCCGACTCCGGCCGGTGCTCCCCGCGTGCCCGGCTGCCGCCGAGCATGACGCCCACCACACCCGGGACCCCGGCCAGCCGTTCCGCCATCGGTTCGATGATCCTCTGCACGGAGGGGGAGTCTGGCACGGGGCGGAATCCGGGTCGACCGGATTGCCGCGCCGGCCGTACCGTCAGGGGCATGAAGGTGATATCGGTGAATCTCGGTGTACCCCGGTCCAACCCGTGGAAGAGCGGGTCCGGCCTGACGGGGATCGACAAGCGTCCGGTGGCCGGGCCGGTCGCCGTCGCCGCCCCGGGGCCGAAGGGCACCGGCGCGGTCGGGCTCGCCGGGGACGAGGTGTTCGACGTCAAGCACCACGGCGGCGACGACCAGGCGGTCTACGCCTACGCCCGGGAGGACCTCGACGGCTGGGAGGGGGAGTTGGGCCGCGAGCTCGGCAACGGCTCCTTCGGGGAGAACCTCACCACCTCCGGCCTGGACGTCAACGGCGCGCTGATCGGCGAGCGCTGGCGGATCGGCTCGGCCGTGCTGGAGGTGTCCTGCCCGCGGATCCCCTGCGGCACCTTCCAGGGCTGGCTGGAACGGGCCGGCTGGATCAAGCGGTTCACCGCGGCCGGGCTGCCGGGCGCCTACCTGCGGGTGGTCGAGCCGGGCGAGCTGCGCGCCGGGGACGAGGTGGAGGTGGTCCACCGCCCGGACCACCAGGTGACGATCGCCCTGACGTTCCGTGCGCTGACCCTCGAACCGGAGCTGTTGCCGAGCCTGTTGGCGGCCGATGCGCTGCCCGAGGAGACCAAGGACCTGGTCCGCCGCCGCGCCGGGATCTAGACTCCCCCTACGGCATCGCGTGTCGGTCACCGTCCGGGTGAGGCATGGAGGTAGCCCGTGAGTGCCTTGTAGGAGGCATTCCGCACATGACAGTCCAGTTGAACCACACCATCGTCCACGCCCGGGACCACCGGGAGTCCGCCGAGTTCCTGGCGGGGATCCTCGGCCTGGAGGTCGGGACACCGTGGGGCCCGTTCATCCCGGTGGCCACCGGGAACGGCGTCACCCTCGACTTCGCGTCGATCCCGGCGGAGTCGATCGTCATGCAGCACTACGCGTTCCTGCTCCCGGACGAGGAGTTCGACGCGGCCCTGGCCCGGATCGAGGCGGGCGGCGTGGAGTACTTCGCCGATCCGCAGATGCGGCTGCCCGGTGAGATCAACCGCCACCACGGCGGCCGGGGGCTGTACTTCCTCGATCCGGCCGGGCACGGCATGGAGATCATCACCAGGCCGTACGGCAGCTACTGACCGCTGAACCACGGCGCCGCCGCCTGCCCCGGCAGACGGCGGCGCCTCGGCGTGTCCGCCCTCGGCCATCCGGCCCAGAGCCGGACAGGGCCCAGGGCCCCGCCGCGCCGGCCGGCTGTCAAGCGCCGGATCGTCCAAGATCATCCCCGCACCCGCCCCGCCGTTCGTTGTGGCCGCCATGGGCCGGTCAGCAGACTGTGCGCACGGCATCGCCGGTCAACCCCACCCCGCCTGTGGATCACTCGTAAGCATGATGGATACTGCTCCTTGTGAACGTGTTCACGTTCACAAGCGGACAAGCTTGCGCGGTTAAGCAGCGGTCTACGGATATAGATGAAGTTTGTCCGAAACATGCCCTTTTGAGGGGCCGGTTGGAGAGAGGGCGACGTGGAACTGGCAATCGCTCACGAGACCATCGCGCGATGGCAATTCGGCATCACCACCGTCTACCACTTCCTCTTCGTTCCGCTCACCATCAGCCTGGCCGCCATCGTGGCCGGGCTGGAGACCGCCTGGGTGCGGACGGACAAGGAGAAGTACTTCCACGCCACCAAGTTCTGGGGCAAGCTCTTCCTGATCAACATCGCGATGGGCGTGGTCACCGGCATCGTCCAGGAGTTCCAGTTCGGGATGAACTGGTCCGACTACTCCCGCTTCGTCGGTGACGTCTTCGGCGCACCGCTCGCGATGGAGGCGCTGATCGCCTTCTTCTTCGAGTCCACCTTCATCGGGCTCTGGATCTTCGGCTGGGACAAGCTGCCGAGGAAGCTGCACTGCGCCTGCATGTGGATGGTCTCGATCGGCACCGTCCTCTCCGCCTACTTCATCCTGGCCGCCAACTCCTGGATGCAGCACCCGGTCGGCTACACGATCGACCCGGTCACCGGTAAGGCGCAGCTCACCGACATCGTGCGGGTGCTGTTCCAGGACACCACCGTGACCGTGGTGCTGCACACCCTGACCGCCGCCTTCCTGACCGGCGCGGCCTTCATGGTCGGCATCGCCTCCTTCCACCTCTGGAAGGCCAAGCGCCGGCCCGAGGCGGCCGACCCCAAGCGGGTCGCCGTGATGCGGACCTCGCTGCGCCTCGGGCTGGTCCTCGCCGTGGTCTTCGGCCTGGGCACCGCGCTCAGCGGCGACTCGCTCGCCAAGGTGATGTTCCGCCAGCAGCCGATGAAGATGGCCGCCGCCGAGGCCCTGTGGGACAGCCAGGCGCCGGCGCCGTTCTCGGTCTTCGCGGTCGGCGACGTCGGCAAGGGCCACAACTCGGTGGAGCTGGAGATCCCCGGGATACTGTCCTTCCTCGCCAACAGCGACTTCAGCTCCTCCGTCCCCGGCATCAACGACACCGCCAACGCCGAGGCGGCCAAGTACGGCGGCGACCCCAAGGACTACATCCCGAGCATCTTCGTCACCTACTGGGGCTTCCGCCTCATGATCGGCTTCGGGATGACCTCCTTCGTGGCCGGGGTGATCGGGCTCTGGACCACCCGGAGAAAGTGGCTGCTGGCACCGGAGTTCCGCACCGGCGACACCGAGGTGCCCCGGCTGATGCTCACCCCGAAGCGCGAGCTCGGCCCGTTCCTCACCAAGTGGAGCTGGCGGATCGGCATCCTGACCATGGGGTTCCCGCTGATCGCCAACAGCTTCGGCTGGATCTTCACCGAGATGGGCCGTCAGCCGTGGGCCGTCTTCGGGCTGATGACCACCGCGAGCGCCGTCTCGCCCAACGTCGGCATCGGCACCCAGATCGGCGCGCTGACCACCTTCACCCTGCTGTACGCGATCCTCGCCGTCATCGAGGTGCGGCTGCTGGTCAAGTACGCCAAGGCCGGGCCGGTGACCTCCGAGCAGCCGCCCGCCAAGGACCCGTCGCTGCGCGGCCCGTCCTCGGACGAGGACGCCGACAAGCCACTCGCGTTCGCCTACTGAGGCCGATAGGACCGATAGCGCATGCAACTCCACGACGTCTGGTTCATCCTCATCGCCGTCCTGTGGATCGGCTACTTCTTCCTCGAGGGCTTCGACTTCGGCATCGGCATCCTCACCAAGCCGCTGGCCCGCTCCACCGCCGAGCGGCGGGTGCTGATCAACACCATCGGCCCGGTCTGGGACGGCAACGAGGTCTGGCTGCTCACCGCCGGCGGTGCCACCTTCGCGGCCTTCCCCGACTGGTACGCGACGCTGTTCAGCGGCTTCTACATCCCGCTGCTGGTCATCCTGGTCTGCCTGATCGTCCGGGGCGTCGCCTTCGAGTACCGCGCCAAGCGGTCGGAGGCGCGCTGGCAGCGGAACTGGGAGGAGGCCATCTTCTGGACCTCGCTGCTCCCGGCCTTCCTCTGGGGTGTCGCCTTCGCCAACATCGTGCGCGGTGTGGCCATCGACGGGCAGAAGAACTACGTCGGCGGCTTCTGGGAGCTGCTCAACCCGTACGCGCTGCTCGGCGGCCTGGTCACGCTCTCGCTGTTCACCTTCCACGGCGCGGTCTTCGCCGCACTCAAGACGGTCGGCGACATCCGGGACCGGGCGCGCCGGATGGCGCTGCAACTCGGCCTGGCCGCCGCCGTGCTGGCCCTGGTCTTCCTGGTCTGGACCCAGGCCGACAGCGGCAACGGCTGGAGCCTCGCCGCCCTGGTGACCGCCGTGGCGGCGCTGCTCGGGGCGCTGGTCGCGACCCGACTGGGCCGCGAGGGCTGGGCGTTCATCCTCTCGGGGGCGACCATCGCGGCGGCCGTCGCGATGCTCTTCCTGGCGCTCTTCCCGGACGTGATGCCGTCCACCATCGACCCGGACTGGAGCCTGACCGTCTCCAACGCGGCCTCCTCGCCCTACACGCTGAAGCTGATGACCATCGTCGCGGCGGTCTTCACCCCGCTCGTGCTGCTCTACCAGGGCTGGACGTACTGGGTGTTCCGCAAGCGCATCGGCGTCCAGCACATCCCCGGCCACGACCCGGCCGCCGCCCTCGAGCAGCACTGACACCGTGATGAAGCCAGTCGACCCCCGACTCCTCGGGTACGCCCGCACCACCCGCGCCTTCCTCGCCGGATCCGTGCTCCTGGGCGGTGCGGGCGCGGCCCTGGTGGTCGCCCAGGCGAGCCTGATCGCCGAGATCGTCGTCCGGGCCTTCCAGCAGCGGGCGACCCCCGGTGAGCTGACCACCCCGCTGGTCCTGCTCGCGCTCACCGCGGTCGGCCGCGGGCTGGTCGCCTGGCTCACCGAACTCACCGCCCACCGCTCCGTCGCCCGGGTGAAGTCCACCCTGCGGCGCCGGCTTCTCGACCACGCCACCGCGCTCGGCCCGGCCTACCTGGCGGGCCGGCGTACCGGCGAGCTCACCACCCTCGCCACCCGCGGCATCGACGCGCTCGACGACTACTTCGCCCGCTACCTGCCGCAGCTGGCGCTGGCCGTGGTCGTCCCGGTGATCGTGCTGCTGCGGATCGTCGGTGCCGACGCCACCTCCGCCGCGATCATCGCCGGGACGCTCCCGCTGATCCCGCTCTTCATGGCGCTGATCGGGATGGCCACCCAGTCCCGGATGGACCGGCAGTGGGACACCCTGGCCCGGCTCTCCCACCACTTCCTCGACGTGGTCGCCGGCCTGCCCACCCTCAAGGTGTTCAACCGGGCGCGGGCCCAGGCCGCCACCATCGCCAGGATCACCGCCGACTACCGGCGGGCCACCCTGCGCACGCTGCGGATCGCCTTCATCTCCTCCTTCGCGCTGGAGCTGCTGTCCACGCTCTCGGTCGCCCTGGTCGCGGTCTCGATCGGCTTCCGGCTGGTGGACGGCACGCTCGACCTGGAGACCGGGCTGCTGATCCTGGTCCTCGCACCCGAGGTCTACTTCCCGATCCGCCAGGTCGGCGCGCTCTACCACTCCAGCGTGGAGGGGCTGACCGCGGCGGACGAGATCTTCCAGGTGCTGGAGACCCCGCTGCCGAAGGCCGGCACAGTGGCCGCGCCCGCGCTGGCGGGTGCCGTGATCACCGTGTCGGACGTCCGCGTCACCCACCCCGGCCGGACCGAACCCGCCCTCGACGGCGCCTCGCTGACCCTGCGCCCCGGCGGCACCACCGCCCTCACCGGTCCGAGCGGTGCCGGCAAGAGCACCCTGCTCGCCGTCCTGCTCGGCCTCACCGCACCGGACGCCGGCACCGTGCGGATCACCGCCGCCGACGGTCGCGGGTACGACCTGGCGGAGCTGGCGCCGGACGGCTGGCGGCGGCAGATCGCCTGGGTGCCGCAGCACCCCTACCTGTTCGCCGGGAGCATCGCCGACAACCTGCGGCTCTACCGGGCCGAGGCGGGCGAGGCCGAGCTGCGCGAGGCCCTGCGGGCCGCGCACGCGCTGGACTTCGTGGAGCGGCTGCCCGAGGGGATCGCCACCGTGCTCGGCGAGGACGGTGCCGGGCTCTCGGCCGGGCAGCGGCAGCGGCTGGCGCTGGCCCGGGCGCTGCTCGCCGGGGACCGGCCGCTCGTCCTGCTGGACGAGCCGACCGCCAACCTCGACGGGGAGTCGGAGGCGGCCGTGGTGGAGGCCGTCCGGGCGCTGGCCGCCGACCCGGCGCGCACCGTGCTGCTCGTCGCGCACCGGCCGGCGCTGCTGGCGGCGGCCGACGAGCGGGTCCGGCTGGCGGGTGCCCCCGTCCCGGCGGGCGCTCCGGCGCCCCGGCTCGCGCACAGCGGCCGCCCCGTCCCGTCCCCCGAGGCTCCCGAGGTCTCCGAGGACGGCGGCGGCCTGGTCCGGGCGCCGCGCCTCGGGCTCGCCGTCCTGCTCGGCGCCCTCGCCCTCGGCTGCGCGGTCGCGCTGATGGCCACCTCCGGGTACCTCATCTCCTACGCCTCCGAGATGCCGCCCGTCCTCTACCTGATGATGGCCGTCACCGCCGTCCGCGCCTTCGGCATCGGCCGGAGCGTGCTGCGGTACGCCGAGCGGCTGGTCTCGCACGACGCGGTGCTGCGCACCCTCGGCACCCTGCGGGCCGCCGTCTACCGGCGGCTCACCGAGCTCGCCCCGGCCGGGCTGCCGGCCTTCCGGCGCGGGGACCTGCTGTCCCGGCTGGTCGCGGACGTGGACGCGGTCCAGGACCACTACCTGCGCTGGCGGGTACCGGCGGCCGTGGCGGGGCTGGTGTCGCTGGCCGCCTCCGTCGCGATGGGGGCCTTCCTGCCGTCCGCCGGACTGGTGCTCGGCCTGGGGCTGTTGCTCGCCGGGGCGGTCGTACCCGCGCTGGCCGCCCGCTGGTCGGCCGGCGCCGAGCGGCGGCAGGCACCGGCCCGCGGCCGGCTGGCCACGGCGGTGGTCGACACCTTCACCGGCACGGCCGAGCTCACCGTGGCCGGGGCGCTGCCCGCCCGACTGGCCGCCGCCCGCGCCGCCGATGCCGCGCTGACCGGGCTGGCCGCCCGGTCGGCCGCCACCACGGCGCTCGGCACCGGCCTGGTCGCCCTACTGACCGGGTTGACGGTGGCCGCCGCCGCGGCCGCCGGCATCCGCGGCGTGCAGGACGGCGCGCTGGCGCCGGTCTGCCTGGCCGTCGTGGTGCTGACCCCGCTGGCCGCCTTCGAGGCCGTCACCGGAATGCCGCTCGCCGTCCAGGCCCGTCAGCGCAGCCGGGCCGCCTCGGCGCGGCTGGCCGAGGTGCTGGAGGCACCCGCCGCCGTCGCCGAGCCCGCCGCCCCGGTCGCCCTGCCCGGGCAGCCGCTGCCGATCGCCGTCCGCGGTCTGACCGCCCGGTACCCCGGGCAGGCGGTGGACGCGCTGGCCGGCCTGGACCTCGACCTCGCCCCCGGGCGGCGGATCGCCGTGGTCGGTCCTTCCGGCTCCGGCAAGACCACCCTGGCGCAGGCGCTGCTCCGGTTCCTGGAGCCGACGGCGGGCGCGGTCACTCTCGCCGCCGGTCGTCCACAGGCTGTGGACAGCCGCTCGCTCGCCGGGGACGACGTCCGCCGGGTGATCGGGCTCTGTGCGCAGGACGCCCACGTCTTCGACAGCTCGCTGCGGGAGAACCTGCGGCTGGCCCGGCCCACGGCGGGCGAGGAGGAACTGCGGGCCGCCCTGGCCGCCGCCCGGCTGCTGGACTGGACCGACACCCTGCCGGACGGCCTGGACACCATGGTCGGCGAGCACGGCGCCCGGCTCTCCGGCGGCCAGCGCCAGCGGCTCGCGCTGGCCCGGGCACTGCTCGCCGACTTCCCCGTCCTGGTGCTGGACGAGCCCGCCGAGCACCTCGACCTGCCCACCGCGGACGCGCTGACCGCCGACCTGCTGGCCGCCACGGAGGGCCGGACCACCGTCCTGATCACCCACCGGGTGGCCGGGCTGGACGACCGGACGGTGGACGAGGTGATCGTCCTGGACGGCGGCCGGGTGGCCGAGCGCGGGACGTGGTCCGAGCTGGTGGCGGACGAGGGCGGCCGACTGCGGGCGATGCGGGACCGCGAGCGGGAGGCGGACGGGCTGCTGCTCACCCCCTGAGCGACCACCCCCTGAGCGCCCACTGCCCGAGCCCGGGCGGCCGTGCCACCCATCGGCGGAAAACCGTACAAACTACGCTCGGATCCATGGACCCCTCGCCCGACCGCCCGGCCGACGCCGCAACCGACCAGACCCCGCACCGGGTGCCCGAGATCTCCTCGCTCGGGCTGGACACCCTGGTGACCGAGGTGGCGGAGCGCCTGCAGTCCGCGGCGGCCGTCACCGACCGGATGCAGCGGCTGCTGGAGGCGGTGGTCTCGGTCGGCGCCGGGCTGGACCTGCACGCCACCCTGCAGCGGATCGCCACCGGCGCCGCCGAGCTGGTCGACGCCCGTTACGCCGCACTCGGCGTGATCGCCCCGGGCGGCCACGGGCTCGCGGACTTCATCCACGTCGGGGTGGACGACGAGACGGCCGGGCGGATCGGCGAGCTGCCGGTCGGCCGGGGCATCCTCGGCGCGCTGATCGACCGCCCCGAGCCGCTGCGGCTCACCGACCTCTCCGCCGACCCGCGGTCCTACGGGTTCCCGCCGGACCACCCGGCGATGCGGACGTTCCTCGGCGAGCCGATCAGGGTCCGCGACGAGGTGTTCGGAAACCTCTACCTGACCGAGAAGAAGGGCGGCGGCGCCTTCACCCCCGAGGACGAGCAGGTGGTGCACGCGCTCGCCGCGGCGGCCGGCGTCGCGATCGAGAACTCCCGGCTGTACGAGGAGGGCCGGCGCCGCGAGCGCTGGATCGCGGGCGCCGCGGCCGTCACGACGGCGCTGCTCTCCACCGACGAGGCGCAGGTCGCGCTGACCGTGGCGGCCGAGCAGGTGCGGGAGCTGGCGGGCGCGGCGCTCGGCATGATCCTGCTGCCGACGGTGGACGGCGACGGCGGCGGCCAGATGCGGGTGGCCCACGCCTCCGGGGAGGCGGCCGAGTTCGTCCGGGGCGAGCTGCTGCCGCCGGACAGCTTCGCCGCGCGGCTGCTGCGGGGCGAGAGCGTCTACCTGGACGACATGTCGAGCGACCCGACCGTGGTGATCCGCCTGGCGCGCAGCTTCGGCCCCTCGATGGCGGTGCCGATGGTCGCGGCGGGCCGGGTGCTGGGCGGGCTGTGCGTCTGGCGCTCCCGCGGCGCGGTGCCGTTCACCGACGCCGAGAAGCAGCTCGCGGAGACCTTCGCCTCGCAGGCCGCGCTGGCCCTGCGGCTGGCCGAGGGGCAGCGCGACCAGCAGCGGCTGGCGGTCTTCCAGGACCGCGACCGGATCGCCCGCGACCTCCACGACCTGGTGATCCAGCGGCTGTTCGCCACCGGGATGATGCTGGAGGGCGCGGCGCGGCGGGCGATGGTGCCCGAGGTGAAGGTCGGCATCGGCAAGGCGGTGGACGAGCTGGACGCCACCATCCAGGAGGTCCGCACCACCATCTACGCCCTGCAGCACGACGACCACGGCGATGCGCCGGACACCCTGCGCACCCGGGTGCTGCGGGAGGGCAGCCAGGCCGCGGCGGCGCTCGGATTCAAGCCCTCGGTGACCTTCACCGGCCCGGTGGAGAGCCTGGTGGGCGAGAAGACCGGCCGTCAACTGCTGGCCGCACTAAGGGAGATGCTGTCCAACACCGCCCGGCACGCGCGGGCCTCCCGGGTGGGGGTGGAGGTCGACGCGACCGTCCACCTGGACGACGAGGGCCGCCCGGTCGGCGGCGACCCGGAGTCGCTGGACCGGGCCGGGCGCCCGGGGGTGCTGCTCACCGTGACGGACGACGGCATCGGCATCCCGCCCGGGGGCCGGCGCAGCGGTCTGCGCAACCTCACCCGGCGGGCGGAGGCGCTCGGTGGGGACGCCTGGCACGAGCCCGGGCCGTACGGGAAGGGGACGCTGGTCCGCTGGACGGCCCGGCTCTGAGCGGCCGTCCGGCACTGAACGGCCGTCCGGTCCGGCGCGGCGCGAATCGGCCCAGGTGGGTCGGGGGTCTTCGAACGGCCTGTGCGCGTAAAGGGAGGGCGGCGTTCAGTTGGTGTGCACTTGGTGAAAGTTTAACGAGAGAGAACTTCCCGGCCAACGGAGCAAGTTGTGCATTTCCCACCCTTCCGGCGTGCTTGTGTGCACACATAGCTTTACTCCCGTCTCGGAGAGGTACCGGACTGGGGGAGCAGTGGACGCGTCGGGCCGCGGTCACACCGCAGCAGGGGCAAGTCGAGGGGGATTCCGGGCCGAACGGGCGCCGGACGGGCGCTACCGATGGCAGCTGAAGGCGCCCAACGGCCGGGTGGTGGCGATCACCCCGGCCGCGTACGAGAGCGCCGGCGAGGCCGAACGCGGCTTCGACGGCTTACGGGTGGGTGCGGACGGCCTGGTCGCCCGGATCACCCATGTCCGCGACGGCATCGGGTGGATCTGGGTCGTCCCCGGCTCCCGCACCCTGCCCGAGGTGCGTTCCAGCCGCGCGTACGAGCGGTACGCGACCTGTCAGAACGCCTTCCGGCGGTTCGTGGTGCTGCTGGCCAAGCAGCCGGCCCTCGAACTGCCCGACCCCGGGAGACCGTTGAGACCCTCCGATGCCCGCTGAGGGGCGCGGTCCGAGACTGCTGACCCTCCCCGCGGCCGACCGGTGCCTCTGCTGGGCACTGCGCGCCGCCAACGGGCGGCAGCTGGGGGTCGGCGTGCGCGCCTACCGCAGCGAGGCCGAACTCGCGCAGGCGGTAAGAGAACTGATCATCGAACGGGCCGCCCTGCGGTGCACCGTCGGGCAGTCCGAGGGCCGGCTCTGGGTCTGGACGGCGTATCTGCCGGTACGCAGCACCCGCGCGGGCGAGGCGGTGCCGGTCGCCCGCAGTGCGCGCGGCTATCTGCGCCGCGACCAGTGCCAGGCCGGGGTGGAGGGCTTCCTGGCCGGACTCCAGTGGATCGGCCAGGAGTTGCGCCGCGGCGGCCGCGGCGGCCACTGGCCCTGGTGACCGGCCGCCGCTCCCGCTGAGCCTTTCCGAACAGCCGTCGGCCGTGATCAGCGGCCGCCTTCGGCGTTCCGCCGACGCCCTCGGCGATCCGCCCCCGAACCGGGTGAGCAGCCCCCGGTTCCCCCTCGATCCGGTGAAGCGCAGGTTTCCGGCAACCCCCCGAGCCGCCACCTGGAGAAGAACGTATCCGGCCCCCGACCTGCGCGTTTTCCCCCTGCGACGCCCGCGCTGACCAGTCGCTAAACCTGTCCGAACCGATGAGTCGACAATCTCCGCCCGTGCTGGACCGCCCTTCCGGCGGAACCGGACCGGCCGACAGGATCAGGTCTGCCGGAGAGGCCGCCGCGGACGCGGTCAGCCGGCCCCGGAACCCCAACCAGGGACCGGGTACAGCGATGTACGTCTCTCCCACCGGAGGAACAGGAACATGCGCAAGACCGCTGCCAAGCTGCTCGCCGTTGCCGCCATCGCCACCTCTGTCGCCACCCTCGCCGCCGGCACCGCCAGCGCCGACCCGGGCGTCACCCCGGCCGCCCAGGACATCGTGAGCGCCGGCTCCGACACCACGCAGGCTGTGTCGACCCAGTTCTCGACCGACTACAACGCCTACCTGACCAGCATCGGCGACACCACCTCGCCGCGCTACTACAGCTGGGACGCGACGGGTTCGGCCACCATCACCCTGAAGTCCGGCGCCTCCTCGATCGTCCGCCCGAACGGCTCCGGCGCCGGCATCACCGAGCTGAACACGGCCGGCTCCGCGCTCGACGTGGCCCGCTCCTCGCGTGCCCCGAAGCCCACCGACCCGGCCTCGGACATCTTCGTCGCCTTCGCCAAGGACGCGGTCACCTGGTCCGCCAAGAACGGTGGCCACGCCCCGGCGAGCCTGACCGCCGCCCAGCTCAAGGGCATCTACGACTGCTCGATCACCAACTGGACCCAGATCAACGCCACCCTGCCGAACGCCACGATCAAGCCGTGGCTGCCGCAGGCCAGCTCCGGCACCCGCGCCTTCTTCCTGACCGCGATCGGCAACCCGGTCGTCGGCGGCTGCGTCCAGGACGGCCCGGAGGAGAACGAGGGCGTCGACAGCCGCCTCGCCGGTGACGACACCGTCTTCCCGTACTCGGTCGCCTCGTACCTGAGCCAGACCGTCGGCGGCCACAGCACGCCCACCTCGGCCCCGGGCAACCTGACCCTGCGCAACGTCGGCACCCTGGTGCCGGTCAACACCACCACCAACACCATCAACGCCCCGTTCGCCGCCTCGGCGTTCGGCCGCGTGGTCTACAACGTCGTCCGCGACGCCGAGTGGACCGCCGCCAACGCCCACGGCACCGCGCTGCGCAACATCTTCGGCAACGCGGGCTGGATCTGCACCAACGGCACCAACGACATCAAGAGCTACGGCTTCCTGCCCCTCCCGGCGGCGGCCTGCGGCAGCACCACCCACAGCTGATCACCTGCTGATCACACCCGTACCACCCGGCGGCCACGGGCTTCGGCCCGTGGCCGCCGGCCACGCACAGACCTCCCACCCCACCCCACCGCCCACGGCGGACCCGCGGCACCTCCCCGGAGACGACTCATGCGCAGAACGCTCGCCAAGCCGCTGGCGGTGACCACCAACACCACGACCAACACGATCAACGCGCCGTTCGCGGCGAGCCCGTTCGGCCGGCTCCTCTGGGACGTGGTGCGCCAGACCGACTGGCAGAGCACCGGGGTGAAGGGCACGGCGCTGCGCGCGATCTTCGGCACCAACGGCTGGATCTGCGCCAACGGCGGTCCTGCGATCAAGAGTTAAGGCTTCCTGCAGCTGCCTTCCAGCATCTGCGGTTCGACGGCCTGACCAGGTCGCACCCATCGACTTCGGCGCCCCTCCCGCCGGGCAGTGCGGGAGCGGGGCGGCCGTCGGGGCGGTCGGACCGACCGCCCGCACCACCAGCACCAGAGCACAACATCTCACCTCTCCCAAGGAGTTCAGCATGACCCGTACCCGCGCCCGCCTTGCCGCCACCGGTGCCGCAGTCGTCCTCGCCGTGACCGGTATGAGCGGTGCGGCCGTCGCCGACGCCGCCCCGGCGGCCCCGACCGGCAGCGCGGTGGTGCACGAGAACACCGCCTTCCTGAAGGAATCGGCCCTGAACGGTCTGGTGGTCATCCCGCTGCCGACCGCCACCCCGTCCTACGACTCCACCTCGGGCTTCTCCACCTCCTTCCCGGTCACCGGCGGTGACGTCAACCTGCAGGGCTACTACGGCAACGTCCAGCTCGGTGGCAGCCTGCTGTTCGTCAACCTGTTCACCGGCAAGAGCGCGGTCTTCAAGCAGCTCGCGTTCAGCGCCGACAGCTGGGCGATCACCGGTGTCCCGGTCGGCGGCACCGCCCCGGTGGCGCTGCTCGACCCGGCCGGCACGACCGACATCACCCGCTCCGGCGCCACCCAGACGGTGACCGCCGCGGACCTCCGGGTGGACGCCGAGGGCGCGCAGTTCGTCGACGCCAAGCTGAACACCTCCTTCTTCAAGGGCGGCCAGTCGGTCGGCAACTTCTCGCTGACCTTCACCGCCGGCAGCTGACCCCTGCCGACTGCCCGGCCTCTCGGCGGGCCCGTGCGTACGCGCGCGGGCCCGCTGTTTCTTGTGGAGTTCCCAACTCCGCTACAGAGTCGTCACGTTGGGGCCTCGTACATCGGTACGACCGGATCCGGCCATGTAGGGCTGGCCGAATGGATGCGAACCGGAACCGCCGGCCTGCTCGCCGCCTGATCCACTCTCGCGCCGCGTCACGGCGGTGCGCGTTCGCACGGAGGTGCCCGTCATGAGACTCCGACTACGGCCCGATTCGAGACGCGGGAGGTGGCGCCGGAGGTTGCCGGCGGTCGCGCTCGTCTGGTCGGTGGTGGTGGCGCTCGGCGTGGCCCCCATCGGCCTCGGCGCGCTGTCGCAGGCGCAGGCGGCCGACTCCTCCGCCGTGACGGTGCCCGGACCGAAGGTGTGGGACCCGAACACCTGGGAGGAGGGCCCCCTCGCAGGCAGTGTGACGGTGGGTCAGACCAAGGGCCTGTCCAACCAGGTGCTGCAGGTCTCCTGGAGCGGGTTCACGCCGACGGTCAACCCCGCGGGCGAGACGATGACCGTCGTCACCAAGGGCGACAAGACGGTGTTCTACGCGGTGCGGGTCTACCAGTGCCGCGGCCTCGACCCGAAGATCACGGACTGCTACGGCAGCAAGCTGTACAACGCCGACCGGAACCTGGGGTTCAACCAGAAGGCCCCGGCCGAGGGCACCACGACGCCGGACTTCCCCTCCAACATGGCGATCGCGCCCACCGGGGCGGACGGGTCGGGGGCGACCAGCATCGAGGTGTGGACCGCCACCCAGAGCCCCTCGCTCGGCTGTGACGCCACCCACCCGTGCTCCCTGGTGATCGAGCCGAACTACGGCGGCGACACCCAGGACCCGAACATGGCGCGGGCCGGGGCGGTCGACTGCACCGACCACAGCGCCGACGTGGACGGCTTCTTCAACACCGCGAGCGACGGCGGGCTGGAGGCGTACGGCAGCTCGTGGTCCGGCAACCAGTTCGCCGGGCTCCAGATCGGCGAGCAGTGCGCCTGGGAGAAGCGGACCGTCGTCCCGCTGTCCTTCGCGCCCACCGCCGCCGACTGCGACAGCCGGGCCGCGCAGTTCAAGGCGGCCGGCCTGGAGATGGCCAACCGGGCCGTCCAGCTGTGGCGCACCGGCCTCTGCCTGGCCGACTCCCCGCTCGCCTTCCAGTACTCCTCCTCCGGTGGCGAGCCGCAGGCCAGGGCGGCCTTCCTGGGCGGTTCCGCCGGAGTGGACGTCGCGCTGACCGCGCGCCCCGACACCGCGACGCCGACCCGGCCGTACGTCTACGCGCCACTGGCGGCCACCGGGATCTCGGTGGTGTTCCTCGTCGACGACCCGGACACCGGGCGCCAGCTCCGGGACATGAAGCTCACCCCCCGGCTGATGGCCAAGCTGCTCACCCAGTCCTACTCGCCGCTCGGCAGCGACGTGGTGTCGGTGCGGGGCAACCCCAGCTGCATCTTCCAGGACCCGGACTTCCTGCAGTGGAACCAGTTCCCGGCGAGCAGCGGCATGAAGTGGCCGAGGTCCTGCACGCCCGCGAGCTTCGAGCCGACCATCGTCGGCGGCACCACCGACCTGATCTACCAGCTGACCTCGTGGATCGCCGGCGACCCGGACGCCGTCCGGTTCCTGGACGGTGAGGCGGACGGCTGGGGGATGCGGGTCAACACCTTCTACCAGCGGGGCGCCTACTCCGGGTTCCCGGTGGACAGCATCCAGCCGCAGGACTTCACCGGCCCGACGAACGTCAGCGAGGCCGCCAAGCGGATGCGGCAGTTCGAGTGGAACCCCGTCCTCGGCGGTCTCACCCAGGTGCTGCGCACCATTCTGGAGAACCGGTCCACCTGCCAGCTCTGGCTGGCGGACCCGGCCACCGGCAACCACCTGAAGTGCGACCCGATGGCCCCGGGCGACCGGAAGCTGTTCGCGATCATGGACACCGCCCAGGCCAAGGCGTTCTCGCTGCCCGAGGCCCTGCTGCGCAACCCGGCGGGCGGCTTCGTCGCGCCGACCACCAACGGCTTCCAGTCCGCGGTGGGCGACATGCCGACCGACGCCGCCACGGGCACCCAGCAACTCCCGTACGGGGTGGCCGACACGGCCTTCTCCCGGGACGCCCAGGCCTACCCGCTGACCACCGTCCAGTACGCGATGGTGCCGACCGCCGGCGTCTCGACGGAGAAGGCGGCCGCGATCACGCGCTTCCTCACCACCGTCGTCAACGGCGGCCAGGTCTACGGCATCGAGCCGGGCAAGCTCGCCCCGGGCTTCCTCAGCCTCACCGTGGCCCAGCGCCAGCAGGCGCTCGACGCGGCCAAGCACGTGGAGACCCAGGACGCCAAGTGGCCGGGCAACCAGGCGCCCCCGCCGCCGCCGACCACGCCGACCGGCGGTGAGGGCGGGACGACCGGCGGTACCGGTGGCACCAGCGGCGGCACCGGCACCGGAGCCGAGTCCGGCACCACCGGAGGCACCTCCATCCCGGTGACCGACGACTCCGCCTCCCTCGGTGGCACCACCGGCACCGCCGGCGGCGTCGGTGACGACGGCGCGGCGTCCGCCGGCACCAGCGCCGGCACCGGTGCCACCGGCACCAGCGGCCTGGGCTCGGTCGGCACGGGCACCAGCGGCACCAGCGGGACCGGCGGCGCCGCCGCGACCACCGGTGGCGCCGGAGCCCCGGCGGCCGGTACGCCGACGGCCAAGCCCACCGCCGCGCCGAACGCCTCCGCCGGCCCGCTCGCGGCCGCCCCGGTGGCGGCCGGCGTCCCGGTGGCCGACCGGGCCGGTACCGCCCGCCTGCTGCTGCCGATCGCGGTGTTCGCGGGCCTGGTGCTGCTGATCGGCGGCCCGGCGGCGCTCTTCCTCGGCGGCACGCCCGCCGGCGGACGCGTCATCGGCGCCTGCTCGCGGACCTGGGCACGGGTGCGCCGCCGGCCCTGACCCGCAGTGGCACCACCCGGCGGGGCCGCCGTCTCGGCCCCGCCGGGCTCCCGCCCCGGGCGCGACCGCCCGGGGCCTCCCTGTACCGAGTACTTCCGTACCGAGCGCGCCGGAGAGCAGACCATGACAGCCGCCGCCGAGCCCGCGGCACCGTACGCCGGGGCTCCACGTCCACCAGAACCCGATGTCCCCCGTGTCATCACCGCCCCAGCCACGCCCGGAGACCGGGTGTTCCGGGGGGCGCTGCGGGCGGCGGGCCTCTCGGTCTTCGCGATCATGGGGCTGATCGCGTTCTTCCTGCTGCTGCGCGGCGCGAACGCGCTGCGCGAGGTGGGCTGGGCCTTCCTCACCGAGCAGAAGTGGCAGACCCAGGCCCACAACTTCGGGATCGCCGCCGTCCTGCCGAACGGCCTGCTGATCGCGGTGATCGCGCTGGTCATCGCCGTTCCGGTGGCGCTCACCACGGCGATCTTCATCTCCGAGTACGCGCCGGTCAGGCTGCGGCCGACGCTGGTCTCGCTGGTCGACCTGATGGCGGCGATCCCCAGCATCGTCTACGGCCTCTGGGGGCTGTTCTTCCTCCAGCCGCGGATCATCGGCTTCGTCCGCTGGCTGACCAACCACCTCGGTGACGCGATCCCCTTCCTCAAGGTGCGCACCGGTGACATCGGGACCTCCTACACCTCCTCGACCTTCATCGCCGGGGTGGTCGTCTCGCTGATGATCATCCCGATCGTCGCCTCGCTCAGCCGGGAGGTGTTCTCGCAGGCCCCGCAGGGCGAGCGGGAGGGCGCGTACGCACTGGGGTCGACCCGCTGGGGGATGGTCCGCACGGTGGTGCTGCCGTTCGGCCGCGGCGGTGTGATCGGCGCGGTGATGCTCGGCTTCGGGCGGGCGATGGGCGAGACGATCGCCGTCGCGCTGATCATCTCCCCGAACTTCAAGGCCATCACCCACATCCTGGAGAACGGCGCCAACTCGATCTCGGCGCTGATCGCGCTGCGGTTCGGCGAGTCGGACGAGCTCTCGCTCTCCGCGCTGATGGCGGCCGGCCTGGTGCTCTTCGCACTCACCCTGCTGGTCAACCTGGGGGCCGGCTTCGTGATCAACCGGTCCCGCTCCGGCGCGTCGACGGCGGACTGACCCATGGCCAACTGCGCCAACCGCCACCCGCTGCCGCTCCGCCGTGAAGGGACGTCCCGATGACCACACTCGACAAGCCGCCGGTCGCCGCGCCCGCGCCGGTCGACCCACCCGCGGAGCCTGCGCCGCCCCGCCCCGAGAAGCGGGTGCGGCTCGGCGGCGTGACCCGCGAGGACGTGCTGACGCTGGTCGGCGCGCTGGTCGGCTCGCTGGCCCTGAACTGGATGCTCTACGAGCGGATCCTGCCGTTCAGCGGCGCGCAGGGATTCCTGATCTGCTGGTACGGCCTCTTCCTGCTGGGCTACTTCCTCATCGGCCGGCTCCAGTGGGGCGCGATGCTGGTCCGCGAACGCGTGGTCTCGGTGGTCGCCTGGAGCTCCGGACTGCTGGTGGTCGGCCTGATCGCCGACCAGATCGGCTACGTCCTGGTGCGCGGGATGGACGCCGCCAGGCACCTCAACTTCTTCACCCAGTCGATGGACCACACCGCCCCGCTCTCCCCGATCACCTCGGGCGGCGCGCTCAACGCGGTGGTCGGCTCGCTCGAACAGCTGGGCCTGGCAACGCTGTTCGCCGTTCCGCTGGGCATCGCGGCGGCGGTCTTCATGTCCGAGGTCGGCGGCCGGATGGCCAGGCCGCTGCGGACCCTGATCGAGGCGATGACCGCGCTGCCGTCGATCGTCGCGGGCCTCTTCATCCTCGGCATCGTGATCATCACCCTAGGTTTCGAGAAGAGCGGCTTCGCGGCCTCGCTGGCTCTCACCGTGATGATGATGCCGATCGTCACCAGGGCCGCCGAGGTGGTCATCCGGCTGGTGCCGGGCACGCTGCGGGAGGCCTCGTACGCGCTCGGCGGCAGCCAGTGGCGGACGGTGTGGAACGTCGTGCTGCCCACCGCCCGGCCCGGTCTGGTGACGGCCGTGGTGCTCGGCATGGCGCGCGGGGTCGGTGAGACCTCCCCCGTGCTGCTGACCTCGGGCTTCACCTCGCAGTTCAACGGCAGCCCGTTCAGCGAGCACCAGGTCTCGCTGCCGCTGTACATCTGGAACTACGTCAAGCAGCCCTACCCCGAGATGATCGCGCGCGCCTTCGCCGCGGCCCTGACCCTGATGGTCATCGTGCTCGTCCTGTTCGTCACCGCGCGGGTCGTCGGCGGGCGCCGCCCGGGTCAGTTGACGAGGCGTCAGAAGCGCCGGATCGCCCGCGGGGCCCGTGCCGCCGAGGACGCCGCCCGCTCCCGTCCCCGCCCCCGTCCCGCGGTGGCCACCGCCCGTACCGCCACCGCCGGCACCGCCCGTACTGCCGCGGCCCGTACCGGCGTCGCGCCGGGCACCGCGGCCACCGCCCTCGGGGAGCACTGATGTCCCACTCAACCACCCTCAGTACCAGAGGAGTTCCCATGTCGTGGGAGGCCGCAAGCCGCCCCGTGGCACGCACGTTCGCCGTGCTGCTGTCCCTGATCCTCGCCGCGGGCTCCCTGCTCCTGGGGCAGAGCACCCCCGCCTTCGCGGCCACCGCGCTCAACGCCGACGGCTCCAGCTGGGCCGGCCCGGCCATCGACCAGTGGCGCCAGGACGTCGCCCCGCAGGGCATCCAGATCAACTTCAACCCGATCGGTTCGGCGGCCGGCCGCAACCAGTGGGCCATCGGCCAGGACGACTTCACCGCCTCCGACGTGCCGTTCCGCTCGAAGGCGGACACCGGGCTCGGCCAGGCCGGCCAGGCCGGCGGCTCCGGCAAGGCCGAGAACCCCCGGTACGGCTTCTCCTACGTGCCGATCACCGCCGGCGGTACGACGTTCATGTACAACCTGGTCGTCGGCGGCAAGCAGGTCCGTGACCTGCGGCTCTCCCCGCAGACCGTGGTCGACATCTTCACCAACAAGATCACCAACTGGAACGACCCGCGGATCGCCGCGGACTACGGCAAGGCCCTGCCGAGCCTGCAGATCACCCCGGTGGTCCGGTCCGACGGCTCGGGTGCGACCGCCCAGTTCACCCGGTGGATGAGCCACACCCACCAGGCGCAGTGGGACGAGTACTGCAAGAGCGTCAACGGCGTCAGCTGCGGCGAGTACACCGAGTTCTTCCCGCCGTCCGGCCGGATGACCGCGCAGAACGGCTCCGACGTCGTCGCCGGCTACATCAAGGCGCCGGCCGGCCTCGGCACCATCGGCTACGACGAGTACGCCTTCGCCAAGCGCAGCAACTGGCCGGTCGTGAAGGTGCTCAACCCGGCCGGCTACTACACGCTGCCGACCGCCTCCAACGTCGCCGTCGCGCTCACCGCCGCCAGGATCCGCGGGGTGGACGACACCACCGCGGCCGACGACCCGGACTACCTGCAGCAGAACCTCGACGGCGTCTACTCGATGAACGACCCGAGGTCCTACCCGCTCTCCAGCTACAGCTACCTGATCGTGCCGCGGGCCGGAGCGGCACTGCCGCCGCCGCCGCGCTTCACCAACGACAAGGGCAGCGCCCTCAGCCGCTTCCTGGCCTACGTGCTCTGCGAGGGCCAGGGCGAGGCGGACGGCCTCGGCTACTCCCCGATCCCGCGCAACCTGGTCCGCGGCGGTCTGCTGCAGACCCAGCACATCCCCGGCAACGCCAGCCCGGTCGACGCCAACAGCCTGGCGAACTGCAACAACCCGACCTTCAACGCGGCCGGCCGGCTGACCGTGCTGGACAACGCCCCGCAGCCCAGCCCGTGTGACGCGAAGGGCACCCCGCTGGACTGCGTCGTGCAGGAGGGCAAGGCGGTCAAGTCCGGTTCGGGCTCCGGCTCGGCCTCGGGCTCCGGTTCGGGCTCCGGCTCGGGCGGCGCCGCCGCGGGCGGTGGCGGCGCCGCCGGCGGCGGTACCGGCGGTGCGGCCGGTGGCACCGGGGGCGGCAAGTCACCCTCGGGAACCGGCAACGGCGCTGCCACCGGCGGTAGCGGCTCCACCGGCGGCGCAGCCGCTGCGGGCGGCGCGGCCGGCTCGGGTGGCGCGGCCGCGGGCGGCACCGGCGCCGCGGACGGCCAGCCCGCCGCGGGCGGCGACCCGGCCGCCGGCGCCGGCGCCGAGGGGGACCCGGCGGCCGAGGACGTCGTCGACCCGCAGACCGGCCAGGTGGTCGCACGCGGCCGCGGTGGCGGTGTCGGGGAGGTCCCGGCCAACGTGGTCGCCGTCGAGGGGCGCCCGGAGGACTGGATGCTGTCCACCCTCACCGCGCTCGAACTGCTCGCCGTCGTGCTCGTCCCGCCGCTGCTCGGCCGCCGCCTGCTGCGGCGCCGCAACTCCTCCGGCGGCCGGTCGTGACCGCCCCGGCGCTGGAGAAGCCGACGACCCGGACCGCGGCGCCCCCGGCCGAGCAGGTGCCGGAGCAGCCCGCCCCGGAGCCGAAGGCGGCCGGGGCGGCCACCGGCGCCGCCACGCCGTCGCGGCGCCGGTTCCTCCAGGGGGCCTGGGCGGTCAGCCTGCTGGCGGCGCTCACGCTCGGCTTCGTCGGGTACCTCTTCACGCTCTCGCACATCCAGGAGCGGCACTACCAGTCCACCGCCTACAAGACCTTCCGGGACCAGCTGGCCCGGGCGGTCGCCCCGACCGGCGCGGCCGCGGACGGGGACCCGGTCGCGATCCTCGACATCCCGGCGATCGGCCTGCACCAGGCCGTCGTGGTCGAGGGCACCACCGGCCGGGACCTGATGCGCGGCCCCGGCCACCGCCGGGACACCGCGCTGCCGGGCCAGTCCGGCGTGGCCGTGGTGTTCGGGCGCGGCGCGACCTTCGGGGCACCGTTCGCCGAACTGTCCAGGCTCCGGGTCGGCGACCGGATCGAGGCGACCACCGGGCAGGGCAGGTTCACCTACACCGTCAACGTGTACGGGGACGGCGACCACCCGATCAGCGACCCGGCCCGCAACCGGCTGGTGCTGGTCACCGGGGACTCCGACTGGATCGCCGGCTCGACGGTGCTGATCGGGGCCCGGCTGGAGGGCGACCCGGAGGCCAACCCCGGGGGTCGGCCCGCCACCGTCCCGTACGACAAGGCACTGGCCGCCGACAAGGGCGCGCTGGCCACGTTGCAGCTGTGGACGCTCGGGCTGCTCGGCGCGGTGGTGGCCGCCATCCTGCTGGCCCGGTTCTGGCACCGCTCGGCCGCCTACCTGAGCCTCGCGCCGGTGATCGGCGCGACGCTCTGGGCGGTCTACGAGAACGCCGCCGCCCTGCTGCCCAACCTCTACTGAAGCGCGCCCGGAGGACCGTACCGATGACGGATGTACCGATGACCGACGCACCCCCGCTCCACTCGTTCGGCCCGCACGACCAGGCCGGTTCGGCGGCCGAGACCACGCTGACGCTGCCGCCGGTGCCCCCGGTGGACCCGTCCGGCGCCCCGCTGGCCGGGCTGGAGACCCGGGACGTCTCCGCCTGGTTCGGCTCGCACAAGGTGCTGGAGCGGGTCTCGCTCGGCATGCCCGCCGGGGAGGTGACCGCGCTGATCGGCCCGTCGGGCTGCGGCAAGTCGACCTACCTGCGGATCCTCAACCGGATGCACGAGATGGTCCGCGGCGCCGCGCTCGCCGGCGAGGTGCTGCTGGACGGCGACGACGTGTACCGGCCCGGGCGGCGGCCCGCCGAGGTCCGGCGCCGGATCGGCATGGTGTTCCAGCGGCCGAACCCGTTCCCGGCGATGTCCATCCAGGACAACGTCTCCAGCGGGCTGAAGCTGGCCGGCATCAAGGTCTCCAAGGAGGAGCGCGAGCACCTGGTGGAGTCCAGCCTGCGCCGGGCCGGGCTCTGGGACGAGGTGGCCACCCGGCTGCACACCCCCGGTGGTGCGCTCTCCGGCGGCCAGCAGCAACGACTGTGCATCGCACGGTCGTTGGCGGTCTCGCCGGACATCCTGCTGATGGACGAGCCGTGTTCGGCGCTCGACCCGACCTCCACCCGGCGGGTCGAGGAGACCATCGCCGAGCTGCGCGGACGGCTGACGATCGTCATCGTCACCCACAACATGCAGCAGGCGCAGCGGGTTTCGCAGTCCTGCGCGTTCTTCCTGGCCACCCACGACACCCCGGGCCGGATCATCGAGGCCGGGCCGACCGCGCAGGTGTTCGGCAGCCCGCGCGACCAGCGGACCTCGGACTACGTCAACGGCCACTTCGGCTAGCGGCGCACGGCCTAGCGCCCCAGCAGGGTCTCCAGCACCGTCGCGACGCCGTCCTGCTCGTTGCTCACCGTGTGCAGCGGCACCGCCGCCAGCACCTGCGGGTGGGCGTTGGCGACGGCGTACGCGGTGCCGGCCCAGGCCAGCATCTCCAGGTCGTTCGGCATGTCGCCGAAGGCCACCACCTCGCTCCGGTCGATCCCGCGCCCGGCGCACCAGCGGGCCAGCGTGCTGGCCTTGGTGACGCCGGGCGCGCTGATCTCCAGCAGCGGGACGGGCGCGGACCGGGTGATCTCGACCAGGTGCCCGGCCGCCTCCCTGGCCTCGCCCAGCAGCTTGTCCGGGTCGAGGTCCGGGTGCTTCGCGAGCAGCTTGAACAGCCCCTGCACCGGGCCGCCGGAGCCCAGCAGCTCCTCGGCCGGACCGATCGGATGGTCCTCGTCCGAGCCCCACATCCGCAGCTCGTAGCCGGGTTCACGGGCGAACCCGGCGGGGTACTCGAAGGCGAACGAGGTGCCGGGCAGCTTGGCCCGCAGTACCTCGACCACGGTGAGCGCGGTCTCCGCCCCCAGCGGGAAGGACTCCAGCAGCTCGCCGCGCCGCACGTCGACCACCGCGCCGCCGTTGGAGCAGATCGCCACGCCGTGGCCGCCGATGTGCGCGCTGACCTGCTGCATCCAGCGCGGCGGCCGTCCGGTGACGAACACCACCTGGACACCGGCCGCCTCGGCGGCGGCCAGCGCCGCCGCGGTGCGTTCGCTGACGGTGCCCCCCGCGCACAGCAGTGTGCCGTCCAGGTCGGTGGCGATCAGGCGGGTGGGGCGGGGCGGTGCGGGCTGGCTGGTCACCGGTCCATCTTCGCCTACCGCCGCCGGGAGGTCACCGCCGCCGGGAGGTCACCGCTGCGGCGGCCTCCCGGCGGCCGGGGCTCAGCCGACCCTCAGCGTCAGCCCGACGGTGTGCAGGGTGCCGCCGGTCTGGAACTGCAGGAACAGCCGCCAGTCCCCGCCGGTCGGCAGCTCGGCGTGGAACGGCAGGGTCGGGCCGCCGGTGCCGCCGGCCTCGGCCTTCGTCTCGGGGTGCAGGTGGGCGAACGCCTGGTCGCCGGCGTGGAAGGCGGTCAGGTGCGCGTAGGTCTCCAGGTAGGGCTGGAGGTCGGTGACCGGCCTGCCGTCCCTGCTGACGGTGACCTTCAGCCCGCCCGCCCGACCGGCGGCCGGGGCGCCCTCGACGGTCACCGTGTAGCCGTCCACGGTCGCGCTGCCGGTGGCGGCGGGCAGCGCGGCCTCGGCGTCCGCCCCCTCGCCGGGGACGTCCACGGTCCGGCTGAGCACCAGGCCGGTGCCCCGGCCGGGGCCGCTGTCCGGGACGAAGGAGGCGTAGACGCGCCAGGCGCCGGCCGTGAGGGCGGCGAGCGGGGCCGTCCAGGTGCCGTCGGGGGCCATCTCTGGGTGCAGGTGCTGGAAGCCGGTCAGGTCGGAGCGGATCGCGTAGAAGTGCATCCGCTTGGTCTGGTCGGTGCCGAAGGCGGTGAGCGCCTTCCCGTCCGGGCCGGTGATGCTGAACCGGTACTCGGCGGGTGCTCCGGGGGTGAGGGCCGCGGTGGCCGGGTCGAGGCGGTAGCCGTTCTGCTCGGCGGCCGGTGCCGGGGCGGGTGCCGGGGCCGGTGAGGCGGCCTGGCCGGTGGTGCCGGATCCGGGCATCTGGTGGCCCTGGTGTCCGGCGGCGGCGGAGGCGGTGGTGGCGGCGCTGGCGGTGGCCGACGGAGCGCCGCCGGAGCCGTGGTCCATGCCGCTCATCGCGGAGGAGCCGCAGGCGGTCAGGACGGCCGCGAGGACGGCGGCGCCGGCGGTGCGGGCGAGGGTACGGGTGTCGAGGGTACGGGTGTCGAGGAACATCACGAGGTGTCTTCCGGTGGGTACGGGCAGGACGCGGTGCGCCCGGGCCTCCCTGCGGGGAGGGCCGGTGCGGGTCCGCTCACGTCCGTGCGACGCCCAGCTGGAGCAGCAGCCGCCGTCCGGCGGCGGGGGGTGCCCGGGGCCCGTCCGAGGTCCGCCGGTACGGCCCGGCGAGGGCGGTGGGCGCGGTCGGACCGACCGCGAGGGCCGGTACCGCGGGTGCGGGCGCTCCGGCGCCGTCGCGGTCCCGGGTCGCCACACAGGAGTCGGCCGAGGCGGCGGCCCGGAGCCCGCCGCCGTGCGCCCGCGGGCCGTCCGACCCGTCCGGGCCGTGCGGGCCGTCCAGCGCGGTGGAGGCGCTGTGCTGCGCGCCCGGGGCGCCGTGCTGTCGGTGCGGATCGGCGGCCGCCCGCGCGGCCCCGGTCGGCCGCGGCTCGTGGCAGCCGCCCGCCGAGGTGGGCGAGCCGTGCATCAGGAACAGTCCGGCCAGCAGCGCGCAGAGCAGCAGCAGTCGGGCCACCGCCCGCCCCCGCGTCCGCCCGCCACCTGTCGTCACCCGGCAGACAATACCCCCAACCCGTATCCCGCCCCCGTCTGTTTCGGCCCTCGGTACGAGGTTTCCAGCCGATTCACCCCCACCCGGGGTGTTCTGCCCCCACCTCCGGGGCAGAACTGTTCTCGGCCACCCCGTCGGCAGGAAGAGCCATGCCAACTCGCCAGCTTCGAGACGAGCGCCCACCGACCGACCCGGACGACCTCCGTGATTCACGAGACCCGCGCGACCCGGTCCTGATCGGCGACATCATCGCCGACACCCTCGCCGAGATCGCCCGCCGCGCCGCCCCCCGGGACCCGTTTCCGATTCCCGCCCAGCGCACCCGACCTCACCCATAATCAGACAATCCGAGCATCATTAGAAATCGCCTTCGGATGTACACACAGCACCGCTAGGATCGCGGCGCTCAACCGTCGCTCCGACACATTCCGGTGTCGGAGTAGCGCGGACCATCCCGAAGGCCACGATGACAGAGAAGCTCGCCCTCGCCGGGGAACGCACCCCGGCGACGCCGGACGCGCCGTCCGCCGCAGTCCCGGCCCAGCACCGCCGTTCCGGGGCGGACTCCGACGGCGGCTCCCGGCCCCGGACCGGCGGGCCCGCGGCGCCCCGGGCACCGCGCATCCTGGTGCTCGACGGACTGCGGCTGGTCGCGGCGCTGGCGGTGCTGCTGTTCCACTACCTGGCCGGATCGGGCGAGATCCCCTGGCAGCGGACGGCGGTGGACCTCTTCCCCACCCTGCACCGGATCGCCGAGTTCGGCTGGCTCGGGGTGGTCTTCTTCTTCATGATCAGCGGCTTTGTGATCTGCATGTCCAGCTGGGGCAAGTCCGTCCAGGACTTCTGGCGGGGCCGAATACTGCGCCTGTTCCCGGTCTACTGGTTCGCGGTCGTCCTCGGGACCGTCGTCGCCCGCTTCGGACCGCACACCCCGAACGAGCCGCGGATCACCGTCGGCCAGATGCTGACCAACCTGACGATGCTCCAGGAGCCGCTGAAGACGGCCCCGGTGGACAACGTCTACTGGACCCTCTGGGTCGAGCTGCGGTTCTACGTCATCTTCACCGTGGTCGTGGCGCTCGGCACCGGCTACCGCCGGGTCGCCAACTTCTGCTGGATCTGGGCGCTCGCCTCCGTGCTGGCACCGATCTCCGGGATCCCGCTGCTCGACGTGCTCTCCGCCCCGCTGTGGGCACCCTTCTTCATCGCGGGCACCGCCTTCTACCTGGTCCGCCGCCAGGGCCGGTTCACCGGCGAGACGCTCGGCCTGCTAGCCCTCTGCTGGCTGCTCATCCAGCACAACCTGCCGGAGGTCATGGCCCACGAGGGCCACGGCATCAACTGGAAGATCTGCCTGACCGCCGTCACCGCGATGTACGGCCTGATGGCCCTCGTCGCCCTCGGCAGGCTGGACCGCGTCCAGTGGCGCTGGCTGCCCGTGGCGGGCGCGATCTCCTACCCGCTCTACCTCGTCCACCAGTCCGTCGGCGTCCGCTACATCTGGCGCTGGAACGAGACCTTCGGCGCCTGGACGACCCTGCTCTCGGTGACCGCCGCCATGCTCCTCGCCGCCTGGCTGGTCCACCGCCTGGTCGAACGCCCCGCCACCCGCCTCCTGCGCCACCTGACCCGCCCATCCCCCACCGACCCCGCCTGACCCCCCGGCCGCGGTCGGACCCGCAGGATGAAGCGGTCGACGACTACCGGTCAGGGCGGTTCGCGCCAGATCGTCTCGACCGCGATGCGGCGGTGACACAGCCGGCGCAGGTCCCCGGGGTCGCTCGTCACGATCGTCACGTCGCCGTGCTCCGTGTGCCTCGGCGGAGGCCGCCGGAGCGCACCTGGGTGGGACGGTCCGCTCCGGCGGGGGCTCTCAGCTCAGCTGTGCCAGGCCCTCGGTGGCGATCTTCTCGAAGACGGCGAGGTCGTTCGCGAAGATCGAGTCCGGCACCGGCCAGTGGATCACCAGCTCGGTGACGCCCAGCTCCTGGTAGCGGCCCGCCCAGTCCACGAACGCGTCCAGCGACTCCAGCGGCTTCTCCGCCGTCGAGCCCTGGAGCAGCACCTTCTCCAGCTCGCCGACATCGCGGCCGGTCGCCTCGCAGGCGGCCGTGAGCTTCTCGATCTGCTGGGCGATCACCCCGGGTGCCTGCTCCACCGGCACGTCCGCCGGCCCGCGCGGGTCCCCGTACGTCACCCAGCCCTGCCCGTGCTCCGCCGCCAGCCGCAGCCCGCGCGGGCCGGTCGCCGCCACGTAGAACGGCACCCGCGGCGTCTGCACGCAGCCGGGGATGTTCCGCGCCTCGACCGCCGAGTAGTACGTGCCCTCGCGGGTCGTGGAGTCGGTCCGCAGCAGCTCGTCCAGCAGCGGCAGGAACTCCCCGAGCCGGTCCGCCCGCTCCCGCGGCGACCAGGCCTCCTGCCCCATCGCCGTCGCGTCGAACCCGACCCCGCCGGCCCCGATGCCCAGCGTCAGGCGCCCGCCGGACACGTCGTCCAGCGTGATCAGCTCCTTCGCCAGCGTCACCGGGTGGCGGAAGTTGGGCGATGTCACGAGGGTTCCGAGCCTGATCCGCTCGGTGGCGGTGGCCGCCGCCGTGAGCGTCGGTACCGAGCCGAACCACGGCTCGTCCCGGAACGACCGCCAGGACAGGTGGTCATAGGTGTACGCGGCGTGGAACCCGAGGTCCTCGGCCCGCCGCCAGATCTTCTGCCCCTCGGCCCACCGGTGGATGGGGAGGATCACCGTACTCAGTCGCATGCCAGCGACCTTACGGTAGCCGTCAGCGACCGGCGCCCTCTGACTTGACGACCCCTTCGCCCCGGAATGAAGCCGGTGCCGGGCCCTGGCCGGCGGGATTCGCAACAGTCAGGGCGCCGGTGGGTGGACCGTCGTCAGCGGCGACGCGGATTCAACGCCGCAGCCAGCTCAGCAGGGTCGCCGCCGTGAACACCGTGCCCGACGCCAGCCAGACCGCGCGCGGGGTCGGCCACCCGGGGCCTGCCGGGGGCGGCGGCTGCGGGACCGGGGCCAGCAGCGCGTCTGCGAAGGCCTGGGCGGTCGGGGGGCGGTCCGCCGGGTCGACGGACATCCCGGCCCGCAGCAGCACGGCGACGTTCGGCGGGAGCTCCGCTTCGGCCGGGAGCGCCGGAAGCGTCGAGGAGGCCTGCGGGTCGGTCATCAGGGCTGTGGCGCGTCCGCCCGGGCCGAACGGCTTCTGCCCGGTCAGCAGCTCGTAGGCCACGACGGCCAACGCGTACACATCGGCCCTTCCGTCGAACCCGCCGGTCTGGAAGGCCTGTTCCGGTGCCATGTACGCGGGCGTGCCCGTGGTCACCGTAAGCCCGGACGCGTCGGCCAGTTGCTTGGCGCTGCCCAGGTCCGCCACCAGCACCGCGGCGGGCGCAGGGCCGGCGGCGAGCAGCAGGTTGGACGGCTTGACGTCGCGGTGCACCACGCCCGCCTCGTGCAGGACCTGGACCGCGTAGCCCGCCTCCGCGGCCAGCCGCATCGCCTCCTGCGGGTCGCACTGCCCGACCCGGTCCGCCAGGGTGCCGCCGCGTACGTGGTCCATGACGAAGTAGGGCCGGTCCTCCTGCACCCCGACGTCGTGCACCCGGACCACCCGCGGACTGGCGATCCGGCGCAGCAGTCTCGCCTCCGCCAGGAACCGCTCGCGCACATCCGCGTTGGCGGCCCAGTTCTCGGCCAGCACCTTCACCGCGACCTCGGTGTCGAGCTCCGGGTCGTAGGCCTTCCAGACCGTCGCGAAGGAGCCGGCTCCGAGCCGCTCCAGAAGGAGGTAACGGCCGAGCTTGCGCATGTGGCAGCATTCTGCCGGAGTCGGGGGGAGTGCGGAACTCCCGTTCGGCGGGGGGATGCCAGGCGGGACGAAACGGGGGTCCGGGTGTTCGAGGAAGGCGAGCTGGAGCTGCTCGTGGCGGCTGCTCAGGCGGGGGAGCCGGGGTCGACGGAGTACCTGCTGGCCAAGCTGCGGCCGGTGGTGCTGCGCCGCTGCTCGCGCCTCCTGCCCCACCACGCCGACGCGGAGGAGGCCGCCCAGGACGCGCTGCTGTCCATCAGCACGCATCTGGGCGCGTACGGCGGCCACGGCTCCTTCCTGGGCTGGGTGACGGTGATCGCCTCGAACGCCGCCCGGTCCACCTACCGCTCGATGCGCCGGCGCGCCGAGGACAGCCACGCCGACCTCCCCGAGTCCGTCGACCCGCGCACCACCAGCGTCATCGCCGGGACCAGGCTCGACCTGATGGAGGCGCTGACCGCGCTGGAGCGGAAGCACCCCGCCCTGGTGGAGGCCTTCGTGCTGCGCGACCTGGGCGACCTGACCTACGCCCAGGTGGCAGCGGAGCTGGAGGTTCCGTTGGGCACGGTCAAGGACCGTATCCACCAGGCCCGCCGCTTCCTGCGCGAGCACCTGGTCACCAGTCCGTGAACGACGCTCCCGTTGCGGTCGGCGGCCGCTCCGTCGTCCGGCCCCGGTCCGCCGTCGCCGCGCTGGTGGCCGCGGTCGTGCTCGGGCTGGCGACCGGCCGATTCGTCCTGCCACCGCCCCCCGGCGCCACCGCACACCCGGCAGCGCGGTCGGGTGGGGCGGTCGGCGTGGCATCCCAAGGCGCGTCCGCTCCCGCGACGCCCGGCGTGGCCGTCCCGCCGCCCGGGTCCTCGGGCTCCGGCTCCGGCTCGCCGACCGGTGTGACCGGTGCGACCGGGCCGGTGACGGCCGCGAACCTGCTGGGACCCGCGGCGTTCGGACCGGACCTCGCCACCGGGCGGATCCGCGTCACCGACCGGTACGGCGACGGGGCTTACGCCAACGCGGCCTGCTCCGGCGAGAAGACCCTCACCCAGACCCTGGGCGGGCCCGGTGCCCACTTCCGCGGACTGATGACCGGCACCCGCACCTCCCCGGACGACCCCACGCTGGCCGCCACCCACGGCGACCAGGTCGCCCGCGAGGTCGTCGCCGAGACCCGGAGCCCCTCCCTGGCGCAGAACTTCGCCGACCGCCTGCTGCTGGAGGAGGTGCCCTGCCAGGAGGCGGTGCCGGGGCACTGGGTCTACGGAAGGACCACGACGGTGCGGCTCGCCCCGGACGTCACCGCGAGCTGGATGGGCGCCTACCAGGGAACCCTCAACACCACCGGTACGGCGCCCGAGGGCAAGGAGCCCTGCGGGGGCATCGCCGTGCTGCGCAGCGGCACCCACTACGGGGTGCTGGAGGTCGACGCCTGCCTGGGGACGGCCGCGATGGACCGCGTCGTCAGGACCGCTCTGTCACAGCTGTGAAACAGCCGCTCAGGGCTCCAACTTTCCCTTCTCCGGCGGCATCTCCCCGGTTGTACGAGGACGCAGCAGGCGTCCCGACCAGCAGGGGGACCAGATGACCGAGAACCAGGCCGTCCGGCAGAAGTCCGTTCGCCGCAACCGGGTCGCCACCGCGGCCTGTTTCGCCGCCGCACTGATCACGGTCGGCGTCGTCGGCACCCAGTCGGCCACCGCCGGCGGGGCCGCGCCCGACGCCGCGCACCGCACCGCGGCCGCCGCCCAGCCGGTCACCGCCGCTCAGCCGGTCACCGAGGCCCAGCCGGCTGCGGTCGCGGCCGCCGCGCCCGGACTCGGGTCCGGCGGCCTCGTCCAGAGCGAGGACTACCTCCGGCAGGGCCTGAACCCGGTCGGCGCGACCGTGGCGCTGACCGGACGCCAGGGGCTGTCCGCCTGCTCCGGCGAGGAGACGATGTACGGCCTGACCAAGGGCAAGGCCACCGGGTACGCGTCTGTGACCTGGACCTTCGACACCGAGGGCCGAGTGAACGAGTCGGCTGCGAGCGCCCCCACCGGGGCCGCTGCCGACATCTGGGAGAAGCAGCTCGTCGCGCTCGTCCAGGACTGCCAGGACGAGCCCGCCGGCCACTGGCACTACGGCGCGGCCCACACCCTGACCGCCGCCGGCGGCACCGCGCGCTGGTACCCGGCCTACAACGGCGACGGCACCGCCGGCGGCGGGGTCGCGGTCCTGCGCAGCGGCACCAGGGTCGCCATCGTCGAGCTCACCGGTCGGCCCACCGACGCCCCGACCAAGGTCGAAGGCATCGTCACCGCAGCACTGAACCGCCTCCGTTCCTGAACGGCGGCCCCGCTCCGCCCGGACGGCCTGGCGGTGTTCGAGCGGACCGCCGTCGAGGGGTTGGCGCGGTCGGGGTGAGCGCGGGGCGGTGTCGGCGGAAGGCGCTACTCTGTCCGCCGCACACCATCATCTGATCGTTTGTCATACGGGGGTTCCTTCGTCATGCCTGTTTACCGGAGACTGCTCGGCGCCGGCCTGGTCGCCACCGCCCTGTTCGGCCTCGCCGCCTGCGGGCCGGACAACTCGTCCGACCAGGCCGGCGGTGCCGCCAACACGCCGGCCGCGCCTGCCGCGACCACCCCGGTTGCGCCGGCTGCGACCACCCCCGCCGCGACCGCGCCGGCCGGTGGCAAGAGCACCGGCCCGGCGGCGAGCGGCAAGCCGTCGGCGGATCCGAGCGAGCCGGAGGGGTTCTGCGACGCCCCGCCGCTGCCCGCCGGCCAGAAGTGGATCTACCCGGCGAAGGGCACCACGGCGACCACCCTGGTCTACAAGGACACCAAGACGGCGTGCGGCGTCAACGACGTGGTCTTCGAGCCCGTCGGCGCCGACAAGACGGCCCCCTTCGCGCCCACCGTCAAGGGCCACCTGAACTCGGTGCTGGCGAAGCCGAAGGACGTCAACGGCGCCGACCTGGTGAAGCACATCAACGAGTGCCTCGCCGACCCCACCAGCACCAAGGGCTTCTACCCCTGCTCGGGCGGCGACTACAAGGTCGCGATCGACGCCTCCGGCAAGGTCGTCGAGCTGACCGAGCGCGCCCACTCCTGAACAGGGTGAACGCCCGGGGGTAACGGGTGCGTGAACGCGGGGCGGGCGGGCCGGAATGACGGCCCGTCCGCCCGTTGCGGTTCGGTCACGGTGTGTCCGATTGGTCATTGGGTGGTAAGCGGCCGACAGCGGATCCCGCCCCGGGTCGTCGCACGTGTGCGGCCCGCCCGGCGCGGGGCGGCCGGTGCCATCCCCTAGGGGACGGCGGGGAGACGTCATACCGCAGCATCATGCGGGGTTCGTCAATCCAGCCCATCCCCATGGAGGGGTGCGGACACTACGTTGAGACCCGTGTCCACTGTCATCAAGACGGACGGCCTCACCAAGAGGTTCCCCCGGGTCACCGCCCTCGATCAGCTCACCGTAGAGGTGCAGCCCGGGGTGGTCGGCCTGGTGGGGGCGAACGGGGCGGGCAAGTCCACACTCATCAAGATCCTGCTGGGGCTCGCCCCGGCGACCTCCGGCACCGGGCAGGTCCTCGGTCTGGACATCGCCACGCAGGGGTCGGAGATCCGCGAGCGGGTCGGGTACATGCCGGAGCACGACTGCCTGCCGCCGGACGTCTCGGCGACGGAGTTCGTGGTGCACATGGCCCGGATGGCCGGCCTGCCGGCCGCCGCCGCGCGCGAGCGGACGGCCGACACGCTGCGGCACGTCGGGCTGTACGAGGAGCGCTACCGGCCGATGGGCGGGTACTCCACCGGCATGAAGCAGCGGGTCAAGCTGGCCCAGGCGCTGGTGCACGACCCCAAGCTGGTGCTGCTGGACGAGCCCACCAACGGGCTCGACCCGGTCGGCCGGGACGACATGCTGGCGCTGATCCGCCGGGTCCACTCCGACTTCGGGATCTCGGTGCTGGTCACCACGCACCTGCTCGGCGAGCTGGAGCGCACCTGTGACCACCTGGTGGTCATCGATGGCGGCAAGCTGCTGCGCTCCTCCTCCACCGCCTCCTTCACCGAGGCGACCGCGGTGCTGGCCGTCGAGGTGACGGACTTCCCGTCCGCAGGCTCCGCCGACCCCGCAGGCTCCGCCGACCCCGTGGACTCCGCAGGCTCCGCGGACCCCGCCGACTCCGCCGCCGCGGTGCGCGAGCGGATGGCCGCCGCAGGGCTGTCGGTCCAGATGGACGGCTCGCGGATCCTGCTGGTCCGGATCGACGGGGACGACACCTACGACACCATCCGCGACACCGTCGCGGGCCTCGGCCTCGGACTGGTCCGGCTGGAACAGCGCCGCCACCGGGTCGCCGAGCTCTTCACCGAACCCGCCACCGCCGCACCGCAGGGAGGTACCGCAGATGTCGCTGCCTCCTGAGACCAGGTCGACCGACACCGGCGTCATCCACGACATCGGCTACCGCGGCTACACGGGACCCCGCCTCGGCAGGGCCTACGCGACCCGCTCGCTGTTCACCCAGAGCCTGCGCGCCGCGTACGGGCTCGGGCGCTCCGGCAAGTCCAAGGTGCTGCCGATGCTCGTGCTCGGCGTGGTCACCGCGCCCGCGGTGATCATCGTCGCCTTCGCGATCGTCACCGGCCGCAAGGAGCTGCCGATCGACTTCCCGGGCTACCTGGCCGCCCTCGGGCTGATCGTCTCGATCTTCCTGGCCGCCCAGGCGCCGGTGCTGCTCTCCCGGGACCTGCGCCACAACACCGTCCCGCTGTACTTCTCCCGCCCGATCACCCGCGGCGACTACGTCCGGGCCAAGTTCGCCGCGATGGCCTGCGCCCAGCTGCTGCTGATGACGGCCCCGCTGCTGGTCCTGTACATCGGTGCGCTGCTCGGCGGGCTGGACTTCGGGCACAACACCGCGCAGCTCCTGTACGGCCTGGCCGCCGCCGTGCTGTACGCCCTGGTGCCGACCTCCGTCGCCCTGGTGATCGCGGCGAGCACCCCGCGCCGGGGCTTCGGGGTGGCAGCGATCATGGGCTGCCTGGTGGTCAGCACCACCCTGGTCGCGATCGTCACCGGCATCAGTGCCGGCGTCTCCGAGACCGTGCCGGACTCCGCCCAGTGGATCGCCCTGCTCTCGCCGAACGAACTGGTCGAGAGCCTGACGAACCAGCTGTTCGACCTCGGGACCGACCCCGGTCGGATGCACGCGCCCGGCGCGCTCGGCGCGGCCGTCTTCCTCGTCGTCGCCGCCGCGATCACGGCCGGCTCGTACGGCCTGCTGCTGCGCCGCTACCGCAGCGTCTGATCACCCGAGTATCTGAGAGGGCGTCATGGCCACCATCACCATCGACAAGGTCTCCCGCTGGTTCGGCAACGTGGTCGCCGTCAACGACATCAGCATGGCGATCGGCCCCGGCGTCACCGGCCTGCTGGGCCCCAACGGCGCCGGGAAGTCCACGCTCATCCACATGATGAGCGGCTTCCTCGCCCCCTCCACCGGGGCGGTCACCCTGGACGGCGCGCCGATCTGGCGCAACCAGGAGGTGTACCGGCAGATCGGGCTGGTGCCCGAGCGCGAGTCGATGTACGACTACCTGACCGGCTGGGAGTTCGTCCTCGCCAACGCCGAACTGCACGGACTCGCCGACCCGGGGGCCGCCGCCAAGCGGGCGCTCGGCCTGGTCGAGATGGAGTACGCCCAGGACCGGAAGACCGGCACGTACTCCAAGGGCATGAAGCAGCGCGTCAAGATGGCCTCCGCGCTCGTCCACGACCCCGCGGTGCTGCTGCTCGACGAGCCCTTCAACGGCATGGACCCGCGCCAGCGGCTCCAGCTGATGGACCTGCTGCGCCGCTTCGGCGCGGACGGCCGGACGGTGCTGTTCTCCTCGCACATCCTGGAGGAGGTCGAGCAGCTGGCCCGGCACATCGAGGTCGTGGTGGCCGGCCGGCACGCCGCCTCCGGGGACTTCCGGAAGATCCGCCGGCTGATGACCGACCGCCCGCACCGCTACCTGGTCCGCTCCAGCGACGACCGCCGGCTGGCCGCCGCGCTGATCGCGGACCCGTCGACGGCCGGCATCGAGCTGGACCTGCAGGACAAGGCGCTGCGCATCCAGGCGGTGAACTTCCAGGGCTTCACCACCCTGCTGCCGAAGGTCGCCCGGCAGGCCGGCATCCGGCTGTACACCGTCGCACCGGCGGACGAGTCCCTGGAGAGCGTCTTCTCCTACCTCGTCTCCGCCTGAACGCCTCAACCGGACCCAGGAAGGCCGACCACACCATGAACCCGACCGTCGCCAGGCTGACGCTGCGCGGCCTGCTGGGCCGCCGCCGCGGCGTCCTGCTGCTGGTGGTCCCCGCCCTGCTGCTGCTCGTCTCGGCGATCGCCAGCGGCTCCAGCGGGGACAAGCACGACCTGACCGTCAAGATCCTCGGCCAGCTGAGCCTCGGCACCCTGCTGCCGATCCTCGGCCTGGTCGTCGGCACCGGCGCCATCGCCACCGAGATCGACGACGGCTCGATCGTCTACCTGCTCGCCAAGCCGCTGCCCCGCTGGAAGATCATCACCACCAAGCTGGTGGTGGCCGTCGGCACCACCTGGGTGTTCGCGGCCGTGCCCACCCTGCTCTCCGGGCTGCTGCTGTACGGCACCAAGGACAACCTGGCGCTCGGCTACACCGCCGCCGCCCTGGTGGCCGGTGCCGTGTACAGCGCGCTGTTCCTGCTGCTCGGCGTGGCCACCCGGCACGCGGTGGTGGCGGGCCTGGGCTACGCGCTGATCTGGGAGTCCCTGGTCGGCAACTTCGTGAAGGGTGCCAGGACGCTGAGCGTGCAGCAGTGGGGCCTGTCGGTGGGCGAGGCGGTGGCCGGGGACGGCGCCATCACCGCGGGGGTCTCGCTCGGGGTGGCCGTGCCGCTGCTGCTGGTGCTCACCGTGGCGGCGACGGTGCTGGCCTCGGTGAAGCTGGCCGGGCTGACTCTGGCCGCCGACGAGTAGACCCGGCGGTCCGGGGCGCGGGCCCGGCAATACAGGCCCGGCCCCGCAGCCCGGGCCCGGCCCCGCAGCCGGGTCAGAGCGTCCGGTTGCGGCCCGCGCCCCAGCCGGCCGCGGCGACCACGGCGGTCAGCACCAGCATCAGCACCAGCACGGTGTCCCAGCCGCCGGTCAGCTGCCGCAGCGCCCCGGCGCCGACCGGTCCGGCCGCCGCCACCAGGTAGCCGACCGCCTGCGACATCCCGCCCAGCCGGGCGGCACCGGCGGCGCTGTCGGTGCGCAGCACGATGAAGGCGAGGCCGAGGCCCAGCGACCCGCCCTGGGCGATGCCCAGGATGGTGGCCGCGACCCAGGCACCGGGCACCGGTGAGATCAGCAGGATGGCGATGCCCAGCCCGCTCAGCGCGGCCATCACGACGGCCAGCGCCCGCTGGTTGGTCATCCGGCCGGCCATCAGCGGGACGAGGAAGGCCCCGGCGACCTGGACCAGGTTGGAGAAGGCGAAGACCAGGCCGGCCTCGCCGCGGTCCATGCCGTGGTCGGCCAGGATGGTCGGCATCCAGGCGACCAGGATGTAGACCAGCAGCGACGAGACGCCCATGAAGAGGCTGATCTGCCAGGCCAGCGGCGAGCGCCAGATCCCCGGGGCCGGGGCGTCGGCGGGCCGCGCCGCAGCCGTGGTCGTCGCGACCGGCACCGCGGCCCGCTGCCGGCGGGCCCGCAGCACCTGCGGCAGCCAGGCCACCGCGGCGATCAGCGCGAGCAGCGACCAGGCGCCGAGCGAGGCCTGCCAGCCGCCGCCGAGGGCGTGCTCCAGCGGCACCGAGGTGCCGGCCGCGAGGGTGGCGCCGACCAGCATGGTGGTCGAGTAGACGCCCGTCATGGCCGCGGCCCTGCCCGGGAACTCCCGCTTGACCAGGCCCGGCATCGAGACGTTCAGGACGGCGATGGCCACGCCGATCACCACGCAGCCCGCGTACAGCGCCGCCACCGAGGGCAGCACCCGCAGCAGGACGCCCGCGCCGAGGACCAGCACCGCGCCGAGCACCACCCGCTCGGTGCCGAACCGCCTGGTCAGCCGGGGGGTGAGCGGGGCGCCGACGCCCTGGAAGAGCACCGGCACGGTGGTGATCAGGCCGCTCGCGGTGGCGGAGAGGCCGAAGGTCCGCTGGATCTCGCCGACCATCGGCGAGATCGCCGCGAGGCAGGCGCGCATGTTCAGGGCGACCAGCAGGATGCCGGTCAGCAGCAGGGCGGGGTGGGCCAGCCGGGCGCGGACGGGGAGCGTGGGAGTGGTGACAACCGGCTGCGGGGCACGGGTGACTGCCATGGGTCGTGCTGCTCTTTCGTGAGGACGGGGAGACGGGCGCGGAAGGAGCGGGTGCCGCTTACTTCCGGGCCGCGATGGCCGCGAGGAGCTGCTCGACGGCCGCGGTCGGCTCGGCGAGCAGCGCGCGACACGCGGCCTCGGCGCGGTCCGGGTCGCCGCTCTCGATCGCGTCCACCAGTGCCTCGTGGGTGGCCACGACCACCTCGGGCATCTCGTGGTCGCCGAAGGCCGTCCGCATCGACTCGCGCACCGAGGCGCCGAAGTAGCGGTACACCTCGGCCAGGGCCGGGTTGTGCGCGGCCTCGACCACGGCGGTGTGGAACTCCAGGTCGTGCTCGACGGTCGCCTCGCGGCCGGCCCGCTCGGGGTGCGCCGCGATCACCTCGGCCTCGCGGGCCAGTGCGGCCCGCATCCGGCGGATGTCCTCGGGCGTGTGCCGCAGCGCCGCCAGCCGGGCCCCTTCGGCCTCCAGCGCGGCGCGGACCTCCAGGACGTCCCGGATGCCGGAGCGCTGGACCCCGCGCAGGACGGAGGCCGGGTCGCTGGTGCTGCGGACGAAGGTGCCCTCGCCCTGGCGGGAGACCAGCATGCCGGCGTGCACCAGCACCCGGATCGCCTCCCGCACGGTGTTGCGTCCGACCTGGAGGCGCTCGGCCAGCTCGTGCTCGGTGGGGATCCGCGAGCCGACCGGCCAGGCGCCGGCGGCGAGCTGCTCGCGCAGCTGGTCGATGGCGGTGTCCACCAGGGAGCGCCGGCCGGCGGCCTGCAGGTTGTCGTTGGTGCTGGTCACAGCGGCTCCTCCCGAGTGCTCCGGACCGGTCATCGGTCATCCTACAACCGCTTGCCCGGTCATCCTACAACTGGGGGATGAACACCATGGGAACCGTCCGGGCCGGCCTCGCGTTGCTCCGGACGACTTCGGTCCACCCCTATCTGCAAGGAGAGCGCCCGCATGGTGTTCAAGAAGCTGCTCGGTGCCCTGGGCGTCGGCGGTCCCGGCGTCGACACCGTCCTGACCACGCCGGTGGTGCAGCCCGGCGGCACGCTGCACGGGACGGTCGAGCTGACCGGCGGCACCGTCGAGGCCGACATCCGGGGGATCACGCTGACTCTGGTCGCCCGCGTGGAGATCGAGCACGAGGAGGGGGAGAGCACCGGTCTCTACCCGTTCGCGCGCTTCTCCGTCACCGCGCCGCTGGTGCTGGCGCCGGGCGAGAACCGCTCGATCCCGTTCGCCGTCGACGTGCCGTGGGAGACGCCGGTCACCGTCGTCGCCGGGCAGCGCCTGAACGGGATGCAGCTCGGTGTGCGCACCGAGGTGGACATCGCCGGCGCGCTCGACAAGGGCGACTCCGACCCGCTGGAGGTCGAGCCGCTGCCGGTGCAGCGCCGGATCCTGGACACCCTGCTGCAGCTGGGCTTCCGGTTCCGCTCCGCGGACCTGGAGGCCGGGCGCATCCGCGGCACCGGGCAGACGCTGCCGTTCTACCAGGAGATCGAGTTCTCCTCGGCGCCGCAGTACGCGCACTCCTGCAACTCGCTGGAGGTCAGCTTCGTGACCACCTCGCACCGGGTCGAGGTGGTGCTGGAGGCGGACAAGCGCGGCGGCCTGTTCGGCCACGGCGGCGGCGACGTGATCCGCACCCACGTGGTCGAGCACGGCCAGGCCGACCAGGACCTCACGGCCCTGGTCGACGGCTGGATCCGCGCGGCGCTCTGACCCCCGTCCGCCACCCGGCGCACGGGCGGCCGGCGGCGGCTATCCGTAGGAGACGTTGCTGCAGATGTCGTCGTCGGCCGAGCGGGCCTCGTTGACCACCTCGGTGGGCAGCGGGGCCGGCGCGGCGGGCGTGCCGGGCGCGGCGGCCGTGGTGGCGTTGGCGGCGGCGTAGTCCTTGCCGAGCACCAGGCTGATCCCGGCCGCCGAGGTCGGCGTCAGGACGGCGCCGGGGAACAGCGCCGCGACCTTCTCCGCGTTGGCCTTCTGGCCGGAGCCGTACTCCACCGTGGTGGTCGCCTTGGCGGTGTTCTTGGCGGTGGTGGTGCCGGTGACGGTGACCTTGTTGGTCTTGAGCGTCTCGGCGGCCTTGGCGGCCAGCCCGGTGACGGTGGTGCCGTTGTAGACGGCGACCTTCACCGGCGGGCCCTCCACCGCGGTCGGCGAGGGCGGCGCGGGCGGGGTGGTCTCGGCGGGCGCGGGGGTCTGCGGCGCGTCCTCCTGCTTGCCCGTGGCGTCCTCGCCCTCGATGGTGCGGTCGGCCAGCAGGGTCTTCCAGAGGTTGTCGACGGCCGGGTGGACCAGGTCGATCCGGGGGCCGTTGTAGCGCCACGGCGTGGTCAGGAACTTGACGTCGTGCAGGTCGATGTTCTTCATCGACAGCGCGAAGTCCATCAGCTTCTTGGCGGAGTCCAGGCCGGGGTCGACGGTCATCGACTTGGTGGCCGCGTCGGCGAGCGGCAGCAGTGTGGTCGGGCTCAGGCCCTCGCCCTTCACCTTGGCCATCAGCGAGGCCAGGAAGGCCTGCTGGCGCTTCATCCGGCCGACGTCGGACTCGTCGCCGATGCCGTGCCGCAGCCGGACGTAGTCCAGCGCCTTCTGGCCGGCCAGCTTCTGCTTCCCCTTGGGCAGGACGACCTTGCCCTTCTTGCCCAGGTTGGGGTTGAGGTGCCCCTCGTAGATGTCGTTCGGCAGGCAGACGTCGACGCCGCCGACGGCCTCCGTCATCGCCGCGAACCCCTCGAAGTTCACTTCTATGGTGTGGTCGACCCGGATGCCGGTGAGCTTCTCCACCGTGTTCTGCGTGCAGGCCGGGTTGCCGGTCTCGGTGTTGCCCACCGAGAACGCCGAGTTGAACATCTGCCCGGGGGACTCCTTGGTCCACTTCCCGTTCGGCAGCTTGCACGCGGGGATGGTCACCAGCGCGTCGCGGGGAATCGAGATGCCCACGGCGTGCTTGTGGTCCGCGTAGACGTGCAACAGGATCGTGGTGTCGGAGCGGGCCCCGCCCTCGTTGCCGCCGCCGAGGTCGCTGTTGTTGCCGGCCCGCGAGTCGGAGCCGATCAGCAGGACGTTGACCGGCTTGTTGCCGTTGGCGTCGGCGACCGCCTCGGGCGGCCGGTCGGTGGCGATCGCGTCCGCGTCGAAGGACTTGATGTTGCCGTTCAGCTTGTAGTAGATCGCGCCGCCGGTGCCCGCCAGCACCACCAGGACGCCGGCCACCGACCAGGCCGCGATCTTCTTGACGTTCCGTTTGGGCTTGCGGCTGTTGCGCGCGGCCGCGCGGCCGCCCGTCGCCGTGGCGCCCTCCTTGCCGGCCGCACCGCGGCCCGCGGTCGAGCCCTTGGCCGCGGGGCCCTTACCCTGGGCCGCCCGTCGGGCCTCGGCCCGGCCGCCCGGCCGGGGCGCGGGGACGCGGGCGTCGGCGCCGTCGGCCGCGGGCTCGGTCCGCACCCCGCCGCGCGAGCCGCCGGTGCCCGGTGACCCTCCGTGCGAACCGCCGCTGCGAGGGCCGCCGCCGCTGGCGCGCCGCCGTCCGTCCGCTCCCGACGGTGTCTCGTCCCACTGGCCTGACATGCGCGTACCTCTCAGCGGCGAAGCGGCAATCCTGTGCGCGTCCGGCGGGCAACGCCCGGGCCGGCTGGTCGCACCGCACAGGAGCACCGCACCGGGAGACGCGGAGCTTCAGCGGAGCATACAAACTCTTCCTGAGACGGTCAGCATCCGGGTGCCGCCGATGCGACTCCGGGTGCCCGTCCGGCCGTTCAGCGGACCGGGTAGAGCCGCTCCAGCACGACGGCGACGCCGTCCTCGTCATTGCCGACGGTGACCTCGTCGGCGACCGCTAGCAGCTCCTCGTGGGCGTTCGCCATCGCGACGCCGTGCGCGGCCCAGCCGAACATCGGGATGTCGTTGGGCATGTCGCCGAAGGCGATGGTGTCGGCGGCGCGCACGCCCAGCCGACGGGCCGCGACGGCCAGCCCGGTGGCCTTGGAGAGGCCGAGCGGCAGCAGCTCGACGATGCCGGGGCCCGCCATCACGACGCCGACCAGATCCCCCGCGACCTGGCGGGCGACCCCGGCGAGGCCGTCGTCGGTCAGGCCGCGGTGCTGGATGTAGAGCTTGCTGAGCGGGGCGCCGAAGAGCTCGTCCTTGTCCGCCCGGACCACCGGGAGGTCGGAGCCGATCAGCAGCTCGTACCCCGGACCGGCCAGCACCTGGCCGTCGAGGCCGTCCTGGTTGGCGGCGACGGCCAGCGGGCCGGTCTCCGCCTCGATCTTGGCGACGGCCAGGGCGGCCTGCCGGCGGTCCAGGGTGAGCGAGGTGAGCAGCTTGTGCGCGCCCGCGTCGTAGACCTGCGCGCCCTGGCCGCACACCGCTATGCCGGTGTAGCCGATCTCGTCGAAGACCGGCCGGGCCCAGGCGGCCGAGCGGCCGGTGACGATGATGTGCAGCGCCCCGGCGGCGGTGGCGGTGGCCAGCGCGGCACGGGTGCGCTCGGAGACGGTCTCCCCGCTGTTCAGCAGGGTGCCGTCGAGGTCGGTGGCGACCAGCCGGAAGGGCAGGTCGCCACCGGGGGAGACGGGGCTGGGGCTGGGGTTGCTCATGGGCCGTGCGTCTCCCGGGAGTTGCTGTCGGGCGGTGGTGCGGAACGCGTTACTTCTTGACCGGGGGGAGGATCTCGCGCCCGCCCAGGAAGGGCCGCAGCGCCTCCGGGACGACGACCGAGCCGTCGGCCTGCTGGTGGTTCTCCAGGATCGCCACGATGGTGCGCGGGACGGCGACCAGGGTGCCGTTCAGCGTGGCCAGCGGGCGGACCTTGCCCTCCTCGCGCATCCGGATGGCGAGCCGGCGGGACTGGTACTCGGTGGTGTTGGAGGTCGAGGTGACCTCGCGGTACTTGCCCTGGGTCGGGATCCACGCCTCGATGTCGAACTTGCGCGCGGCCGAGGAGCCGAGGTCGCCGGAGGCGACGTCGATCACCCGGTACGGCAGCTCCAGGGCGTTGAGGAAGTCCTTCTCCCACTGCAGCAGGCGGCGGTGCTCGGCCTCGGCGTCCTCCGGGGAGGTGAAGACGAACATCTCCACCTTCTCGAACTGGTGGACGCGGATGATGCCGCGGGTGTCCTTGCCGTAGGTGCCGGCCTCGCGGCGGAAGCAGGACGAGTAGCCGGCGTAGCGCAGCGGCAGCTTGTCCGCGTCGATGATCTCGTCCATGTGGTACGCCGCGAGCGGGACCTCGCTGGTGCCGACGAGGTAGCGCTCCTCCTCTTCGAGGAAGTAGACGTTCTCGGCGGCCTGGCCGAGGAAGCCGGTGCCGTCCATGGCGGCCGGGCGGACCAGGGCGGGGGTGATCATCGGGGTGAAGCCGGCCGCGGTGGCCTGGGTGATCGCCATGTTGACCAGGGCGAGCTCCAGCAGCGCGCCGACACCGGTCAGGTAGTAGGACCGTGCGCCGGCGACCTTGGCGCCGCGCTCGGTGTCGATCGCGCCGAGGATCTGCCCCAGCTCGACGTGGTCGCGGGGCTCGAAGCCCTCGGCGGCGAAGTCGCGCGGGGTGCCGACCTCCTCCAGGGTGACGAAGTCCTCCTCGCCGCCGACCGGGGCGGCCGGGTCGATGAGGTTCGCCAGCGAGCGGAGCAGGCGCTCGGCCTCCTCCTTGGCCGCACCCTGCTCGGCGTCGGCGGCCTTCACCTCCTCGGCGAGCGCCTTGGTGCGCTGCAGCAGGGCGGTCTTCTCCTCGCCCTGGGCCTTGGCGACCTGCTTGCCGAGCGTCTTCTGCTCGTTGCGCAGTTCGTCGAAGCGACTGCCCGAGGACCGGCGGCGCTCATCGGCGGAGAGGAGGGCGTCGACCAGGTCGACGTCCTCGCCACGGACGCGCTGCGAGGCGCGTACTCGGTCAGGGTCCTCACGAAGCAGGCGAAGGTCAATCACGGGCCCAAGCCTACCGGGCGGGTGCCCCTCCACCGGTACGGATTTCCGGCTGGGGATAACTCGCCCCTACCTGTGGATAACCCTTGTGGGCAATCGCGCGGCGAAAGGTTATCCACAGGCGGAACCGGTGGGCTGTGGATGATGGGGCCCGCTCGGCGGGCCGTGTGCGCAACCAGGGAATTGAGGTTTCAAACCTCATTTGACCTTCCCGAGTGAGGGAATTGAAGCACTCGCACGGGTGATTTGCTGGCACACGGGTGACTCTGGTCCGATTAGTCATCTCTGCGCCGCTTACCAATGATCCGACCGATACCGGCAGTGGCTATACCGGTTTGTCGACTCGTCCCCAGGCCTGTGGATAACTTTTGGCTGTGGACAGCCGGGAGCCCTGTGGACAGCCGGTTCCGCCGGTGCGGGGCCTGTGGACGACGGGTGCGGTGACCCGCCCCGCCATCCGGGCGCAGTCGAAAACAGTCAAAAAAGGGTGGGGAAACGAAAGCCGACGGTCAGATGTCGCCGCGGCCGTCGAGGCAGCGGGAGAGCCAGTCCGCGGCCTCGGTGAAATCGGTGTCCGAGGTGCCCGGCCGCTGGTGCTTGGAGACCTGCTGGTCGGCGCGCGGATAGGAGCCGAGGAAGCGCACCTGCGGGCAGATCCGCTTGAGGCCCATCAGCGCCTCGCTCACCCGGCGGTCGGTGAGGTGGCCCTCGCAGTCGATCAGGAAGCAGTAGCTGCCGAGCCCCTCGCCGGTCGGCCGGGACTCGATCCGCATCAGGTTGACCCCGCGCACCGCGAACTCCTGGAGCAGCTCCAGCAGCGCGCCCGGGTGGTCGTCCGGCAGCCAGAACACCATCGAGGTCTTGTCCGCGCCGGTCGGCGAGGAGACCCGCCCGGGCCGGCCGACCAGGATGAACCGGGTGGTCGCGTTCTGCGCGTCGGCGATGTCCTTGACCAGCGGGTCCAGCCCGTAGATCGGGGCCGCGAACTCGCCCGCGAAGGCGCCGTCGAACCGCTCCTCGGCGACCAGCCGGGCGCCGTCCGCGTTGGAGGCGGAGGACTCCCAGCGGGCGTCCGGCAGGTTGGCGGCCAGCCAGCGGCGCACCTGAGGCTGGGCCACCGGGTGGCTGGTGACGGTCTTGATGTCGGCCAGCTCGGTGCCGGGGCGCACCAGCAGCGCGAAGGAGATCGGCAGCAGCACCTCGCGGTAGATCATCAGCGGGGAGCCGGAGGCCAGCTCGTCGTTGGTGGCCGTGACGGCGCCCTCGACCGAGTTCTCGATCGGCACGAACGCCCCGGAGGCCTCGCCGGCGCGCACCGCGTCCAGTACCAGCGGCACCGAGGCCAGCGGGACCAGCTCCCGGGTCGCCGCCTCGGGCAGGGTGCGCAGCGCCGCCTCGGTGAAGGTGCCCGCCGGGCCGAGGTAGGTGTACCGGGTCGCCGACATGCCGCCTCCGAGCGAATGGGTGGTCAGGTCAGTCACCTTAGCCACTCCGCCGATCGGTCACGTCCGGATTCCGGTCCGTGGTCACCGGGCCCGCTCCAGCAGCGACTGGCCCACGTAGCCGCCCTCCGGGGCGCCCGGCGGGACGGCGTACAGCCCGCTGGCCTCGTGCCGCAGGAAGCGGGAGAGGCCGTCGCCGCGGGCCAGCTTGCGCTGGACCGGGGTGAAGCCCTGGCGCGGGTCGGACTGGAAGGCCAGGAAGAGCAGTCCGGCGTCCGGGGAGCCGTCGGCCAGCAGGCCGTCGTGGTACGAGAAGCCGCGCCGCAGCATCGCCGCACCGCCGTTGGCGGTCGGGGCGGCGACCCGCACGTGGGCGTCGGAGGGGATGGCCAGCGCGCCGTCCGGGCCCTGCGCGGCGAGGTCCACCGGGGTGTTCTCGCCGCCGGAGGCGGGGGCGGAGAGCGGGGCGCCGTCCGCCTTGCGCCGCCCGATCACCCGCTCCTGGCGGTCGACCGGCAGCGCCTCCCAGTTGTCCAGCAGCATCCGGATCCGCCGGAACACCAGGTACGAGCCGCCGGCCAGCCAGGCCGGGCGGTCCTCCCCGCGCGTGCAGAACACCTTGGCGTCGAAGCCGTCCTGGCCGGGCTTGGGGTTGTTGGTGCCGTCGATCTGGCCCATCAGGTTGCGGCCGGTCATCGGCTGCGCGGTGGCGCCCGGGGTCCGGGCGAAGCCGGACATCTGCCAGCGCAGCGCCGCGGTGCCGGCCGCCTGGCGCTGGAGCACGCGCAGCGCGTGCACCGCGACCAGCGCGTCGTCGGCGCAGATCTGGACGAGGAGGTCGCCGTCGCCGCGGGCCGGGTCGAGGGCGTCGCCGGGGAAGGCGGGCAGCGGTTCGAGCGCCGCCGGCCGGTGCGCGGTCAGCCCGGTCTTGTCGAACAGGGCGGCGCCGAAGCCGAAGGTGACGGTGAGCGAGCACGGTCCGGCGTCCAGGGCGATCTGGTTCTCGTACTCGGTGGCCGGCTCCCCGGCGGCCAGCCGCGCGGCGCTCTGCGACCAGCGCCGCATCAGCTCCCGCAGCCCGTCCGGGCCGACGCCGCCGGCCAGGTCGAAGGCGGCCAGCTGGACCCGGGCCTGCTGCGGCTCGACGATGCCGGCCTGATGTTCCCCGTGGAACGGCAGCCGGGCGGCGCCGAGCGGGCGGCCCGGCACGGCGCCGGGCGCTCCGGCGCCGCCGGCGGGGGCGCGGTCCAGGGCGGCGGCCCCGGCCGCGCCGACGCCCGCCCCGACCACCAGCCCGGCCCCGGCGGTGCCCAGCAGGGCCCGCCGGGTGAAGCCGGTACGCCCGGGCCCGTCGGCCTTACCGCCCGGGGCCGCCCCGCCGTCGGTGGTGGTGTCCTGCAACGCGCTCACCCGATCTTCAGCTGCTTGATCTCGGTGGTCTGGTCGATCTCCGAGGAGCGGACCTGCACCGACACCACCCAGTTCCCGGCCAGCGGCAGCTGCGCGGTGCCGCTCCAGCGCCCGGTGCCGTCGGCGGTCAGCGCCACCGGCAGCGGGCCGAGGTCGCGGTCCGGCAGGGTGAAGGCGAGCTCCACCTCGGGGACCTCGACCGGCTGCCCGTCCGCGCCGTCCAGCGCGAGGTGCACCTCGTTGGGCCCGGTCCGGACCGGATTGAGGGTGACGGTCGCGGTGCCCTTGGCGTTCGGGGTGCGGCCCTTGGTGTCGTACGGGAGCTTGAGCTCCAGGGTCTGGCCCGGCACGGTCTGCGGGGCCGGCGCTCCGGGCGCGGGGGCGGTGGCCGGGGCGGACCCCGCCGAGACCTCCTGGGCCACCCGGCCGGGCGGCGAGTTGGTGAGCATCGTGGTGACCACCAGCACGGCCACCGCGACCAGCGACTCGACCAGCACCGAGCGGCGCAGTCCGGCCCTGGTCGGGGTGAGCGCGCGGTCGCGCCCGGCGCTCTCCTGGGCGGCCTGCTGACGGTCCAGCTGGGCCTGCCGGACGGGGTCCTCGGAGAGCGCCGCGACGGCGACCGGCTCACGGGCCTCGACGGCGCCGACCGGCTCCGCCTCGACCGGGGCGGAGCGCAGCCGGGCCGCCCAGGAGCGGGAGACCCAGGCCACGCCGAGCATCGCGACCACGCAGCCGGTCTTCACCAGCAGCAGTCGCCCGTACTCCGTCCCGGTCAGCGCGCCCCAGCTGCCGAGGCCGCGCCAGGACTGGTAGACGCCGGTGGCGGTGAGCACCGCCACCGAGCCGAAGGCGACCTTGGAGAAGCGGTCGACGGCGTCCGAACCGAGGCCGTGCCGCAGCCCGACCAGCATCGTGGCGAGGCCGCCCAGCCAGAAGGCCATCGCGATCAGGTGCAGCATGCCGAGCGGCAGGGCCAGCCAGACCTGGATGCCCACCGCGGCGTGGTCGGCCCCGACCCAGGTCGCGGAGAGCGCCACCGCCAGCACCAGCCCGGCCACCCCGAGGCCCAGCCGGGCGTCGCGCTGCGGGCGTTCGGCGGCGCGCTGCTCCAGCTCCCGCAGCTCGGCCTCCTCGGCGTCGGCCGGCTTCAGGGCGTCCGCCTGGGGTGCGTCCGCCTGCGGGGCGTCCGCGGCCGGGCGGGGCGGCTGGCCGAGCTGGCCGACCAGCAGCGACAGGAACACCCCGCTCGCCGCGAGCAGCAGCAGCCGGGCGGCCAGCGCCGTGCCGATCCGCTCGTCCAGGGTGGCGCGCACCAGCGACAGGTCGAGGGCCTGCCCGACCCCCGAGCCGCGCTCGTACGGGCCGCGCAGCATCAGCACCGCGACGGTGGAGACCAGCAGGGACACCCAGCCGGTCATCAGCAGCCGCTGCACCTGGCGCAGCACGGCCCCGGCCGGCCAGCAGATCAGGACGAACGCGGCGGCGCCGGCGAGCAGGGCGAAGGCCAGGTAGGCGACGGTCCGCCCGGTCCCGTAGAGGGCGGCGACCACCGGGTCCGCCTCGGCGGTGTTCAGCGCGGTGGCGGAGACGGAGGTGTCCGAGGGCGCGCCGATGGAGAAGGTGAACGCGCCGCCGATCGGGTGCGAGTCCTCCGAGACGGCCCGCCAGGCGACGGTGTAGGTGCCGTTGGCCAGGCCGCTGTTCAGCCCGACCCGGGCGGTGTTGTCCCGGCCGTCCGCGTGCACCGGCCCTCCGGTGTCGACGGCCTTGCCGGCCGGGTCGAGGACCCGGACCGAGTCGCCGGACAGCGAGACGGCCTCGCTGAAGGTCAGCGTGACGGACTGCGGGGCGGTGGGCACGACCGAGTTCTGCGCCGGGTCGGTGGACTGCAGCGCGGCGTGTGCGGCGGCTGGGCCGGCGCCCGCGAGCAGCAGCGCGAGCACCGCGCCGAGCATTCCGAGCAGTGCGGCGATCCGGCGGTGGCTGGCCTTCGGCATCTGGCGGGTCCCTTACTGCTGGCCGGGCTGGTCGGGCCGGGCGGACTGACCGGGCTGACCGGACGCGCCGGACTGGCCGGACTGGCCCGGACGGTAGGTGAGCTCCTTGACCGGCACCTTGACCGAGATGGTGCCGGTCCTGGCGAAGGTCAGGTCGAGCTCCAGCTCGTCACCGAGGACGGGGGCCTTCTGCCACCCCATGATCATGAGGTGGGTGCCGCCCCTGGCGAGCTGCAGCGCGCCGTGCGCGGGGACGTCCAGGCGCTCGACCTGCTCCATGGTGGAGGTGGTGGAGCGGTGCATGGTGACCGACTCGGCGCCCGGGCTGGAGACCTTGAGCAGCTGGTCCGCGCCGCCGTCGTTGCGCACGGTCAGGTACCCGGCCGCCATCCCGCCCGCCGGGGGCAGCGGGATGTAGGAGTCGGCCACGCTCAGCCGGGCCGTCCCGTCGCCGCCGCCGTTCCCGCCGCCCGACCCGCAGGCGACCAGCAGGGCGCCGCCGCCCAGTGCCGTCGCCAGCGCCGCGCCCGCGAGTGCCGTGCGTCGGAAGCCGAGGGGGCCGCCGAGTGCCTTCATGCGGCGACCCCCTTGGCGAGCAGCGGGAGGTCGTGCTCGTAGACCTGCTCCTCGGTGCCGCTCAGGTAGAGGACGTGCGCCTTGTCGTCCGAGGGGAGGAAGGCCAGCACCTGCGCGCCGTGGGTGGAGGTGACGGTGCCGTCCGCGTTGGTCACCGGGTCCTCGATCAGGATGCCGAGCGACTTGGCGGCGGTCTTCACCTTGGCCAGGTCCCCGGTGAGGCCTATGAAGTCGCTGCCCATCGAGTCCAGCCAGGTGCGCAGCACCTGCGGGGTGTCGCGCTGCGGGTCGGTGGAGACGAACACGACGTTGACCTTCTGGCGCTCCTCGGCGGAGAGCTTCTTCATCGCCACGCCCACGTCGCCCATGGTGGTGGGGCAGACGTCCGGGCAGCTGGTGTAGCCGAAGAACAGCAGGGTGGCCTTGCCCGCGGTCTGCTGGCGCAGGTCGTAGGGCTTGCCGGAGGTGTCGGTCAGCTGCAGGTCGGGCTTCTCGAAGTTCTTGCTGAGCACGGTGCCCTGGTACGGCGAGTCGGCCTTCTGCCGGGTGACCTTGGCGGGGCTGGTGCCGCCGTCCGAGCCGCAGGCGGTCAGGGTGAGCGCGGCGGCGAGGGCGACGGCGGCGGCACCGGCCAGGCGGGCGGTGCGGGGGGTGCGGGGCATGGCGGTGTTCCGATCGGGTGCGCGGTGGTCACCGGCGGGGGCCGGACCCGTTCGGGTCGGGTCCGGCCCCCGCCGGTGCGAGGGTCAGGAGGCGGCGCTGCCGTTCTTGCGGCGCAGGCCGAGGACGCCGAAGGCGGCACCGATCAGACCGACGACGATGCCGACCACGCCGAGGACGCGGGCGGTGGAGTCGCTGCTCTTCGCGTCGCCGTCGCCGGAGGCCTGCGCCTTGGCGTCGCCGTGGCCGTGGCTGTCGGCGGAGGTGGCGGCCGGGGAGGCGGTGACGCCGTGGGCGTCGTCCGAGGAGGCCTTGGAGAGGGTCAGGACGGGGGCGGGCTTGGCCGGCTCGGGCTGGCCGTCCTTGGCCTCGTCGATCCAGCGGACGACGTCGCCGTTGTCGTAGCTCTGCAGCGCCTTGAAGGTGAGCTTGTCGGTGTCGGTCGGCAGCGGGCCGAGCGAGACGCGGAACTCCTGGAACTGGCCGGGGGCGATCTTGATGCCCGCGTCGGCGGTCCAGGTGATCTTGGCGACGGCCTCGTTGACGTCGTTGCCGTGCACCTTGATCGGCTTGTCGAGCTTGGCCTTCTCGATGGTCGCGGTCCAGCCCGGCAGGGGCAGCGTCCGCACGGAGGCCAGCGGGTGGTCGAGCGGGAGGTTGACCTCCAGCTTCACGGTGGAGGCGGAGTCGCTCTCGTTCGGGACCCGGAAGTCGACGGCGGTGTAGCCGCCCTGCGGGGCGCTGCCCGGGTTGACGGTCACGTGCGCGGAGGCCGGGCCGGCCAGCACCACGACGGAGGTGGCGGCGGCGAGGGCGACGGCGGCGATACGGCGGGTGGCCAGGGAACGCATGATGGGTGGTCTCCGTTCGGAGGCTCGGCGGCAGGCCGGCTCCCGGGCACGGGGGTCCGTGCACCGGCGGGCGCCGCGCGGCGTGGGGGGACGTCTGTGGGGCCGCAGGACCGCGCGGAAGTGCGGGTACGGCTGGCTGCTGCGCACACCCGGAGCCCGGTACGGCAGGGGTACCGGAGGCGGGTCAGTACGCGAGGGCGCCGAACGGAGGGCCGCGCCGGACCACGCTGTGCCGCAGCGCGGCACCGGTCGGCAGCGGGTCGCCCCCGCTGCGGGCGCCGGGGCGGCGGACGGGGCCGCCCCCGGTGCCGAGCAGACCGCGCAGCAGTGCGGCGGCCAGCGCGAACGCCGTCCGCAGCGGCGCGGCCCAGTGCTCCCGGGCGGCCGAGGCGGTGATCCGGACCAGCCGCCAGAGCGCCGCCTCGCCGCGCCGCAGCCACCAGCCGGCCACCAGGGCCGCGGCGAGGTGGCCCGCGAGCATCGACGGCGTCATGCCGAGCACGCCGCCCTGCCACCAGGGCGCGACGGCGTACGCCTGCGGGTCCAGTCCGGCGCTGGAGACGAGCTGCTCGGCGGACGGGCTGCCGGGCAGCCCGATCAGCGTGCCGGGCCGGGCCTCGTTGCAGATCAGCCGACCCGCCACCTGCGGCAGCGAGAGCGGACCGGAGGAGGAGCCGCCGTGGTGCATCCCCGACAGGCCGGCCATCGCGGTTGCGTGGCCGCCGAAACCGTGGAAGAGACAGTGCAGGCCGAGCTGGCCCGCACCGAGCGCACCGGCGATGGCGGCGAGCGAACGCTCCCGCCCGCCGAAGGCCACGGCGAGCACCAGGACGGCCGCGAAGCCGGTCGCGAGTGCGGGCAGCGCCACGTTCCCGCCGCCGGCCAGGGCGTGCCCGGCGGCCGCGATCAGCGTGCAGACCAGGGCGAACGGCACCGCCCGCGCAAGCCGCAGATCCCAGGCGGCGGCCCCGACCGGCGCGTCCGGTGCGAGGGCGCCCGGGTGCGGGGCGGCGGCGGGGGCAGTCATGGCCGGGCCATCATCTCATCGCGTACCCCGCCGACGCGGGCAGGGTGGGAAATCCCTACGAATGCCCCGTTCGGCCGCGGCGCGCGCGCCCCCGAATGCGCCGCTCGGCACAGAGCACGGCGTCAGTCCATCCGCCGAACGGGCGGTACCGGACCTTCGACACGGTTCGCCGCCGGATCCCCCGGAGATACCTAGTTGTATGTGGAGCCGCAGCCAGGAGGGACCTCCCGTGGACATCTGGTGGACTCTGCACCTCAAGCGCGACCCGGCCAGCGTGCCGCTGGCCCGGCGCATACTGCTGGGTGCCATGGCGACGGCGGGCGTCGACCCGCAGATCGCCCAGGACCTCGGCGTCGCCCTCAGCGAGGCGTGCGCCAACGCCGTCGAACACGGCGCGGGCGGCCGCCCGGACGAGGGCTTCCAGGTCACCGCCTCGATCAGCGGCGACCGCCTGCGGATCGAGGTGACCGACTCCGGACCAGGCGTCGCCGCCCCCGCCCCCGCGGTCTTCCCGCCGCCGCTGCGCCGCCCGACCGCCCCGCCGGCCCGCCCGGCCCCGCGCCGCCGCACCCGCCGCGGCCGCGCGACCCTGCCCGGGGCACTGCTCACCACGCACCGCCCCCGCCGCGACGGCCGCCCCTACGACACCCACGTGCTCCCGCCCTGCCTCCCGCCCGCCCCGGCCCCCACCCTGCGCCCGGTCGACCTCGACACCCTCCCCGACCTCACCGCGGAGAGCGGCCGCGGGCTCTTCCTGATCCACGCCCTGACCGACCACGTCCAGCTCCGCAACCACCCCCTCGGCGGCGCGATCGTCAGCTTCGACAAGATCCTCAAGTGGCAGGACGGCGCACTCCTGCAGGCGGCCTCGTAGCATCTGTGGCTCTCTGACCCGCACGAATGGCCTCTTCCTGGGCCCAGGTCGCGGCGAACGCGAGGCCGGGATCAGGACGCCAGGGCACACGTGGGGCACATGATGTGGGCCTTCAGGGCCCTCGCCAGACCATCGGGCAGCGGGACCTGCCGGACCTTGCCGCCCCTCGGCAGCGCGAACACCATCTTCTTCGCCACGAACCGGACCTGCCGACGTCCTCGTCAACAATGCGGGCGCCTACCCGCGCATCCCATGGGGCGACCTCGGCGAGGACGAGTGGGCGCGAGCCATCGAGTCCAACCTGACCATCCACGACCTCACTTGCCGGGCCATCAGCCCCGGCATGGCGGAGCGCCGGTGGGGCCGGATCGTCAACATCGGCAGCGTCAACGCCCGCGCCGGCCGCCCCGGACTCACCGCCTACAGCACCGCCAAGGCCGGACTCCTCGGCCTCACCAGGTCGCTGGCCAGGGAACTTGGACCGGCCGGGATCTGCGTGAACACTGTCGTACCCGGAGCCATCCAGGTCGAGGCGGAGAACGACCTGCCCGCCCGCCACCGCGCCCGCCCCGAGGACCAGATCCGCCGCCAGTGTGTCCAGCGCCGAGGCCGCCCCGAGGACGTCGCCGCCGCAGTGGCCTTCCTCGTCGGCCCCAGCGCGTCCTTCATCACCGGCCAGTCGTTGCACGTCGACGGCGGCCGGCTCCTCCACTGACCCGCCCGTCCCACCGAACAGGAAGCAGGCCACCATGCAGCACCGCGTCCGCGCCGTCCTCCTCACCCCGAACGACACCATGCTGCTGATCAAGCGCATCCGCCCCGGGATCGACCCGTACTGGGTGATCGTCGGTGGCAAGATCGAACCGACTGACGCCAGCCCCGAGGACGCCCTCCTGCGCGAGGTCCGCGAGGAGATCGCCGGAGAGGCCCAGATCGTCAGCCTCCTCCACACCATCGAGACCGCCGACGAGCGCCAGGACTTCTACCTCGCCACCATCGCGAAGTGGAGCTTCGAGGACCGCACCGGCCCGGAGTTCAGCCAGGAAGGCCGGGGCGAGTACCTCCTCGAAGAGATCTCCCTGACCGCCGATGCCCTCGACGCGGTCAACCTCCTACCTCAGGACTTCGCGGCCGTCCTGCGCGAGGCCGTCGAGCGCGGAGAACTCCTCGCCGTCCGTTGACCGTAAGGGTGGCCGGGGTCGACTCGGTCACCCGACATTCACGCACAACCCGAGACGGCCACCGCACACGGATCCGCCACGAAACGACGGCCCTTGATGTGATCAAGACCGCTGCGGCAAAAGGACCTTGGTGTGGCGGGTGATGAGGACCTTCGCGCAATCGATCACGGCCGTGAAGGAGATCATCGTCGATCCGGAGGGGACTCCTTCCATCGGCGACCTCCATACCGTCGTCGAACGAGGCGTCAGCAGGGAGTTCTGCTCGGCCTTGGCCCAGATCCTGGCCGAGCCGGCAATCGGGGAGTTCGAAACGACCTTCGACCGGGCCGATTCTCTGCCTGGCCCGGCCGCCATGCCCGACTCCATCTTCGTCAAGAGGGTCGATTTTATCTGCGAGGAAGGTATCAATGGGCGCCGACAATCGGGCCGGATCATTTCTCCATGGATGCTTCGGCAATCCGGGGCGGTAGGCGGGGATCTTCTTCGGTGCGGTGGGTGCGACGGGTGAGTGGGCTGCACGGCGGCCTGGTCTGACGGCCGGGGCCCCCGGTTGCCGGTGCCGCACGGCCGCCGGACGATGGGGGAATGATGCACCAGATGCGCGCCGAGTACGGCGATGGCGGCCCGGCCGCCGGGGTGAGGCTCTGGCACATGGTCCGCGGTTCGGAGGCCGTGGCGATGTGCGGCAGGGAGCTGGACGCGGACGCGGCCCTGCGGGAGCCGTCGGACTGGGGCAAGACGCCCGAACTCTGCTGCCACACCTGCGGGGCGTACTACCTGCGCGAGACGCCGTACCTGGCCACCGAACATCCGTAGGCACGCCGTCGTGGTCGGGATGGAGGACCCGCTGGTCCGGCCCCGGTCGCTGGTCCGCGAGGCCGCTGGGCTGCGGACCGGCGAGCCCGGCCTGCCCGTCCACGTCGACCGGCTCTGCGACCGGATCGAGCACGTCGACCCGCTGATCCGCGCCTTCGTGTCCGAGCCCGGACGGCACGCCCGACTGCGCGCCGAGGCCCGCGCGCTGGCCCACCGGCACCCCGACCCCGCCGCCGCGCCCCCGCTCTACGGGGTGCCGGTCGGGGTCAAGGACGTCGTCCACGTCGACGGGCTGCCCACCCACGCCGGCTCCGCGCTGCCGCCCGGCGTCCTGGCCGGACCGCAGGCCGCCGTGGTGGACCGGCTGCGCGCCGCCGGGGCCCTGGTGGCGGGCAAGACGGTGACCGCCGAGTTCGCGTCCAGCGCCCCCGGTCCGACCCGTAACCCGCACAACCCCGCGCACACCCCGGGCGGTTCCAGCAGCGGTTCGGCGGCGGCCGTCGCGGCCGGGCTGGTCCCGTTGGCCATCGGCACCCAGACCGTCGCCTCGGTGGTCCGCCCCGCCGCCTACTGCGGGGTGGTGGGCTTCCGGTCCACCTACGGGCGGATCCCGATCGACGGGGTGATCCCGAACGCGCCCAGCTTCGACACCCTCGGCGTGTTCACCGCCGACCTGGCCGGCGCCGCCCTGGCCGCGTCCCTGCTCTGCGACGGCTGGCAGGAGGCCGGGGGCGGCCCGCCGCCCGTCCTCGGGGTGCCCGTCGGGCCGTACCTGGAACGGGCCGGGCCGGCCGCGCTGAAGGCGTTCCGGGAGCAGCTGGACCGGCTCACAGCAGCGGGATTGACGGTGCGTCAGATTGATCTGCTGCCGGACTTCGAGCAGCTCGCCCGGCATCTGCGGACCATCGGCCGCTTCGAACTGGCCCGCACCCACGCCGACTGGTTCACCCGCTTCGGCGCCCTCTACCGGCCCGAGACGGCGGCCGCCATCCGGCACGGCCAGGGCGTCGACGCGGAGGACCGCGAGGCCGCGCTGCGCGCCCGCGCGCACTTCGGCGAGCGGCTCGCCGAGGAGACCGGGCGGGCCGGGGTGGACCTCTGGCTGGCGCCCGCCGCGACCGGCCCGGCCCCGCTGGGCCTGGACGGCACCGGCGACGGCATGATGTGCCTGCCCTGGAGCTACGCCGGACTGCCCGCGCTCAGCCTGCCCGCCGGCCTGGCGGGCGACGGTCTGCCGCTGGGCCTCCAGGTGGTCGGCGCGGCCGGCGGCGACGAACGGCTGCTGGCCGGGGCCGCCCTGCTGGAGCGGGCCCTGGTGCCAGGTCCCCGGCCTACGGGGGGCTAACCCCCGCCGGGGTCGACCGGGCCGCCGCACTGTGTCCACCCCCTCCCGCGCGGGAGGGTGGGGACATGCCGAAGCCGCCCAGCCACCCCAGCCCGCAGCGCAGTTGCCGCCGCGCGATCGTCCGCCCGAGCCGCCCGGGAGGGTGGGCCTGATGCTGCTCTCCTACGCGCTCCAGAGCCTGCGCGCCCGCCGGTCGAGCTTCGCGGGGGCGTTCTGCGCACTGTTCTTCGCCGCCCTGACCGTCACCGCCTGCGGGACCTTGCTGGAGACCGGCCTGCGCGGTGAGATCCGCACCGAGCGGTACACCGGCGCCCCGTTCGTGGTGGCCGCCGACCAGCAGGTGCACCAGACGACCGTCAAGAACAAGGGCAACGGGAAGACCAAGACCAAGGAGAAGGCCAAGCCGCTCGCCGAGCGGGCCTGGCTGCCCGCCGCACTGGCCGACCGGATCGCGGCGGTACCTGGTGTGCGCGCCGCCGTCCCCGAACTCACCTTCCCCGCCCAGCCGGTGGCCGCCGACCGGCTCCCCGGGTACGGGCACGCCTGGGCCTCCGCCGGGCTGACCCCGTTCACCCTGGCCGAGGGCCGGGAGCCGGGCGCCGCCGACGAGTTGGTGGTCGACGCGGGCCTGGCCGCCCGGGCCCGGCTGCACGTCGGCGACCGCCTGACCGTCCGCTCCACGCAGACGCCCGTCGCCTACCGGATCTCCGGCATCGCCGCCGCCCGGGGCGTCGAACTCACCGAGCAGAGCGCGCTGTTCTTCCAGCAGGCCGAGGCCGAGCGGCTGGCCGGCCGGCCCGGACAGGTCACCGCGATCGCCGTCCTGCCGGCGCCCGGTACCGACCAGGCGAAGCTCGCCCGGGACCTCGCCCCGGCGCTGGCCGGCGCCGGTGCGGTCGTCCACCGGGGCGCCGACCGCGGACAGGCGGAGTTCCCGGAGGCCGCCGGCGCCCGGGTGAAGCTGGTCAGCATGGGCGCCGCGATCGGCGGCACCGCGCTGCTGGTGGCCGTCCTGGTGGTCAGCGGGACCTTCGCCCTGATGATCCAGCAGCGGGCCCGGGAGATCGCCCTGCTGCGTGCGGTGGCGGCGTCGCCCAAGCAGGTGCGGAAGATGATCGGCGGCGAGGCGCTGCTGCTGGGCCTGGTGGCCGGGGCGCTGGGCTCGCTCGCCGGGCTGCCGGCCGGCGGATGGCTGTACGAGGGATTCGTCGACCTCGGTGCCGTGCCGGACACCCTGCACCACACGCTGAGCGTCTTCCCGGTGTTCGCCGCGGTGCTCGCCACCCTGCTGGCCGGCTGGGCCGCCGCCCGGATCTCGGCCCGCCGCGCCTCCCGGATCCGCCCGGGCCAGGCGCTGTCCGAGGCCGCTGTGGAGATCCCCGGGGCCGGCTGGGTGCGGACCCTGGCCGGTGGCCTGACCCTGGCCGGCGGCATCGTGCTGGTCGCCGTCCTGGCCGCCCTGGACACCGAGAAGGCCGCCACCCCGGTCACCTTCGCCGCCGTGGTGGTGCTGGCGATCGCGGTCTCGCTGCTCGGCCCGGTGCTGGCCCGGGTGTCCTGCGCCGCCTTCGGCGGGCTGCTGCGGGTCTTCCCCGTCAGCGGCCACCTGGCCGCCGCCAACCTGCGGGCCGAGTCCCGCCGGCTCGGCGCCGCCGCCGCGCCGCTGGCCCTGCTGACCGCGATGGTCTGCACGGTGCTCTTCACCCAGTCCACCCTCGGCGGGGCGGCCGCCCGGCAGGCCGAGGACGGCGTCCGGGCGCCGTGGACCCTGGCCGCGAGCGCACCGGGCGTCCCGGGCCAGGCGGCGCAGGCCGTCCGGGCGCTGCCCGGGGTCGCCGCGGTGACCGAGGTGCTGCGCAGCTCCGTCCGGATCGACCTGGAGAAGTACACGGTGCAGGGCGTCACCACCGAGGGCCTGACGGCGGGCTGGGACCCGAAGGTGACGGCGGGCACGCTGGCCGGCTTCGGCGACGGCGACCTCGCGGTCAGCGGGACGGCGGCCGGCGCCCTCGGGGTGCACCCCGGCTCCACCGTCCGGCTGGTGCTCGGCGACGGCACCCCGGCCACCCTGACCGTCCGGGCCGTGTACGCCCGCGGCCTCGGCTTCGGGGATCTGACGCTCTCGCACGCGCTGCTCGTCCGGCACGTCGACAACCCGCTCGCCGCGGCCGTCCTGGTGGCCGCCGACGGCCAGGTCACCCGGGAGCGGCTGACCGCGGCGGTGGCGGGCTTCCCCGGGGTGCGGGTGCTCGACCGGGCGCAGGCCGGCGGGATCGCGGCCGAGGCGCGGCAGAACGGCGCCGAGGCCAACTACCTGGGGATGGGCCTGGTGCTCGGCTTCACCGCGATCTCGGTGGTGAACACCCTGGCGATGGCCACCGCCGACCGGCGGCGGGAGTTCGCCCTGCTCCGGCTGACCGGCGCCACCCGGCGCCAGATCCTCGGGATGCTGCGGCTGGAGTCGGTCGCGGTGGTGGCCACCGGGGTCGCCCTCGGCTCGGCGATCGCGTTCGCGGTGCTCACCGCCTTCAGCCTGGGGATGACCGGCTCGGCCGAGGTGGCCTGGGGCTGGACCGGTTACGCCGGGGTGCTGGCGCTGGCCGCGGCGCTGGCCCTGGCCGCGACGGCGCTGCCGGCCCGGCTGGCCCTGCGGGCGCCGGCCCTGGGAGTGCCGGCCAAGTAGGCGGACGGTACGGCGGCTATACCCTGGCGGGATGCAGGCGCGACGGGCGGCCCACGACGGTGGGCCGCCCTGCGCCGCTCCCGCTACGACGGGTTTCCCGTCCCGACGGACAGCTGAGGTGGACTGTGACCGGTTCTGGCACGGACGGGCGCGCGGGCGCACGCGCCGACGGCCGGGCCGACGGCCGGGTCCTGCGCGGTGAGGAGACCCGCCGGGCGGTGCTGCGCCGCGCGGTCGAGATCGCCTCGGTCGAGGGGCTGGACGCACTGTCGATCGGCCGGCTGGCCACCGACCTCGGGCTGAGCAAGAGCGGGGTCTTCGCCGGGTTCGGCTCCAAGGAGGAGCTGCAGCTGGCCACCGTCCGGGCGGCCCGGCGGATCTTCTCGGACGCGGTGGTCACCCCCCTGGAGGACACCGCCCCGGGACTGGGCCGGGCCCGGCGGCTCTGCGAGGGCTGGCTGGCGTACTCGCGGGCCCGGGTCTTCCCCGGCGGCTGCTTCTTCTTCGAGGTGAGCGCCGAGTTCGACGCCCGCCCTGGCCCGCTGCGCGACGCGCTGGCCGCCTGCGCGCGGGAGTGGCACACCGTGGTGCTCGACACGCTGGCGCAGGCCCGGGCGACGGGCGGGCTGCGGGCCGACGCGGATCTGGAGGACCTCGCGTTCACCCTGATCGCGGTGCTGGAGGCGGCCAACGGGCAGGCCCTGCTGTTCGACGAGCAGAGCCCGTACGACCGGGCGGGCCGGATCGCGCTGCGCCTGCTGCGGGCGGAGGCGGCCGATCCGCGGGCGCCCGAGCTGGCCTGAGCCGCCCGGCCCGCCGGCCGCCGACGCGGGGTCGTCGCGCCCATAAAACTGCACGAACGGTCGTGCTAATATCTCCGCGAGTTCGGCACCGCACCCAGGCACGCCCGTCAGCACCGACAGGGAGACCCCGATGGACCCGGCCGTCGCACTGATCCGCACCACCCTCAACACCCTCTCCCGGCCGGCCCCCGGCCTGGCCGGCCGGGCCGCGTTCCAGCTGTACCGGCACCCCGTCCGGCGCGGCCGGGTGCGCGGCCGCGAACGCGAGGTCCACGACCAGGCCGTCACCGAGCAGCTCACCGTCCACGGCAAGCGGGTGGCCGTCTACCGCTGGGGCGACGGCGCCCGGCCCGTCCTGATGCTGCACGGCTGGCAGTCCCGCGCCTCCCGGTTCGCCGGCTACGTCCCCCGGCTGCGGGCGCTCGGCCTCAGCCCGGTCGCCTTCGACGCCCCCGGACACGGCGACTCGGGCGGCCGCGCCACCACGGTGCTGGAGTACCGCGCGATCGCCACCCGGCTCCAGGAGCGGTACGGCGTGTTCGAGGCCGTCATCGCGCACTCGCTCGGCGTCAACGCCGCCTTCCTCGCGCTGCGCGGCGGGCTGCGGGCCCGGCGGCTGGTCGCCGTGGCGGGGGTCAGCGAGTTCTCCTACCTGCCCGCAGCGTTCTGCGCCGAGCTGGGCCTGAACACCGTGATCGAGCGGGAGCTCAGGCACCGGGCCGAGCACGGGATGTTCCCCGGCGTCGAGGACGTCACCGCGTACTTCGACGCCGCCCGCAGCCCCGAGGAGATCGCCCTGCCGATCCTGGTGGCGCACGACGAGGGCGACCGCAAGGTCGGCATCGACCACGCCCGCCGGCTCAAGGCCGCCTACGGGGAGCAGCTGGAGCTGCTCGTCACCCAGGGCCTCGGCCACCGCCGGATCCTCACCGAGCCCGCCGTCGTCGACAACGCCATCGGATTCCTGGCGGCCGGTCAGGAGGTCTCGGCCCTGTGAGCCTGCCCGAACTGCCCGAACTGCCCGAACTGCCCGACCTACTCGACCTGCACGCCCGCTCGCTGGAGCTGGCCGCCGGGGTGGTCGACACCGTCCGCCCGGAGCTGCCGGAGCTCGCGACGCCCTGCGCGGGCTGGACGCTGCGCCGGCTGCTGGAGCACGTGGTCGGCCAGCACCACGGCTTCGCCGCCGCCGCGCGTGGCGCCGGGCCCGACCTCGCGCTCTGGCACGACGCCCCGCTCGACGGGGATCCGGCCGGGGCGTTCCGGCGCTCGGCGGAGGAGCTGACCGCGGCCTTCGCCGAGGCCTCGGCGGCCGGGCGGGAGCTGTGGCTGCCGGAGATCCGGGCCGACGGCGCCTTCCCGCTGCGCCAGGCGGTCGGCTTCCATCTGCTCGACACCCTGGTGCACGGCTGGGACGTCGCCGCCGCCCTCGGGGCGCCGTCCGGTCTCGCCGCGGCGGTGGACGGCGACCGGCGGCTGGCGGCCGTCCTGCTGTCGGTCGCCGAACTGGTCCCGGCCGGGCCGCAGGACCGGGCGCCGGGGCGGGCCTTCCGGGAGCGCCGCGAACCGGGCGGGGGCGCCGGGCCGTTCGACCGCGCGCTCGCCCTGCTCGGCCGCGACCCGGCCTGGGTCCCGCCTGAGCCGCCCGGCCCGCTCGCCGGTCGCGCCGGTCGGCCTCAGCTCTGAGGCCGGTCGCGCTGCTCGTCGGGAAAGCGCGGTCCGCCGATCAGGTACAGCAGTGCGGCGATCGGGAAGCCGATCGAGGCGACCACTAGCACGATGAACTCCCAGAACATCTCCCGCTCCTCGTCAGTCCCGGGCCACCCGGCCCCCCGAAGGAGCCGCCAAACCTGATGGGCCCTGATTGGCCGAATTGTCCACTTGGTATCCGACGGTATGGCCGGATTACTCCCACTGCCACCGGACAGCCTCGGCCCGGGCGGGGCGCGCCGGGTGCAGGGGTCTGGGCGCCGGCCGCGGGTGGGGCCACACTGTCGGGATGCAGGTACAGCTCGCAGGGGAAGCACGGCGGCCGGACCGCGAGAGCGAGGACTTCGCGGCGGCCTCACCGGAGGCGCTCGTACTGCTCGACGGTTCGAGCTCACCGAGCGGCATGGAGTCCGGGTGCCGCCACGGCACCTCCTGGTACGTCCGCAGACTGGGGGTGCACCTGCTGTCCCGGCTCACCGACCGGGCCGACCGCTCGATCGCCGAGTGCCTGGCCGACGCGATCGCTGAGACCGCCGCGCTGCACGGCGGGCGCTGCGACCTGGCCCACCCCAACACGCCCGCCGCCATGGTGGTCGCGGCCCGGCGGCACGGCTCCTCGCTGGAGTACCTGGTGCTCGGCGACTCGCTGCTCGTCCTGCAGTACAAGGACGGCCCGCCGAAGGTGATCGGGGACAACCAGCGCTTCCCCGGCGGGGAGGAGCTGCGCCGACAGGTCTGGTCGACCGTCCCCGGCTCGACCGAGCGGGCCGCGCTGCACCTGCGGTACGCGCTGGCCGTGCGGGCCGCCCGCAACACCGCGCACGGCCCGTGGATCGCCGCCGCCAGCCCGAAGGCCGCCGGCCACGCCGAGACGGGCTTCGTCCCGCTGGACCGGCTGCACGCGGTGGCCGCGCTGTCCGACGGCGCCTCGCGCTACACCGAGCGCTTCGGCCTGGGCAGTTGGGCGGACGCCCTGCAACTGCTCGGCGAGTGCGGCCCGGGCGAGCTGATCGCCCAGGTCCGCGCCGTGGAGCGGTCGGATGCCTCCTGCGAACGCTGGCCGCGCGGAAAGGCCCACGACGACGCCTCGGCCCTCTACGCCCTGTTGTAGGGGCCAAGGCATCGATCAGGGAACGGTCTATGCGTGCCCGAGGGTGTCGATGCGGACTGAGCCCAGGCCGGCGGCTTCGATCGAGGGGACGACCAACGAGGCATCGCCCTCGATCACCACCGCCAGCCGCTCGGTACTGAGGAACTCTCGTGCGGCGTCCCCGACATCGCCGGGGACGAGGTCGGCGAGCTCGGTGTAGCGCTGCGTGTGGAACTCGTCCGTGGCACCGGTGGAGGCCAGGGCGCAGAGCGCGAGGCCGACCGCACCGGGGGTGTGGAAGTCGATCGGCAGTCGGCCGATGATCAGGTCGATGCTGTTCCTCAACTCCCCTTCGTTCACTCCGCTTTCGCGTAGTTCGGCGATTCGGGCGAGGACCCGCGCGACGACGGCGCCCGAGTGCCTGGGCGTGGTCTGCGTGGCCACGCCGAACACACCGGTGTCGTGGGTGAACTGCAGGGTCGCGTGCACCGCGTAGACGAGACCGTGGTCGTCCCGCAGGTCGCGGGTCAGTCGGGAACGGGCGGTGCCGCCCAGGACGTGGACGGCGATCGCCAGGGCGCTGTGCTGGGATCGAGCCACCAGCGGGAGGTGATGGGCCATCCTGATCACTGCCTGCTCCGTCCCGGGGCGGTCGACTACGACGATGTCGCGTCCGTCCGGTATCCGCGGTTCGGGAGGGGTGTACGGGAAGGCCCCGACCGATCTTCCGGCAGGGTGCACCGGTTGCCGGGGGACCAGCTGCGCCGCCGCCTCCGCCGCCCGGCCGAGGGCGATGCGGCGAAGGTCTCCGACCAGGACCACGCGCGGCCCGGAAGCCAGCAGTGCGCCGTGGTGATCGCGCAACACTTGCCCGGAGAGGCCGCGGAGTGTGCGTGTGGTTCCGTGCGGCAGAATCGTCGGACGACCCGTCCGGTAGAGGACACGGCCCAGCGCCTCGGCGGCCGCGGTGCCGGGCCTGACCCAGTTCGCCTCTACCTGGGCCGACTGAGCGTCGCGCAGGCGGGCGACCCGCCCGTCCTCGTAGGAGGGGGCCCGGGTGGCCCGCGCGACGAGTTCCAGCACCTGGAGGACGGTGTCGACCGGAGCGGTGGCGGACATGATCAGGCTGTCGTCGCCGATGGTCGTGGTCCACGTGGTGCCGAGTTCCTCCAGGACGGGTGCGAACTCCTCGGCGGGGAGTGCTCCGGTTCCCTCCCGTAGGACTGCGGCGAGCAGATGGCTGAGGCCGGCCCGGGAGGGCGGTTCGCTTCGGATGCCCGCGTCGAACTGGACCGCGGTGAAGGCCGTGGGGCACCCGGGCAGATCGGCGGCCAGCACGGCGTCCAACCGGGTCACCGGGGGGAACCGGTAGGGGGCGCGGACCAGGACGGGTGGTGGGCCGGGAACGAGAACCGGACTCATGCGCTCTTCTCCTCGGTGACGCCGGTGAAGACCAGGGCGAAGCGGTTCTCCCGGCCGAGGTGTGTCCGGGCGACGCGCGCCAGGTCGGCCACGGTGACCGCGGCCATCCGGGCCGGCTGGTCGCCGATGCCGGTGGCCCGTTCGTACAGAGCCGCGTGCCGGGCCAGTTCGTCGGCCCGGGAACCGAAGGCCGTCAGCGAGCGCAGCCACCCCGCGTGCAGGGCGGCCCGGGCCCGCTCCAGCTCGGCCAGGTCGATCCGGCCGGTTGCGATCTCGTCGAGCACCAATTCCACGGCGGTGATCAGCTGGTCGCCGCTGGTGCCGCGTTGGGCTGTCAGGCCGAGGGTGAAGAGCGACGAGCCGTGGGTCAGCCCCCAGGCGAAGGCGGCCCGTTTCTCGGCCCGGGCGAGTGGTCGCTCGACCACCAGCCGCCGGTGGAGGCGCGCTCCGCGGCCTCGGCCCAGGAGGGCGGCGAGCACGGTCAGGGCGTCGTGGTCGGCGCTCGGCGCCGGCGGTACCCGGTGCACGAGGTAGACCCGGTCCGTGTCTGCCCGCTCCTCGGCCTCCAGACGCAGCACAGGGCCGGGCAGCGGCTCCGGTGGCGTCGCGGTCCGATCCGGAAGCCTTGCGTGACCGGCCGGGACACACCCGAAGTACCGCTCCGCCTTGGCGAAGACCTCGTCGGGGTGGACCGCTCCGACGACGGTGAGCACCGCGTTGTCCGGCGCGTAGTGGCGCTTGTGGAACGCCGCCAGCGCGCCCGAGTCGACCTCGGCCAGGCGTTCGATTGAGCCGATCGGCGGATGACCGTACGGATGGCCGTCGGGATACACCGAGGCCAGCGCGTACTCCTGCCAGCGTCCGTACGGCATGCCCAGGTGCTGCTGCTGATGCTCCCTGCGGACGACGGCCAACTGGTTGCGGAGTACGCCCTCGGACCATCGGAGCCCGGCCATCCGGTCCGCTTCCAGCCACAGGGCGAGGTCGAGGGCGCCGACCGGTACGGTCTGGTGGTATTCGGTGCGGTCCATGGTGGTGCTCGCGTTGACGCCGTCCGCGCCGATCGCTTGGAGCATCGCGGTGTGCTCCCCGCGGCCGACCTGCTCCGACCCCTCGAACATGAGGTGTTCGAAGAGGTGGGCGAGCCCGGGCAGTTCGGCCGGGTCGTGGTGGGAGCCGACTCGGTACCAGAGGTTCACGGCGGCGACGGGGACCAGATGGTCGGGGGAGACCACCACCCGCAGGCCGTTGGCAAGTCGGTGCTCGGCCACCGGCCAGGGGAATCCGGGTTGCTCCCCTGCGGCCCTCGCTGTCGGTGCCGTGTTCCCCGCCCCCTTCATCGCCACTCCTCAGCCCGGGCCGGTGCCGTCCCCGCCAGCATCGAGCTGTACTCCCCGCCCGACTCGGCGAGTTCGGCGTGGCGGCCGCGTTCTGCGATCCGGCCGCCGTTGAGCACGATGATCTGGTCGGCGTCCCGGACCGTAGAAAGGCGGTGTGCAATCGTAATCGTCGTCCGGTTCCTGGCCAGCTGTGCCAGAGCCTCCTGCACGGCCCGCTCGGTCCGGGTGTCCAGAGCGCTGGTGGCCTCGTCCAACAGGAGAACCGGTGGGTCGCGCAGGATCGTTCTGGCGATGGCAAGTCTCTGCTTCTCACCCCCGGAGAAGCGGTAGCCCCGCTCGCCGACCACCGTCGCGTACCCGTCGGGCAGGCTCGCGACGAGATCGTGGATGTGCGCCATCCGGGCGGCTGTGACGAGCTCTTCGTCGGTGGCCTCCGGCTTGCCGAGTCGAAGGTTCTCGGCCACGGTCGCGTGCAGCAGGTGGGAGTCCTGAGAGACCAACCCGACGGTCCGGGCGAGCGTCTCGAAGTCGAGGTCGCGTACGTCGACGCCGTCGATGGTGATCCGGCCGGCGGTGACGTCGTAGAGCCGCAGCAGAAGATAACCCAGGGAGGTCTTTCCGGCTCCGGTCGGCCCGACCACGGCGAGCCGGGTACCGGGCTGGACATCGAGGCTGATGTCCCGCAGCACCGGTTCGTCGCCGTGACCGAAGTGCACCCGCTCGAAGCGGACGTGGCCCCGCGCGGCCGTAAGCGGTGTGGGGGAGGACGGTTCCGGGACGTCCACCGGCAGGTCCAGGTACTCGAAGGTCCGCTCGAACAGCGAGAGCGAGCTCTGGACCAGCGCGCTGACCTGGGTGAGCTGGACAGCGGGACCCAACAGCGACTGTTGGAGTGCGGCAAAAGCGACCAGCGTTCCGATGGTGACCGGCGATCCGCGCAGGCCGGCCGCCCAGTAGAGCAGCACCGGCATGGCGGCGACCACCACCTGGAGACATGCCTGGCGCCAGCGCCCCGCCATCGTGGTACGGACGCTGACCTCGCCCAGCGCTGTCGACTGCCGGGCGAACTCCTCGGTCACTGCTCGGGACCGGCCCAGTTGACGGCCCAGCAGGAAGCCCGAGACCGACAGTGACTCCTCGATCAGGGTGGTCAGCGCGGCGACCTTCTCGTATCGCTCGCGGACGATCTCGCGCCGTTCGCGGCCCACCCGGTTGTTCACCCACACGAACACGGGGAGCAGCGCGAGTGAGACCAGCGCGAGCCGCCAGTCCAGGAGCGCCATCGCACTCAGGGCGGCCAGGACCGTCGCCCCGCTGCCGAGCACCGTGGTGACCGCGCTCGTCACCACGGTGTCCATGCCGCCGATGTCGTTGGAGATTCGGGACTGGACCTCGCCCGTGTGGGTGCGGGTGAAGAAACCGAGCGACATCCGCTGGAGGTGCGCGTAGACCTCGGTTCGCAGACCGCTCATGATCCGCTGACCAACGATCATCGACTGGTGTGCCTGGCACACCCCGAGGGCGGTGCTCGCCGCGGTCAGCGCGATCATCACCACGGCGAGCAGCGTGAGCAGTCCGGTGCGACCGTGCGGGAGCGCATCGTCGAGGATCAGCCGGATCAGCAGCGGGGGCACGGTGGCGACCGCGGCGGAGAGCATCACCAACAGGATGATCACGGCGAGTCGCCCGCGGTGCGGGGCGAACAGCCGAATGATGCGCGGGCGCATCGCGGCCGGTCGCGCCGGTTGTCTCTTCACTCGTGCCCTCTCCCGTCCCTGGTCGGTGGCGTGGCTGCCCGGAGCACCCCGGGGCGGCCGCTCAGCAGACGGTCAGGAAGCCCTCTTTGACCAGCGTCCGGACGAGGACCAGGCGCCCGGGCTCGTCCAGTTCGCCGGGGATGGTGGCAGCGGTGAATACGCCGCTGTGCCGCTCGGCCGTGAACCGGACCTCGTCGACGACGTGCGCGGGCAGCCGCACCGTCTTGCCGTGGAAGTGGAGCTGTACGGCTTCTGCGCCGGTTTCGAGGCTCCACTGCAAGGAGATCCGGCGGCGTACCTCGGTGTCCTTTTCGATCCGGTCCAGGAGCTCAAGGTCATCCAGATGACCTTCCAGGGAAGGAGGGTTGAGCGCGACGCCGGCCTTGACGGTGCGGCGCAGCTCATCCTCGGCGGAGACCTTCCGCGGCAGTTCGGCGAAGAGCTCCGCGATCCGCTCCTCGACGTGCCGCTCGAGATCGGGGTTGCCGAGGAAGCCGAAGGGCAGTGCCTCGCGGTAGGCGACGTCCCGTTCGAACAGGGACTGTAGGGCCTCGGCGACGACGTTGCTCCACAGGATGGGGTGGATGCCGATGGTCAGGTGCAGGGAGGCTTCGTCGGTGGAGGTACCGGCGTGCACGGTGCCACGCGGAAGGTAGAGCACGTCACCGGCGTGTAGCTCGAACTCGGAGACCGGCTGGGTGGGTTCGGGTGCAGAGCGGTCATACGGCTGACTGCGCAGCGGCAGCGGCAGCGGCGCCCCGAAGAGCTGCCAGCGCTTGGTGCCGTGGACCTGCACGATGAAGACATCGTGCATGTCGTAGTGCGGCTTGAAGCCGCGGGCGCCGGCCGGCGTCAGGTAGGTGTTGATGTTGATCCGCGCGGAGATCTCCGCACCGAGCGCGCGCATCAGCTGGTTCAGCGCCGGGAACCGGTCCTGGATGCCGTTGAGCACCAGCGACGAGCCGGCGCGGTACCGGTCGTAGATACGTTCGACCGCCGTCAGCGTACTGCCGGCGCCGAGTTCGGCTACCGGAGTCTCCTTGCCGTCGACCACGACCCGGAAATCGCTGAGGTCGTTGCCCGAGGTGTGCAGGGCCCGGTCCACGTCCGAGAGGGTCAGCAGCTCCGCGAAGTACGACGGGTCGTCGTGCCGGATGAGCAGCGGCTTCTTCTCGTAGTTCTCCTCCCGGAAGGTCGCGACGTTCAACGGGTGGAGGAGCCGGGCGAGCCCGAAGTAGTCGTCCGGGCCGCGGCCGTGATCGGTCCCGTTGTGAGGAGATGTCATGCGGTGAGTCCTTAGTGCGTGCGGAGGAAGTGCGGCGCTGTGACCGTGCCCTTGAGGACCGCGGGTGCCCCGCCCGAATGGGCGGGGCACCGGAACGGGCCGATCAGTCGTGGTCGTCGATCGGACCCCAGTAGCCACCGGTGGCCTTGGCCCAGAAGTCTGCTCCGCCACTGTTGTTGGAGTCGCTGTCGTCGTACCAGCCCTTGCTGTTGTCGTGCGCCGACGACACCGGGCCGGCCGACTGTACGACCGTGATGTCCTCGGGGTTGAGGGACGTGGACATGATGAATCCTCTCTCGTTCCGCGGATGGGGCGTGGAATTTCCTTCAGGTCCCCGAAAATTTACAGGGACGGGCGGTCCGGTGAATTCGCGCATTTCTCCTCCGGCGAATTCGGACACGATCCAATAGTAATCAGGGGGCGCTGTCGGCGGTCAAGGGTGATTCTCTGGCGGCCATTCCGCGCAGGCCGGGCAAATCGCCGCTCACGCGGCTGGTTTGGTTTATTATGGGGGCATTTTGGAGTGATATTAATCACATCGGACCCTTTTATTCCGCTTTTTTTGCACCCTTTCCGGATCGACTATTGCGGCAATTTCGGGCAATCGGATGTTTGGGGGTGGAGCCGGGTTTCGCGGGCATGAGAAAGCGGATCGGCCACCCGTTGTTTGTCGGGTGGCCGATCCGCTTCGTGGTCGATGAATAGATGATTTCAGGGCCGGGTGCTGATTCCGGCCCGAGGGAGTGTCAGTCGAGTCGCCGGTGCGCGCCGGCCAGGCCGGTCTCGTAGGCGGCGATCACCAGTTGGGTGCGGTCGCGCGCGTCCAATTTCATCAGCAGCCGGCTGACATGGGTCTTCACCGTGCCCGTGGTGAGGTTCAGCAGCTCGGCGATCTCCAGATTGGACTGCCCCTGGGCGATCAGGTGCAGAACCTCGCGCTCGCGTACGGTCACGCTCTCCAGGCGTTCCTCCCCGCTGCCGGGGGCGGGTGGGCCGGTCAGGTACTCCTCGATCAGCCGACGGGTGACCCGGGGCGACAGCAGCGCCTCGCCCGAGGCCAGCACCCGGACAGCGGATAGGAGTTCGCGGGGCGGGGTGTCCTTGAGCAGGAAGCCGGCCGCGCCGGCCCGCAGCCCGTCGAAGGCGTACTCGTCCAGGTCGAACGTGGTCAGCAGCATCACCCGGACCAGCCCGGGGTCGTCCTGGGCGAGGATCTGCCGGGTGGCCGAGATCCCGTCCAGCACCGGCATCCGAATGTCCATCAGGACGACGTCGGGTCGGAGTTCGCGGACCAGTCGGACGGCGTGGTCGCCGGATCCGGCCTCACCGACCACCCTTAGACCGGGTTCGCCGTCGATCAGCGCACGGAAGGCGTCGCGCACCAGCACCTCGTCGTCCGCGAGTACCACCCGGATCGTCATCGGGCCGCCTCCGGCACGCCCGCGGCCTCGTTGGCGGGCGCGCCGCTCCGGGCGGCGCCGGTCCCGAGTGTGACGGCCACCCGGAAGCCGTGCGGTTGCAGCGGCCCGCTGACCGCCTCGCCGCCGTACAGCACGGCCCGCTCGGCAATGCCGATCAGGCCGTTGCCCGGCGCCGGCGGTTCCCCGGGCGAGCCCGACCCGGCGTCGGTGACGGTGAGCGTGACTTCGTCCTCCCGATACCCGATCGCGGCCTCGGCCCGGTCCGTCCGGGCGTGCCGGACCACATTGGTCAGCGCCTCCTGGAGGATTCGGTATGCGGCTCGGTCGACGCCCGGGGGCAGTCTGCGCACCGTCCCGGTCACTGAGAGCCGTACTCGCACCCCGGTCCGCTCGATCTGCGCGAGCAGCTCGGGCAGATCGGCGAGCCCGCCGGGCAGCAGTTCGGCGGGGTTGCCGTCACGGAGCACCCCGAGCAGCAGGCGCATCTCGCCCAGCGCCGCCCTGCTGGTGGTCTCGATGACGGCCAGCGCCTTCGCGGCCTCCTCGGGCCGGGTCGCGTACACATGGTGGCCGACGCCGGCCTGCACCGCGATCACGCTCATGCTGTGCGCGACGACATCGTGCAACTCCCGGGCGATCCGAAGCCGTTCCTCGACCAGGGCACGGCGGGCCAGGTCGGCCTCGGCCTCGGCCCGGTACTCCGCCTGCCGCCGCAGTCCCTCGCTGTACGCCCGGCCGCGCCCCACCGACCAGCCCAGAGCCCAGACGGTGCCGGCCGCGACGACAGCCTCCACCAGGTAACCGGGCCCGAGCTGATAGTGGATCTGCCGGGGGTGGCCGAAAACCCCGACCAGGCCCAGCAGAGCCACTGTGGCGGCCAGCGCTCGGGCCGACACCCGGGTCGGAAGCTCCACCGCCACGACGTACCCGGCCAGCACCATCGCCAGGATCGAGAAGCTCGCCGCACGGTCGGACACACCCACCGAGGTGGCGACCGCGGTCAACGCCAGTGCCGTCAGCGGCAGCAGGCGCCGCGCCGCCGTGCCGACGACCGCGAGCGCCAGGAGCACCGCGTCGACCGGTCGGCCGTCGCGCGCGGCGACGGGCAGGAACGGCACTGCCAGCAGCACTGCCAGCACGCAGTCCGCCCCCACGAGGTGGGAGCGCCTCAGGCGTCTGGTGAGCGGGGGGTGCAGCGGCTGATCCACGGCGCGATCGTAGACGGAGGGCCCGGCCCGCGCATCTGTCTCCAGACAGATGCGCGGGCCGGGGCCGGTTGTCCAGACTGGGCACCGGAACGTCGGCATCCGCCGCCGGCGGGCATCCTTTTCCACCGAGCGCCGGCCGGTGCCGAGGACCGGGCCGTGCCGTCGGGCCGGGTGGGCCGGATGCGGGCTCGGCGCAAGGCCGGCTGGACACGAAGGCCATAGATGATCACCGTCACCGGACTCACCAAACGCTACGGCCCGACCACCGCGGTCGACGGCCTGGACTTCGAGGTGAGACCGGGCCGGGTGACGGGGTTTCTGGGGCCCAACGGCGCCGGCAAGTCCACGACCCTGCGCATGATCCTTGGACTGGACGCGCCGACCAGCGGCTCCGCCCTCGTCGACGGCGCGCCCTACGGCACGCTGGGGCGGCCGCTGCACCGGGTTGGCGCGCTGTTGGACGCGATGGCCGTCCACGGCGGCCGCAGCGGTCGCCGGCACCTGGCGGCGCTGGCTCGCAGCAACGGCATCGGCCGGGCCCGGGTGGCCGAGGTGCTCGCCGAGGTCGGACTGGCCGACGCCGCGGGGAGGCGCGCGGGCGCCTACTCGCTGGGGATGAAGCAGCGGCTCGGGATCGCCGCCGCCCTGCTCGGGGACCCGCCCGTACTGATCTTCGACGAGCCGGTGAACGGCCTCGACCCGGAGGGCGTGCGGTGGATCAGGCTGCTGCTGCGGCGGCTGGCCGGAGAGGGCCGCACGGTCCTGGTGTCCAGTCACCTGATGAGCGAGATGGAGCACACAGCCGACCACTTGATCGTGATCGGCCGGGGGCGTCTGCTCGCGGACTGCGGCATGGTGGAGTTCGTCGCCCGCGGCGGCCCGGGCGTGGTGCAGGTCCGGACTCCGGCCGCCGCCGAGCTGCGGCAGGCGCTGCTCGCGGCCGGCGCCACCGTCAGAGCCGAGGACGGCGGCGTCTTGGATGTCTCTGGTCTCGGCGCGCCCCGGATCGCCGACATCGCCCTGGCGGAGGGTATTGCCCTGCACGAGCTGACCGACCGGTCGGCCACCCTGGAGGACGTCTTCATGGAACTCACGGCCGAGGCCGGGGACCACCGCGCCGGCGGCGGTCCCGTGCCGGGGAAGAGGCACTGACATGGCTGTCGTCACCCCCCAGGCGCCGGTCGGTGCGCTCGTCCGGGCCGGCGACCTGCTCGGCGCCGAGTGGATCAAGCTGGCCTCCGTTCGCTCGACCGTGCTGACCGGTGTGCTCGGCGTCGCCGGGGCGACCGGTGTCACTCTGCTCTTCGCCGATTCCTCGATGCGCCAATGGGACCGGATGTCGCCGGAGGCCCGGTCCTCGTTCGACCCGATCGGCGGGTCCTTCGGCGGCTTCCTGCTGCTGCAACTGGCGGTGCTGGTGGTCGGCGCGCTGGCGATCGGCGGCGAGTACTCCAGCGGTCTGATCCGTACCACCCTGACTGCGGCTCCGGCCCGCCGCCGGGTGCTGCTGGCGAAGGCGGCCGTGGTCGGCGGTCTCGGGCTGCTCGTCGGCGGGGCGGCCGCGCTGTTCTCGGCGGTCGTCGCCCAGACGCTGTTCGCGGAGCACAGGGTCGGCGTGCCGCTGCTCTCCTCGGAGTTGCTGACGGGGATCGCGGCCACCGCCGTCCGGCTCGGGGCGGTGGCGGTGGTCGGCCTGGCCCTGACGACCGTGCTGCGGAGCACCGCGGGGGGCGTGGTCACCGGATTCGCCGTGCTGTTCATCGCCCCGGTTTTCCTGCGCGGCTCCGAGGGCTGGATGTTGACCGTGCACCGGGTCCTGATGGAAAGCGCCGTGCGGCGGCTGACGACCCAGCACCATGATGTGCTCGGCCCGTCCGCCGGCAGCGCGTGGGTGAGCCTGTTCCTCTATCCCGCCGTCACCCTCGCGCTCGCGGCGTTCGTGATCGGCCGCCGGGACGTCTGACCCGCCCGCCCGCGTGCCCCTTCCCGCCGTCCACCCGGAGCCCACGGATGTCCTCGCCCACTCAGCGCCTGCTCGTACGCACCCCCCTCCGCATGCGGTCCGCGGTGATCCGTCACCGCAGGCTGGTCACGTTCCTGGTGGTGGGCGGGAGCTGCTTCCTGCTGACGCTGGCGATCAACTACGTACTCAAGCTGACGGTGCTCCGGGCCCACCCGGTCGCGGCGCAGACCGTCGGCATCGCGGTGGCGACGGTGGCCTCGTACCTGCTCAACCGTCGTTGGTCGTTCCAATCGCGGGGCGGCCACGGTGAGGCGGTGCCCTTTGTGGTGGTCAGCGCTCTGGCGCTGGGCGTCAACGACCTGCCGATGCTTGTCTCGCGCTATGTGCTCGACCTGCGGGTGCCGTACGTCAGCGGTTTCACCCAGGAGACGGCCGACTTCCTGAGCGGGATGGTGCTCGGGACGCTGCTCGCGACGGTGTTCCGCTACTGGGCCCTGAAACGGTGGGTCTTCGCCCACCCGGCGGCTCCGGTCCCCGTTCCCGCCCCGGGAACGCGGGAAGTGCCACGGAGTGAACTGTCACCTGCGCCGCAGGACATGCCCGGTCCACCGATCCTTCGACCGGCCTGCTCTGTGTCCGAGGGGCGGCTGGGCACTGTGGGCGCATCGGCGGCACCGGCTGGGACGGTCCAGGGACTGGATCTGCGACTACTCGTCCACGCACAGCACCAGGGCCGGCTCGGGCGGGTCGAGGTAGCGGCCGACCGCGTCGCGGACCTTGTCGATGAACAGCGGGTCGGTACTGGGCGGAGACGGCTGGTTCGCAGAGTGCCTCGCCCGTGATGCCGGAGAGACGGGCAGCCGCGCGGATCCCTCTCGTCGTGGGCAAGGCGTCCGCTTGGAGACGGGTGACCACGTCCAGGCGCTGATCCTCAACGAAGGCGCGGTCCGGCGAAAACCGCGATCGCCGCCTGGTGGATCCGAAGCACGGTGAGGGCCGTCCGGGAGTAGCCGGCTACTCCCGGACGGCCCTGTGCCGTGTTCGTCAGCGTCCCAGGTTGGTGCCGGCGGGGATGGTGCCGAGGCGGCCGGCCTGGAAGTCCTCCATGGCCTGCTGGAGCTCGCGGTGGCTGTTCATCACGAACGGGCCGTAGTGGGCGACCGGCTCGCGGATCGGGAGGCCGCCGAGGAGGACGACCTCGAAGTTGGCGCTGCGGGAGTCCTGGGCCTCGTCGGCGCGGATGGTGAGGGAGTCGCCGTCGCCGAAGACGACGGCCTGGCCCATGTGGAAGGGGCGGCGGTCGGGCCCGGCGGAGCCGCTGCCGGCCAGGGCGTAGGCGAGGCCGTTGAAGTCGGTCCGCCAGGGCAGGGTGACCTCGGCGCCGGGGCTCACCGAGACGTGGATCATGGTGATGGGGGTGTGCGTGGAGCCGGGGCCCTGGTGGCCGGCTATGTCGCCGGAGATGAGCCGGACGAGCGCGCCGCCGTCCGAGGAGGCGAGCAGCTTCACCGTCGTGCCGCGGATGTCCTGGTACTTCGGCGCGATCATCTTGTCCGCGGCGGGCAGGTTCACCCACAGCTGGAGGCCGTGGAAGAGGCCGCCGGACATGACCAGCGACTCCGGCGGGGTCTCGATGTGCAGCAGGCCGGAGCCGGCCGTCATCCACTGGGTGTCGCCGTCGGTGATGGTTCCGCCGCCACCGTGCGAGTCCTGGTGGATGAACGTCCCGTCGATGATGTACGTGACGGTCTCGAAGCCGCGGTGCGGGTGCCAGGGGGTGCCCTTGGGCTCCCCGGCCGCGTAGTCCACCTCGCCCATCTGGTCCATCATGATGAACGGGTCCAGGTACTTCTGGTTGATCTTGGCGAAGGCGCGGCGGACGGGGAAGCCCTCGCCCTCGAAGCCGCTGGGGGCGGTCGACACGGCCAGCACCGGACGCGGCTGGGAGCCTTCGGCGGGCGCCGCGATACGCGGCAGAACGAGTGGGTTGTCGACGGTCACGGCGGGCATGTCGGCCTCCTTCGGGGGTGTGTGGCCTACACCCAAGAGATTAGTTCAATACTCAACAAGAGGCAAGTTGAATTTTGAACCATATGGGGACGGCTGAGCCGCCGGCCCTCCTCCAGGGTGGACCCGCGGCCGCTAGCCGTACATCCGGCGCATGGTGAAGTCGACCATCTGCTCGACCGCCTTGGCGTCGAACACCATCCGGTGCTCGCCCTCCATGTCCAGCGCGAAGCCGTACCCCGTCGGCAGCAGGTCCAGCACCTCGGCGCCGCTGACGGTGAAGTGCTTGGAGTCCTTGCCGGCGTAGCGGCGCAGCTCCTTCAGCGAGCTGAACATCGGGATCACCGGGGTCGGCGTGTTGTGCAGCGCCAGGAATCCCGGGCGCTCGCCGCGCGGGCAGTGCACCTTGGAGGTGATGAAGATGGCCTGGAAGTCCTCCACCGCCATCGAGCCGGTGGTGAAGGCCCGGACGGCGTCCGCCAGCGAGGGCGGGGACGGCTCCGGGTAGAGGGACTGCTGCTGCCCCGCCTGCGGCTGCTCGCCGTAGGGGCCCGGCCCGGGCATGCCGTTCATGCCCGGCTGCGGCCCCGCCTGCTGCTGGTAGGGGTCGCCCGGGTACGCGTTCTGGTCATAGCCGTACACACGGACAGGCTATCGGGAGCGCAGCCGCCTGTGCGGCGGTCGATCCTGACAGGAGTGGCCGTCCGGCGTTGTGGGACGTGACCACGTTCATAGCGGATTCACCGCCAGGGGCTTGAAACAAGTTACCGCTGGGTAGCATCATGATGCCTACTGGTGGGTACGGGGCGCCCGAACGCGGCGGTCACCCGGAAGCGACGAACCGGAGATAACGGCCATGGGTCACTACAAGTCCAACCTGCGGGACGTGGAGTTCAACCTCTTCGAGGTGTTCGGCCGCGACCAGGTGTACGGCACCGGTCCGTTCGCCGACATGGACGTCGAGACCGCGAAGAACATCCTCAGCGAGATCGCGCGTCTCGCCGAGAACGACCTCGCGGCGTCCTTCGCGGACACCGACCGCAACCCGCCGGTCTTCGACCCGGAGACCAACACCGCCCCGATCCCCGCCTCGTTCAAGAAGAGCTACCAGACCTTCATGGACGCCGAGTGGTGGCGCCTGGGCATCCCGGAGGCCATCGGCGGCCAGGTCACCCCGTCCTCGCTGATCTGGGCCTACGCCGAGCAGGTCCTGGGCTCGAACCCGGCCATCTGGATGTACTCCTCCGGCCCGGCCTTCGCGGGCGTCGTCCACGACGAGGGCACCGAGGCGCAGAAGAAGGTCGCCGAGCTGATGACCGAGCGGCTCTGGGGCGCCACCATGGTGCTGACCGAGCCCGACGCCGGTTCGGACGTGGGCGCCGGCCGCACCAAGGCGATCAAGCAGGAGGACGGCTCCTGGCACATCGAGGGTGTGAAGCGCTTCATCACCTCGGGCGAGCACGACATGTCCGAGAACATCATCCACCTGGTGCTGGCCCGCCCCGAGGGCGGCAAGCCGGGCACCAAGGGCCTGGGCCTCTACATCGTCCCGAAGTTCGACTTCGACTGGGAGACCGGCGAGCTCGGCGAGCGCAACGGCGCCTACGCCACCAACGTCGAGCACAAGATGGGCCTCAAGGCCTCCAACACCTGCGAGATGACCTTCGGCGCCAAGCACCCGGCCAAGGGCTGGCTGCTCGGCGAGACCGTCGACGGCATCCGCCAGATGTTCAAGATCATCGAGTTCGCCCGGATGATGGTCGGCACGAAGGCCATCGCCACCCTCTCCACCGGCTACCTCAACGCTCTCGAGTACGCCAAGGAGCGCGTGCAGGGCGCCGACATCTCGCAGTTCCTGGACAAGACCGCCCCGCGCGTCACCATCACGCACCACCCGGACGTGCGCCGCTCGCTGCTCACCCAGAAGGCGTACGCCGAGGGCATGCGCGCCCTGGTGCTGTTCACCGCCTCCACCCAGGACGACGTGCTCGCCGCCCGCCTGCGCGGCGAGACCGACGAGGCCGCCGAGCGCCTGAACGACCTGCTGCTGCCGATCGTCAAGGGCTACGGCTCCGAGAAGTCCTACGAGCAGCTCGCCCAGTCCCTGCAGACCTTCGGTGGCTCCGGCTACCTGCAGGAGTACCCGATCGAGCAGTACATCCGGGACGCGAAGATCGACACCCTGTACGAGGGCACCACCGCGATCCAGGGCCAGGACTTCTTCTTCCGCAAGATCGTCAAGGACGGCGGCCAGGCGCTGACCGCGCTGTCCGAGCAGATCCAGAAGTTCCTCGGCTCGGCCGCGGGCGGCGACGCCCTGGCCGCCGAGCGCGAGCTGCTCGCCAAGGCCGCGGGCGACCTGGAGGCGATCGTCGGCAAGCTGCTGGCCGACCTCTCCTCGGTCGAGCAGGACGTCAAGAACATGTACAAGGTGGGCCTCAACACCACCCGCCTGCTGATGGTCTCCGGCGACGTCGTGATCGGCTGGCTGCTGCTGCGCCAGGCCGCGGTGGCCCTGGCCAAGCTGGAGGCCGGCGCCTCCGAGAAGGACGTCCCGTTCTACCAGGGCAAGGTTGCGGCGGCCCGCTTCTTCGCCAAGAACGTCCTGCCGACGATCACCCCGCAGCGCCTGATCGCCGAGGGCGTCGACAACGAGATCATGGAGCTGGCGGAGGAGGCGTTCTAGGACGCCCACCCGTCGCCCGGTCGGCACCTGCCGCGTGTGACACCTCTCTGACCGCCTGACCCAACCCTCAGTACGAAGGGGGCCCGCCTTCCCGGCGGGCCCCCTTCGTGCTGTCCGCGGCCGCCCGGGTCCTCTGGACCACCGGTCTCCGCAGCGGCCCGGTCAGCCGCTGCGGAGGGCCTGGAGCGGGTCGGTGCGGGCGGCGCGCAGCGCGGGGTAGAGGCCGGCCAGCAGCCCGACCACGCTGCCGATCAGCGGGGCGGGCAGCGTGGTGGCGGGCTGGAGGACGGCGGTCCAGTCCCGGGCGGCCGCGACGGCGACCACGGTGACCACGCCGAGGGCGGTGCCGATCAGGCCGCCCAGGGTGCCGAGGGCGGTCGACTCGGTGAGGAACTGGGCGGCGATGTGGCCGGTCCGGGCGCCGAGCGAGCGGCGCAGGCCGATCTCCCGGGTCCGTTCCAGGACGGCGACCAGGGTGGTGTTGGCGATCCCGACCGCGCCGACCAGCAGGCAGATCCCGGCCAGGGCCAGGAAGAGGCCGGTCAGGTCGGAGGCCACCCTGTCCTGGAGGCCGTGCGGGTCGGGCGGCGGGACGACCGTGAAGGCCTCCGGCGCGTCCGGCCGCAGGGCGAGCGGGAGCTGTGCGGCGACCACCGGGGCGGCGCCGACCCGGGTGGCCACCAGCGCCTGGGCCGCGTGCTCGGGCTCCGCCCCGGGGTTGCCGAACTGCGCCAGCGCCGTACTGGCCGGGATGATCAGTCCGAGCAGCGCGCCGGACTGCCGCTGCACGTCCGAGTAGATCCCGATCACCGTGTACGGCGCGGAGTCGATGAAGACGGCGGGCTGGGCGTCCAGCCGGCTCACGCCGAGGCGTTGGGCGGCGGTCTGACTGAGCAGCACCACCGGTTGGGCGGTCCGCTGGACGAAGGGGTCCATGGTGACGCCGGCCGTGATGGTGGGCTCCATGGCGGCCACCGCGCCCGGGGTGGCCGCGAGCACGGACAGGCCCGTTCCCTCGTTCGCGCCGTTCGGGCGGCCGGAGAGCACCGGAGGGCCCGGTACCGCCCACCAGACGCCGCCCGCGCGCACCCCGTCGATCCCGTCGATCCGGCGGTCGGCGTCCTCGGGGAAGTGGGTCGGCGGGTTGGCGCCAGGCGCGACGCCCTCCGTCGCGGGCCGGTCGGAGACGTTCACCGTGGTGGCCCTGGTCAGGCTGAACTGCTCGCCGATCTGGCCGGAGGCCGTCGCGGTGAGGCCGAGCACCGCGACGAACGCGCCGATGCCCAGCACCGTGCCCAGCATGGTCAGCACCGAGCGGCCGGGGCGCTGGAGGACGCCGGTCAGGGCCTCCGAGCAGAGGTCCCGCAGCCGGAGCCGGGAGGGCGGCTCGGGCAGTGCGCCGCGGGCCATCAGCGAGGCACTCCGGCGTCGGCGCCCTCGCGGGGAGCGGCACGTGGAGTGACCGCCGGTCCGGCCTCGTCGAGGACGCCGTCGTGGATGGCGATCCTGCGCCCGGCGCGGGCGGCGACGGCCGGGTCGTGGGTGATGACCACCAGGGTGAAGCCCTGGGCGTGCAGCTCGTCGAACTGGGCCAGTACCGCTCCGGCGTTGGCCGGGTCCAGGTTGCCGGTCGGCTCGTCGCAGAGCAGCAGGCTGGGGCGGTTGACCAGGGCGCGGGCGATCGCCACCCGCTGCCGTTCGCCGCCGGACATCGTGCTGGGCAGGGCGTCGCTGCGGTGGCCGAGGCCGACCTGGCGCAGCGCGTCCAGGGCGGCCGCGCGGCGCCGGCCGCGGGGCGTGCGGTTGTAGACCTGGGCCAGCACCACGTTCTCCTCGGCCGTCCGGTGCGGCAGCAGGTGGAAGGACTGGAAGACGAAGCCGATCCGGCGCCCGCGCAGGGTCGCCCGGTCCCGGTCGCGCAGGCCGCCGGTGTCGATGCCGTCCAGCTCGTAGCGGCCCCGGCTGGGGGTGTCGAGCAGGCCGAGGAGGTGCAGCAGGGTGGACTTGCCGGAGCCGGACGGGCCGGTGATCGCCAGGTACTCCCCGCGGTGGACGGTCAGGTCGGACGGGTGCAGCGCGGTGACCGGGGGCTGTCCCGGGTAGCTGCGGCCGACTCCGGACAGGGCGATCACGGGCGGGGTGCCGGTGGTGTCGGTGGTGCCGGGCGTGGTGGTCGGGCCGGTGGTGGTCATCGGCCGACCACCACCTGGTCGCCGGGCCTGAGTTCGGCGCCGACGCCGGGCACCACGGCGACCATGCCGTCGGCGCTCACCCCGGTGGTGACCGGGACGGTGGTCCGGTTGCCGGCGGCGTCGACCCTGGTGACCGAGGTCCGGCCGGCCGCGTTGGTGGAGATCGCGGCCACCGGGACGGCCGTCACCGGCTGCCCGGTGTTGTCCTTCAGCACGGTGAGCCGCAGGTTCCGGCCGTTCAGGGTGGCGGGCAGCGGGGTGGCGGGGGCGATGACGACGGGGACGTAGGCCGGTCCCGCGCCCGGGCCGCCGGCGTTCGGGGCTTGCGGGGCGCCCGGGGCGGCGTTGCCCCCTGACCCGCCTGTCCCCGGCCCGCTTCCGCCGGTGCCGCCGCTTCCGCCGCCCAGCGTGATCACCTTGCCGGCGGGCGCCGCGGTGGTCGGGGTGCCGACCTCGCCCACCGTGCCCTTCAGGGTGGTGTTGGTGTCCTCGACCAGGATCTCCACGGCCATCCCCGCCCTGACGCCCGCGGCCTGGGCGGGCGTCAGCTGCCCGGTGACGCTGAGGCCGCCGCTGGTGAGCGAGAGCAGGGTGCCGGTCGCGGGGGTGCCGACCGAGCCGTTGACCGCGGTGACCGAGGCGGGCAGCGTGGGCAGGAAGACGGCGTGGGCGGCCGGCACCATCGGGCCGTTCACCGCCTGGGCCTTGTCGAGGGCGGTTCTGTCCGCGGCCAACTGCTTCTTCGCGGCGGCGAGTTGCTGGTCGATGTCGAGCCCGGCGGCGGGGGGCGGCGCTCCCGCGGGCGCTCCGGTGGGCGCTCCCGCGGTGCCGGCGGGACCGGTGCCGGTGGGGGCGGGCGTCGGCGGCTGGGCCGCGCTGCTCTGGCCGGCCTTCCTCTGCGCGGTGAGCGAGTCCACCGTTTGCCGGCCGGCGTCCACGGCCTTCTGTGCGGCGTCCACGGCCTGCTGGGTGGTGGCGCCGGTGGTGGGCGCGGGGTAGCCGAGTCTGCGGTAGAACTCGGTGACCGCCTGCGCGGTGCCCGGGCCGAAGGCGCCCTTGTCGTCCGATCGCAGCGAGTACCCCAGGCCGGCCAGCGCGTCCTGCAGTTCGGTGACGTCCGGACCGCTGCTGCCGGGCTTGATGTCCCGGTACGCGGGCACCGGCCCGTTGAGTGCGAAGAGCGGCTGGCCGGACACCTCGGCCAGTAACTGCCCGCTGTTGACGGCGTCTCCGGTCTTCACGGCCAGTTTGGACACGTACAGCCGGGTGACGTCGGGGGAGGCCGAGGAGGGGACGATGTCGTACTGGGCCGGCGGGTAGACCACCGCGCGGGCCGGCACCGAGCGGTTCAGCACCTGGCTGGTCACCGGCGCGGTGATCAGGCTGTTCGGCGGCGCCGCCGCCTGGGCGGCCCGCTCGGCGGGGGACTTCACCAGCGAGGCGGCGCCCAGGCCGGCCACCGCCAGCAGGGCCGCACCCGCCGCCACCAGCGCCAGCACCCGTCGGCGCCGCGCGGACCGGGAGCGGCGCGGGGGCGCCGCGGCGTCGGCCGGCTCGGCGGCCTCGATCGTGGTGGTCGTCAACGTGCTTCTCCCCCCGGTGACTTCACTCCCGGGGGAGTATCGTCGATCAGCCGTCGGACGGGTGCAACGGGGTGCGCTCCGGGCCTGGCGGGGCGCGGGCCCGACCCGTTCGGGGTCTCAGTCGCTCTGGTCGTCAGCTGCTCTGGCGGTCGTCGGCCGGCTCGGCCGGATTCGGGCGGGGGCGGTCAGGCGGACCGCGACCACCGGCTCGGACGGTGGTGATGTTGGTCACCAGGTCGGCGGGCGAGCAGTCCCAACTCACCCGCCGCGCCGGGTGGGCAATGGTGCACCGGCCGCTCCACGCTCGACCGGCGGCCGCAGCCGCGGCCGTGCCGTAAGGGCTGGAAGGCGCCCGTCCGGTTCGCTGACGGCCCGTCATTTGTGAAAGGGTGGGGAGGGGGATATGTGATGACCCTGTGCAAGCGGCCGGAATCCCTGGGTGCCCGACGGGGGTTCGGGGACCGGCGGGGCGTCACTTCACGGTTGTGTCTGCGTTCTGCATCCGTTGCCGGGTTCCGAGTGTCATGTCCGTGTACGGGCATATGCTCAGGGTGCGAAGTCGACCCCCAATCCGGCTTCAGCCCTCCCTCGACTCAGGAGCAGCATGTCGACCGCCGCCCGCCAGGCCTTCTTCGACCGGACGCACACCGATGATCTGATCGCCTTCCTCGGCACCTCCCCGTCGCCCTACCACGCGGTCGCCAGCGCGGCGGAGCGCCTGGAGAAGGCGGGCTTCCGGCAGGTCGCCGAGGCCGACGCCTGGGACGCGGCGGCCGGGGGGCGCTACGTCATCCGGGGTGGCGCGCTGATCGCCTGGTACGTGCCGCAGGGCGCGGGCCCGGAGACGGCGTTCCGGGTCGTGGGCACGCACACCGACTCGCCGAACCTGCGGGTCAAGCCGGTGCCGGACACCGGGTCGGCCGGCTGGCGACAGGTCGCGGTGGAGATCTACGGCGGCGTGCCGCTGAACACCTGGCTGGACCGCGACCTCGGCCTCTCCGGCAGGCTCGCGCTGCGCGACGGCAGCTCGCGGCTGGTGCAGCTGGACGAGCCGCTGCTGCGCGTGCCGCAGCTGGCGATCCACCTCGACCGCCAGGTCAACGAGGGCATGAAGCTCGACAAGCAGCGCCACCTCACCCCGATCTGGGGCCTCGGCCCGGTCGACGAGGGCTCGCTGATCTCCTACGTCGCCCAGCGGGCGGGTGTCGAGGCGGCCGACGTGGCCGGCTGGGACCTCATGACGCACGACGTGCAGCCGGCCTCCTACCTGGGCCGCGACCGCGAGCTGCTGGCCGGCCCGCGCCTGGACAACCTGCTGTCGGTGCACGCGGCCGCCGCCGCGCTGGCCGCCGTCGCCACCGCAGCCGCGACGGACGGCGCGGACCTGCCGTACATCCCGGTGCTGGCCGCCTTCGACCACGAGGAGACCGGCAGCGAGTCGGACACCGGCGCGCAGAGCCCGCTGCTCGGCAACGTCCTGGAGCGCAGTGTCTACGCGCGCGGCGGCAGCCCCGAGGACCGCGCCCGGGCGCTGGCGGGCACCGTCTGCCTCTCCTCCGACATGGGCCACGCCGTCCACCCGAACTACAGCGAGCGGCACGAGCCGGGGCACCACCCGATGCCGAACGGCGGCCCGATCCTCAAGGTCAACGTCAACAACCGGTACGCGACCGACGGCGTCGGCCGGGCGGTGTTCGCGGCGGCCTGCGAGCGGGCCGGCGTGCCGTGGCAGACCTTCGTCTCCAACAACGCCATGCCCTGCGGCACGACGATCGGCCCGATCACGGCGGCCCGGCTCGGGATCAGCACCGTCGACTGCGGCATCGCGGCGCTGTCCATGCACTCGGCGCGCGAGCTGTGCGGGGCGGACGACCCGTACCTGCTGGCGAGCGCGATCAAGGCCTTCCTGGAGGGCTGAGCGGCTACCCGGAAGGGCCCGGCGGAGTCTCTCCGCCGGGCCCTTCCGTCGTCGTTCCGTGGCGTTGGACGCCGTCGGCTACTCCATGCCCGCCAGGACCAGCGGCAGGCGCTGCGCGCCGTCCGCGGTGAGCGTCACCGGCACGCCCCAGTCCTGCTGGTGGACGTGGCAGGCCGGGTACTCGATCTCCGGGTCGTCGTCGCAGGAGGCGGCCATCGCCGAGACGTGCAGGACGCCCTCGGCCACCTCCGCGGAGAGCACCAGCTCGCGGGAGAGCGCCGAGTCGGCCCCCGACCCGGAGACCAGCAGCTCAGGCGGGGTGGAGCTGACCAGCAGCCGGGTGGACGGGCCGTAGCGCTCGTCCAGTTTCTGGCCGGTGGGGGCGGAGAACACCACGTCCAGCTGGAACGCGCCCGGCGCGACCTCGGTGGCCGCCCGCCGGGTGCGGTGCGCCACCGACTCCACCCGGACGGCCTCCTCGGGCAGCCGCAGCCTGGTCAGCCGGTGCCGGGCGGACTCGACCACCACGATGTCGCCGTCCACCAGCACCGCCCCGGAGGGCTCGCGCAGGTCGGTTGCCAGCGTGGTGACCTCGCCGCTCGCCGGGTCGAAGCGCCGCAGCGCGTGGTTGTAGGTGTCGCTGACCGCCACCGAGCCGTCGGGCAGCACGGTGACGCCGAGCGGGTGCTGGAACAGCGCCTGGTCGGCCGCGCCGTCGCGGTGGCCGAAGTCGAACAGGCCGGTGCCGACGGCGCTGTGCACCGTCTTCGTTTCACGTGAAACCCACCGCAGGGACGACGTCTCCGAGTCGGCCACCCAGAGCCGCTCGCCGTCCGCCGACACCGCGAGCCCGGACGGCTGCGCGAACCACGCCTCGGCGGCCGGTCCGTCGACCAGGCCCTCGTTGGTGGTGCCGGCCGCGACGCCGACGGTGCCGGCGGCCGGGTCGTAGGACCAGAGCTGATGCACCCCGGCCATGGCGATCCAGACCCTGCCGTCGAACCAGGCGACGTCCCACGGCGAGGAGAGGTCCACCTCGCGGGCCGGGCCCTCGGTCGCCGAGCCCTGCCACCACTGCCGACCGGTGCCCGCCAGGGTGGTGACGGCGCCGTCCGCCAGCCGGACGCCGCGCAGCGCGTGGTTGACGGTGTCGGCGACGATCACGTCGCAGCCCAGCGCGTCGCGGACCGGGCCCTCGGGGAGCAGCAGCAGACCCTGCGGCTCGCTGAACCGGGGGCTGGTGCCGTCGACCAGGCCGCGCTCGCCGTCGCCGATCCGGCGCACCACGCGCTCGCCGTCCTCGGCCAGCTCGACCAGCGAGTGGTGGCCGGAGTCGGCGACCAGGAAGTGCCCGTTCGGCAGCCGGAGGGCCTTGCCTGGGAACCGGAGGTCGCCCGCGACCGGCTCGGGCGCCACGTACGGGCCGTCGCCACGCCGCAGGGTGCCCTTGGCCTCGTGCTCCGCCTCCAGCTCCTCGACCAGCCGGGCGATGGCGTGCGCGTGCCCCTCACCGGCGTGCTGGGCGACCACGTACCCCTCCGGGTCGATCACCACCAGCGTCGGCCAGGCGCGGACGGCGTACTGCTTCCAGGTGACGAGCGCCGGGTCGTCCAGCACCGGGTGGTGCACCTCGTACCGCTCGACGGCGTCCACGACCGCCTGGTGGTCGGCCTCGTGCACGAACTTGGGCGAGTGCACGCCGACGATCACCACGGTGTCGCGGTGCTTCTCCTCCAGCTCGCGCAGCTCGTCCAGGACGTGCAGGCAGTTGATGCAGCAGAACGTCCAGAAGTCCAGGATGGTGATCTTGCCCCGGAAGTCCGCGAGCGTGAGCTCCTTGCCACCGGTGTTCAGCCAACCGCCTGCCCCGACCAGCTCGGGGGCGCGTACACGTGCACGAGATGCCATGAGTCAATCAAACCCCATGGGGCTCCGGAGGTATTCCAACGGCTTCGTTCACGAGCCGTTGGAGCGGGGCCGCCGCTGGTGCTTGTTCGCCTTGTAGGCGGCAACCGACCTTCTGGAGGAGCGCCACACCCCGTCCTGTCCCTGCACGGCGTTGAGCCGCCCACGCTGCGCCGCCTGGCGCAGTGCCGCCAGGGAGAGGTCCTCGTCCACGAGCGCCATGAGCGGTACCAGGCGGGCCGGGCCGGCGACGTTCGGGACGATGAATCGGTTCAGGTTGTCTTCCATGGCGCGCGCGATCAGCTCGCCCAGGGCGCCGCAGTCGCCCGCATCCGCGCGCCGGAGCGCGGACAGATAGGCGTCCCGCTGTCGCTTCAGGATGATGATCGGCGGGTATCCGAGGCGGACCAGGACGAGGTTCATCACCAACCGCCCGGTGCGGCCGTTGCCGTCGAGGAACGGATGGATCCGTTCGAAGCGGTTGTGGATGCCTGCCAGTACTTCGGGGAGCGGCTGCTCAAGCTCCGCGCCGCTCTCGATCCGCTGCCCGAAAGCGCATGCCTCGCCGACCCAGTGCTCGATCCGGGCCGGTACGAGCGTCCACGCAGGCGGGGTCATCCCCTCCGAGAACGGGGCGATGTCGTGCTCTCGGAAGCTGCCGGGCCCCTCCCTATCGGTGGCTTCCGGATGGGGTGCGACGTTCCAGACCGGCGCCATCGCCACGTGGTGGATGTGGCGGACCTCGGCGAGTGTGATGAGCCGCCCGTCGTGCCAGGCGTCCGGTTCAAGCGCCTGCCCGTAGACCCACCTGGCGGCGTCGGCATAGCCCTGCACCTCGTTGTACTCGCGCAGTGGCTTCGCTCCGACGGCCCGCCCCTGATCCAGCAGGGCCTCGACTTCGCGCAGGACCAGTGTGTTGCCTTCCAGGGCGGTCGAGTGGTGGGCTTCCTGGTGCCAGATGTCGTCCCAGATGTCCTGTGCCTCGCGTGGGTTCGGCAAGCCGCCGAATCGCTCGTTCAGCTCCGCCAGCGCTCCGCTCAGCCGCTGGTAGACGGTGCTGCGACTGGGTCTTCCCCTGCCTGCCACGGGCGCTCCCCACGAAGTTGATACATGCCGACTCCGGCGAAATGAACTTATCAACTTTCGGGGCGCGCCGCAGCGTCGCCGTCTTCATGTTCCTTCCCGTGTACGGAAGTTGAAGAAATATGAAGATCGGAACTATGGGGGGTGGTGATCGTGCCCCGGCATGGGCGCAGGGCCCTCCGGTCCCGGTGGGTGTTGCCGCGGGTTCCTCAGGTGGTCCGGGCGGGCTGGTCGAGGCGCCAGCGGACCTCGCCGTCGTGGAGCTCGCCGGTGGGGGTCAGGCCGAGGGTGCGGGCGACGGAGGCGGAGGCGTGGTGGTCGGGGTGGATGTGGGCGAGGACGGTGGTGACGCCGCCCGCGGTGAGGTGGGCGAGCAGGGTGCGGGCGGCCTCGGTGGCCAGGCCGCGGCCCTGCCAGGGGGTGCCGATCACCCAGGCCACCTCGGTGGCCTGCGGGCCGATGGTGGCCTGGACGTAGCCGGTCAGCCGGCCGTCGGCGCGCAGTCGCAGGGCCCAGTTGCCCCAGGCCTGGGCCGGGTCGGGGGAGCCCGCGGCGAGGCGGGTGTAGCGGGTGCGCAGGGCGTCGGCGGTGGGCGGTTCGCCGCCGGTGAAGGCGTACAGGGCCGGGTCGGCGAGCGCCTCGGCCATCCCCTCGGCGTGCTCGGGCCCGATCGGGAGCAGGTCGAGGCGCTCGGAGCGCAGGGGCACGGTGGTAGAGGGGCGCATGCCGGTATTCAACGCCCGTGTGTGGCGGTGCTTCGTGCCGGGTACCCGTTCGGGTCGAATGGGGGGCAGGTCCACTCGGAGGAGGCGTTATGCGGTACCTCATCAGGGAGAAGCTGTTCACGATCGGCGACGACTACTGGATCGAGGACGAGAACGGGCACCGGGCGTTCCTGGTGGACGGCAAGGTGCTGCGGCTGCGGGACACCTTCGAGCTGAAGGACACCAGCGGCCGGGTCCTAGCCGTGATCAAGGAGAAGGCGTTCACCGTCCGGGACGCGATGAAGATCGAGAACGCCGACGGGGACGTGATCGCGACCGTCCGGGAGAAGCTGTTCACCCCGTTCCGCGACAAGTACCACGTGGAACTCGCGGGCGGCGGCGAGCTGAAGATCCACGGGAACCTGATCGACAAGGACTACCGGATCGAGAACAGCCACGGCGACGACCTCGCCCGGATCTCCCGCAAGTGGTTCCGGATCCGCGACAGCTACGGCGTGGAGATCGCGGACGGTGCGGACGCCGGTCTGCTGCTCGCCGTCGCGGCCTGCGTGGACCACCTGACGGAGGAGTAGGCGCGCGGCCGGACCGACGGGAGGGGCCCCGGTTCCCCGGTCGGGTGTTGACCCGATGGGATATGTTTTGCCGATCCTTGACCGGGGGAGCCCGGTGACCGCACCGGGCTCAGCCGGACTCAGTGAACGGACCCGGGGGGAAGACACCCATGAACGACATCCTGCACGGCCTCGGTGCCGCGGCCGCCTTCGGCGGCGTCGGCGTGGTGCTGCTGCTCCTCGGCGTCGGCCTGGTCGACGTGCTGACTCCCGGGAAGCTGGGACACCAGATCTGGGTGGAGCGCAACCGCAACGCCGCGGTGCTGCTGAGCTCCGCGCTGCTCGGCATCGGCGGCATCGTCTTCACCGCGATCATGTACACCTACGAGGACTTCGGCAAGGGCCTTGCGTCCACCGCCTGCTTCGGCCTGCTGGGCCTGCTGCTGATGGCCGTCGCGTTCTGGGCGGTGGACGTGCTGACGCCGGGCAAGCTCGGCGCGATCCTGGTCGACCCGGAGCCGCACCCGGCGGTGTGGGTCACAGCCAGCTGCAACATCTCGGTGGCGGCGATCGTGGCGGCGGCGATCGCCTGAGGTCGCGATCGCCAGGCCTCCAGTGTGAGGCCCTGCTCTCAGGGCCTCAGGGGGTTCAGGCGACCTGGACGGGGTGCGGGTCGCCGCCGAGGACGTTCTCGCGGCCCCAGGCCCCCAACGGGGCCAGCGCCGCGTTGAGCCGGGCCCCGGCCTCCGTCAGCGAGTACTCCACGCGCGGCGGCACCTCCTCGTACGCCTCGCGGTGCACCACGCCGTCCGCCTCCAGCTCGCGCAGGTGGGCGGCGAGCACCTTCTCGGTGATGCCCGGCACCAGACGGCGCAGTTCGCCGAAACGGCAGCTCCCGCGGTCGTCCAGCGCCCAGAGGATCAGCACCTTCCACTTGCCGCCGATGACGTCCATCGCGGCGTCGATCCCGCAGACGTACGCGCCCGGCCTCGATACGGTCGCCATGCCCCCACCTTCCGACCTGGATGCTCACCCCAGGGTAACCACCCACTCCCAAGTGCGTACTTGATCACCTCCGGGGCCTGCGACGAGCCTGGTCGGCATGGCACAGAACATGGTTGAGAACATCTCCCGCACCCCGCTGACCCTGCTCGGCCTCGGCGCGATGGGCACCGCGCTCGCCCGGACCTGGCTCGCCGCCGGGCACCCGACCACCGTCTGGAACCGCACCCCCGCACGGGCCGAACCGCTCGCCGCCCAGGGCGCCGGCGTCGCCGCGACCGCGGCCGAGGCGGTTGCCGCCAACCGGCTGGTGGTCGTCTGCCTGCTCGACGACGCCTCCGTGGACGAGGCGCTGTCCGGCGTCGACCTGTCCGGCAAGGATGTCGTCAACCTCGTCACCAGCACTCCCGGCCAGGCCCGGGCCCGCGCCGAATGGGCCCGCGAGCGCGGCGCCCGCTACCTGGACGGCGGGATCATGGCCGTCCCGCGGATGATCGGCGTCCCGGCGGCCGGCGGGTACGTCTTCTACAGCGGCTCGGCCGAACTCTTCGAGGAGCACCGCGAGGCCCTGGCCGTCCCGGCCGGCACCACGTACGTCGGGGCGGACGCAGGCTTCGCCGCGCTGTACGACGTGGCGCTGCTGAGCGCGATGTACGGCATGTTCGCCGGGCTCACGCACGCCTTCGCGCTGCTGCGCAAGGAGGCCGTGCCGCCGACCGCGGCGGCCCCGCTGCTGAGCGGCTGGGTCGGAGCGATGGCGCACTCGGCGCAGCGCAGTGCCGAGCAGCTGGAGAGCGGGGACTACGTCACGGACGTCGTCTCCAACCTCGCGATGCAGGTCGCGGGCACTCCGACCTTCCTGCGCACCGCCGAGGAGCAGGGGGTCAGCCCGGAACTCCTCACCCCCTTCTTCGAGCTGATGCGGCGGCGGCTCGAGGAAGGGGGCGGCGAGGAGGACCTGACGGGCCTGGTCGACCTGCTCCGGCGGTAGCGCGGTCCGGGTGCTCGGTCCGGTGGGTCGGTCCGGTGGGTCGGTCCGTGTGGTGGCTCGGACCGGGTGTCCGCGGCGGCCCGCGGCGTCAGCCGGCCGCGCGGGCGGCGGGCGTGCGGCGGCGGAGGGCCGGGTCGGTGAGCGCCGGGGGCTTCCAGACGCCGTCGGGGTGGTAGACGTTCGTGCCGGGCGGGACGATCGCGTCGATGCGGTCGAGGGCGTCGTCGTCCAGGACGAGGTCGGCGCCCTTGAGGGCGCCCTCCAGCTGTCCCATGGTGCGCGGACCGATGATCACCGAGGTGACGGCCGGGTGCGCCAGAGGGAACGCCATGGCCAGCTCGGGGAGGGTGCGGCCGAGCTCCTCGGCCAGTGCGGACAGCTCCTCGACGGCGTCCAGCTTGGCCGCGGTGCCGGGCAGCGCAGGGTCGAAGCGGGCCGGGGTGAGGGCGGCGCGGCCGGAGGTCATGTCGATCGGACGGCCCTTGCGGTAGCGCCCGGTGAGGAAGCCGGAGGCGAGCGGGCTCCAGGTCAGCGCGCCCATGCCGAGCCGCTGGACGACCGGCAGCACGTTCGCCTCGATGCCGCGGGCGAGCAGCGAGTACGGCGGCTGCTCGGTCCGGAACCGCTGCAGGCCCCGGCGTTCGGCCACGTGGTACGCCTCGACCAGCTCCTCGGCGGGGAAGGTCGAGCAGCCGAAGGCGCGGATCTTGCCGGCCCGGACGAGGTCGCCGAGCACCGAGAGGGTCTCCTCGATGTCGGTGGTGTGGTCGGGGCGGTGCACCTGGTAGAGGTCGATCCAGTCGGTGCCCAGCCGGCGCAGGCTCTCCTCCACCTCGCGGACGATCCAGCGCCGCGAGTTGCCGCTTCGGTTGCGGCCCTCGCCCATCGGGAAGTGCACCTTGGTGGCGAGCACCACGTCGTCCCGGCGGCCGCCGGCGAGGGCCTTGCCGACGATCTGCTCGGACTCGCCCGCGGAGTACATGTCGGCGGTGTCGACGAAGTTGATGCCCTGGTCGAGGGCGGCGTGGATGATCCGGACACAGTCGTCGTGGTCGGGGTTGCCGACGGCGCCGAACATCATCGTGCCGAGGCAGTGGGTGCTCACCTCGATGCCGGTGCCGCCGAGGACGCGGTAGCGCATGGTTCAGGCTCCCTGGAGTGGGTGGTGGGCGGGCGGTGGCCGGTGGTGGTCGGCTGTGGGTCCCGACGGTAGATCTTGGAGTGCACTCCAGGGCAAGGGGATTCCGTTGATCGGGGCTCGGCTCGGACCGGATCCCCCTGCCGGGGGAGCGGCTTCCTCCGGGCGGTGGAGGCCGGGCGGCCAACGCCGGTGCGAGCGTGGGGGCATGGCAGACATCGGACGGATCGCCGCACGGGCAGCGAACGCACGGGCAGTGAACGGATGGGTGGTGAACGGATGGGGCGTTGCGGGGTGGGGCGCGGCCTACGCCGCACTGGGGGCCGGCTGCGCCGCGGGCGGCCGGGCACTGTTCGGACTGCCCTGGCTGGGGTGGGCGGTCGCGGCGGTTGGCGTGGTGGCCGTTGGGGTCGGCCTGGCGGTGGTGCGTCTCGGCCTGCAACAGCCTTTGCGTAGAGCCCTGTTGGCGCTCTGCGCGCTGGCGGTGGCGGCGGCGTTCAGCCTGCTGATGGACGTGATCACGCTCATCTTCGGCCAGGGCGTGGACAGTCAGGCCGATGCCGGGCTGCACGCGCTGTCGGCGCTCGGCGCCGTCCTCCTGGCCGGGACGGCCCGCCCGGGTCGCCCGGCCACGACGGCCGAGCCCGTCGGACCGGCCCCGCGCCGGGTCCAACTCGCCGCCTGTGCCGGGACGCTGGCGTTTGCGCCGTACGTCGCGATGAAGCTGGTCTGGGTGCTGGGCGGCACCTTCGCCGGAACGGACGGCGCCGAGATGCGCGCGGCCTCGGAACGCAACGGCGCCTCCGGGATCTGGCTCACCCTGGAGTCCTGGGGCCTGGACGGGACGGTGCTGTTGGCGGCCCTCGGCGTGTTCCTGCTCTGGGGCCTGGTCCGACCGTGGGGCCGGGTCTTCCCGCGGTGGACCATGGTGCTGCGCGGACGCCCCGTCCCCCGCTGGCTGCCGCTCACCCCCGCTCTGCTCGGCGCCGCCACCCTCGCGCCGTACGGCGTCCTCGGTCTCGGGTACCTGGCCCTCGCCACGGCGGGCGCGGTGACGATCCGGCCCGGCGACTTCCACAGCGAGGCGGACGCCCTGCTGGTGGGCTGGATCGGTTTCTGCGCCTTCGCCGTGTACGGGGTGGCACTGGCGGTCGCGGCCCGCTCGTACTGGCAGCGGACCGGCCGTCGGGCTCCTTGAGGCCGGCCCCGCCCCTGGCCTCAGCTTGATCTTCAACCTGCAGCCGCTTTCTTCGCTCGGTGGGCTTCGAGCGTGGGTTCGCGTCTGACGGTCTTGCCGACGTCGTGGCGGGGTGCCGGCTTGCGGTTCTTCGAACCCGGTGGCCGTCCGGGGCCGGGATGGGAGGGTTTCGGCACTCTGGCTGGGGTGAGGGCCTTCGCGCGGATGTTGCGGAACCCTCGGCGGACCCGGGCCGGGGTCAACTTCGTTGTGGGCAGTGGGCGTTCCCAGGGGCGGCGTAGGTCTGCGGCCAGCGGGCGGGCGAGGCGGAGCTGGGTGTGGGCGACGATAGCGCGTCGGCGAGCTCGAAGAGCACATCTGCCCGCTTGTACAGGCTCTCGTAGAACTCGACCCGAAAGCGGGACAAGATGCCCAAAGCATCTCCCGCGGGCGCCTCGACAGGGAGACTCAGAGGCAGCGGCCGTTCTCTGGTTCTTCGTGACTCGACATCTCGAAGCGTGGAGAACGGCCGCCTCCGCTGTCCCGGGAAGAACCGCAGATCAGCAGGTCGAGTGACCTGCGAGGTTAGACAACAGGCTGAGACGGTGACGGACGGACCGGCTGGCGGTCGCGTCGACCCAGGAACCTGTGACGCCGTCCTGAGGCCCGGCTCCCCCCCCCGCGGGAGGGAGCCGGGCTCAGGCGTTCTTCGGTTCTCCGGGCCGCTGTTACTGGTTGCGGTAGTAGCCGAAGAGGTCGGCGATCACGTCGGTGGTGCCGGCGTGGTTGGCGATCTCGAACGTGCCCTCGGGGCTGACCGGGATGGTGGTGTGGTTGGAGACGTCCATCCCGGGGGTGGCGTTGAGGTTGCTGGTGTCGGGCTTGGCCGTCCCGGTGGCCCACGCGGTGAGGTGGGTGGCACCGAGGGTCCCGGTCGCGGTCAGGTTGACCACCGCGGCGCTCGCGCCGGTGGGCACGCGCCAGACCCGCTGGCTGGTGAACGGCGCGAAGGTGACGTTGCCCCGCGAGTCCAGCAGGCGGGTCGGGGTGACCGGGGTGAACAGGCCCTTGCCGTCCGGGCTGTAGTAGCCGGAGACGTCCACCACGAGGTGGGAGCTCGCGGCGTTGGTGAACAGCTCGATGCTGCCGTCGGCGCCGAGCGGGACGACGACCTGGTTGGCGATGTTCCGGCCGGGGGCGGTGTTGAGGTTGGAGCCGGCCGCGGGGCGGGCCGTGCCGCCGGGGTAGACGGCGACGAAGCCGGCCGAGGCGGACTCGGTGGCGGTGACGTTGAGTACCGCGGAGGTGGCGCCCGCCGGGACGCCGCCGGTGCCGGCGACCTGGAGGCGTCGGGGGGTGCCACCGGTCAGCGGGGTGGCGTCGGAGCGGGTGTCGAGCAGCCGGGCCGGGGCGAGGGAGGTGAAGCGGTCGGGGGCGGCGGCCGTGAAGTAGCCGAGGACGTCGGCGACGGCGTGCACGGTGCCCGAGTTGTTGCGCACCACGACCTTGCCGTCCGGGCCGATCGGGACGGTCACCAGGTTGGCGACGTCCTGGCCGGGTCCGAAGTTCACGTTCGAGGTGGTCGGCCGGGCGGCGGCGGACGGGTAGACGTCCAGGTGGCTGTTGGCGGTGCCCTCGGTCGCGGTCAGGTTGAGCACGACGGCGGTGGCACCCGCGGGCACCAGGGTGGCGGAGCCGGGCTTGCGGACGTCCAGGTCGATGGTCTCGCCGGCGCCGAGCCGCGGGTAGCGGCTGCCGGCCTCACGGGTGTCCAGGACACGGGTCGGCGCGATCGCGGTGTAGCCGGCCGGGGTGTAGTCGACGCTGAACCACTGCTGGCCCGTCAGGGTGGCACCGAGCTCGTCGGTGGCCGTGAGCTTCACCGTGTAGTTGCCGGGCTTGGCGTACACGTGGCGCTCGACGGGGCGGTTGGGCCCGGAGGCCGTGGTGCCGTCGCCGAAGTCGTAGGAGTAGTTGGCGATCCGCGTCGGCATGACGGGGTTGGCGTCGATCCGGACGGCCAGCGGGTCGGAGTCGCTCTCCGGGGTCACCTTGAGGTCGGCCTTGAAGGAGCCGACGACCTCGTAGGCGCCGCGGTCGCGGAACGCGCCGCTCGGGCCGGCGTTGGGGGCGTCGGGGTGGTCGATCGGGCGGTGGCCGAACAGGTCGACGGCCGGGGAGCCGGGCACGTCGGGACCGGCGGAGTCGACCACGATGCCGGGCTGCCAGGTGTCGAGCACGGCGGTCGGCACCGAGAACGGGAACTGGTCGAAGTCGAAGCTCATCGAGTACGGGTTCAGGTCGTGGGCGCCCTGGCCGGTCGCGGCCTTCAGCTGCGGGGCCTCCAGGTAGTCGGTGCCGCCCCACTTGTAGACCGGGATGTAACCGGGAGAGGGCGACTCGACGGTGTTGTAGTCGAGGACGGTGCCCTCGGTCGAGCCGGCCGACACCTGGACGACGGACTTGTCGGCGACGTTGTTGGTGATCGTCGCGTGATGGGACGCGCCGGCCAGGTCGATCGCGGTCGACACGTTCCACTGGTAGCGCACGGTGTTGTGGGTGATGACCGTGTTCGGCGCGTCGGTCACCGACACGGCCGACCCGAAGGTGGAGCTGAAGTCGTTGCCGGCGATCACCGTCCCGGTGGCGCCCGGACCGACCTTCACGCCGCCGTGGGGCAGGCTGACGAGCGAGCGCTCGACCCGGACGCCGTCGCTGGCACCGGTGATGCTCACGGCAGGCCGGAGGATGTCGCCGTTCGGCTGCTGGATCCAGTTGCCGGAGAGCTCGACCCGGCTGACGGCGTCGAGTTCGAAGTGGGTCAGGTTGAAGCCGGAGAACACGATGTCGTGCCGGCCGGACATCTTCACCGGCTGCTTCTGCGCACTGCTGATGACCGGGAAGGACTTCCGCTCGAGGAGACTGCCGCCCCCGCGGAAGGTGATCGGCTTGCCGGGCTCGCCGGAGCGCTTGATGACCAGGTCCTCGGCGTAGGTGCCCGGGGCGACCTCCACGGTCTGGCCCGGCAGCGCCTGGTCGGCAGCGGCCTGGATGGTGCAGAACGGCTGGGCCTGGGTGCCCGGACCGCTGTTCGTGCAGGCGCCGTTGGAGCCCTGGACGTACAGGACGGCGGCCGGTTCGGCCGCCATCGCGGGCAACGGCAGGCCCACCACGGCGGAGACCACGGCGGCGCTCAGGCCGGCCCTGTGACGGATGCGCACGGTGTACTTCTCCCCCAAGAGTCGTCAAAGCCGCGACACTCGCGGCCGTTCCCGACCCGGGTGGGCCGTGCCCGACCAGATGGAGTGTCTGCGGAGTATTGGTGAGAATTATGGGGGTGGGGTCGGACGTTTCCGGCCGCGGGGTGCGGTTGACCCGGGCGGCCGCCTGAGAAAGTGTCGGGTAACCGGGTGATCACTCGCTCTTGAGGTCGTCGGCGAGGCGGCGTGCTGCTTCGGTCCCGATGGGGCCGTGCGGTTCGATCGTCTCACCGGCGAGGCGGGCGGCCATGAGGCGGATCGTGGCGACCTTGATCATCGCTTCGGCGTGCGGGTCTTGCGCCCGTAGTCCCGTGCCAACCGTCTGCACCGTCCCAGCCGGGAGAAGGTCCGCTCGACCACCCACCTGTGGGGCAGCACCCGGAAGCCTTTCACATCCGCGTTGCGAGGCACCGCGACGATCTCCAGGCGCTCGTGCGGCCCGACCACCGCCCACTGAGCATCCGTCAACGACGAGTCATGGGGCGGCTTGCACGAACAGGCGCACATGGCGGTGATCTTCGCGGACACCTCGACCGCAGAGACCACCACCAGTGCGTCACAAGGCGCAGTTGATCAGTTACACAACACTTTCTCAGCTTGATCTTTAACCTCGCGCGGCGAGGTGGGCTTGGAGTGTGGGTTCGCGTTTGACGGTCTTGCCGACGTCGTGGCGGGGCGCCAGCT
>NZ_JBITZW010000013.1:144797-226805 GCF_044547105.1 Kitasatospora sp. NPDC052868 | reverse complement strand
GCCTCACCAAGTAACACCCCGGCACCACCACACGCCACACGACAACGCCGCTGCACCCACCCGAACACCGGGCAGGGAGCAGCGGCGTCGCGGCACATCCGGGACCGACCAGGCGCCGTTGCCGTTCCCTATGCTGATCGACATGTTGATACTGGAGCGACTCCGGAGCGACCACGCACCCGCCCTGCTCGCCTTCGAGCAGGAGAACCGGGCGTACTTCGCGCGGTCCGTACCCGACCGGGGGGACGACTACTTCACCGGCTTCGCCTCCCGCCACCGCGACCTGCTCGCCGAACAGGACACCGGGGCATGCCACTTCCACGTCGTCGTCGACGACCGGGGAGAGCTGATCGGGCGCGTCAACCTGGTGGATGTCAGCGCCGGCTCCGCCGAACTCGGCTACCGGATCGGCGAAAGCGCCGCGGGCCGCGGGGTCGCCACGGCCGCGGTCGGGGAGGCCTGCCGGCTCGCGGTGGCCGAGTACGCGCTCCGCTCACTCGTCGCGGTCACCACCCTCGACAATCCGGCGTCCAGGGCGGTGCTCGAACGCAACGGGTTCACGGTGGTCGAGAGCATCACCCTGGTCGGGCGGCCGGGTGTGCGGTACCGGCGCCAATTCGTCCCGGCCTCCTGACCGTTGGGCGAACCGCTGCCGCGGGGTGGATCCGCGTCTGCGCAGCGGCGGAAAACCCTTCGCACCCGGGCTCCCCGCTGTGGCAGGGTGCCCACGAAGATCCACCCGACCGACCATCACCCGGGAGCATTCGATGACGACAGTGCCACGCCTGGTTCCGCTGTTGGAGCAGTACGACTTCGCCCGCAAGAGGCTCACCGACCGCCTCACCGGCCCGGTCGTGAACAGCGGGAACGGCATGGATGTCGCGGTCGGCGCGATGACGGACGACGAGTACCTGTGGGAGCCCGTGCCGGGCTGCTGGTCGGTCCGCCGACGCGCCGACGGGCCGGGCCCGCAGGCCACCCTCCTGGTCGGCGCGGGCGACTGGGGGCGCGATGCCACTCCCCCGCCGCACCCGGAGCCGGCACCGCTCACCACCATCGCCTGGCGCCTCAGCCACCTCGGTGAACAGCTGGCGCTCCGCGCGGAGTACACCGTCGGCGACCGCAAGCTGACCCGCGACGACTACCCCGCCACCGGGGACGCCGCCTCGGCGATCGCGGCCTTCGACGCCGCCGCCGAGGCCTGGCGCGAGGCGCTGCTGGCGGCCGACGACGCGGCGCTCGACACCGTCGGCCTCAGCACCTACCCGTACGGCAGCGACTCGGAGAACCCGTTCCTCGACATCGTCTGGTGGGTCAACCAGGAGCTCCTCCACCACGGCGCCGAGATAGCCCTGCTCCGCGACCTCTACCGCGCACGGCCGTCCTGACGGTTCGTCATTTCTGAATGTGCGCCAGCCTCACACGCGCGTTCAGGGCGTCAGGCGGGCCGGGGCGGCAGCGGGAGCGGGAGGGCGGGCAGGCCGTCGATGCTGGTGGCGACGTGCTCCTTGCCCTCGCAGTAGGTACCGAACTCCTCGTCCGTCTTGCGGTCGAAGTACTCCTCGTGCAGGGCGCGGTCGGCGCGGTAGTCCATGAACGGCACCGCGAAACCACAGGAGTCGCTGACCCGGTCCGCCTTCACCAGGACGATGGCCCGCAGCGCGGAGCCGTCGGCGCCCGGCTCGAAGCGACACAGGAGCCCGGCGAATCGCGGGTCGTCCCGGAACACCGGTTCGCCGCGCCCGTGCACCCGGACCACGGTGGGCGGGCCGTCGAAGGCGCACCACATCAGGGTGATCCGGCCGTTCTCCCGCAGATGGGCGATGGTCTCGGCGGTCGAGCCCCCGAAGTCCAGGTAGGCGACGGTGAGTTCGTCGATCACGGTGAAGGTGCCGGACCGCCCCTTGGGCGAGACGTTGACGTGCCCGTCGGCGGCAAGCGGTGCGGTGGCCACAAAGTAGACGGGCTGACTCTCGATGAACTTCCGCAGTCGGCCGTCGATTCGTTCGTAAGTCTTTCCCATGACCGGAATTCTTCCCCAGTCTCGAATGCCAAGAACGCGGTTTTCAGCATACGAGACGGTAGGGCCGACCGACCGGCCGGGGGGCGGTCCGGCGGCCGGCGCACCGGGGCCCTCGCGCGGCAGCGTGCCGCACGAGGGCCCCGGGACCGGCCATCGGTCACCGCATCATGTAGACGCTGTCCATGAACTCGATGATCTGCTGGTCGGTGAGCCGCTGACCGTCGCGGTGGCCCATCGCCAGGTCCGCCTCGCTGATCATGCCGACCAGCTTCTCGCCCTCGATCACCGGGATCCGGCGGATCTGGTGCTGCTCCATCTTCTTCAGCACCGCGTCCATGCCGTCCTCGGCGCGCACGCAGTGCAGGTGCCCGGCCAGCTCCATGGCCTTCATCTGCGCCGGGTCCTTGCCCTCCGCGATACATCGGACCACGATGTCGCGGTCCGTGATGATGCCCTTGAGCTTCTGGTCGTCGCCGCAGATCGGCAGGGCGCCGACGTTCATCGCCGCCATCATCCTGGCGGCCTCGGCGAGGCTCTGGTCGGCGCGGATGCACTGGGCACCGGTGTGCATGATGTCTCGGGCAGTGGTCACTGGGACTCCTCCTCGGGTCTCCCCCGACTTCTTGCCGTAACTGTGCGATCACCATAAGCAACGCGGTGGCCGCCCGCGAGCCCGGCGGCCGGCCCCCGTCCGCGACCGGCCCGCGCCCGGCCGACAGCGGGCCCGCGTCCGGCCGATACTGGGGGCGTGACTGCGGATCCCCGAAGCACCGCCGCGAACCTGGCCGGCGTCGTCGACGAGGCGGTACGGGCCCGGCCGGCGACCGCCCTGCGCCCCTACGTCGCCTGGTACTCCGGCTACCGCCAGCGCGGGATCGCCCCCGCCGTCCACCGCGGCCTGCCGTCGCCGTACCTGACCTTCATCGTCACGCTCGACGAGCCCCTCGTCGTGGCCGGGCACCCGGACCCGGCCCAGCCGCCGGACCGCTACGACACCCTCCTCGGCGGCCTGCACACCGCCCCCGCCCTGATCACCCACGACGGCCGGCAGTCGGGCGTCCAGGTCGCCGTGCACCCGCTGGCCGCGCGGGCGCTGTTCGGGGTACCCGCCGGCGAGCTGGCCGGGATCGACCTGCCGGCCGGGGACGTCCTCGGACCGGTCGGCGAACGGCTGCAGCACGCGCTGCGGAGCGCCGCCGACTGGCCCGAGCGGTTCGCCGCGCTGGACGGCGCGCTGCTGCGCGCCGCCCGCCCGTCCGGTCGGGTGCCCGCCGAGGTGCTCTGGGCGTGGCAGGCGTTGCGGCGCAGCGGCGGGGCGCTGTCGGTCGCGGAGCTGGCCCGGGAGACCGGGTGGAGCGCCCGCCACCTCCAGGAGCGCTTCCGGCGCGAGACCGGGCTCACCCCGAAGGCCGCGGCCAGGGTGATCCGCTTCGACCGGGCCCGGCACCTGCTCGCCGGGCCGCTGCCGCCGCCCCGCCTCGCGGAACTGGCCGTGCGCTGCGGCTACTTCGACCAGGCGCACCTGGCACGCGAGTTCCGCGCGCTGGCGGGGTGTGCGCCGACGGCGTGGCTGGCCGCGGAGGGCCCGGACACCGCGAAGTTCCGAAACGTCCAAGGCGGGGCGGGCCAGGCGGCGCCAGAGTGGGAACAGTGACGCGCTCCGGCGGTAGGGCCGGGCGTGCACCCGCTTCGAGGAGGCCGGCTCCGATGGCCACTGCACCGAACTCAACTCCCCGCTCCGCCCCGGACAGCAGCGCGGATTCCGGCACGGATTCCACCGCGGACACCGGCTCCGGCGCCGCGCCGGCTCCGCAGGTGTGGCCCAGCCTGCGGGCGCGTGATGCCCGGGCCCTGATCCGGTTCCTGGTGGACGCCTTCGGCTTCACCGAGGTCGTCGCCTACGGCGAGGGCGAGTTCGTCGCCCACGCCGAGCTGGCCTGGCCCGAGGGCGGGGGCGTGATGCTGGGCTCCGACCGCGAGGATCCGGCGGGCGCCGAACCGTGGCCGGGGCGACCGGGCGGCTTCACCGCCTACGTGGTCACGGCGGACCCGGACGCGGTGCACGCCCGCGCCGTCGCCGCCGGGGCACGGATCACCTCCGACCTCCAGGTGACCGACTACGGGTCGCGGGACTTCGCCGCCGCGGACCCGGAGGGCAACCGCTGGTACTTCGGCACCTACCGGGGCGCCCCGCGCCCCGCGGCGGGCTGAGGCCGCCATGGCCCGCGCGGCCCACGGCGCGGACCCGGCCGGCGCCACCGACCCGGCCGCCGCGGCCGACCCGGTGGAGCGGCTGCGGGCGATCTGCCTGGCGCTCCCGGAGGTGTCCGAGCGGGTCAGCCACGGCGAGCCGACCTGGTTCGCGGGCACCGGCACGCGCGCCCGGGTCTTCGTGATGCTCGCCGACCACCACCACGACGACCGCCTGGCGTTCTGGTGCCCGGCGGCGGCCGGCGCCCAGGAGTTCCTGGCGGCGCAGGAGCCCGGGCTGTTCTTCCGCCCGCCGTACGTCGGCCACCGGGGCTGGATCGGGGTCCGCCTTGATGCGGAGCCGGTCGACTGGGCGCGGGTGGAGGACCTGGTGGCGGACGCCCACGCCCTGGTGGCCCGTCCGGCGGCCCCTAAGCCCCCGGCGGCCCCGGGGCCGTCCCGCGGCGCTGCCCGGCCGGGCTGATCCGGACGGGCCGGGCCCTACTCGCACCGGGGCCCGGTCGGCGGTTCCCGCCGGGCGCGCCCCGCGGCCGAGGCCCGGGCAGACTGGTCCACGGGAGGCCGCTATGCCGCAGATGCTCGTGGACGGGCGCACCCTCGCCCTGTCGCACCTCGACAAGGTGTACTTCCCGCAGACCGGCACGCTCAAGGGCGAGGTGCTGCGCTACTACGCCGCCGTCCACACCGCGCTGCTGCCCCACCTGGCCGACCGCCCGGTCTCCTTCCTGCGCTGCCCGGAGGGGGTCGAGGGCGAGATGTTCATCGCCAAGAACCCGCCCGCCGGGACACCGCGCTGGGTGCGCACGGTCGAGGTGCCGAGCAACAGCGGCGAGCTCCGCCAGGTGGTGCTCGACGACGGCGCCGCGCTGCTCTGGGCGGCCAATCTGGGCTGCCTCGAACTGCACGTGCCGCAGTGGCACGCCGCCGCGCCCGGCCGCGCCGACCGGTTGGTGCTGGACCTCGATCCCGGCGAGGGGGCGTCCGTGCTCACCTGCCGCACGGTGGCCGGGCTGCTGCGGGAGCGCCTGGCGGCGGACGGACTGGAGGCCTGGGTGAAGACCTCGGGCTCCAAGGGCCTGCACCTGCTGGCGCCGCTGGAGCCGACACCGAGTGCGCGGGTCTCCGCCTACGCGAAGGCGCTGGCGGCCGCGCTGGAGGCGGAGCACCCGGAGCTGGTCGTGCACACCATGGCGAAGGCCCGGCGCACCGGGCGGGTGCTGGTGGACTGGTCGCAGAACGCCGCCAAGAAGACCACCGCCGCGCCGTACACCGTCCGGGCCCGGGCGCGTCCGACCGTCTCCACGCCGGTGTCCTGGGCGGAGCTGGCGGCGGCGGAGTCGGCGGAGGACCTGGTGTTCACCATCGCCGAGGTGCCGGGTCGGCTGGCGGAGCAGGGCGACCTGCTCGCGCCGCTGCTGGACCCGGCCCGCGCCCGCCCGCTGCCGGCAGCGCCGAGCGCCGTGACCGCACAACCCTCCGTACCCTCCGTCACCGCAAAGCCCGCCGCTGCGCCGCTGGCGCCACCCGTGGAGGTGATGCGCCCCGCCGCCGTCCCGGCCGTCCCCCCGGCGGACGGGCTGGGCGGGGCGGGCGTCCAGTACGAACTGAAGCTGGACGGCTTCCGCTGCCTGGCCTTCGCACGCGGGGAGCACCCCCCGTACCTCCAGTCCCGGTCCGGACGGGATCTCGCACCCGAGTTCCCGTCGATCGCCGCCGCCGTCGCCCGACTGCCCGCCGGGTTGGTCCTGGACGCGGAGCTGGTCGCCTGGCGCGGCGGGCGGTTCGCCTTCGAGGAGCTGCTGCGCACCCGCCAGGCCCGGGCCTCCGAGGACGTGGCACTCGGGCTGATCGCCTTCGACGTCCTGGCCCTGCCGGGCGGCCGCGACGTCCGCCGCCTCCCGCTCACCGACCGCCGGCGGCTGCTGCTCGCCGCGCTCGCCGACGTCCCCCCGCCGATCCAGCCCGTGCTGGCCACCACCGACCGGGCGGAGGCGCTGACCTGGATGGAGCAATTGGCGGACACCGGCGTCGAGGGCCTGGTCTGCAAGGCCGCCGGCTCCGCCTACCGGGCCCGGGGGGCCGGGCGGGTCTGGGTGAAGTACCGCCGCAGCGACACCGTCGACGCCACCGTCCGCGCCCTCACCGGCACTTCGGCCCGCCCCCAAGCCCTGGTGCTGGAGCTCGACGACGGCCGGGTCCTGCTCTCCTCCCCCCGGCTGACGCCGCTGCAGGCCCGCCAGGTCGCCGAGGCGGCGGCCGGCCTGCTCGCCCCGCCCGTCCGCGACCCCGACCACGGCACCCTCCGCCCGTTGACCGCCCCGCTGCGCGCCGAGGTCACCCTCAGCGGCCGCCCGCCGACGGCGACCTTCACCCGCCTCCGCGGGGACTGACCTCGAACCCCCTTTCGCCTTCGATCGATCAGGTCACCTCCCCCGGGTCGGTGTTGGTACTGTTCTGTCCCGCATTCGACCCGACCGGAACGGCCTCGGCCCCGGTGCGGCGGGCGGGTGGGAGAGCACGTTCGGCGGGGGCGGGGGATGGAACGATGGCGACCGACCGGGTGAAGCCGCAGCTGGTCTTCGTGCACGGCATCGGCGGCCCGCGCGAGCCTCGGCAGGAACTCGCCGAGTGGAAACAGGCGTTGGCGCACGGGGCCCGGGCCGCCGGATTCGCCTCGGAGATCTCCGCGCTCACCATGGACTGGTCCGCCGACTCCTCCTTCGCCTACTACGGCGACCTCTTCACCACGGGCCAGGCCCAGGGCGCGAGCGGAACAGGTGAGTTGGACGAGCAGCAGGCGCAGCTCACGCTCGACCTGCTGGCCGAGCTCCTCGACGAACTGGCGGCCCTGCCCGAGCACCGCGGCAACCGGGGACTCGACCGGGTGCGCGCCCAACTGCGGCCGGGCGAGCAGGCGCAGGGCGCGATGAACGCGGTACGGCACCTGAACCGGATGCTGGCCGCCGTCGCCGCCGTCCCCGGGCTGAGCTGGGGCGCCCGTCGGCTCAGCCGCGTCGAGCTGCTCGGGATCCTCTCCCAGCCGGGCCGCTACCTGCGGCGGGCCGAGCCGGACGCCGCCGGGCGCACCCTCGACCAGCGGATCCGCGCGCGGGTCCTCGACTGCCTCGACCCGGAGCGGCCCGCGATCGTGCTGGCGCACTCGCTGGGCACCGTGGTCGCCCTGGAGTCGCTGGCCGAACACCCCGGGCCGGTGGAGCTGTTCGTGACCGTCGGCTCGCCGATCACCACCCGCGGCGTGGTCTGGCCTCTGCTGCGGCCGCGCCCGCCGGCCACCCCGGAGTCCGTCACCGCCTGGGCGGACTTCCGGGACGGCGACGACGTCGTGGTGCCGAAGCGCAGGCTGGCCGACGCCGTCTCGCCGAACTCCGCCGGGATCCGGCCGACCCCGCACCGGCTGGACTCGGCCACGCTCTGGTCCCACAACGCCGCCACCTACCTGCGGCGCAAGGAGGTCGCGAGGCCGGTGATGGCGGCCCTGGCGGCCCTGACCGCCGCGCGGCCATGAGCGATGCCTGGCAGCCACCGACCCGCCACCTCCTCCTGATAGCGACCCAGTGCGCGGCGATGCCGGACCTGGACGGCCTGGAGACGGTGGCCGACCGGCTGTTCGACGTGCTCACCGACCCCGGTGTCGGCGGCTGCGAGCCCAGCCCGGTGGCCGACCCCGCACACCTGCGGTCGGGCACGGTCACCTGGCGCGAGGCCGAGGACGCCGTCCTGGCCGCCGTCCGCGCGGCCGGGGAGGCCGGCGCTACGCTCGTCCTGGCCCTCCTCGGCCACGGCCAGACCCCGGCGAGCGGCGGGCCGCTCTGGTACATGGCCGCCGACAGCCTCCCCGACGCGGCCGACGGGTCGATCGACGTGGCCGCGCTGCTCGACCGGGCCACCGACCACCCCGGTGTGGCCGGCGTCATCGCGCTGGTCGACACCTGCCATGCCGCGACCGGGGTGCCCGGCACCGCCGCCCTGGCCGGCGGCTTCCGGAACGGGCGGAAGCGCCTGGCGGCCCTGCTGGCCAGCGGCGTCCAACAGGAGGCGTTCCGGCTCGACTTCAGCCGTGCGCTGACCACGCTGCTCGACGACGGGCTGCCGGGCGAGGGCGACTACCTCCTCCCCGGTGCCCTGAAGCTGAAGATCGCACCGGAGCTGACCGACCAGGACGTCCACGCCGTCGGGTACGACGGCGATGCCGACGCCGACGGTCCGCTCTGGCTGGCGCTGAACCGCCGGCGCCACGCCTGGAAACCCTCGGCCGCCATCGGCTCGATCGGCGCCGAGTACCTCGCCAGGGCCCTGCGCGCCCGGCCCGCCGACCCGACCGACGGCCCGACCACACCCGACGGCCCGCCCGCGCCCGGCGGCTGGACCAGGCAGGCGCTGCTCGGCCTCTCCGCGCAGGGCCGCGGCCCGAGCGCACCGCCGGCCGCCCGCTGGGCCGGCGAGGTGGCCGACGGCGTGGTCGCCGCGATGGACACCGGCGGCCTCCTGGTCGAACTGGCCGGCCCGGCCCTGACCACCCCGCTGCTGCGCCGCCTGGCCGCCGAGTTCAACCGCCAGTGGGCCGCCGGCGGCACCCCGCCGGTCCGGCCGCCCGGCTCGCTGACCGGCCGCCCGCTGCTGCAGCACCTGCTGGAGCACGCCGCCCTGCGCGCGCCGAGCGCCTCCGACAGCTCACCGCACCTCGCCCTGGCCTGGTACGTGGTCGCGATGGCGGAGGCCTGCCACTACGACCTGTCGGACGCCCGGGTCCAGCGCTGGGCACGCGACACGGGCGACCCGATCGGCCTCAACACCGTCCGCGAGACGTACCGGCGGCAGCGGCGGGAGCGCGCCCTGCGGCTGGTGGTCAGCCTGCACGCGGCCCAGGTCGACTGGCCCGACTCGCTGTCCGCCTGTCTGCGGGACGGCCCGGACTGCCTGCACCACCGCCACTTCCCGTGCCGGCCCGACCAGAGCGGCGTCGAGCAGGCGCTGCCCGAGGTCGTCGACTGGGCGGAGCACCTGCTGCCGCCCGGCTCCCTGGTCCGGCACGTCGACATCGTGGCGGCGGCCCCCGTCCTGCTGGACTGGCACCCGGAGCGGACCAGGGTCGGGATCCTGCGGCTCGGTGTCAACGCCACGGTGACGCTCCGCTGGGCGGGCCGGCTCGTCGTACCGGCCCGGCTGCGCGGCATGAACGAACACGCCCGCGCGCTGCTGGAGAAGATGGAACAGCAGCCGCTCGACCAGTGCGCGCCCGTGGACTGGGTGGACCCCGCCGGCTCCGGGGCGGAGCAGCTGGCCGAGGCGCTGCTCTCCGGGGCCTACCAGCGGGCGGTCGGGATCGGCCACCGCCCGCCCCAGCTCCAGGACCTGGTCACCGCCTTCCTGCCCTACACCCCGATCCTGTTCTGGCCGTGCGCGGACGCCGACCACGGCACGGACCTCGCCGAGGAGGGACGGGCCTGTCTCACCCACCTGTGGGAGAGCCTGCCCGAGGGGCTCGGCGACGCCTACCGCCGCCGCTGGCACGGCCGCAGCGACCGGGACCCGGTGACGGACGGCCACCTCACCCGCCTGGCCGACCTGCGCTCCGCCTGGCACGACCACGACTGGCTCGACTTCTGCACCCGCTACGACCAGCACGCGCCCGCCGCCCCGAGGAGCACCTGATGTCCTGGAACACCTACTACCGCGGCGACGGGGAGCCACGCGACGTCACCCTCGCTCCCCCGCCGCCGTGGCGCAGTTTCACCCGCGGCGAGGCGCACCGGGCCTTTCTGCCGCCCGAGGGGCTGGCCGACGCCGTCAACGCCGCCCTGTACCTGCACCGCCCGCTGCTGATCACGGGGAACACCGGCACCGGCAAGTCCACCGTGATCGAGCAGGTCGCGGCGGAGCTGAAGCTCGGCGAGCCGCTGCGCTGGCACATCACCTCCCGCAGCACCCTGCCGGAGGCGCTCTGCCGGTACGACGCGCTCGGCCACATCCACGCCCTGCGGGTCCAGCAGCCCCCCTCCGGTCCGCGGTCCGGCCGCAGCGGCCGGGCCGCCCGGCGCTCCGGCCGCGCCGACATCGCCCCGTTCCTCCAACTGGGCCCGCTGGGAACGGCGCTGATGCCCGCGGAGCGCCCCAGGGCGCTACTCGTCGACGAGATCGACAAGAGTGACATCGACCTGCCCGCCGACCTGCTGGACGTCCTGGAGAGCGGGCGCTTCGAGATTCCCGAACTGGTCCGCCACCCCCGGCAGGAGGCGCTGGTCCGGGAGTGGGAGGGCCGTGCCACCCACCTGGTGAGGCACGGCAAGGTCCAGTGCACGACCTTCCCCTTCATCGTGATGACCAGCAACGGCGAGCGGGACTTCCCCGCGCCGTTCCTGCGCCGCTGCATCCGCTACGACATGCCGACCCCGACCAGGGAGACGCTGCGCCGGGCGGTCGAGTCCCACCTCGGGGCCGCGGTGGACGCGCTGGGACCGGCCGCCGAGATCATCACCGCGTTCGCCGAACGGGTCGGCCGGGGCGAGCAGTTGGCGGTGGACCAGCTGCTGAACGCCGTCCGGCTGGTGACCGACGACCAGGCCCCGACCGGCGCCCAGCGGGAGCGGCTGCTCGAACTGATGCTGCGGGACCTCTCCGGTGCGTGAGCAGGGCGGCGTCGCGGCGCTCGTCGCGGCCCTCAGCGGCCTCCTTCCCCCGGACACCGACGCGACCGCGCTGGCGGACGCGCTGTGGCTGGCCGCCGCGCCGGTCGCGGCCGGGGACGGCCCGGAGCAGTCGCCGGGCGCCCGCCCGCCCGCCGCCGCGCCCGCCGGCCCGCCTCGGGGACCGGCCTCCAGGGCGGACGCCGACCCCCGGTCCGTCCCCGAGGCGGGCGACGCAGCGCAGGCCGACCGCGGTGTGCCGCTGTTCGAGGACCTGCCGCGGCCCACCGGGTCGGTCCCCGACAGCCGCCCGGTCGAGGTGGCCGCCGGCCGGTCGCTGCCGCACGCCCTGGAACTCGGCCGCGCCCTGCGCCCGTTCAAGCGCCGCCACCCGCGCGGCGCCCGGCGGTCGCTGGACCTCGACGCGACCCTGCGCGAGTACGCCAACGGCGGCGAGCTCGTACCGGTCCTCGGCCCCGCCCCGGAGCCGTGGTTCGAGGTCGTCCTCCTGGTGGACACCCATCCGACCATGGAGGTCTGGCGGGAGACCGTCGCCGAGTTCACCGCCCTGCTCACCGGCCTCGGCGCGTTCCGCCGGATCCGGCCGCTGCGGCTGACCGTCGGAGCCGAGCCCGCCGTCACCGACCCGCGCGGGCGGCCGGTCGCAGGCGGGCGGGTCACCGCGCCCGGCGGCCGGCGCCTGGTCCTCGTCCTGTCCGACTGCGCCGCACCCGGGTGGCGGCGGCCCGAGCCGTGGCAGCTGCTGCGCCGCTGGGGCGCCTCCACCCCGGTGGTCCTGCTCAACCCGCTGCCCGCCCGCCTCTGGGGCACCACCGCCCTCGACCAGCCCGCCGTCCGGGTCCGCCACCGCACGCCCTCCGCCCACAACACGGAACTCTCCTTCGACGTCCCGCTGATGGTGCGCGGCCTGTTCGGCGACGATCGGGGCTGGGTGGCGCTGCCGACCGTCTCCCTCACCCCGCACTCGCTGCGCCGCTGGGCGGCCGGAGTGATGCGCGGGGCGCCCGCCGGACACGACGCCGTCCTCGTCCCCGAGTCCGGCGTCCTCAGCTCGCCCTTCGCCGCCCACGCGGCGCCCCCGCCCGACGACTCCCGGCGCACGGCGGCCTTCCTGCACACCGCCTCGCCCGCCGCCAAGCGGCTGGCCGCCCTGGGCAGCCCGTTCAGCCGGCTCAGCCTCCCGCTGCTGCAGCTCATCCGGCAGGAGGCGGTACCGGAGGCCGGCGTGAGCGACCTCGCCGAGCTGATGACCAGCGGCCTGCTCGACATCCGGACGCCGGAGGCCGGCCCGGCCCTGCTCACCTTCACCGGAGCCGCCCGCGCCGCCCTCGCGCCGCTGCTCACCCGCCACGACGCCTGGACCGTCCAGGACGCCCTGACCCGCTACATCGCCACCCGCCGCCCCCGGCCCGGCCGGGCCCTGGCGGCGGTCGCGGTCGAGGACACCGAGGACCTCCCGGCGGAGCTGCGACCGTTCGCGGTGGCCTCGCAGGAGCTGCTGACCGTCCTGGACGGCGGCCGCGGGGCACGGTCGGCGGCCGCCGGCGGGGAGCCGGTCGGCCCGAAGCTTCCCGACCCCGACCGGAGCGCGGCACTGGTCATCGGGGTGTCCCGGTACATGTCCCTGCCGGACCTTCCCGGTGTCCACCAGGCCGTGACGGACATGCAATCCCTCCTCACGTCCCCGGCGAGCTGGTACCTCCCCGCCGAGCGCTGCCAGGTCATGCTCGACCCGACCCGGCACGAGGTACTCGACGCGCTGGAGCACCTGTGCAGCCAGGCGGATGACACCGTCCTGGTGTACTTCGCCGGGCACACCGAGAGCGATCCGCTGGCCGAGGACGTCCAGCTGCTGCTGACCGGGCCCTCGTCCCCGTCCCGCCGGAACGAGCATGTTCCGCTCCGCAGGCTGGCCAGGGTGTTCAACGCCCTACCGGCGAAGCGGTTCGTGCTGCTGCTCGATGCGTGCTCCGCCGGCACCGAGGCCGCGGCGGCCCTGCGGTCCCGTACGCCGGAGTCGAACCTCCACATCCTCGGTGCCCCGCCGGATGAGCGCCCGGCCCGCCGCTCGCTCCCGATCTCCGACTCCCTGACCCGCCTGGCCTCGACGGGCCTGCCCGGCGGACCGGAGCTGCTCGATCTGGAGGTCATCGCCGGCGTCCTCGCGCACCGCCCGTTCGACACCAGGATCACGCACTCCTGGACCTCCGAGCGGCCCGCTCCCGTCCTGATGCGCAACGCCTTGGCGCTCGGACATCGCCCGCCGCACGTGCGGGCGGTCTACGACGAGGTGTGCCGCGTGGTCGACGACTGCCTGGACGACCACTACCCGGGCGTGTCCCACGAGGAGCTCCACGTGCTCCTGCTGGCGCTGATCAGTTTCACCGACGGCTACCCGGCGCAGCGGTCCAGCCATTCCCGGCAGCAGCTCACGGAGAAGGTCGAACACGATCTGACCGCCTTCCTCGCGCCCGCGGTCTCGCTGTACCGCGCACCCGGTACCGACTCCGCCGGGGACTGGTACTGCGACCTCACCACGACCGGTCACCGCGTGCCGATCGACGTCCGCACACTGACAATTCACGGCCAGGGCCGAACCGACTGGGCGGCGAACCCCGGTCCGGGGTATCCGCTTCGAGTCGCGGTCGTGCTCGACCGCTCGGGCCGCGCCAACGGCTCGTTGTTCAACCTCCACCCGAACGTCGGTGTGACCACCTCCCACGGCCCCGAAGGGCGTTCCTGCACGATTCTGCTGCGGGTGATCGTGGTCGAACCGGAGCCCGAACCGGAAGAGTCCCTCGACAGTGCGCTGCGCAATGCCGTGGCCCGCACCTGCGGACGGTTCTCGGGCGGGTCGACCGCGGGCGGGCGGACGCTGGACGCCGTTCACGAACACGTGCCGCTGATGTCGTCCGTGTCCTACGCCTCACTGTCGCACGTCGACCCGAGTCTCGGGTCGGTCGAGTGGCACCCCGTGGAGACCTACGAGCACGGCCTCACCCTGGGATCGCTGCGGGTTCACGCGGTGGCCGTCCTGGAAGGGTTCATGTTCAAGACGGATCCGCGTCTGACCGACCTGGAGGTGGTCGTCGTCGACCGCGCCTGGGACCAGCAGCTGGCGAAGGTGTCCGTCCGCGTGGACGTGGAGCTTGTCTTCGAGGCGCAGATCGACTCGCCCGGCCACCAGGTGACGTTGAAGCTCTCGGACGTGGAGGTTCCCGGCTGACCGGGTGCGCGGGCGCGTGCCTCACCGGTGCGCGGCCTGCGCCGCGTGGGCGAACTCCGTGACGAAGGTGTCGTTGAAGACGGGCAGGTCGCCGGGCCTGCGGCTGGAGACGAGCACTCCGCGGCCGGCCCGGCAGGTGTGGACCTCCTCGTCGACCCAGGTGGCGCCGGCGTTGCGGAGGTCGGTGCGCAGGCTCGGCCAGGAGGTGAGGGTGCGGCCGCGGACGGCGTCGGCCTCGATCAGGGTCCAGGGGCCGTGGCAGATCACGGCGACGGGGCGGCCGGACGCGCAGAAGGCGCGGACGAAGGCCACGGCGGCCTGGTCGGTGCGCAGGTGGTCGGGGCTCGCGACGCCGCCGGGGAGGACCAGGCCGTCGTAGTCGGCGGTGTCGGCCTCGCCGACCGGCTGGTCCACGGCGAAGGTGTCGCCGGGGGTGAGGTGGTGGAAGGCCAGCACCCGGCCGGGTGCGGTGGACAGCAGGCGCGGTGTGCCCCCCGCCTCGGCCACGGCCTGCCAGGGGGAGGTGAGTTCGACCTGCTCGGCGCCTTCGGGGGCGACCAGGAAGGCGATGGTCAGGCCGGTGAGGGTGGTCCGGGGCCAGGGCACGGCGCTCACTGCCGGTAGTGCGCGTCCAGTGCGGCGCGGCCGCCCCGTTCGACCGCCGAGGGCGGCGGGGCGGAGCGGATCCTGGCGCGCGGGCAGTCCAGGTGGACGACCAGTTCCAGATGGTCGATCCGGGAGATCAGCCCAACGGGGACGAGCACCCGGGCCCCCGGCACCCAGGGGCCGGTCTCGACCAGGACGTGGTCGCCGGCGTCGTGTTCCACCCGGCCGAGCGGGCCGTCGGTCGCCTCCACCTCGTAGCCGGTCAGGCTCAGGTCCGCGGCGTGGTGGGAGCCCGGGCGGTACTCCCACAGGTCGGTGGTCATCATGCCTCCGGGTGGTCCCAGGGCCGGTTCTCGCCGGGCCGGTTCTCGCCGGACCGGCCGCGCCCGCCTCCGCCCCTACGACGGCGGCGCAGCAGGACGACGACGCCGACCGAGACGGCCACCCCGAGCGCCCACACCAGCGCGATGGCCGTCAGGACCGGCGCGGTGGGTGTCCGAACCCCGATACTGAGGCAGATCGCGGCCAGTACCAGCGCGGTCATCACCACGCCCGACGGTATGCGGCGGGCCAGGCCGCGCAGCGTGCGCCGGAACCGGCTCGGACGCTTCGCACCCATCGTGCTCAGCCGCCGGTCGAGGCGGGCGTCCTGACGCAGATCACCCTCGATCTCCTCGAGAAGCCGCCGCTCCCGTCCGCTCAAGGCGGGTCCGTCCATCTCGGCCACCTCCGACACTTCCGGTGACGTCCTGGCACCCGGCGGTTGCCCGGTGCAGCCATGTGCCCGGTACGGGCGCTAACCGCTCATCGCGGCCGGGCCGAAGGCCCGGGGGCGGGCGAGCAGACTGTCGTCCAACACGCGCAGCAGGGCGGCGGTGTCGCGGTGCACCTCGGCCGCGCCCGCCGCCAGCAGCTCCGGTCCGGCGGCGCCGTCGGCCGCCACCGCGACGCAGGGGACCCCGATCCGGCGGGCCTGCCGTACCTCGCGGACGCTGCCGGCGACGTAGACCGCATGGGACGCGGCGCCGTCCACCAGGTTGAGGGCCGCGCTCAGCGGATCGGCTCCGGGGGCGGTCACGGTCAGCGCGCGGGCGCCGGCCGGCCCGGGTCCGGTGAGCACGACCGTCCAGCCCCGGGCGGCGCACTCGCGCAGCAACTCGGCCGAACCGGGCAGGGCCGGGTGCCAGTCGGTACCGAAGAGTGCCGCCGAGATGACCGTCATGGCCCACCTCTCCCGTTCCGGAGCCCCTCGGGAGCGTCTCCGAGGAACTTCCGAAGGCCTTCCGAAGCGCGTTCGTCCCACATGCCGCACCGCTTCGCACCCGTACGGCAACCGTCCGCACGCCGTGCACCGGCCGTGCTCTTCCAGGTTAGGCCCGGACCCCCCTCCCCCGCCCGATACGGAGAGTCGGCGGATCCGATGTAGCGCTTACCGCACGGCGGCGGCACGCACGGTGACCACCTGCGCCGGGCCCGATCGCGAACGGCGGGCCCGGTACCCGGCGGGCCGGTCGCACGGCGGGCACGGCGGGCAGGCCTCCCGCCGGGTCGGTCACTCGCCGGGCAGGTCGGCGGGCTCCGGGTCCTCGGCCAGGCGGGCGTGCAGGTGCTCGGCGTGGTACTTGCCGTCGCCGAAGCGGTGGGAGGCGCGCAGGGTGCCCTCGGCGGGGTAGCCGCAGCGCTCGGCGACCCGGCACGAGGCCTCGTTGCCGACCGCGTGGGCGATCTCCACCCGCCGGACCCAGGACTCGGCTATGCCCCAGGTGGTGACGGCCCGGGTGGCCCGGGTGGCGAGGCCGCGCCCGCGGCCGGCGGGGAGCAGCCAGTAGCCGATCATGGCCAGGCCGTCGGCGCGGTCGACCCAGCGCAGCCCGACGGTGCCGAGCAGTTCGTCGTCCCCGGCACCCACGATGGCGAAGGGGGCGCTGTTGCCGCTCTCCCAGCCGGCGGCGAGGCGGTCCAGGAACGCCTCGGCCCCGGCCTGGTCGGTGGCGCGAATCGGACTCCACATGGCGATGTCCGGGTCGGCGGCGGCGGCGAGCATACCGGCCGCCGCTCCACCGCGCACGGTCGTGCTCGGGCCCCATGGGCGCAGCACGGCGTCGCCCAGGTCCAGGGTGGTCGGTCGGAAGGCGCGCTGCTCAACGGTGGGCTCAACGGTGTTCATGCGGCTTTCCTACCCCGGGGTACCACCCGCGCGCCAGCGAATTTCCGCAGGCCACCGCCACCCCGCCGGGGCAGCCGGCGGTGACCGGGCCGGCCCCGGTCACCACCGACGCGTCATCAGATCCGGGCGAGGTAGCCGTTGTCCACCAGCCAGAGCACGTTCAGCCGGGCCGGGCCGTTCGGCACCAGGGCCGCGTCGAGCTGGTACTGCAGGCCGTAGCCGGGCTGGCCGAACCACGGGGCGATCGGGCCCGCGTGCACCTTGAACGGCTTCAGCACCTTGTAGTCGTGGTAGTTGCAGGGCGCCGCGGGGTTGCTGTCCAGGCTCTGCGGCGGGATGGACCGGGTGCCGTAGGGCAGGCCCTCGGGCGCGAGGAAGCTGCCGTACTCGCTGCCGTAGCGGTCGATGTTCTGGTTCGGGTAGAGGGTGATCTCGAACTCGATCGGAGTGCCGTCCGGCAGCGTGACGTAGCCGTTGGCCGGCGGATAGATCCAGCCGGGGGCGCCGTTGTTGGCGGTGGGGCTGTAGTAGGTGGCGAGGAACTGGTCGGTGGAGAGGCTGCCGGTGCGCTGGTAGCCGATCAGTTCGCGGCCGACCCGGCCGGTGGTCGGCAGGTCCTCGGGGCCGAGCCGCGCGTCGCCTTGGTAGTCGGCGGTCGAGCACTCGTCTGAGGGGGTGGCCGTGGCGGCGGTGGCGGCCGCGTCGGCGGCGGAGGCCGGCAGGCTCGGGGCGATCAGGGCGACGGCCGCGGCGAGTGGCGCGACGAGCAGGCGAAGGCGAAGGCGCACGATGTGTCTCCGTCGTATCGGGGTCGGGGCGGCCGGAGGATGATCCGTCACCCTCCGTGTCCAGGTCGCCACCTAGGCAAGCGGATCAGCTGATCCTTCGTCAACACGGCTGGCCCGTAGGGTCGGCCAAATCTCGCCTTTCGGCCAACCCGCGCACGGATGGCCCCCTGGGGCGTGCACGCTGGAGGGTCGCGCGGGCGTGCGGACGGAGCCGGGCTGCGGTTCGAGCCCCGTGGCCCGGCTCCGCGCCGCCGGCCCCCGCGGGTGGGGACGGTCGGTCGGCGTCACCGGCCGCTGGGGGCCACCTTGCCGAGGGCGTGCAGCAGCCGGTCGAGGGCGTCGCGGGAGTTGGGCTCGGTCAGGTTGACCATCAGCCGGAAGACGGCCCGGAGCAGGGCGGGGCTGCTCAGGCCCAGCGCGCCGGCCGGGCCGAGCAGGCGGGGCCGGGCGAGCACCCGGGCGGCGAGGCGCCCGAGTGCGAAGTAGCCGTCGTAGGCCGAGCGCAGCGCCTGCGGGTAGGCGTGCAGGGCGAGTTCGCGGCCGCGGTCGGTGCGGCGGGCCAGCGCCTGGACGATCGTCTCGGCGGCGTAACGGCCGGACTCCATCGCGTACGCGATGCCCTCGCCGGTCGCGGGGCTGACGGTGCCGCCCGCGTCGCCGACCAGCAGCAGGCCGTCCGCGTAGTGGGGCCGGCGGTTGAGGCCCATCGGCAGCGCGGAGCCGCGGACGGGTTCGGTGACCGCCTCGGGGGTGTAGCCGTACTCGGGCGGCAGGCCGGCGCACCAACTGCGCAGCAGTTCCCGCCAGTCGAGCTCGCCCGCGACGGCGGCGGTGTCGAGCACGCCGAGACCGATGTTGGCGGTGCCGTCGCCCATCCCGAACACCCAGGCGTAGCCGGGCATCACGCGCCGCTCCGGGTTCACGGGGTCGCGCAGGTCGAGCCAGGCCTCCAGGTAGCGGTCGTCGTGGCGCGGCGTGGTGAAGTACGTCCGGTAGGCCACGCCCATCGCGCGGTCGGTGCGGCGGTAGCGCTTCATCGCCAGTGACAGCCGGGTGGAGTTGCCGTCCGCGGCGACCACCAGCGGGGCGCGGTACTCGACGGGCCGCTTGCCGTCGCCGAGGCGGGCCGTCACTCCGATGATCCGCCCGCTCCGCTCGTCCACCAACGGGCCTGCCACATTGGCCCGTTCGATCAGTCGGGCGCCGGCCGCCTCGGCCCGGCGGGCGAGCAGCTCGTCGAAGTCCGCGCGGCGCCGGACCAGCCCGAAGCCGGGGTAGGCGGACAGCTCCGGCCAGTCCAGCTCCAGCCGGTGGCGGCCGCTGACCAGCCGCAGCCCCCGGTTGTGCAGCCAGCCCGCCTCCTCGGAGACGTCGACGCCCATGTCCGTCAGCTGCTTGACGACGCGCGGGGTCAGACCGTCGCCGCAGACCTTCTCGCGGGGGAAGGCGGACTTCTCCAGCAGCAGCACGTCGAGCCCGGTGCGGGCCAGGTGGTACGCGGCGGTGGAGCCCGCCGGGCCCGCGCCGACCACGATCACGTCGGCGCCGTCCTCCAGGCGGCCGGGGCCACCGCCAACGGTCAACTGCTGCTCGGGGCCGGGCATCGCGCACTCCAGGGGTCTGATCGGCTGCGGACTCGGCTGGACCCGGCTGGAGTCGGGCGGTCCCGACGGTCGCGACGGTCCCAGCGGTCTCAGACGATAGGGACAGCGACGGCCCGGCTCACGCTCCGACACGCGGGCCCGCCCCGATGGCCGGTCAATACCGGCCACCGGGGCGGGCCGCACGGCGCGGGCCGCCGCGGCACGGGTCGGGTCGGGTCGCCACGATCCGTCCTGATCCGGTCCGGGCGGCGCGGACCGGTCAGAGACCGCCGTTGACCACCGCGCTGGAGACGCCGCCCGGCCGGACGTTCCACTTGGTGAGGATCTTGTCGTACTCCCCGCCGCGGATCACCTGGTCCAGGGCCTTGGCGACCACGTCCCGCAGCTGGGTGTTGTCCTTGGCCACCGTGATGCCGTACGGGCCGGACTGCAGGAAGTGGGTGCTGGCCAGCTGGAACCGGCCGCCGCGCTGCGGCTGCACGGTGTTGTACTGGGCCACCGGGTAGTCGTTGAGGTCGGCGACCGCCGTCCCGGCGGCGACCTCCGCGAGCGCCTGGTCGTCGTCCTCGAACTGGCGGATCTGCAGCGGTTTGCCGATCCGCAGGCAGGCCGTGCTCTGGCGGCCGGCCTGCTCGTCCTGGATGGTGCCGCGCTGGACGGCCACGGCGTGCCCGCAGAGGCTGTCCAGGGTGCTGAGGTTCAGCGGGTTGCCGGTCTTGACCACCATCGAGGTGCCGGTCAGGAAGTAGTCGATGAAGTCCACCCCCGGGTCGATCTGGTGGCCGTCGTCGGCGGCGCCGAGCTGGCGCTGCTTGGTGTCGATGACGGCCGACATCACCAGGTCGAGCTGCTTGGACTGGACGGCCGGAATCAGCTTGTCGAACGCCATGTCCGCGAACTCGACCCGCAGGCCGAGGTAGTTGCCGATGGCGGTGGCGAGCTCGGGATCCAGCCCGGCGGGGGCGCCGTTCGGGTCCTTGAAGTCGACCGGGACGTAGTTGAGGTAGGAGCCGATCCGGAGGACCCCGGCGGCCTTGACCGCCTTGGGGATCCGGGCGCGCAGGTCGGCCTGGCTGCCGGCCTGGACTGCGGGGGCGCCGGCGCAGCCGGAGAGCAGCAGGCCGCCGCCGGCGAGCACGGCGGCGGTGCGCAGGGGTGCGGGGGCGCTGCGGGGACGCCCGGGCGCGGGGGTGCCGGGTCCGGGGGCGTCGGGGATGGCGCTGCCGGGTCTGGTGCTACCGGGTCTGGTGCTACCGGGTCTGGGGGTGTGTGCGGGCATGAGGGAGCGGTGCGTCACGGTGCGTCTTCTTCGCGGTGCGAGGGAGTGAGGGCAGGGAGGCGCCACACCGGGAAGGCTGCCGGGGTACGGAGCGCGGACCTCGTCGCCGTGTGCCCAGATCGGGCCGCCCCGGGGTAGTGGGGGCGGCCGGTCGGCGGAGGTCCGCCGTCGGGGGCGGTCCGGGCCATCCTCGCACCCTGCCGGGGCGCAGCGGCCGCCGGGTGCCCCGCGGGGCGTCCGGCGGCCGCTCCTCGACCGGCGGTCAGTGCCCCTCACGCGCCGCCCGGATGACCGGATTGCGGCTTTGATCCGGTCGGACAATCCGCTTGTACGGGTCGAAATCCGGACAACTCAGGGGTTCACCGCGAGTACCACGTAGGCCGCCAGGATCGCCAGGTGCACCGCGCCCTGCAGCGGGGTCGCCCGGCGCGGGATGACCGTCAGCGTGCCGACCGCGATGGTCAGCGAAAGCAGGACCAGGTGGCTCGGGCCGAGGCCGAGCACCAGCGGGCCGGACAGCCAGGCCGAGGCCACCGCGACCGCCGGGATGGTCAGCCCGATGCTCGCCAGCGCCGAACCGAGCGCGAGGTTGAGGCTGGTCTGCACCCGGTTGCGCAGGGCCGCCCGCAGCGCCGCGATGGTCTCGGGGAGCAGCACCAGCAGGGCGATCACCACACCGACCACCGAGGACGGCAGGCCGGCCGAGTAGACGGCGGACTCGATGGTCGGCGAGACGCTCTTGGCCAGCCCCACCACCGCGACCAGCGCGACGGCGAGCAGCACCAGGCTGGTCCAGGCCGCCCGGGCGGTCGGCGGATCGGCATGGTCCTCGTCCAGCACCTTGCCATCCGGGGTGACCGGCAGGAAGTAGTCCCGGTGCCGGACGGTCAGCGTGGCCACGAACAGCCCGTACAGCACGATCGACGCGGTTGCCGCGAAGACCAGCTGGGTGGAGGAGAACTGCGGGCCCGGCGAGCTGGTGGTGAAGGTCGGCAGCACCAGGCTGAGCGTGGCCAGGGTGCCGATGCAGGCCAGGGCCGCGCCGGTGCCCTCGGCGTTGAACACCGCCACCCTGTACTTGAACGCGGCGACCAGGATGGACAGGCCCAGGATGCCGTTGCAGGTGATCATCACGGCGGCGAACACGGTGTCCCGGGCGAGGGTCGCGGCCTTGTCCCCGCCGTCGGCCATCAGCGTCACGATCAGCGCCACCTCGATGACGGTCACCGCGACCGCGAGCAGCAGCGAGCCGAACGGCTCCCCCACCCGGTGGGCGATCACCTCGGCGTGGTGCACGGCGGCGAGCACCGCACCGGCCAGGAAGCAGGACACCAGCCCCACCACCCAGCCGGGCAGGTCGCGGTGCCAGGTCAGGACGAGGAGGACGAAGGCCACCACCGGGACGACGGCGGTCCACTGTACGGCGGCCGCGCGGAGCTTCGTGAACATGCGGCCGAGCATCGCAGACCGGCCCCCGCGCGACCGGGCGACGCCACCGGGGCCGCCGCGGATGTGACCGGCCGCATAGCCTCCGCAGCCGGCAACCGCGCTGGTCAGCCGCCGTACTCGGCGAGGTATCCGAGCACCTTGGCGACGTGCGCCTTCACCCGCTCGGGTACGCCGCCGGTGTCAGCGACGGTCTTGTCGCTGGTCCGGTAGCCGGCCGTGACGAGGGCGGACAGGTCGCCGGTCAGGCCCCGGCGCTTGAACTGCTGATCGAGCCAGCAGACGTAGTTGCCCATCGACGCGATCGCGTCCGCCGGATCCAGGTAGTCCTTGACACCGTCGTGGTCGCCGTCCTGCGCCCAGGCGTTGAAGACGGCGGGCGTCCACATCGCGATGCCGTACTCGCCGGACTCTGGGTGGGCGGCCTTCGGGTCGAAGCCGCTCTCGGCCTTCAGCATGGCGGCCAGCAGCACCGGGGTGATCTCCGGCTCGGGGCAGCGGCGGGCGGCGTCCTCGATCGGACCGCGCAGTGCGACGGGGACGTCGGCGCCCGCCGGGATCGCGCCGGCCGGGACGGGCGCGGGCCGGGCCGAGGCGGACTGCACCGGCCCGGGGGCGGGCCGGGCGGCGGGGGTCGGCTCCGGGCCACCGGCGACGGCGAGCAGCGCCGCAGCCGCCGCGGCCAGGCCACTGGCCCCGGCCAGCAGGCCGCCCCGGCGCGCCGGACGCGGGCCGGTCTCCCGCGATGGGCCGCGCCGCGTCTCCGCGGCGGTCCCGGTAGGTAGAGCAGTCGCGGTCGGCAGGGCGGTCCCGGCCACCAGGGCGGCGAGGTCGACCCGGCCGCGCGCCTCGCGGTCGGCGGCGAGACAGGCCGTCACCACCGCCCGCCACGACGCGGGCAGGGCGTCGTCCAACCGCAGCGGCGCCGCGCCCCGCGCATAGGCCTGGGCGGCGAGCGAGCGGGCCCGTGCGGTCGCGCCGAGGAAGGGGTGCAGCCCGCCGGTGAGCGCCTGGTGGGCCAGGACGCCGAAGGCCCAGATGTCGGCGCTGGGGCGCAGGGCCATGCCGCGGGCGCCGGTGCGCTGGGACCACCACTCGGGCGGGACGTGGTCGGGCGAGCCGAGCGGCGGGGCGTAGGCGTGGGTGCCCTCCAGTTCGGCGGTGAGGCCGAAGTCGGCCAGCTTGGCGGTGCCGTCGGGCATCAGCAGGATGTTGGCGGGCTTGAGGTCACCGTGCACCCAGCCGCCGGTGTGCATGTGGGTGAGGCCCGCGCAGACCTCGGCGAGGACGCGTTCGGCCCCGGGGACGGGCCTGCCGGGCCGGGCCGCGTCCAGGACGTCCTGGAGGCTGCGGGCGGCGCGCTCCATCACCAGGGCGACGGCGCCGTCGAGTCGGGGATGGGCGGGGTCGTCGATGGTGACGACGGCGAGGGTGCGGATGAGGTGGGGGTGGTCGGCCCGGCGGCTGAAGCGCGTCTCGCTGCGGGCGATCTCGGTCATGGTGCGGCGCTGGCCGGGGCTGAGCCGGGCGGGGCTGAGGAACTTGACGGCGGCGTCCGGGGGTTGGCCCGGTCCGCTGGCGGCGTGGACGCTGCCCCAGGCGCCGCTGCCGATGAGCTCACCGATGCGGTAGCCCGCCACGGGGTAGCCGACCGGGATGTCGGACGGCGGTTCGGTGGCGTCGGGGGTGGGCGTTTCGGGGCCGGGCCTCTCGGGGCCTGACTTCTCCGGGCTCGGCTTCGCCGGGTGGAGACCGTCCGGGTGGCGGCTGTCGGGGTCCACCGCGGGTCAGCCGCCACGCCGGGGCGGGAGCAGCGCCAGGTGCTCCTCCCGCACCAGGTCGAACCTCAGTGCCAGCGCCACGAGTTCCTCCCGCTTGCCACCCGCCCGGGCGCCCGCTGCCGGGTCCTCGTCCACGCTCTCGCGCAGCCGGAGCTTGGCGACCACCAGGTAGTCGATGTGGTAGTTGACGGCCGAGCGGGTGAGCCCCCGGCAGGAGGGCAGGCCCCGCAGCCGGGCCACCACGTCGGTGGCGCCCGGCACCGCGGCGGCGGAGGGCGAGCGCAGCCTCGGTTCGCACAGGGCGAGCAGCACGAGGAAGTACTTGGAGGTGGGATCGAGCGCGAACGGGCTGACCGTACGCTCCCCGCCGCCTCCGCCCGACTCGCCGTCGAGGTAGGCGTGCTGGGGCGCGAAGACCTTGAACGCGGCCGGTTCGCCGAGGGCCGGCAGCAGCACCCGGGAGAACTCGAAGGGCACCGGAGCGCCGAGCCGGCCGGGCGCCACCTTCACGTGCTCGCCCGCGCCCTCCAGGTTCTCCACCACATACGTGGCGGTGGTACTGAAGTTGGAGAGCCGCCAGTAGTCCTCGGCCGCGGTGACCTCGCCGGCCCGGCGCGAGACGCCCTGGTCGGCAAGCGGGATGGCGACGGGCCGACCGGGCTCGCCGCGACCGAACAGCGCGGCCTCTCCAGGGCCCATCCGCAGCAGTGCCGGCCGACCGCCGGAGGCGGATTCCGGGCAGGATTCGGGCAGTTGAACGATGACCGTGTCCACGCAGCCACCTCCGTGAGTCGCGACGATGCTACCGGCCCGAACGACTTCGCGCCGGTCCGCCACCCGCACGAGTGACGGCGCTGCGGGTGCGCCCCGGACGTCACGTGAACACGCCCCCACCCCGGTGGAGTTGGGCGAGGACGGGGCCGCGGATCCCCCTCGGCAACCTCCTGAACACCTCGTTGAACAGCATTCAAAGAAGTTGCGGAATGTAGTTGAACCGTCACCTTGAGTGTGATGCAGCCCACATATGGCATGCTCACAATGTGTGCAAGACTCATCCCACGGAGTGAGATTCCCTTTCTTTCCAAGGAGGTTCATATCATGCGCGCTCGGATCGCAGCCCTGATCGTCGCGGTGGCAGGGATCGCAGCGGCCACGGCCGGACCGGCCTCGGCGACTACGGCCGCAGGCGAGGCCGGTGGAGTGAGCTGTACCGCCGTGGTCAACCACCCGTGCGTCTGGCAGCAGAAGGACGGCGGAGGAGGCGTCGTCGGCGTCGCCCAGGTCTCGCCCGCCCACCCGGCGCAGCTGACGCTGGTTCAGGTCGAGGTGAAGACCCAGCGCGCCTGGGGCAGCCCCTGGGTGACGGTCGCCTCCGCGACCACCCTGCAGACCGGGTTCGCCAAGGCGGTGACGCCGCGCGTGGTCACCAACGAACTCACCATGGTCTGCGCCACCGGCGGCCCCGCCCAGGACGCCGCCCAGCGGGTCACCAGCTGCACCGGCCCGTTCTGACCACACCGCTGAGCCGCACCCACCACGGACCGGGGCCCTGCGCGCCCCCTCCCCCGGGGGGGGCCCCCGGGGCGCCCCCCCCGCCCCCCCCCCCCCCCCCCCCGCCCCCCCCCCCCCCGGGGGCGGGGGGGCGCCGCCCCCCCCCCCCGGGGGGGGGGGGGGGGGCCCCCCCCGGCCCCCCCCCCCGCCCGGGCGTCAGCCCCTCTCCCTTTCAGTGCACCCCGCCACCACGCTCCCCGTTCCGCATCACGCGGCCACCCGCGTCCGCCGCCACCCGGCACCACCGGCAGCCGCTCGGAAAGCTCCCAGCCCACACTCAGGCCAAGGGCGCGCCGACAATGCGCCAACCTCCCCGCCGGAACCCGATCGGCCTGCGCAACCCTCCTCGGAGCATGGGACTTTGCACTATCTTGGCAATTCGTGGAGCGGGGCGGGCCGCCCACCGGGCACGCGTGCGCCGATCGGCGGATCCTGCCCCGCACCGTGCTCCGCCCCGACCACCGCAGCGCACACGTGGAGGAAGGGGGAGCGTGTCGATGCCCGACGGGAGCACGCGTTCGACCGGGGCCGTCGGCGGCCCAACCGCCGGGACCACCGCCCGCGCCACGGATGACGCCGGGCCCACCGGCGTCAGACCCACCGGCACCGGGGGCGCCGGCCGGGGCACTTCGGCGGCCGCGCGGCTCTCCGGACGGCGCTCCACCGTCGACGCCGTTCTGCGCAACTCGCCGCTCCAGCCGCTGTTCCGGCTCGCGGCCACCCGCCGCCTCGCCGTGCTGGCCTACCACGGCGTGGACGACCCGCAGACCTTCGCACTCCAGATGGCCTGCCTGGTCCGACTCGCCCGCCCGGTCACCCTGGCCCGGGTCGAGCAGGCCGTCCGCTCCGGGCGCCCGCTGCCGCCGCGCAGCGTGCTGGTCACCTTCGACGACGGCGACCGCACCGTACTGACCGAGGGGCTGCCCGTCCTCACCCGGCTCGGCATCCCCGCCGCGGCCTTCGTGGTGACCGAACTCATCGACGGCGACCGCCCGTTCTGGTGGTCCGAGGCCGCGTTCCTGGCCGCCCACGGCGGCACCGCGCGCGCCCTGGCCGGCTACGCCCCCAGCGCGGTGGTGCGCAGGATGAAGTCCCTGCCCGACCAGGACCGCCGCACCGCCCTCGCCGAGCTGCGGGAGAGTGCCCGTGCCCAGGCGCCCCGGCAGGAACAGCTCACCCGGCACGACCTGTTGGGCCTCCACCGGTCCGGCGTCGCGATCGGCAACCACACTGCGGGCCACCCCTGCCTGGACCACTGCGACGACGACACCGTCCGGGACGAGATCACCCGCGCCCACCACTCGCTCACCGGTTGGCTCGACGGCGAGGAACCCACCGCCTTCGCCTACCCCAACGGCAACACCGACCCGCGCGCGGACGCCGTCCTGCGCCAACTCGGCTACCGCGTCGGCTTCCTGTTCGACCACCGGCACGACCGCCTGCTGCCGCACCGCCCGCTGCAGGTCAGCCGGCTTCGGGTGAACTCCACCACCAGCCGGGACAGGTTCGACACAATTCTCTCCGGGCTCCATCCGGCCGTGCACCGACTGCGCGGCGGGGCCTGAGAGACACCGGGGGCCGCGCGACACCCGGGCCTTGGGGATACCCGGGTCGTAGGGACACCCGGGTCTTGGGGACACCCGGGTCTTGGGGACACCGGGCGGCGAGACACTGGGGGTTGGGGATGGCACCTGTCGAGACGACGGTCCGGGCGGTCGGGCCCGTCCGCTACCGGACCGCCGCACTACCGGCCGACATCCTGGACGGCTGGCGGGAGTTGGCTGCCGGCGACCCGGACGGCTCCTGGTTCGGCACGCCCGAGTGGATCCTCGCCTGGTGGGAGACGCTCGGCGCGAAGCAGCGCGGCGGCGAGATCACGGTCTGGCGCGAGGCGGACGGCCGGGTCTCGGCCGTCGTCCCGCTGCTGCGCACCTGGCGCCGCCTCCACCCGCGCGCGCCACTGGCCGTCCCCTGCCTGACCGTGCTCGGCTCCGGCCCCGGCGCCGCCGACCACTGCGGCTTCACCGCCGCACCGGAGCGCCGGGCCGAGGTCGCCGACTGGCTGCACCGCCGGGCCCGGCGGGCGACCCTGCTGCTCACCGACCTCGACCCGGGGCAGCGCCAACTGCTGCCGCCCGGCGCGGTCGAGACCGGCCGCACCCCGTGCCCGCGCGCCGACCTCCGGGCCGGCCCGGAGGCGCTCGGCTCCCGGCAGTTCCGGGCCGACCTGCGCCGCTACGGCCGCAAACTGGCGGCCGACGGGGTCACCTTCCGCTGGGTGGCACCGGCCGTTGGAGAGCGCGAACTCCCCGAGCGGATCGAACTGTTGCACGCCGCGCTCCGGCTGCACCGGGAGCGTCGGGCCGCCCTCGGCCTGCCGACCACCTTCGACGCGGCCCGCGCACCGCTGCACGTCCGGCTGATCCAGCGGGCCGCCGCGACCGGCCGGGGCGAGGGCCCGGCCTTCCTGGTCGCCGAGCGGGCCGGCGAGGTGGTCGGCGTGCTCTACGGGTTCCGGTGGCGGAACACCTTCGCCTACTACCAGATCGGCTGGGACCAGTCGCTGGCGCCGCTGCGGCTCGGCACGGCCGTGATCGCCGAGGCGATCCGGGCCGCCGCCGACCAGGGCCTCGCCACCTTCGACTTCCTGCGCGGCACCGAGCCGTACAAGTACCGGTTCGACGCGGTGGACCGCGAGGACGTCTCCTGGCTGGTGCCGCACGGCCTCCCGGGCGCGCTGCTCGGCCTCAAGTACCGGGCCAAGGCGGCCCGTCAGGCCTGAGACCGCCACGAAGCGGACGCGGCCCCGGGCACCGCCGCGATCCCGGGTGCCCCGCCGGTCGCAGGTGCCCCTTCGGTCGTCGCCGGACCGGAGCTGGTGCGGATGCTCTGCGTCGCCACCGGGATGCCCTGCCCGGCGGGCGTCGACGCCGTCATCGGCACACTGGCGCGAACGGCCGCCGTCACCCCCACTCCCGCCGTCGCCGCGGCGGCGGCGGGAGTCGCCTCGAAGCCGACCGCCGCCAGCGAGTACAGGCGCAGGACGAGGTTCGGATGCTCCGGGTCGCCGCCGGTCCAGTCGGCGTCCTTGCTCCGGATCACCTGCGTGCGCTCCCCCGAACCGAGGCACTCGACCGGGCCCAGCCGCATCCGGATGTTGGGACACCAGCGCCCGTTCCAGCTGTGCTCCAACTCCAGCTCCCACTCGTCCTCCCGGACGTCCAGGAACTCCCCCACCCGACCCGCCAGCACAGCGGTCCCGTACGAGGCCCGAACCACCGCCCGCTGATCGAAGACGGCGTCCTTCCCGATGACCGTGATCCGCCACGGCCCGCTCATTCGCAGCACAGCCACCCTCCCAAGCCCTCCCCGTCCGCGGGACAGCCGACCCCGCACTCCCTCGACGGCCCCGCACCCCCCACCGGTTCAGATCCCCGCCCCGGCCCACCCGCCCGCACCCGGCATCCCGCACCCGGCATCCGGTTGCGGAAGGACGAGAAGGCCACTGCCAGTCGTCGCCCACCGGCTTGGCGGCGTGCACCGCCTGGGCCACTTTGGTCCAGACCATTGACGGGGGCGGCCCGAGGCAGCAGGATCGGCGACGCTCGCGGGGCCCCGCCGGCCGCATCTCGCACGTTCTGTGATCCTTCGTCAGTCGAAAGGCAAGGAACCAGGCGCAAGATCGTGAAGGCCGCTGCCACCGCAGCGGTCGGCGGAGCACTGCTCCTCGGCTTCACCGGGTCGGCCACGGCTGCCGCCCTCCCCCCGGGGCCGGTCTCGCTCGGCGGCAAGGGCTGCCCGGCGCACTACTGGAACCAGGCCCAGTACGGCTCGTACGACCAGTACCTGCAGTACACCTACGTCGGGGGCAACGGCGTCCGGTTCGGCATGTACGCCGTGTACTTCAACAACCCGGCGCGCGGCACCAGTTACGACTCGGCGATCTCCTACACCTGCTGACCGCCGACGGTTGTCCGGGGTGGGCGCCCGCGCCCACCCCGAACGTCTCCGCCCCCAGGGCCGCTTGAGGGTCGGAAGCGGGACTCCGCGTGGCAGGCTTGCGGGCCATGAGCGAACGCGATGCGGGTGGGACGGACGAGCGGGTGCCGCTGCTGGTGGTGGACGCCGCCAACGTGGTGGGCTCGGTGCCCGACGGCTGGTGGCGGGACCGCCGGGGGGCGGCCGAGCGGCTGCGCGACGCACTGGTCGCCGTCGCCCGATACGGACCGGCCCACCGGGACGCGGCACGTTCCCTGCCGGAGCCCGGACCGGTGGAGGTGGTGCTGGTCGTGGAGGGCGCGGCCCGCGGAGTGACGGCGGTGCCGGGTGTCCGGGTCGTCGCCGCCCCCGGCTCGGGGGACGACCGGATCGTCGAACTGGTCGCGGAGGCCCTGGCCGCCGGGCCCCGACGGGACTGCCGGGTCGTCACCGCGGACCGCGGCCTGCGCGCCCGCGTCACCGCCCTCGGCGCCGGGGTGCTCGGCCCGCGCTCGGTGTGGCCGGCCCTTCCGGCCCACCCGGCCCACCGCGCTCGCCCGGAGTCCTGAGCCCCCGGCCGCGCGGGGGCCCGCCCCGCAGTGCGGGGCGGGCCATGGCTGCGGTACGGGTCAGAACTGGACGTCCGTGCAGGAGTAGAAGGCGTTCGCGGTGTCGGCGACGTCCCAGACCGCGACGACCACGTGGTGCCCGGTGCGGCCGGTGGGGAGGGTGGCGGTGTGGGTGGTGGTGGCGGCGGGCTGGCGGCCGTTGTAGGGGACGGTCAGGAACGGGGTGAGGTCGAGGGCGGCCCGGGTGATCTTCTGGGTCGCGTCGTAGCCGGGCCTGGTGAGGAAGTACCGGAAGTTCGTCGTCGAGTGCCTGGCCTCGATCTCCCAGGTGAAGGTGAGCTGTTGACCACCCGTCACCTTGGTGGTCGGCCACTTGCCGCTGCGCGGGTTGTCCAGCGGCGCCCATCGCGCGTCGGCGCCCGCGCAGATGGTTCCGTCGGCGGGTCCCTTGGCCGGGAAGCCCTTGGGGCCCTCGACGCTCTGGGGTTCCCACTGGATGTCACCGCAGTTGGTGACGACGCCCGCGCCGCAGAGCGCCGAGCGGCTCGGCGGGAGGTTGATGAAGCCGTGCGACTGGGCCGGCCCGGCCGTCACGAGCGGGACGGCCGCGGCCGCGGCCAGCACGGCACCGATGATGTGGCGTCTACGCATGATGCTCCTCCGTGGGGGTGGATGGAGAGTGCGCCCGACGCAGGCGGCGCGTGGGGGTGCGCCGATCCGCCCGCATCGACGGGACGGCCTGGCCGCCGAGTCGATTGGCATGCCTGCGCCAGGTCGGTACCGGAACCGTAGACGCCGCCCCCGTGAACCGTCAATGGTCTGTACCACAGCGGGAGTTGGGCAATCCGGCGAGGTCCGGGCCGCCGCATGCGGCGGGTCGCCGTTTCAGCTCGCCGCCGTCCGGCCGCAGGGGGCGACAAGGGTCTCGCGGGGACGTCGAACCGCCGGCAGGGCCGGCGGTGGCGTTACGGGAGTCCGGTGCGGTGGTGCTGGTGTACGCGCCGCCGGGCGAGGAGTTCGCGGCGCCGCTGACGCGTGTCGGCGTGCCGCTGGTACCAGAAGGGCCTGTCTCGCGGATCACGTCGAGCTGCTCGACGTCATCCGAAAGACAGGCCCATGGCCTCGGCGCGGCCCGCGAGGACGCCCCCGGTCAGGAGACCGGGCTACTCGGCGCCGCTGACGCCGGGCGCGACGAACCGCCGGTGGAGCGGGGAGAAGGAGACCTCGGGGGTGCCGGCGATGCCGGCCTTCTCGACCGCCGGTGTCAGCCGCTGGGCGAGGAACGCCTCGAAGGCCTGCGGGGACTCCCACACGTCGGTCACGCACAGGCCCTGGTCGTCGAACCAGGCCACATGGACCTGACCGCCCGCCGACGGGATCTCCTCCCAGTCGACGGCGTCCCGCACCGCGTTGTACTGCTCCGGCGTGACCCCGGCCCAGCGCATCGACATCACCACAGCCACAGCCATGTCCGTTCCCCTTGCTCAGTAGCGGCATACCGGTCACCTACCAGCCAACAGCCTCCACCGGCGCGACGCACCCCGACGAGGGACGAAGGCTCCCCGGTGGCATCGGGGCAGGCCCCGGTCCCGCGTCACGAGGGTCTCGGGCGCACATCGCGGGAAGTCGGGAGATCAGGCTCCCCCGATCGGGGGAGGCCGCCGCCGAGCTGCCCCGCCATACTCGTGATCATGATCAAGGGAATCCAGCCGCTGCTGCGCGGCTCCACGTACACGGGCGTCCTGTTCGCCTTCTGCGGCGCGTTGGCGAGCCTCCCGCTGCTGCCCTTCGCGCTGCTGCCGGCGCTGGCGTGGCAGTCCGCTCCGGAGGGGGTGCAGCTCGCGCTGGTCCTGCTGCTCTGGGCGGTACTGGTCGGTGTGGTCGGGCTGGCCCGCACCACGCGGCGGGTACTGATCGTGTCCGCCCGTCGGCTGCTGCGGGTGCCGTTGCCGGATCCGGTGGCCGCCCGTCGGCCCGCGGGCTCTCCCGACACCGCACCGGCCCCCGGCGGGCCGGCCGGCGCCGACCGCTGGCGGACTCCGCTCTGGCTGCTGCTGCACGTGGCGCTGGGGTGGGCGGGCGGCCTGGTGGGCGGTGTGCTGATCGCGGCGGGCCTGGCCATGCCGGGCGGCTGGACCGGCTCCGAGGCGAAGGTGATCCTGTTCGGCTGGTCGGTGCAGGCCGCGGGCGGCTGGAGCTGGGTGGCGGCGGTCGGCTGCGTGCTGCTGGCGGTGGCGGTGTTTGTGACGGTGGCGAACATCCTGCGGTGGTCGGCGCCACGGCTGCTGGGCCCCTCGGCGGCCGAGCGGCTCGTACTGGCGGCCGAGCGGGAGCTGCTGCTGGCCGAACGCAACCGACTGGCCCACGAGTTGCACGACTCGATCGGACACACCCTGACGGCCGCCACGATCCAGGCGGCGGTGGCGGGCGAGGTCCTCTCCGCCGACCCGGTGGCGGCGCGGGCCGCCATGCGCAGCATCGAGGAGTCGACCCGGGCCGCGCTGGAGGACCTGGACTACGTGCTGGGTGTACTGCGCGAGGAGAAGGCGGGGACGGCGCCGACCCGGACCCTGGCCGACCTGCCCGAGCTGCTGGACCGGTTGGGGCACGCGGGCGCGGTGGTGGAGCCGGAGCTGTCGGGCGAGTTGGCGCAGGTACAGGGGACGCTCTCCCGGGCGGCGTACCGGATCCTCCAGGAGGGGCTGACGAACGCGCTGCGGCACGGGGCGGGCGGGCCGATCGGGCTCCGGGTGGCGGCCGTCCCGGACGGGCTGGAACTCAGCGTGGTCAACCGGACCGGCACGGGCGCGGACCCGGCCAACGGGGCCTTCCCGACGTCCGGGCACGGCCTGACCGGACTGGCCGAGCGGGTACGGCTGCTGAACGGCGAGTTCGAGGCCGGCCCGCACGGGGAGCAGCACTGGCGGCTGTCGGTTCGGCTGCCGGTACGCTTGCCCGCATGATCGGCTCTGACGTGAGCGCAACCCTCCTGACCGGCGCCGACGCGAGCGCAGCCGCCGTGGCCGACCCCGCCGCCGACCCCGCCGACCCCGCTGACCCTTCCGCCGGCCCGACCGGCAGCGCCGTCACGCTCGTGATCGCGGACGACGACGAGGTGACCCGCAGCGGTCTGCGCACCCTGCTCGCGGCGCAGCCGGGGATCGCGGTGGTCGGGGAGGCCGCCGACGGTGTCGAGGCGGTCGAGCAGGCGCTGCGGCTGCGGCCGGACGTGGTGCTGATGGATGTGCGGATGCCCCGTCGCAACGGGATCGACGCCACCCGGCAGCTGCTGGCCGAGTCGGCCGACCCGCCGAGGGTCGTGGTGATCACCACCTTCGAGAACGACGACTACGTCACCGCCGCGCTCAGCGCGGGGGCCAGCGGGTTCGTACTCAAGCGGCGTCCGGTCCGGGAGATCGCGGAGGCGGTGCGGGTGGTGGCGGCCGGGGAGGCGATCCTCTTCCCCGCGGCCCTGCGCCGGATGGTCGCCGCCCGGCCGCTGGGCTCCGCCCAGGCGTTGCCGCAGGCGGCGCTGACCGGGCGGGAGGAGGAGGTGCTGCGGTTGATGGCCACCGGCCTGTCCAACCCGGAGATCGCGGGGTCGCTCGTGGTGAGCCTGGAGACGGTCAAGACGCACGTCGGGAACGTGCTGACCAAGCTCGGCGCGCAGAACCGGACCCACGCGGTGGTGATCGCGTACGAGTCCGGGCTGGTGGTGCCGGGGGTTGCCGGCTGACCCGGCGTGAGGTGACCCGGCGCCCGTCCTGACGGACCGTGGCCTGCGCTCCGGGCCCCGGCTGTTCTCCTCGAAGCTCTCCTGCCGCTACCCCGGGGCGGCCGGAAATATTCCGCAGCGTGCGAACGTTCGGGGATGTAGGCTCTCCGATCAAGGACTTTTGAACGAGTTCAGGAACAGGAATTGGGGGGCCGGTGTACCGTCACCGTGTCATGATCTCCGCTGCCGTCGTCGCGGCAGTCGTCGGCTTCGTACCCGCCACGGCGCAGGCGGCGAGCCCGTCGGCCGGTCCCGGCGGGGCCGCGAGCACCACCGCCCCGGCCGAAGGCGCCGGGCAGGGCGCCCCCTCGGCGGGCGCCTCCGCGCGGACGGCCGAGGATGCCGCCGCCGAGAAGGCCGCGAGGGACGCCGTGGCGAAGGACATCGCCGCGGGGAACGCCGAGGCCGCCAAGGCCAGGACCGGCGCCCGGGCCGCTGCGCCGGGTGCGGCGGCCGAGCAGCCGTACTTCCAGGTCTTCACCGGTGAGTCCAACCGGAACGCGCACAGCATGGGGATGGCGGTCGGCGTCAGCAGCGACCTGACCGAGGGGGCCGTCGACTACAAGGTCGACTGGGGTGACGGCAGTACCTCCTCCGAGGTCGGCCTCCTCAAGGAGGTGCGGTTCCTCGACCACACCTTCGCCGAGGTCGGGACCCACAAGATCACGATCACGGCGACCGAGCTGCTCAACAAGCTGACCGTCGTCACCGTCAAAGAGGTGGTCCTGGACGGCACCGAGTTCACCCCGCACTCGCCCACCCGGCTGCTGGACACCCGCGACGGCACCGGGGCCCCGGCCGCCGGAGCGGTCGCCCCGTACGCCACGACCCGGGTGAAGGTCGCCGGCAACGGCGACATCCCGGCGGGGGTGACGTCGGTGGCGCTGAACATCACCGCCACCAACACCACGGCGGACGGTCACGTCATCGCGTACGCCTCCGGCACCAAGCAGCCGACCACCTCGAACGTGAACTTCACGGCCGGGCAGACCGTGCCGACCCTGGCGATCGTGCCGGTCGGCGCGGACGGGTACGTCGAGCTGGCCAACCGCAGCGGCGCCCCGACGGACCTGATCGCCGACGTGACGGGCTACTTCACCAAGTCCGCGGCCAACGGGTACACCTCCGTGAAGCCGTCCCGGATCGCCGACACCCGCGAGGGTCGGGGCACGGCCCAGGGGCAGGCCGCCGGGCAGAGCACCTTCACCGTGCAGGTCGCCGGCCAGGGCGGGCTTCCGGCCCAGGGCGTCGCGGCCGTCGCGCTCAACGTCACGGTCACCGATCCGAAGGGCCCCGGCCACCTGACCGTGTTCCCGAGCGGCGAGCAGCCGTCGGCCACCTCGAACCTGAACTTCACCACCGGACAGACGGTCGCCAACGCGGTGATCGTGCCGGTCGGCCCCGACGGCCGGATCGGCATCCGCAACGGTGCCTGGGCCGGAGCGGACGTGGTCGTGGACGTCACCGGCTACTACGGCACCGACGGCAAGGCCGCCTACCTGCCGGAGGAGCCCCGGCGACTGGTCGACACCCGGCCCTGGTCGCCGCTCGCCGGCCGGAGCTACGACCGTGAAGGGGTCTGGACGTCCGACCGGGCGCTCGAAGCCCTCGTCCTGAACACGACGGTGACCAACCCGCAGGGCAGCGGCCACCTCGCGGTCGCTCCGGATCCGACCGACCAGGGCGGCGCCCGGCCGACTCCGCCGGACTCCTCGGTCCTGAACTGGACCAAGGGTGCCACCGTTTCCAACCTGGTCCAGGCGGACATCAGGAACGCGCGGTACGTCGACATCTGGAACCTGGGCTGGGAGCCGACCGACCTGATCGTCGACCTGGTCGGTACGTACGACCGGAGCTGACGCCCCGCCCGCACCGCACGCCGGCCGTCCGTCCCTCCGGGGGCGGGCGGCCGGCGCCGTTCCCGCAGCCGGGGCCGGGCGCGCGGCGCGGGCCTTCAGCGCCGTTTCTCAAGCCCTTTTCTCAAGCCCCGATTCTCAGCGCCGGCCCTTCAGCCAGTCGGCGAAGGCGGCCAGTGCGGGGGCCGGGTCGCGGCGGCCGAGGCCGATGCGGAAGCGGTCGGTGGGGGTGGGGGTGAGTTCGGAGCGGTAGATGCTCGCGGGCAGGAGCAGGACGCCGGCCTGCTCGACCAGCCGGGTGCAGAACTCCTCCACGCCGTCCGCGCCGAGGTAGCGGGGATAGGCGACGCAGCCGCCGTCCGGGGCTCGCCACTCGAAGAGGTCGGGGAAGGCCGCGAAGAACGCGTCGAACTGCGGCAGGTTGGCGGCGATGATCGCCCGGTTGCGGGACAGGATCCGCTCGCGGTTGTTGATCGCGATCCGGGCCAGGATCTCGCTCGGCGCGGAGTTGCAGATGGTGGTGTAGTGCTTGGCGCGCTCCAGGCGGCTGCGCAACTCCCGGTCGCGGCAGGCGATCCAGCCGACCCGCAGGCCGGGCAGGCCGAGGGACTTGGAGGTGACGTTGAGCGAGAGGGCGGTCCGGGAGAGGTCGGCGGCCTGCGGCAGGGTGCGGGCCGGGTCGTACTCCAGGCCGCGGTAGACCTCGTCGCTGAAGAGGTGGATGCCACGCTCGTCGCAGAGTTGGGCGATCCGGGTGAGGTCGGCCGCGTCGATCACCTTGCCGGTGGGGTTGTTGGGGAAGTTGACGGACACCACGCGGGTGTTGGGGCGCAGCGCGGCGGTCAGTTCGTCCAGGTCGAGCGCCCAGTCGCGCCCGGCGTCCAGGGCGACCCCGGTGACCTCGCAGAGCGAGAGCGGAATGGTCTCCGCGGACTGGTAGTTGGGCGTCAGGACGACGGCGTGGTCGGCTGGTCCGAGCAGCACCTGCATGGCCAGGTTGAGGGCCTCCTGCGCGCCGCCGAAGCAGATCACGTCGTCGGTGTCGACGTGCTCGTACATGCCGGCGATCGCCTGCCGCAGGGCCGGGTCGCCGAAGGTCTCGGTGTAGCCGAGGGTGAGGTTGTCCCAGGCGTGCCGGTCCCCGGGGCCGGCCAGGGCGAGCAGTTCGGACATCGCCATGGTCTGCGCGTCGGAGGCGGTGAGGTGGTGGCGGGCGGTGAACTCCCAGCGGGAGAAGTGGGTTTCCAGCCGGAAGTCGGGCAGCCTGGTCATCGGCGGTTCCTCTGTTCTGCGTTCGGCTGTTCTGCGTTCGGCTGTTCTGCGTCGGCCTGTCGGGCTTCGCTCTGTTGCACGTCGGCCTGCAGCGCTTCGGCCCGTTGGGCCTCCGGCTCGCCTCTGAGCTCGGCGAGCAGGGTGTAGACCGTCGAGCGCGAGACCTTGAGCGCGGTGGCGACGGCCGGGACGGCGCGGCGTACCGCGAGCACCCCGGCCTGGTCGAGTTCGCGCAGCACGGCGAGCCGGTCCTCGCGGCCGAGCCGGTCCAGCGGTCGGCCGTGGGCGCGGACGTAGCCGCCGACGACGTCGTTCATCCGCTCCGTCCAGTCCCGTTCGAAGAGCGGTTCGGGGCGGGGGGCGGTGGGGGCGGCGAAGCCGGCCAGCAGGGCGGCGGCGTGTTCCAGCGGTCCGCGGTCGAGGTTCACGCAGAGCACGGCCGAGGGGCGGCCTTCGGCGTCGCGGAGCACGGCGCTGACCGAGGAGAGCCGCCGTCCGTCGGGCAGCAGCTTCTCGTAGGGCCCGTAGACGTCGGGCGCGGACGGGTCCAGCCCGTCCAGTTCGCCGAGCAGGGACGGGTCGCCGGGGGCGCGGCCGCTCATCGGGTTCCAGAGGGCGAGGACCTCGTCGCGGACGGCGTCGTGCAGCACCACCTCGGCGTAGGGGCCGAGCAGCAGCGCCACCGCCTGGCACACGGGCGACCAGGCCTGGACGCGCGGGTCTGGGGTCTCTGCGGTCATATCTGGACTGTACGTCCAGTCTGGACGTTTCGTCCAACCCTGCTTCGCCCAACACTGCGCGGCGCGCAGCACCGGGAGCCGGGCCCCCGCCTCCCGGGGAGAGGGAGGCGGGGGCAGTCGGGCTCAGACGCAGCTGATCAGCAGGGCGAGGGTGGCGGTGCAGGTACGGGACGCGCGGTCGTTGGTCGCGACCGGGTCGGCGGGCGCGCTCGCGGTGCGGGCGGCAGTGACGGTGAAGGCCCGGCCGAGGTTGAGCAGGCCGACCTGCACCGTGACGTGGCGGGTGGTGCTCGCACCCTGGGCGAGCGGGGTGGCGACGGTGCAGTTCAGCTTGCCGGAGGCGATGGTGCAGTCGGTCGAGGAGGCGCTGAACCCGCTGGGCAGGTCGGCGGTGACGGTGGCCGAGGTCACCGTGGCGGGGCCGTTGTTGGTCAGCGTGAGGGTGTAGTCGACCCGGCCGGAGAACAGCCCGCCCACCGGCGCGGCGCCGAGCGAGACGGCGAGGTCGGCGGTGGGTGCGGTGTAGCCGAAGCGGTCGGCGGGGGTCACCGCGCTGGTGCCGCCCGGCGTGGTGACCCGGACGTCCACCGTCCCGGCGGCGGAGGCGGCGGGCGCGGTGGCGGTGCAGCCGGTCGCGGTGCAGGTGAAGGTGGTGGCGTTTCCGGCGGCGCCGAAGCTCACGGCGGTGGCGCCCTCCAGGTCGGTCCCGGTGATGGTGACGACCGTACCGCCGGCCTGCGGGCCGGACGCCGGGCTGACCCCGGTCACCACCGGCACCGGCAGCGGGAAGCCGAGGACGCTCACGGTGGAGCCGGTGAAGTCGGTCAGGTAGCCGCGCCGCCCGTCCGGGGTGAGCGCCAGCGTGAACGGGCTGGCGCCGACCGGCACCGTCGCGGTGACCGCGCGGTCGGCGGTGGTGATCACGCTCAGCGTGTCGTCGGCGTAGTTCGAGGCGTACGCGTACCGGCCGTCCGGGGAGAGCGCGACGGCGAACGGGTTGGTCCCCACCGTCACGGTGCCCGCGACGGTCTTCGCGGCGGTGTCCAGCACGCTGAGGGTGTTGTCGCCGCCGTTGGCGGTCCACAGCCGGGAGCCGTCGGAGCTCAGCGCCAGGCCGAACACCCCGTGGCCGACCGCGATGGTCGCGCTCACCGTGTTGCTCGCGGTGTCGACGACGCTCACCGCCTGGGCGCCCGAGGCGGCGACGTAGAGGTGCGCGCCGTCCGGGGCGACGACCAGGCCGTGCGGCTCGGCGCCGACCGGGACGGTGGCGGTGACGACGTTGGTCGCGGTGTCCAGCACGCTGACCGTGCCGTCCCCGGCGTTGCCGACGTAGACGTGTGCGCCGTCGCGGGCGACGGCCACCCCGAAGGGCTCGGCGCCGACCGGGACGGTGGCGGTCACGGCGTTGGTCGCGGTGTCCAGCACGCTGACCGTGCCGTCGAGGTGGTGGGTCAGGTACGCGTGCCGCCCGTCCGGGGCCCAGGCCACGGCGTACGAGCCGGTGCCGGCCGTGAAGGTGCCGGCCACCGTGCCGGTGGCGGTGTCGAGGACGCTCACGGTGCCGCTGCTCTGGCTGGTCACGATCGCCCGGCCGCCGTCCGGCGCGAGCGCGACGCCCGCCGGGTACTCCGCCACGGCCACGGTGGCGGTCACGGCGGGCGGCGGCGCGGCGGCCTCCGCGATGCCGGGCTGCGACAGCAGCGCGGCCGTGGCCGCACCGGTGGCGACCACGGCCGTCCAGGAGCGGCGCGGGGAGCGACGTATTCTCACGGGGGTCTTCTCCAGACTCGTCAAGGCAGCGGGGAACGCTGGACTCCGGTACGCGCCGGAGCCGCACGAAGCGTAGGAGACCCCTTGACGGAGCGTCAGGAGTTGATCGGGATTGTTGCCAAATGTTCAGAACCGGTCACCGGTCACGCCAGAGTGAGCGCAGTCCGGCGGCGAGGCGATCAAGGCCCCGCTGCGGGGTGAACGGAGGGGCCCCGACGGAACCGGTGTCCGTGCGGCTTCGGACCGTCCCCGGGGAAGGCACGGGTGGCGGCCCGGCGGCTGTCGGGCGCAGCCTGGAGGGAGGCGATCGCGCGTGCCCCGGAAGGCGGTCGGTGACCGGTCTAGGAGCGGCCATGGACGAGACCGACGTACTGGTCGTGGGCGCGGGCCCGGTGGGCCTGACCGCCGCCGCCGAGCTGCGGCGCCACGGGGTCGGCTGCCGGATCGTGGACCGCCTAGCCACCCCGCAGCACTACGCCAAGGCCGTCGGGGTGCAGCCGCGCACCATGGAGGTGTGGGACGCGATGGGCATGGTCGGCGCGGCCCTCGACGAGGCCGTCCCGATGCTCGGCCAGCTCCTGTACTCCGACGGGCAGCCCGGCCCCCGGATCGAGCTGGCCCTGCCGCCCGACATCCCGTACGCGTTCGCCGCGCTGCCGCAGTACACGACGGAGCGCCTGCTCACCGAGCATCTGGCCGGCTGGGGCACCCACGTCGAGCGCGGCACCGAGTTGCTCTCCCTCGAACAGGACGCCGACCACGTCCGGGCCGCGCTCCGGGGTCCGTCCGGGCCACGGGAGGTGCGGGCCCGCTATGTGGTGGGCTGCGACGGCGCCCACAGCCTGGTGCGCAAGACGGCCGGCCTGCGGTTCGAGGGCGACGCCTTTCCCGAGCAGTACATGCTGGGTGATGTCGAGGTGGACTGGGACCTCCCGGCGGGGTACGGCGTCCGGGCCGTGCACCACGACGCGGACGGGAAGGTCGACGACCTGCTGGTCTGCATCCCGCTCCCGGGCCGGGGGCGGTACCGGATGTCGATGACGGTGCCGGACGAACTGTCCCGCGCGGGTTCGGGGGACGGCGTCGAGCACGGGTTGGAGGGGGGCCGGGCTCCCGAACTGCGGCACATCCAGGCGGTGCTCGACCGGCTCTCGCCCCGGCCCGCGCACGCCTCGGCGCTGCGCTGGGCCTCCACCTTCCGGATCAGCCACCGCCTGGTGGACCGCTACCGGGCCGGGCGGCTGTTCGTGGCCGGGGACGCGGCCCACATCCACCCGCCCACCGGCGCCCAGGGCATGAACACCGGTGTCCAGGACGCCTACAACCTGGCCTGGAAGCTGGCGCTCGCGGTGCGGGGCATCGCCGCCGACGGCCTGCTCGACAGCTACCACGCCGAGCGGTACCCGGTCGGCGCGGAGGTCGTCGGGCGAACGGTCCGGCACGCCAGGGCGGGCGTCCCGGCGGACGCCGAGTCCGACTCCGACGACCTGGAGACGATCCTGCGGCGGGAGGCCCAACTCCTGGTCGGGTACCCCGACAGTCCGCTGGTCGAGCAGGCCGACGGCACGGACGCCGCAACCGGCGGCCCCGCCCCCGGTGACCGGGCGCCGGACTGCCGCGGGCTGGAGCGCGAGCTCGCGAGCTACCCGAGCCGGCTGTTCGACCTGCTGCGCAGCCCCCGGCACACGCTGCTGTTCCACGTCGACCCCGGGGCCGCCGGCGAGCAGGTGACCACGTGTGCGGTGGCCGCGCTGTCCGCGGCCCACGGGCTGCTGGACGTGTACGCGGTGCTCGCCCCGGGCGCGCCGCAGCCGCAGTGGCGCCTGCCGTTCGTCCGGGACGGCGCCGGCGAGTTCGCCGCCGCCTACGCGGCCCGCCCCGGGGAGGCGTTCCTCATCCGCCCGGACGGCTGTCTGGCCGGGCGGTTCCACCCGCCGACGCCGGAGCGGCTGGCGAGCTGCCTGCGCCGGACGTTCGGCGTGGGGTGAGGCCGCTGGTGAGCGGGTGTCGAACGCACGGACGTCAACGCCGTTGACCGAACGACCACTTGTGGTACGTTCAGCGTCGCCGTTTACCGCAGGGACTGAGGAGGTGAGACCGATCAACGCTGTGACAGATCGGAGCTCCCTCCCGCGCATCGCGTAGGGAGCGCCGCACAGGGCACCCCGAAAGGCTTACGCCGTGCGCTTCACCTCCCAGACGTCCTCCGACGGCGTCACCGAGCAACTCTTCACCCTCGCTCACGACTTCGGCGAGATCCCCGGCGTCCTGTGGACACCGGACGGCGCCACCGGGCAGCGTTCCCTGATCCTGATGGGGCACGGCGGCGGCCAGCACAAGACGGCCCCCGGCATCGTGGCGCGGGCCCGGCGTTTCGCGGCCGACGGCGGTTTCGCGGTGGCGGCCGTCGACGCCCCCGGCCACGGCGACCGGCCGAGGACCGCCGAACACGACCGGATCATCACCGAGTTGCGGACCCGCGCGCAGGCCGGAGGGGACGTGTCGCCGGTGGTCGCCGAGCTCCACGCGCTCCTGGCCGGCCAGAGCGTCCCGGAGTGGCGGGCGGTCCTGGACGCGGTCCAGGACCTCGGCAGTGTCGGAGCCGGTCCGGTGGGCTACTGGGGCATGTCGATGGGTTGCGGACTCGGCGTTCCGTTCGTCGCCGCCGAGCCCCGCGTTCGCGCGGCGGTGCTGGGTCTGAACGGGGCGGAGACCTCGCCCGGGGCGGCGGCACGGATCACCGTCCCGGTGGAGTTCCTGGTGCAGTGGGACGACCAGATGGTGCCGCGGGCCGCGAGCCTGGCGCTGTTCGACCTCTTCGCCTCCGCCGAGAAGACGCTGCACGCCAACCCCGGCCGGCACGGGGAGATCCCGGCGTTCGAACTGGACAGCTCGCTGCGGTTCTTCGCCCGACACCTGGGCTGACACCCCGCCGGGAGCGATCCGCCGGGTGCGAGGCGCCGATCGGGCTTCGCTCCCGGTCGGCGGGTACGGCACACACCTGGTGCCGGGCGGCACGGCAACGTGCTGCCCGGCGCCGGGTGGTGGGGTCTCAGGAGCGGCGCAGCCGACGCGCGAGAGCGAGCGCGCCGGCCCCGATGGCGGGCACGCCGATGGCACTGCCGAGCAGCGCGGGATTGCCGCCCGTGCCGGCGGTGGCCGGAGCGACGGGCGCGTCAGGGGCGGTCGGGGCGGTGCTCGGCGCGGTCGGGGCGGTGCTCGGCATGGCAGCCGGGGCGGGCGTGGCGGGGGCGTCGGCGGGCGTGCCGGGGATCGAGTCGGTCCTGATGGTCCTGGTCTGCTCGGCCAGCAGCACCCGGGAGCCGGGCGCGGTCAGCCCGGAGCGCAGGGTGATGGACGGGAAGCCGCCGTCGGACGCTCCGTCACGGGGCAGCCCCGCCGCGGCGTTGATGCGCAGCTTCCGGGTGGCGGTGTCACCGACCGGGACGGTGACACCGCCGGGCAGCGTGCCGCTGAAGCCGGCGCTGCCGTCGGCGTGCTGCTCCAGCGGGACCGGCTTCCAGGCGCCGTCGGCGGGGTCCTGGTAGTCGATGGCGATCGCGTGCTCCGGGGCGCCGGTGCCACCGGTGGCCGTCAGGACCAGGACGTAGGTGCTGGTCTCGGAGCCGGTGTTGGTGACGGCCTCGGTGAACTCGACCGGCTGGCCGGCGAGTCCGACCGAGGCCGGGCCGTGGACGGCCAGGGTGGCATGCTTCACGGCCTCCGCGTGGGCGGCGGGCGCCGAGAGCGCGACGGAGCCGCACAGGGCGACGGCCCCGAGAACGGCGGCCACGGCGGCGGAGCGGCGCGAACGGCGGGTGCGGATGACAGTGGACATGACGGTTCCCCCCTGGAACGTCGGTGCGGGCATACGGAGTTACCGGCTTCCGGGCATGCGGGCATGTCGCGGAAGCGGTCGGCTGTGCGATGAGTGGAGTCGAGCGGACGCACGAGTGGCAGGTGTCGCGGTTGCGTCGATTCCGGGTGGTGGCCACCACCCCGCCCCTGCCCTCACCCTTGAAGACGCGTGGCACACGTCAGGGTTGCAGGTGGGTACGGAGAAGTTTTCCGCTCCCCCGAGAAGACGGGCCACGCCCACACCGCGGCCGCCTCGACGTTCGCCGCGCGTCCGCTGATCGCCACCCCCGGCGCCACCCTGGCCCTGCTGGTCCAACACGTCACCGACGGCGGCCGCCGCCAGGCGCCCTTCCCGTCATCCTCGGCAGCGTCACCGGCCTGTACATCCACGCGACCCTCGCCGTGGCCGGACTGTCAGCCCTGGTCATGCGCTCCAGCCTGGCCTTCACCGCCGCCAAGGCCACGTCGGCGGTCCTCATCACCCTCGGCATCCGGAGCGCCGTGACGTAGGCCGGGAGCCACCTCCGGCGGCCGCGGTGACGTGGCGAACGGCGTTCAGGTGTGGCCTCGGGCTGACGGTCCGTGGAACAACCATCTGTGGATCAAGCATCAGCGGACGGTTACGACTTCGTGAAGGCTCGATGGAAACCATTGCATCTTCAACTACGCACAGGAAAGGCTTGCCTTAGCAGTCACTCACCATGGCCGCGCCACAGCGGTCCCCCGTCCCCCTGGAGTACCTCAATGCCGCTCGTCCCCAGCAGTGTCGTCGACACCGCCCGCCCGTATGTGGTGGGCCTGTCGCGCATCGCGATCGGCCTGCTCTTCACCTGCCACGGAGCAGCCTCGCTGTTCGGCGTCCTGGGTGGCGCCAAGGGCGGCGGCACAGTGGAGGCGCTGTCCTGGCCCGGCTGGTACGCGGCCGTGATCCAGCTGGTCGGCGGCGGTCTGGTGACGCTCGGCCTGGGTACCCGGACAGCGGCGGTGATCTGCTCCGGCTCGATGGCGTACGCGTACTTCAGCGTGCACCAGGAGCACTCGCTGTTCCCGCTCCAGAACGGTGGCGAGCCCTCCGCGCTGTTCTGCTGGGCCCTTCTCCTGGTCGCCGCCACGGGCCCGGGCGCCCTCGCCGTGGACAGCCTGCTGACCCGCCGTTCGGCCCCGGCCACCACCGAGCCGGCCACCGCCTGACCGACGCTCGCCCGATGCCTGCCCGACCCGCCGAGCCGGCGGGTCGGGCAGGTGTCGGCGTTCGGGGCGCAGCGGTCAGAGAGTGCCGAACTCACCAGCCCGGACACCGGAGACGAACGACCGCCAGGCATCGAGCGGGAAGACGAGCGCGGGGCCCTCGGGGTCCTTGGAGTCACGCACGGGAACCGCCCCGGGGAAGCTTCCGGAGACCTCCACGCACTCACCACCGTTCGTGGAGTACGACGACTTGGCCCAGGATGCGCCGGAGAGGTCGGGGTTCATGGAAGTAGCTCCTTCCGAGCCTTGCGGACCAGTGCCAGGGATACAGCTTCGGGCGGCCCTGCCGCCCACTCCGGTGGGCTACCCGCACTACGGCGTGGGGCGGAACCGACGGTCAGAGGATGTCGAACTCCCCGGCTCGGACATCGGCGATGAACGACCGCCAGGCATCGAGCGGGAAGACGAGCACAGGGCCCTCGGGGTCCTTGGAGTCGCGCACGGGCATGATGCCACTGTGGCCGTCAGCGACCTCGACACACCCACCCTGACCATTGCTGTAGGTGCTCTTGCGCCAACGGGCACCACTGAGGTCAACGGGCATGGTCCTCGAAGTCCTTCCGTACTTTGCGGATATAGGCCACCGACGCCGCTCTCGACAGCGCCTCGACCTGGAGCCGATCGTAACTGCTCACCCAGCCCGCCACCGTCTCGGCATCTCGCTCAAGATACCCACGTTGAAGGGTCTCGGTGTACCCCATGACGCGTCGGTCCGGAAGCGACAGGAGAACAAGCGGGTGGTTGAGCGGCCGGTCCTCCCCCAGTTCCAGCGGGGCGACTTGGAGGACATTCATCGGGCAGTCCGCCAGTGCCTCCAAGTGCCGCAACTGCTCAACCATGACACCGGCGCCACCAATAGGCCTGAGCAGGCAGGTGGCATCGAGGACGGCCTGAACAGTTGGCGGACGGGCCTCGGACAGACGAGCCTGCCGCGCCCTGAGGAACGCCAGCCGTTCTGCTGCCTGGGCCTGCGTTGAGTTGCCTTGGCGCACAGCGGCCATCTCGTACGCCTCCGCGTACGACTGAACCTGCAGCAGTCCAGGGACGACCCCGATTTCAAACAGTCGTATGGCCGTAGCGCGCGACTCGTGCTCCGCAAACTCGGGAAAGCCTTCAATGAGCACGCTGTGCTCCAACTGGTCGAGCATCAGCTCGATCGTCCCGCCGGTCTCGAGCGCGCGGTCCACCTCCTGCGCGAGACGACGGCTGGGCGGCTCCACACCTCGTTCAATTCGCGAGATATATGACGCCGAGAAACTGATGGTCTCCCCGAGCTGCGCCTGGGTGAGGCTTCGACCCTCGCGCGACCTGCGGAGTTGAACGCCGAGTGCGGCACTCGGAGATGACGATGGATCAAGTTCGCGGCGGTTCATGCCACTCCTCAACTGAACCCAGGCTGACTCGCTAGTTCCGTAGCTACCGATCGTAGCCCTCGGCGCCCCATCATGGATACAGGTCGTGACGACCTCAAAGCACAGCGCAACCATTGGAGCACCCATGCCCCGTCGCCCTCACATTCCCGCCTACAAGCCCGAGGTGGGCGAGGTCGTCCGCGACATCGCCCACCGCTCCCCCGGCGGGACGCCCGTCGAGGGTGTCTACATGGACACCCTCGGCGGGCTGGCCTACCTCCGCCCCGAGCGCGGCGGCTGCGAGTGGACCACCAGGCCCGAGGACCTCCGACGGCTCGAACTCCCCCGCCTCGTCCCCGTCCAGCAGCCGAGTCGGCCCCGCGCGCACGACGCGGCGTGAGCGCCAGCGGCAAGCTGCTCGCGATCACGCTCGCCGTACCGACCCTCAGCGCCGCCACCGCCGCAGTCGTCTGCCGGCCGATCCACAGCGGGCCCCTCGCCCCGCGGATCCTCATCTTCGGCCTGATCCTCGCGACCGGTGTCATCGCCGGAATCCCCGCCTGCTTCAGCCGGCTGTCGGCGACCGAATCCGATCGCCCTCCTCCCGACTGCCCTCCGGCCCGGGGCCCCCGCAGGAACCGGGCGGGGCCCCGGACCACCCCCAACCTCCCACCAAGGAAGCCGACTTGCTGTACCCGCTGCCCGAGATCCTGACCCACCCGCCGCGCCGCCGGCTCGACCACCAGGCCCTCGTCCTGAACGCCGACGGCGCGATCCTCCTCGTCGAGACCACCTACCGCAACGGTTTCACCCTCCCCGGCGGCCCCGCCGAGCGCAACGAGCTCCCCCACCTCGCCGCCCGTCGGCACACCGAGACCGAGACCGGCCTCGTCCTCCCCCTCCGCACCCTGCTCGCGACCGACTACGTGAACGAGCAACTCCTGCCCGAGGGCGTGACCTTCGTCTACTGGGGCGGTCGCCTCACCCGCGCGCAGGAGACGACCGTCGGCCGCCACCGCCCGCCCGAGCAGATCGTCGGCCTGCACTGGGTGCACGACGCCCGGCTCGCCGACGTCATGGCCACCGACCAGCACCGCCGGGTCACCCAGTCACTCACCGCCCTCGCCCGTGGCGCGCATCTCCCCGTACTCCTGCGCGGGATCCCCGTCGGCTGAGCCGAGCGGTCAAGGACGGGATCCGCCCCGCGCGTTCGGCGCGGGCGGCGTCCAACCCCCCGTTACCGCCTCGGGCCTGCCAGGGCGTAGACCACGGTGCCGGTGGCCAGCAGGGCCAGTGCCGTTGCGGTGGACGCCGTGGTGCCGGCGGGGAAGATTATCCAGTGGATCACCTCTCCCAACTTGCCCCGGGGAGCGGGGATGAGGAGGGCGAGCGCGATCCAGCCGGTCGGCAGGGTCCAGGCGAGCTGGGCCCCGCAGAGCGCCGCCCCGAGTGCGGCCAGGCCGACCAGGCCCGCGCTGTCCCGCAGGACGACCTCGGTGGGGGCGAGCTTCGCGCCCGCCGCCTGGACCGCCAGCAGCGCGGCGCCGGCGAACACGCCGATCAGCAGGACGTGTGCCGCGCGACGGGGCACCCACCGGATCGCGGCCGTCCGCTCCAGTACGACGTCCGGCCCGCCGAGCCCGACGGAGGCGGCCGCCACGTTCGCGGTGAGGACCATGATCGCCACCCCCAGGTCCACCGGGCCCGGTCCGCCCTGGTTGAGGGCCCACACCGCCACCGCGACGAGCGCGACCGCGGCGGCCGAGGCCGGCACCTGCCGTGAACGGGCGTACAGCGTGAGCCACCTCATCGCGCCGCCTCCCCCGCCAGGGCCGAGAGCTGCACGTACCCCGAGCAGGAGACCGTGGCGGCGCGCACTGCGGCGATCCGCGAACGCTGCTCGGCGGGTGACGCCGCCATCAGCTTCTCCCAGCCGGCGTCGGCGTCCGCCCAGGTCTTGAGCGACCACACGTCGGTGCCCTTCGGCTCCAACGGCTGGAGCCGGGGGTCGTGCAGGGCCCAGCTCACCGCGATGCTCTGGACTGCGACGTCGTCGCTCCCCCCGCCCTCCCGGTCGCTGTGCCCGTGGCAGTTCGGGGCCAGGCCCTGGCCGATCAGCACACGGGTGAGTTGCTCACCCTTCGCGTCGACGAGCTGCCGTTCGTCGAAGTCGACCAGCACCACCTCGCCGGAGAGTGGGCGTTCCTGGCCGAGCGCGCGCAGCATGGTGTCCTCCCGCACCGAGGTCGGCGCCTTGTCGCCGAGGAGGTCGTGCAGCACGCGCAGCGCCTCCTTGCCGCGCAGCGCGAGTTCGGGCAGGCGTGCGCGGTTCGCCTGCGTCACGCACACCGGTCCGTCGCAGACCGGGGCGGCGGCGGCGCGGTCGACGACGTAGGCGTCGCGCGGAGCGGCCGGGAGGACCGGCAGGGCCACGGCCAGGCCGACCAGCACGGGGATCACCGCGAGCAGCCGGGCCCGCCGGGTCACGGCCGACAGCAGGGCGAAGCCGGTGGCGAGCAGGCCGAGCAGCCAGAGCGTCTGGCCGAGGTGCACGGAGCCGGACAGGGTCAGCAGCATCTCCCGCGGCTCCACCGTCACCGGGGACAGCTGGGCGAGCCGGCTGGGCGCCGCGATGCTTGCCGGCAGTGCCCCGTCACCGTTCTGCCGCAGGAGGACGCCCGTCAGCAGGAGGACGAGCACCACCAGGGCGGGCGGGGTGAGCACGGAGGGCAGCGCCCGTGCGACGCCCATGCCGAACACGGCTCCCGCGACGAGGGCCAGCGCCGCCACGAGCGAGATCGGCAGCCAGCCCAGCGGCGTGTAGGCGGTTGGGCCGAGGGCCACCTGGACGCCGCCCACGAGGAGCAGCAGGCCGAAGCCCGCCACCAGTGCGAGCGCCAGCGCCCCGGCCGACAGCGCCGCGCGGTGCCAGGCCGGGCGCGGCGTGGTCACCAGCAGTTCGGCCATCCGCGAGCGGGATTCGCGCAGCCCGTACACCGCCCCGATGCCCACCGCGAGCGGCCACCAGAAGCCCAGCAGGTACCTGGTCCACATGGCCATGGTGGTCCACTGGGCCGTCCACCCCGCGGTGCCCTTCCACCAGATCCCGTCGATCAGACAGAAGACCGCCAGGCTGCCGCCCAGGACGACGATGCCCGGCCACGGGGCGGCGGAGCGCTTCCACTCGATTCGCAGGACACGCGCGCTCACCAGTTGCCTCCCGGCTGCCCGGAGTTGCGGAGCAGCGCCGAGTAGCCGCGCTCCAGGGGGCTGTCGCCCGGGTACTCGGCGCCGCCCGCCGCGGCCAGGTCGTCGGGTGTGCCCTGGAAGACGAGGCGGCCGTCGGCGAAGAGCACCACGTCGGAGCAGGCCGCCGCGACGTCCTCGACCAGGTGGGTGGAGACCACCACGCAGGTGTCGCGGCCCAGTTCCTGCAGCAGTTCACGGAAGCGCAGCCGCTGCGCCGGGTCCAGGCCGGCCGTCGGCTCGTCCAGCAGCAGGACCACTGGGTCGTTGACGATGGCCTGGGCGATGCCGGCCCGCCGCACCATGCCGCCGGACAGGGTCTTCATCCGGTGGTCGGCGCGGTCCGAGAGGCCCACCCGTTCCACCGCCCGCTGGACGGCCGCGGGGATGTCCGCCTTCGGGACCTCCTTCAACCAGGCCATGTACTCGACGAACTCACGTACCGTGAAGCGCTTGTAGTAGCCGAAGTCCTGCGGCAGGTAGCCGATCCGGCGGCGCAGCGCCCGGTGGTCGCCGATCCCGCCCACGGAGGTGCCGAGCAGCTCCAGTTCGCCCTCGGCGGGGCGCAGCACGGTGGCCAGCGCCCGGATCAGGGTGGTCTTTCCCGCCCCGTTGGGCCCCAGGAGGCCGTGGGTGCCGGTGCCCAGGGAGAGGTCGAGTCCGTCGACGGCCATCTTCTTCCGTCCGACCCGTACTCTCAGGCCCTCGGCCCGGATCTCCCAGGCGTAGGTCTTCGGCGCGGTGTCCGGCGCGCTCGTGGTGGGCGTCATGCGGTGGTCCCTTTCGAGGGTCGACGATGGTTTCACAGCGTTGAGTACGCGTTTCTGCGGGCGATCACGGCGCCGGTGCCGAGGGCCAGGAGCAGTCCCCAGGCGGGCAGTCGGTCCGGTTGCAGGGCGAGCTCCAGGGCGTGCGGGACGCGGCCGGTGGCCCAGGCGGGTGCCACGACGGCGGCGGCCCACGCGGTGGCCAGCCCGGCGGCGGCGCGGGTCACGCCGACCACGCTGCCCAGTGCCAGGGCGGTGGAGGTGAAGGCCAGGGAGGGCAGCAGCCACTGCGCGGCCGTCATGGATCCGGTCCACCAGCCGCCCGCCAGGAGCACGGGCAGGACCACCACGAGGACCGCGGTGGTGCGTCTGAGCAGCAGGGGCAGGCCGGCCCGGGCGGTCGAGGCCGTCAGCTCGTGCGCCGGGTCCAGGCCGCGCGACCAGGAGGCGGCGACGCCGCACAGCGGCAGCACGGGCGCGATCAGCAGCATCGGCGAGGCGTCGCCGGAGAGCGCCGACGGCCAGGCCTCGTCCAGCAGCAACGCCGTCAGGGTGACGAGGACGGTCATGGCCAGCCACGGGCCCATGGCCGGGGTCATCCAGGCCGACACCCAGCGCGGGCGGAACCGCCGCGAGGGTGCCCGGACGGCCGCGTCCAGCTGCGGCTCCAGACCGGCCCGTACGGTGTCCACGAGCGCGGCGATCCCGGGTGCCTCGGTGACGACGGACTCGGCCAGGCGGCCGCGGCACGTCGCGCAGGTCTCCAGGTGGGCCTCCAGGGCCCATACCACGTCCGCGGCCAGCTCCGTGTCACCGCGTGCGTAGTCGTCGATCAGCCGCATCGACGCGTGTCCCGCGCTCATGCCAGCGCCTCCCTCATCGCGATCCGGGCCCGGCGGGCACGTGTCTTGACCGTGCCCTCGGGCAGTCTGAGCAGGACGGCGGTCTCCCGGACGGTGAGTCCGTCGAGCACCATGGCCTGCAGTACCTGTCGGAGCTCCGGCGCCAGCTGCCGCAGGGCGTCGCCGACGTCGCCGCCGACGGTCCCGGCGAGTGCCTCCTCCTCCGCCGCGGGCACCACCGCCCGCTCGGCGGCGGCGACCGGCGGTTCGGCGTGGTGGGCACGGCGGCGGAACGCGTCGACGAGGCGGCGTGCCGCGATCGTCCACAGCCATCCGACGGCCGTCCCGCCGACCGCGCTGCCGGCGAACGCGTCGGCCGCCCGCCACACCGCCAGATAGGTCTCCTGCATGACCTCGGCGACGATCTGCTCGTCGGCGCAGCGGCGGCGCAGTCGCACCGCCAGCCACGGCGACGTGCGCCGGTACAACTCGTCGAACGCTCCGCGTTCACCCCTGGCCACCAGCCGGAGGAGTCGCTCCTCGTCCAGCTCGTCCAGTGCTCTCCTGCGTGATCTCACACCTGCCAGACGACGGATCCGGCGTGCAGGTTCTGCATTCGGGGTGATCCGGGTCACAGTGCCGCGGGGGGAGGTTTGTCCGGGCCGGGGGCGCATCGCGCGAGGTGGGGGCGCCGGGCGGCCGTCGGGCCGGGCCTTACCCCCGGCGCACCGGGCCCTGGCATGGGGCACCGGCCACCAGGCCGGATGCCCCGCGCGGGGCCCCGCGGCCGTCCCATAGAGTGCTTCCGTCCGCTACACACCTGTGGCGCCGGGTGCCGACCCGCCCACGGGCCCGACCGAGGAGCAGCCGTGACCGACCAGGCGTCCATATCCCTGCAGCAGGAGATCGCCCGGGACCTCCAGGTGAGCGCGTCCTTCGACGCCGCGCAGGAGATCGAGCGCCGGGTGGCCTTCCTCGCCGACCGGCTGACCTCCACGGGTCTGCGCGCCCTGGTGCTCGGCATCAGCGGCGGCGTGGACTCCACGACGGCGGGCCGGCTGTGCCAGCTCGCCGTGGAGCGGGTCCGGGCCGCCGGGCACGACGCGACCTTCTTCGCGATGCGGCTGCCGTACGGCGCGCAGGCCGACGAGAAGGACGCGCAGCTGGCGCTGGAGTTCATCCGGCCCGACCGGATCCTGACCGTGGACGTGAAGGCCGCCAGCGACGCCGCGCTGGAGGCGGCGCTGGCCGGGGGCACGGTCTTCCGGGACGCGCACCACCAGGACTTCGTGCACGGCAACATCAAGGCCCGGCAGCGCATGATCGCCCAGTACGCGGTGGCGGGTGCGCACGAGGGGCTGGTCGTGGGCACCGACCACGCCGCCGAGGCGGTCTCCGGCTTCTTCACCAAGTTCGGCGACGGTGCGGCCGACGTCGTCCCGCTCACCGGTCTGACCAAGCGGCGGGTGCGGGCCGTGTCGCAGGTCCTGGGTGCGCCGTCCGCGCTGACCCACAAGACCCCGACCGCCGACCTGGAGACGCTGGACCCGGGCAAGCCGGACGAGGACGCGCTCGGTGTCACCTACGACGACATCGACGACTTCCTGGAGGGCGAGCCGGTCGAGCAGGCGGCCTTCGAGGTGATCGTCCGCCGCTACCGGCTCACCGAGCACAAGCGGCAGCTGCCGATCGCCCCCTGAGGCGGGCGGTAACGGGCCCTGCGGCGCGTTCGGGCAGGATGGGCGCCATGCCCACGCCTTCGGAACACCCCGGCCCGTAATGCGTGGCGGGTGGTGGACGGCCGGTGCCAGGATGGCCGGATGCCAACATTTCCTGCTCCGGACGGAACCCGCCTCGCCTACCGCGTCGTGGGGAATGGCGATCCGCTGATCTGCCTCCCCGGAGGGCCGATGCAGGCATCCGCCTACCTCGGTGACCTGGGCGGCCTGCCGGCCGCCGCAGGGCGTTCGCTTGTGCTGCTCGACCTGCGTGGCACGGGGCAGTCCGAGACACCGGCCGACCCGTCGAGCTACCGCGTCGACCGGCAGGTGGACGACGTCGAAGCGCTCCGGGCCCACCTTGGGCTGGAGCGGATCGACGTGGTGGCCCACTCCGCCGCCGGCGACCTCGTGCTGCTCTACGCCGGCCGGTATCCGCAGCGGATCCGGTCGCTGGTGCTGGTGACCGCCCGGGCCCGGGCGGCCGAGATCGAGTTCCCGCTCGAGGGACGGCGCGAGGCGCTCGCGCTGCGCAGCGGTGAGCCCTGGTACGACGAGGCGGTGCCCGTCCTCGAGCGGGCGATGGTCGGGGAGGCGACCGAGGACGATTCGCGGTTCCTGGACCGCCTCTTCTACGGCCGCTGGGATGCGGCGGCGGAGGCCCACGCCGCATCCGGCAGGGACGGTTACAACGAGGAGGCTGCTCACGCCTATCCCGGTTCCGGCGCGTTCGATGACGCGGCCGCGGTGCGCGAGGCGCTGGCCAAGCTCGACGCGCCGGTGCTGGTGCTCGCGGGCGAGTTGGACCCGTCCCCTCGCCCGGACAAGGCTGCGGAGGTCGCGGCGCTCTTCCCGCGCGGGGAGTTCGTCGTCCAGCCGGGCGGCGTGCACTTCCCGTGGCTGGACGACCCGGGATTCTTCGTCCGGACAGTCGGCGAATTCCTAGGCCGTAGCGACGCGTAGTGGTCGGCTCCGGAGTCAACCCCCGAAGGACTTCCGGAGCCGACCACTTGGCGGGCCCGTACCGTCAGCGCGCCCCAGCCGGCCGGGGCCACCGGTCTCCTCAACCAGCACGCCCGGCAGGTGCGGCTCCAGGTCGCGGAAGAGGCGCCGCGCGTCGATGACGGCCTCCGACGGGTGGACGCCCGGGCGGCGGGCCGTGCCGTCCAGCACCTGTGCCAGCCCGAGTGCGAGCGGGATCCCGGTGGCCCGGGCCATGTCGGCGAGCAGGCGCGGCGGCTCCTCGGCCGGGCGGGCGAGGACGGTGAGCGGGCGGCCGTCGCGCAGGCCCGTGGCGGCGGCGAAGAACGGCGGCAGCGTGCCCGGGCCGCGGAACGCGGCGGCGCGGACGGCGGCCGTCAGGGCGCGGCCGGTCGGCGGGTCGGCGAGCAGCGCCGCGGCGGACTCGTTGTCCAGCCGCCCCCGGTCGAGGTCGCGCCGCAGGCCGTCCAGGTAGGCGGCGGTGCCACGGGTGACCACCATCAGACAGGCCGCGTCGCCGCCGGGCGCGAGGCTGCGGTGCAGGGTGACCGGTTCCGGGTGGCCGACGGTGTACCCGGTGCCGGTGCGGCCGCCCGGCAGGGCGAGGGTGACCGGCCGCAGCGGCGGCCGCCGTACCGGCTCCCCCCGCTCGACGACGGCGACCGTGCCGCTGATCTGCTCCATCCAGTGGACGGCGGCGGCGCCCGGGCGGCCGTCCGGACCGGTCAACTCCTCGCCCGCGTCGGGCACATCGACGGGCCAGGCGGTGTACAGGTCGTGCAGGGTGTCGAGCCGTTCGGCGGCGAGCACGGCCAGCAGGTTGGAGAGGCCCGGGCTGGCGCCCATGCCGAGCACGGCCGTGACGCCCGATCTCCTTGCCTCGCCGTCCAGTTCGAGCATCCGGACGGTCGGCTCCCAGTCGTCGCACAGGTCCAGGTAGTGGGTGCCGGTGCGGATCGCGGCGGCCAGTACCGCCGGGCCGAACCGGTAGTAGGGGCCCACGGTGTTGAGTACCGCGTCGGCCTCGGCGAGCGCGGCTTCGAGGCGTCCGCCGTCCGTGATGTCGAGTTGACGTATCGTCAGGTCTGCTCGGCACGGCTGGAGCGCGGCGGCCAGCCGGCGGGCCGCCGCGAGGTCGCGGTCGGCGACGACGACGCTCCGGACGCCGGGCAGTTCGACGGCGGCCCGGACGGCGGCCGCGCCCATCGCGCCCGCTCCGCCGAGGGCGAGGATCCTCATCGGCGCACCGCCTTCGGCGCCACGGACTCCAGGTAGCGGCGCAGGTCGTCCAGATAGCCGTCGACATAGACCGAACGGGGTGCGGCCACCGCGGTGAGCAGGCCCCGGAGGGAGTCGTCCTCGACGCCGGGCGCGGCCAGGGAATGGCTCGCCGCCGGGTAGCTCCGCACGGTCAACTGGCCCGGCCCGGTGAGGAGTCGGCGGTAGCCGGACTCGGTGTCGGCGACGTCGACGTTGCGGTCCCGGCCGCCGAGCACCAGCAGTACGGGCACCTTGAGCGCGGCCAGGTCGGCGGTGGCGTCCGCGGTGAAGTTCCGGCCGATGAACCGCCAGCGCCCGGGCGTCAGATCGCCGAGGTCGGCGCCCACGGCGGCCCTGGCCTGCTCGTACGTCGCCCCCTTGCGCAGTTGGTCGTTGACCCGTTCGCGGCGGGCGAGTTCGGCGTCGATCCGGCTCTGCGGGGCGTGCTCGTCGGCGAGTTCGGCGAGCAGGTTGTAGCGGCCCTGCCGGAGCCAGTCGACCGCCGGGGAGACGGCGATCACGAACCGGACGTCGGGCACCCGGTTGGCGACCTTGGGCAGCACCCAGCCGGCCTGGCTGATGCCCCAGAGTCCGATCCGGCCGGGGTCGATGCCGGGCTGGGACCTGGCCCAGGCGATGGCGGCGGCGGTCTCGGCGGCCCGGTCGTCCATGGACTGGTCGAGCCAGTCGCCGGGCGCACCGCCGACACCGGGCTTGTTCCAGGAGAGCGAGGCGTAGCCGGCCCGGGCGAGGGACTCCCAGATCGGCCGGTAGAAGGAGTCGCGGGTGGCATCGGCCGGGCCGTCGCCGTGGACGAAGACCACCAGCCCGAACGGGCCGTCGCCGCCCTCGGGCCGGGCGAGCACGCCGTCCAGGGGCTGGGCGCCGCCGGTGATGGTCACCCGCTGTTCGCGCAGCTCGTAGCTGTGCTGGTAGGCCACCCAGCCGGCCGCGGCGCCGGTCGGCAGGGCCAGCGCGAGCAGGGCGCCGAGCAGCCGCCGGAGCCAGGTGCGGGTACGGGTGCGGGGTGTTCGTCGCGCCATCGGGCCACCGGATCCCATCGCTGCCTCTCGTTATCTATCGCTGTCAAAACTATCGTTTCATTTTCGATAGTTTGGAGCGTACTACACTCCTTCGAGGAAGGGAGCGGTCGAGATGACGGAGGAACCAAGGCCCGAGGTCCCCACCAGGACGCTGGTCGAAGGGCTGGTCCGGGCGGACGGCACGGTCGACGCGGGCGAGCTGTACGAGGTGGCCGGCACGCTCGGGATGTCCGACCAGCAGGTGCGGCTCTGCATCAAGCGGATGGCCGCCGAGGGCCTGATCGTCCAGGAGGGCCGGGGTCGGCGCGCCGTTCTGCGGGAGACCGAGGAGGCCCGGCTCGCGGCCGAACCGGAGGTCGGCTTCGTCCGGCACATGTACGCCCAGGACGCCGGGCTCGCGCCCTGGGACGGCAGCTGGCACCTCGCCGCCTTTGCCGTCCCCGAGTCCGCCCGCCCCGCCCGGGACGCGCTGCGCGAGGCCCTGGTCGCGCTCGGCGGCGCGGCCGTCCAGGGCGGCGTCTACGTCTGCGCCAACGCCTGGGAGCCGTACGTCGAGACCGAGGCCGAGCGGCTCGGGGTACGCGACCGGCTGACCCTGATGACCAGCACCGACCTGCGGATCGGCGGCGAGGCGGGGCCGGCGGCACTGGCCCGACGGCTCTGGCCGATCGACGAACTCGCCGACGGGCACCGCCGGTTGGCCGCCATCGCGGGCGAACGGCTGGCCCGGCTGACCGCCGCCGATCCCCCCGGTCGGACCGAACGGCTCGCCATCACCGTGGAGTTGGCCGCCGCGTTCACCCGCGCGACGACGCCCGACCCGCTGCTGCCGCCCGAACTCCTGCCCCGCCCCTGGCCCGGCACCGAGGCCCGCACGCTGACCGCCGACTGCTGGCGGCTGCTACTGGCGACCGAGGGCTCCGACCCCGCACCCGGGCCCCGGCTCTTCCACCGCTACGAGCGGGTGGTGCGCGAGATCACCGGCACGCCGGAGGACGCCTGACGCCGCAGCGGGCAATAAACTGGATTTTGTAAGTCGTATTAGCTAGCGTGCACATCGTGAGGCTGACCAAGAGCACCGACATCGCCCTCCGCATCGCCATGCGGCTGGCCGTCGTCGAGGACGACGCCACCCCGACCACCCGCGAGGTGGCCGAGGCGGTCGGGGTGCCGTACACGCACGCCGCCAAGGTGGTCAGCCGACTGCAGCACCTCGGCGTGGTGGAGGCGCGGCGCGGGCGCGGAGGGGGCCTGGCCCTCACCTTCGCCGGCCGCACCGGATCGCTCGGGCTGCTCTTGCGCGAGCTGGAGGGCGTCGGGGACGTGGTCGGCTGCGAGGACGATCCGCCGTGCCCGCTGCGCGCCGCCTGCCGTCTGCGCGGGGCGCTGCGCACCGCACAGGAGGCGTTCTTCGCGGCGCTCGACCCGCTCTGCATTGGCGACCTGGTCGCCTCCCCCACCGGGCCGGTCCTGCTCAGCCTCACCATCAGACCCACCGACTGACCCGGCCCGCCCGCGGGGCGCGCCACCGGGACCACCCCTTCGCACGCACGCACTCCACACCCACACCCGGTTCCGCACGCACCTGCGCGCGGGCTTAAATACGAGTTTCAGATACAAATTTGGAGCGAGATCGATGCTGTCCGCCAAATCCGCCGAGGTCGTCGAAGCCACTCTGCCCGCCGTGGGCGCCGCGATCGGCGACATCACCCCGCTGTTCTACGACAAGCTGTTCGCCGCCCACCCGGAGCTGCTTAGCGACCTCTTCAACCGGGGCAACCAGGCCAACGGCACCCAGCGGCAGGCGCTGGCCGGGTCGATAGCCGTCTTCGCCTCCGCGCTGATCGCCCACCCCGACCAGCGGCCGGACGCCATGCTCGCCCGGATCGCGCACAAGCACGTGTCGGTCGGCATCTCCGCCGACCAGTACCGCATCGTCCACGAGCACCTCTTCGCCGCCATCGTCGAGGTCCTCGGCGAGGCCGTCACCCCCGAGGTGGCCGCCGCCTGGGACGAGGTCTACTGGCTGATGGCCAACGCGCTGATCGCCGTCGAGGACCGGCTGCGCGGCGAGGCCGCCGCCGGGCAGGGCAGCGCGGACCCGGCCGACCTGTGGCGCCCGTACACCGTGGTCGCCCGTTACCAGGAGACCGACGAGGTGGCCACCTTCCTGGTCCGCCCCGCGGACGGCGGGCCCGTGCCGCCCGCCCGCCCCGGCCAGTACGTCTCGGTGCGGACGATGCTGGCGGACGGCGCGCGGCAGATCCGCCAGTACAGCCTCTCCGGCCACCCGGACGGCGCGCTCCAGTTCTCCGTCAAGCGGGCCGCCCGGTCCGAGGACACCCCGGCCGGCGAGGTCTCCACCCACCTGCACGACCACCTGCGGGCCGGCGGGACCGTCGAACTCACCCCGCCGCTCGGCGATGTCGCGCTGGCCGACGGCGACGGGCCGGTCCTGCTCGCCTCCGCCGGCATCGGCAACACCCCGATGACCGCCATGCTCGCCCACCTGGCCGCCGGCGGATCGACCCGGCCGGTGGTCGCCGTGCACGGCGACCGCGACCAGCTCACGCACGCCTTCCGGGCCGAACTCACCCAGCTCACCGCCAAGCTGACGGACGCCACCGCCCATGTCTTCTACGAGCGGCCGCTCGGCGACTGGCCGGCCGAGCGCAGCGGGCTGGTCGACCTCTCCACGGTGGCCGTCCCGCCCGGCACCACCGCCTACCTGTGCGGTCCGCTGCCCTTCCTGCGCTCCGTCCGGACGCAGCTGCTGGCCGCGGGCGTGCCGGCGGCGGACATCCACTACGAGGTGTTCGGCCCCGACCTCTGGCTGGGCGCCTGATCCGACCGGCGTGACGGGACCTTGACGGTCCGGTCGGCCCGGTCACCGCGGCCTGGTCACTGCCGCGTGGTCACCGCGTCCTGAGCTCCAGGGTGCAGCACTTGGCGCCGCCCCCGCCCTTGAGCAGTTCGGAGAGGTCCACCGGGACGGGCTCGTACCCGTGCTCGACCAGCCGCCCGGCGAGGGACTTGGCGGTCTCCGGCAGCAGCACCCGGCGCCCGTCGGAGACGGCGTTCAGGCCGAACACCTCGGCGTCCGCGCGGTCCGCGAGGATCGCGTCCGGGTAGAGGGCGCGCAGGGCGGCCCGGCTGTCGGGGGCGAAGGCCTCCGGGTAGTACATGACGTGGTCGTCGTCGAGGACGGCCAGCGCGGTGTCCAGGTGGTAGAAGCGCGGGTCCACCAGGGTCAGGCTGAGCACGGGCACGCCGAACAGCGCGCCGGCCTCGGCGTGCGCCGCGCGGTCGGTCCGGAAGCCCGTCCCGGCCAGGACCCGGCGACCGGCGACCAGGTGGTCGCCCTCGCCCTCGTTGACGAACCCCGCCCGGTGGACCTCGCGGAAGCCGTTGGCCTGGAACCAGCTCTGGTAGGCGTCGGACTCCCCGGCCCGCTCCGGGTGCCGGAACGTGGCGACCAGCGCCCGGCCGTCCAGCACGGTGGCGCCGTTGGCCGCGTACACCATGTCGGGCAGGCCCGGCACCGGCTCGATCAGGTCCACCGTGTGGCCGAGCCGCCGGTACAGGGCGGCCAGCCGCTCCCACTGGCGGACGGCGAGGGCGGTGTCGGTGGGCTGCGCCGGATCCATCCAGGGGTTGATCGCGTAGTCCACGGTGAAGTGCGTCGGTCGGCACATCAGGTAGCGACGCGGCCTGGCGGTCCGTTCCGGGGTTCGGTTCGGCATACGGCAACCTCCGCCGTCCGGTGGTGCGGGAGCACGGGAGGGGTACCGGGGCACCCCGGCCGCGCGGGAGTACGGGCGTACGCCCCAGAGGGCGGCTGCCCGGGTGGCGCCGTTCGTACGCACGTGCGGACCCCTCCGGCGGACGCAACCCCCCGCGCACCCGGCGCGGCCCCCGGCGCACAGGCGCACGGGGGGCTCTGCACCTGAGGGTGACGACCGCTCAGACCGCGCCCGGCGCCCGGCCTCCCGAGCCTGCCGACCGGTGGGCCGACATCAACAAGGCAAGGGCCCGACGTGTTCCGGGAAGCCCACGTGGCCCATCTCACGTACCGCGACGGGCCACCTACGGTGGCGTAGGTCACTTGAGACAGTGAACTATCTCCTTCATGCCGAACCTCCAGGAGACCCTTGACCTCAGTTCGTACGCCGCCCTCGGCGACAGCTTCACCGAGGGCCTGAACGACCCCGGAGCCGGCGGCGCCTTCGCCGGCTGGGCGGACCGGCTGGCCGGCCTGCTCGCCGAGGGTCGCCCGCCGGGCGGGTTCCGCTACGCGAACCTCGCCGTACGCGGGCGACTGCTCGACCAGATCACCGCCGAGCAGGTGCCGCAGGTTCGCCGCATCCAGCCCGATCTGATCACCTTCTGCGCCGGCGGCAACGACATCCTGCGCCCGGGCAGCGACCCGGACGAGGTGGCCGAGCGCTTCGAGGCCGCCGTCGTCCAGCTCGTCGAGTCGGCGGGGACGGTCCTGATCTGCACCGGCTTCGACACCCGGGGCGTGCCGCTGTTCAAGCACCTGCGCGGCAAGATCGCCACCTACAACGGCCACATGCGGGCCGTCGCCGACCGCAACGGCTGCAAGGTCGCGGACCTCTGGTCGCTGCGCGCGGTGCAGGACCGCCGGGCCTGGAGCGAGGACCGGCTGCACCTGTCCGGCGAGGGCCACCAGCGGGTCGCCCTGCTGGCCGCCCGCTCGCTGGGGCTGCGCACCGAGCAGGACCCGGAGGCGCCCTGGCCGACCGTGCCCGAGCTCTCCCCCGCCGAACAGCGCAGGGAGAACCTGCACTGGGCCCGCACCTACCTGGTCCCGTGGGTCGGCCGCCGCCTGCGCGGCGAGTCCTCCGGCGACCATGTCGAGGCGAAGCGCCCGGAGCTGCTTCCGCTCTGACGATGCGTCAGAACCGCACGGCGGCCCGCCACCCTTCCAGCGGTACGGGTGGCGGGCCGCCGGACGCCCGCTCCGACCCTCCCCTTGCCCGTGCTCGATTCGCCCCCGCCCGAGGATGGTTGACGACCGCCTACCTGGCGTAGCCTCGATCGGTACGGAACGCGCATCCACCGGGGGGGCCATGCTGTTCGTCGCCGTCATCGCCATCGTCGCCGGGTTCGCCCTCGGGTGCCTCACCGCCTCGGCCGTCCTGCGAAACCAGGCGATCGACGCGGCCCGACGGGCCGCCGCCTCGGCCGCCGTCGCCGCGAAGTCCGCGGACGACGCCCGGGCGCTGGTCGCGCCGGATGCGACACCGGTACGGACGGTGCCGGCGGTGTCCACCGCGAAACCGAAGCCGCAGCCGAAGCCGCAGCCGAGAGCGAAGCCCGGGCCGAAAGCAGCGCGGCCGAAGCCGGCAGCCGTTTCAGGCGCTCGACGCACGGAACTCGCCCTCGTGCACTCCGCGCTGGTCAGGCTGGAGCAACGGCGCCGGGCCGAGGCTTCGGATCCCTCCGCACCCCGGGACGCCGTACCCCGGTCCCGGCAACGCTCCGCCAAACCCGCACCCGTGCCCGCCGCCAAGCCCGTATCCACTCCCGTGCCGGGTCCCGTCGATGAGGACGGCCTGCCCCGTCTCACCGTGACCACCGGTCCGCTGGACGGTCCCGGGCCGGTCCCGCAGCGCCAGGAGGGCGAGCGGTTCCACTACTCCGGCCGGACCGACGAGCCGACCGAGCTGGAGTTCCCCATCGAGCGGCCCGAACCCGGGGTGGTGGCCGTGGCACTGGTGGAGGCGACGACCAGGTCGAGCTTCTCCATCACACCGATGGTCAGGACGCGCACCCGCGTCGACACCCATTCCTCCCTGCTCTACGTCGCCTCCTACGAGAAACGCGGACGCTCCCGCAGGGTGCTGGCCGGCGACGTCACCCACCTCAAAGTGGAGTCAGGCGGCCGCAGCGAGTGGTCGGTCCGACTGTACGGCCCCGCGGAGGTCGACGAACTACTGGGCGAGCGCGAGGGGTTCGGCGAAACGGTCCTGGCGGTCCGCCCCGGCGACCCCAGCGAGGTGGTCGTCCACGCCAAGTCCTCCTCGTGGCACGCCCAGTTCGTCTGCGGCTGCTGGCGGGACGACGACTGCAAGTGCCCCTCCCCCAAGGGACTTCCCTCCTGGTTCCGGACCTACATCAGCGCCTACGGCGAGGCCATGCGGGTGGTCACCCTCCCCCGCCCCGGCCTGTTCGTCCTGCACACCGACAAACCCACCGACCCCTGGCGACTCCAGGTCCGCCCCTACGGCTCCGGCCCGAAGCACGACTGACCCCGAGCCCGCGGCGAGGTTGTGCAGGTGGGCGACGGCCTGCACCGCGTGGTGCAGGCCGTCGCCCTTCTGTCGGCAGTCGCGGAGGATGAGCGGTCGCAACCCGATACGACCAGCACGGATGCGTCTACCTCGGCACCGTCACCGCAGCCGCTCTCGTCAGCCGGCTCCGCACGTGATCGCCCGGACTGCTCCCGCCCAGGTTCCGTCCGGCACTCCGGTGGGGGTTCTCCATTGGGCCCCTCTCACCAGGTGACGGGCAGTGACCGCATGCCGTAGATGAACGAATCGGTACGGAACTCGCGCTCGCCGGCCAGCCGCAGCCCCGGCAGCCGGCGGAACAGCGTCTCCAGGGCGATCTGGAGTTCGGCGCGGGCAAGCGGCTGGCCCAGGCACTGGTGTACGCCGAAGCCGAACGCCAGGTGCCGCCGGGCGTCCCGGTCCAGGTCCAGCTCGTCCGTCGCCCGATGGCCGGCGCCGCCGAACACCGCCTCGTCCCGGTTGGCGGTGGAGAGCATCGCTATCACGCCCTCCCCGGCCCGGACGGTGACGCCGCCCAGCTCCACGTCCTCCAGCGCCACCCGGGGCAAGCCGGTGTGCACGATGGTCAGCAGCCGCAACAGCTCCTCCACCGCGCCCGGCAGGGTGGCCGGGTCGGCCAGGCCGGGGATCTGCTCGGGGTGCTCCAGCAGCAGCGCGGTCGACAGCGAGATCATGTTCGCGGTCGTCTCGTGCCCGGCGATCAGCAGCAGCACGGCCGTGCCGGCCACGTCGTCCGGGGTCAGGTCGTCCCGCGCCGCGAGTCGGCTAAGGACGTCGTCCTCCGGCTGTGCGCGCTTGCGGGCCGTCAGGTCGCGCAGGTAGGCCCGGACCTCCTCCTGGGCCTCCCGGAGCTGCTCCACGGTGCTCTCCTGGCTGAGCATCGTACGGCTCAGGCTCTGGAAGCGGTCGTGGTCCTCGTACGGCACGCCGAGCAGCAGGCAGATCACCAGTGAGGGCACCGGCAGCGCGAAGTCGGTGACCAGGTCGGCCATGGTCCGGCCCGCGGTCATCCGGTCCAGTACCTCGTCCACGATCCGCTGGATCTCCGGGCGCAGCGCCTCCACCCGCTTGACCAGGAATTCCCCGGTGATCATGCGGCGCTGGCGGGCGTGCTCGGGGTCGTCGAGCCGCAGGAAGTCCGGATTGTCGGTGATCAGCCCGCGAGCGCCGGCGACCAGCAGCGGGAAGGCCGGGTGGCGTATGTCGGCACTGAACCGGCGGTCGGACAGCACGGTGCGGACCTCGGCGAAGCCGGTGACCAGCCAGCAGAGGTCGCCGTCGGGCAGCTCGGCCCTGGTCACCGGCCCGGTGGCGGCGGCCTCGGAGTACTCGGGCGGCGGGCCGAACGGGCAGCCCCCGGAGTGCCGGGCCGGCAGTGGGAGGACGGGGGTGGTGGGTGCGGTGGTCAAGGCGGGGGTCTCCTCACGTCGCGGGTGTTCTCGTGGGGTTCGGGGCCCGGGAGGGTTCCCGGCGGCCTGCGGGGCCGGCGGCGGGGGTCCGTCAGGCCCCGGTCCGCACGGGCTCGTCCCCGGTGACGGTGATCGCCCGGCCCGGGCAGAGCTCGGAGGCGAGTCTGACCTCGTCGAACTGCTCGGGCAGCAGCACGGCCTGACGTAGCCTCACGAGACTGTCCCGGTCGTCCTGGTCGAAGACCGCGGGGGCGTTCGTCACGCACATGCCGGAGCTGCAGCAACGGTCCCGGTCGACGCTCACCTGCATGTCGGGCACCTTTCGCCAGGGCGGCGCCGGCTGCCCGGCGGCCGCCTCTCGTTGTCACGGTCAACCTAGCCGCCGCTGGTCCGTTCACGGAGGGATACGGTGGCCGGATCGAGAATGGCCGATTCGGCCCCTGTGCGTGAACCCCCATTGCGGCGCCATGCGTTTCACCCCGCGGCACTTCGCCGGACGGGTCGGCGGACCCGGCCGCGCGAACGGCCTCACAACCCTTCGGCGGTGGCCAACTCCCCTACGGAGGCCACCGTGTCGGCCTCGGCGGCGCTCTTGTCCGGCCGGTAGCGCACCACCCGGGCGAACCGCAGGGCCAGCCCGGCGGGGTGGCCGGGGCTGCGCCGGAGGCCGTCGAAGCCGACCTCGACGACCAGTTCCGGCCGGACCAGCACCGCCCGGACCAGCGCCGCCCGGGCGTCCCGCCCGGTCTCCCGGGCGGGCAACTCGGCGGTCTGCCAGGCGAGGCGACCGCCACGGGCCGACCCTGGCAGCCGCTTCCGATCCTGCTCCCGGGACGGGTCGCTTGTGGGAGATCCGCCGCCTGGGAGGCCGAATTGGCCTGGACGCGGCGGACCATCGCCGGGATCCGCGACGGCAGCCTGTTCTGGCCCAAGGTCGAACAGACCGAACAGGGATGGACCTGGTCCGCCCCCACGTCCACGGAGGGAACCACCCGATGACCGAGGTGCCGATCGTCGGAGCCGGCCCGGCCGGACTGTTACTCGCGAGCGAACTCCGACTCGCCGGCGTCGACACGGTCGTCGTCGAACGCCACGCGCAGCGGCCGGACTTCTGCCGGGGCTTCAACCTCAACGCCCGCTCCCTGGACCTGCTGGCGCGGCGCGGCCTCGCCAAGAGGCTCATCGACGAGGGTTGGCAAGTGCCGCACGCCGCGTTCTCCGGCCCGCCGGTGACGCTCGCCCTCCCCGGCACGCACACCGACCACCCGTACTCGCTGGGCATCCCGCAGACCCGGGTCGAGGAGATACTCGAGGCGCACGCCCTCGACCTGGGGGCCGACATCCGACGCGGACACGAACTGCGCGTGCTGGAACAGGATTCCGAATCCGTCACTGCCACCGTCACCACCGGCGGCCGCGAGTACCGCGTCCGCGCCGCGTACCTGGTCGGCTGCGACGGCGGCCGAAGCACCGTCCGCAAACAGGCCGGCATCGACTTCCCCGGTACCGCGGCGACCCGCTTCTCCCTGCTCGGCGTCACCGCGACCTGCCCAGACCATCCCGAACTCGCGGCCATCCTCCTGCGGCCGGACGGGCACACCGCATGGCTGCGCACCGCCGGTCACGACCAGGCCGACGGGCTCCACCAGGCGCTGCAACACTGGCACGGCCCGGCCGCACCGGCCCACGCCGCGTTCGCGGAAACGGCCCACTAGCGAGCCGGGTGCTGCCACCGTCGTGTGCGGTCGGCGGATCGGAGCGGGGTGGGACCGGAGCAGCCCCTCGGACCGGTGGTTCAGGGGGTTGAGGTTGTCGTCGAGGGTTGGAAGGTGGCGGGGAGGCTGCCCTGGGTGAGGGTGGCGGCGAGGTCCCGGGCCTCGTCCTCGTTGTAGGTTCCGCTGATGACGACCTCGCCCCCGGTGATCGCCTGCATGACGGCCGGGTGTGAGACGACCGTGCCGTCCAGCAGGATGGCGATCTGGTTGGCCGGGTCGGGCTGCTGGGCCAGCTTGCCCGTCACCTCGGTGAAGGCCGCCGCGCCCTTCTGGTTGAAGGAGAGGTTGACCTGCCAGCCCCGGTTGGACTGGCTGTCGAACTCCGCCGCGGCCTTGGTGACATCGGCACCGCGAACCGCGAGCGGTCCGAGGGCCAGCTTCATGGCGACCGGTTCGGTCGTGGAGACCGAGCCGCAGACCACCAGCGCGGCCGCCGGATCGGTCGGCGCGGTCAGGGCCTGTGCGGTGGCGCCACAGGTCAGAGCGGTGAACCGGGAGGCGAGGTCGGGCGGCACCGTCCCGGTCGGCAACTGGTCCGGCCCGCCGATCGGTTGGGCGGTGGCGGCGGGCGCGAGCGCGAGGACCGGGCGGAACTCCAGCACGGCCTGTCGGCCCAGGGCGACCAGACGGTCGGCGGCGACCGGGCCCGCGACCGAGAGCCGCAACCCGCCGGGCACCGGCGACACCTGGGCGTCCGACAGACCGCGCGCCTTGGCCCGGCCGAGCAACAGCTCGCCGGAGCGCGTGAGTTGCGCCTCGTCCAGCTGGTGGTCGGGGGTGAACACGGCCACCGTGCGGATGGCCGAGGAACTCGAGGCCGACGACGCCGCGGGGGTCGACTGTGCCGGCTCGGGCGTCGCCTTGTCGGCGGAGCAGGCGGTGACCGCCGCACCGGCGAAGGCGAGGACGACCGTCGCGGTCAGTACCCGGAAGGACTTTCGGCCGGCCCGCGGAGTAGCGATTCCCATGCCGTGAGTCTCCAGCGGGCCGGTCCCCGGTCGCTGGAGACCGCCGATCACGTGACGCAACCGTGACATGTACCTCCCTGGCGGGGATGGAAGAGCTGCCCGGGTCGCCCTGCCACGAGGTCACCGGGGCGGACGGGTCACCGGGACGAGACCGGACTGGTAGGCGATGGCGACCAGTTGGGCGCGGTCGCGGGCGTCGAGCTTGGCCATGGCGCGATGGACGTGGGTCCGCACGGTGAAGGGGCTCACGTACATCCGCTCGGCGATCTCCTCGTTGGTCAGGCCGGTGGCCGCCATGGCCATCACCTCGCGCTCGCGGGCGGTGAGGGCCGACAGCCGCTGCGGCGCGTCGGGGGCGGCGGGCTCGGGCCGGGCGAGAAGTTGGTCGATCACCGCGCGGGTGGCGGCGGGCGAGAGCAGGGCCTCGCCCGCCGCGACCGTCCGCAGCGCCGCGAGCAGCTCCTTCGGGTCGGCGCCCTTGCCGAGGAAGCCGCCGGCGCCCGCCCGCAGCGCCTGGGCCACGTACTCGTCGATCTCGAAGGTGGTGAGGATGAGCACCCGGGTACCCGCGAGGTCCTCGTCCCCGCAGATCGCGGCCGTCGCGGAGAGCCCGTCCACGCCGGGCATCCGGATGTCCATCAGGACCACGTCGGGCCGGGTGGCCCGGGCGAGTTCGACGGCCTCGCGGCCGTCGGCGGCCTCCCCCACCACCTCCATGTCCTCGGCCGCGTCGATGAGCACCCGGAACGCACCGCGCAGGGCCCTGTCCGGCCGATCTTGCCGGACAGGGCCTAAGCGCGGGCTCCCCGGACCCAGCGCACGGCCTCCCCGGACGCCGCCCTGTTGCCCGGCCCTTCCGTCGGTCCTCGGGTCGGCCCCGCGAATTCCCCGCTCGCCGATGAATCACACGTTCGAGTGGCGTCACGGCGACACGCCCGGCGAGCCCGCCGGAGACCGGCATCATCATCCCTCCGAGGCCCCAACAACCCGTGAGGAGACACCCGTTGACCACCACGACAACCAGCCAGAACGATAAACCGACGGACTCCGGGGACCACACCGAGGAGGTGGCCTGGAGCTACCAGGGCGACACCAGCGGCCAGGCGGCGGCCGCGATGACGCCCGCCCGGATGGCGCGTCGGCTGCCCCAGCTGATCGCCCGTTCCTTCGCTCCGGCCTGGCGGCTGGACCGCGGTTCGGTCCTCGCCCTGCTGGCCTGCCAGATCGTCTCCGGCGTGCTCGGCGCGTTCGGACTGTTCGCGACGACCGGCACGATCACCGCTCTGGTGGGCTCCGGCGACGTGTCCGGCCGGATGTGGGACGCGGCGCCCTCGGTCCTGCTGATCGCCGCGTCCGCGGGCCTGCGGGCGCTGCTGGGCATCGTGATCACCTGGCTGTCGCACCGCCTGTCGCCGAAGATCTCCCGCGAGTCCGAGCTCCGGCTCGCGGCGGCGACGATGAACGCCGAGCTCTCCGCCTACGACACCTCCGGGTTCCAGGACCGGTGGGACGCCGCCGACCGGGGCGCCGAGGTGTCCCAGGAGATCCTCGGCCAGGCCCAGAACGTGATCGCCGCCGCCGCGTCGCTCGTCGCCGCGGCGAGCGTGGCCGGCATCCTGCACCCGCTGCTGCTACCGCTGCTGCTCCTGGCCGCGCTGCCGCAGGGCATCGCCTCGATCAAGGTGGCCCGGCTGCAGTACCTGGCGATGCTCGACACCTTCGCCGACCGGCGCGTGCTGGGCCTCATGCGCTGGTTCATGGCCGACAAGGCGTGCGCGGACGCGATCCGCGCCGACACCATGGCGCCGGTCCTGCTGGACCGCTACGCGCGGGCCGGGGCCAAGGTCGACCGGCGCACCAACGAGGCGGCGTGGACGTCGCTGCGGGTCTCCCTTGCCTGGGCACTGGTCGCCGGGGCCGGCGGCGCGCTGGTCTGGGGCGCGCTGGTCTGGCTGCTGGCCACCGGCCGGATGTCCGTCGTGTCGGCCGGCACCGCGGTGTTCGCGCTGGTGGCGGCCGGGAACGCCCTGCGGGGTGTGGTCGGCGAGGGGACCACGCTGTTCCGCACCGGCATGTACCTGGACGACTGGTCGACATTCCTGGACGAGGCGGGCGGCCACCGCCTCGACCGCGGGCGGACCGCCCCGGCAGCGCCGGACCGAATCGAGGTGCGTGGGGTCGGCTACCGCTACCCGGAGACCGACGCCACGGCACTGGAGGACGTCGACTTCACCATCCGGCGGGGTGAGATCGTCGCCGTCGTCGGCGTCAACGGCTCGGGCAAGTCCACCCTGATGCGGCTGCTGACCGCCCTGTACCTGCCCACTGTGGGCACCGTCCGGTGGGACGGCACGGACACCCGGGACCTGGACCCGCACGCCGCATGGAGACATGTCGCCGTCACCACCCAGGAGTTCGCCCGCTGGCCGATGAACGCCGCCGACAACGTCCACCTCGGCCAGCCGGTGGACGACCCGGCCGCCCTGGACCGCGCGGCGGCGGCCACCGGCGCCGACGAGGTCGTCGCCGAGCTGCGCAGCGGCTGGCGGACCTTGCTGTCGAAGAAGTGGTGGGGAGGCGTGGAGCTCAGCTCCGGTCAGTGGCAGCGCCTTGCCGTGGCCCGCTCCTTCTACCGGCCGGCCGCGCTCATGATCCTGGACGAGCCGACCTCCGACCTCGACCCGCGCGCCGAACACCGGATCCTCCGGAACCTGCGCGCACTCGCCCGCAGTCGGGCGATCGTGCTGGTCACCCACAACCTGATCAACACCGCCGTGGCCGACCGGATCGTGGTCCTCCACAAGGGCCGCATCATCCAGGAGGGCACCTTCCCCCAGCTCACCACCACCGAGGGTGCGTTCCGCGAGATGTGGCTCATGCAGCACGACCGCGGCGACCACGCCGACCCCGCCAACCCCGGCGACCACGGCATCCCGGTCCAGACCACCGGCAGGGCCCGCACCGAACGCGTCGACACCAAGCACACCGGCGCCGAAGGGGCGGACAGCAGAGGGGAGAGCACCAGGGCAGACAGCCCCGGGTAAGGGCCGGCCGCCCGGCCAGGGCACGTCGGCATCAGGCCGTCGGCGGATGTCACCTGTGCGCTACCCCCGAGACCGGGGCCACCTCGTCGGTGCAGCCACACTCGGAGCAGGCCCCGGACAGTCGGCCTACCCGCCGACCGGCGGCGGCCGACCGTCGCGAAGTGGCCATCAGGGCCAACATGTGTGCCCACAAGGGCAGTTCAGGAGGCGATCGGCCCGCGCCCCGCAAGCTCGGCCGTCACCTGCCGACGCACTGGCGGCAGTCGGCAGCCCTCCACTCCGGCCACCGGGGCCGGAGTGGGCGTTCTGATCATTTAGCGTCACCTTCCCCGTTTGCACACGCGTCAATCACCCGTGGAGGTCAATCCTCGGCCCGCACCTCCGCTCTGTTTACGGAGAGCGAAACCATCCCGTGATCTCACCCCCGCCCAGGCGGCGAAAAAGCGCTCTTGGGATGGCCCTGACGGTCGGTTAGGTTCTCCTTATGGCACGTCGTAACGACGGGCCCGGCACCGCCGCCGCGTCGGACCGCATTGACCGACTGCCCCTGCGGCCCGCCGGGTCCGGAACTGCGGCCGCCCTACGGCAAAGCGGCCCGTCGGCCGCCGACAACCACGCCATTAACCCACTGAAATCATCCACCAACCGACGATCGGGAGAAAATGATCGGCTGGCGATCCCGGCTTGACGGCCGGCCCCGCACCCGTCCGGCGGCCCCCGCCGTGCGGACCGGTGCCGCCGCCCGAGCGGGCTCAAACCATCCGGCACCACAGGCGGCACCTGCGGAGTCCCAGGTTCCGCCGGGCCTCTCGCGGCCCGCCCGCCGCGGCGGCGGGGCCCGTACCCCCGGGCGACGCGACGGGGCTTCACCACCGTCCGGAAATCGGACGGCACCGCGGCCGAAATGACGGACGGGCCTCACCGCCGCCGGTCGAAACCGACGGGCCCCCCGGGTGAGGACGGCCGCATGACAACAGTCGGGACCGACATCTCACCGCGCCCGACATCACCAGAATACGGCCGCACCGGGTGGCACCGGGAAACGGCTTCCGCGGCACATTCCGCGGCGGTCGCGAACGGCTCCCACAACCGGGAAAACCGCGCCTGTTACCCACGGGACTTATCGTGACACTGCTGAAGACCCGCACATCGATCCTCGTCGTCGAAAGAAATTCTCTGCTGCGCAAGGGCTTGCACGCACTCTTCTCCGCCGAGTCCGATCTGGTCGTCCACGCGACCGTGAGCGACGTGACCGAGGCCTTGGACGTGCTGTCGGAGCACCGCATCGACGTGGTGCTGTACGGGGCGAGCGAGTCCCTCGCCGCCGCCGAACACGACCTGGTCCGGCTCCTGGACCGGGGCGCCCCCTGTCGGGTGGCCGTGCTGAGCAAGCACGAGCGACCCGGCGAGGTGGAGATGTACCTCAGCTCCGGAGTGAGCGCCTATCTGCCCGAGGACGTGGCCGGCGACTGCCTGGTGTCCGTGGTCCGGGGGCTGGCCACCAACCGGGACCGGGTGTACATCATGGCCTCACGGTCCGGCCTCGGCCTGGCGGCCGGCCAGCGTGGTACCCAACTCTCCTCCCGGGAAAGGGAGATCATGGGACTGGTGGCGAACGGCCTGAGCAACTCCGCGATCGCCTGCCGCCTCAGCATCGCCCCGGGCACCGTCAAACGACACCTGAGGAACGTCTTCGTCAAACTCAACGCCGTCTCCCGGATCGACGCCGTCAACAAGGCCAGGGCCGCCGCGCTACTGGTGCCGTTATGCTGAGCGCGCCGTTCGGCCGTGCTCCATCACCGGCGGCAGCGCGCCCGCCCGACGCGGCTCCCGCAGCTGCACGACGCCGCTGAGCAGGTCGTTGTGCAGGTCCCGCAGCGGTTGCGAGGGATCGATGCCCAGGTCGTCGTTGAGCTTGCGGTAGAGCGAGCGGTAGACCTGCAGTGCCTCGCTGCGCCGCCCGGTCAGGTCGAGCGCGAGCATGAGCTGCTCGTGGAACCACTCGTTGAGCGGGTGGTGCAGGGTCAGTGACCGAAGCTCCGGGATGAGCTCCCGGTGCCGGCCGATCTGCTGGTCTGCCAGGATGCGGTTCTCCAGCGCCCGCAGGCGCATCTCCTCCAGGACCGCCACGTGGCCCGCCAGCGTGCCGCCGACGGGTATGTCCGCCAGGGCGGAGCCGCGCCACAGCCGCAGCGCCTGGCGCAGCCGGTCCGCCGCCGCCTCGGGGTGCCCGTCCGCCAGCAGGCGGGCGCCCTCGAGGTGCAGCCGCTCGAACTCCTGGGCATCGAGCTCCTCCTCGCCCAACAGCAGCAGGTAGCCCGGCGCCTTGGTGAGGATGAAGTCGCGGCCCTCCGCCCGGCAGAGCTTGCGCAGTTGGTAGATATAGGTCTGCGCGGTGGTCACCACCGTCCGCGGGGGGCTGTCGCCCCAGATCTCCTCGATGATGACGCCGAGATCGACGATCCGATTCGCGTGCAACAGCAGGATCGCCAGCGTCCACCGGACCTTCAGTGCGCTCGGTGTGCAGTGAATTCCCGAATCGAGGACTTCGAGCGGGCCTAGAACATTGAACCTCATGACGCCTCCGATTTCGCCGAGATTATCGCTCGACCCATATATATCCACTCTTCGATCAAGCCCTCAAGGGGACTGCGCGCAAGGTGGCACCTCCGCTATTCCAAGGCGTCCGGCGCAGTTGTTCCGAAGGGAATACTCCCCCGCCGATCGACCCCCGCCGATCGGCGGACCCACCGTCAAGTGCTGTTAGACTGGAGCACGTTGGACCCATGTCTCGATCCGAGGAGAATGACGTGCCCCGAAAGATCCGTGTTGCTCCGGTTATGCAAGAGAAGACCGAAGAACTAGGGGAAGCACGTCATGTCAAGCGTGAACATCGGAATCCTGGCCCATGTCGACGCCGGTAAGACCAGCCTGACCGAGCGGCTGCTGTACTCGGCCGGCGTCATCGACCGGATCGGCAGCGTCGATCGCGGCGACACCCAGACCGACTCCCACGAGATGGAGCGGCAGCGCGGCATCACCATCCGGTCGGCGGTGGTGTCCTTCACCGTCGGCGACGTGAAGGTCAACCTCATCGACACTCCCGGCCACCCGGACTTCATCTCCGAGGTGGAGCGGGCCCTTGGCGTGCTCGACGGAGTGGTGCTGGTCGTCTCGGCGGTGGAGGGCGTCCAGGCCCAGACCCGTCTGCTGATGCGCACCCTGGTCAAGATGGGGATGCCGGTGATCCTCTTCGTCAACAAGATCGACCGGATGGGCGCCCGCTACGACGACCTGCTGGAGGAGATCCGCTCCGAACTCACACCGACCATCGTGCCGATGACCAGGGTGGATCGAATCGGAACACCGCAGGCCCGCGCCGTGGCCCGCCGGATCGCGACCGGAAGCCTCGGACTCTCCACCGGCCCGGGCGAATTGCGGGACGGACTCGGAGAGCTTCAGGGCGCACCCGGAGAGTTGCGGGACGGACCCGGAGAGCTGCCGGACGACTTCGCCACCGACCTGGCCGACGCACTGGCCGATCACGGCGACGCCTTCCTGGCGCGCTACCTCGACGACGAGGCGGCGCTCACCGCACAGGACTACACCACCGAGCTCGCCCGGCAGACCCGGCTGGCACAGCTGTACCCGGTGTTCTTCGGCTCGGCCGTGGCCGGCGCCGGCATCACCGAACTGATGAACGGAATCACCAGCCTGTTTCCGGTCAATCACGGAGGCGCCGAAGGCTCACCGCGTGGCACGGTGTTCAAAATCGAACGCGGCTGGGCCGGTGAGAAGGTCGCCTACGTGCGGCTGCACTCGGGTGTGCTGGGGCCCCGGAGCAAGGTGTCGATCCACCGCCGGGACCAGCACGGCGCCCTCGTCGAGCTGCCCGGCCGGACGACCGTGGTCGAGGTCTTCGACCAGGGCTCCGCGGTGATCGAGGCCGAGGCCGGCGCCGGGGACATCGCCAAGGTCTGGGGCCTCAAGGGCATCCGGATCGGCGACCAGCTCGGCAGCGCCGAGGGGCTGGGCGACCGGCACCTCTTCGCACCGCCGAGCCTGGAGACCGTGGTCCGGGCCACCAGGTCCGGCGCGACGCCCGAACTGTACGAGGCGCTCCTGCAGTTGGCCGACCAGGATCCGTTCATCAACGTCCGCAAGAACGACGAGGAGCAGGAGGTGTCGGTCTCCCTCTACGGCGAGGTCCAGAAGGAGGTCATCAAGGCGACGCTCGCCGACGACTACAAGCTGGACGTGGTCTTCGAGGGCAGCCGGATCATCTGTGTGGAGCGGCCGGTCGGGGTCGGCGAGTGGGTGGAGGAGATCGACTACCGGAGCAAGACCTTCTTCTGGGCCACGGTCGGGCTGCGGGTGGAGCCCGGGGCGCTCGGCTCGGGGGTCGTCTTCCAGCGGTCTGTCGAACTGGGCTCGCTCCCGCACGCCTTCCACAAGGCGGTCGAGGAGGCGGTGCGTTCGACGCTCCACCAGGGCCTGCACGGTTGGGAGGTGCTCGACATCCTGGTGACGCTGACGCACAGCGGGTTCGCCAGCCCGGTCAGCGCGGCGGGGGACTTCCGCAAGCTGACGCCGCTGGTCCTGATGAACGCGCTCAAGCAGGCGGGAACGCAGGTGTTCGAGCCGGTGAACAGGTTCGAACTGGAGGTACCGGCCGAGAACGCCAGCACCGCCCTGTTGAACCTCGTGGAGTGCACCGGCACGCCGGAGACGACGAAGGCGCAGGGCACCACCTGCCTGGTGGAGGGCACCATCCCGGCCCGCACGGTACAGGAGTTCGAACAGCGGCTGCCGGGGCTGAGCCAGGGTGAGGGCGTTCTGCTCACCCGGTTCCACGGCTTCCAGCCGGCCGTCGGCGCGACCCCGAGCCGCCGCCGGACGGACACCAACCCGCTGGACCGCAAGGAGTACATGCTGCGGGCGTTCGGCCGGATCTGACCTTACGGCCGCCGCCGGACAGCAGGGCCGGAAAGCACGGACAGGTCCCGATCACCGATGGTGATCGGGACCTGTCCCGTTCGGGCGTCCTGTACATCTGCCGCAACCCGGGCCGTCCGGGCCGTGCACCGCTCGGGGCGGCCCGCGTCCGGCCGACCGGCCTGCACCCTTCGTCCAACCTGCTCCCGCGCCAACGATTTTGGCGGGCGGTGCCGGAGCCGTGAATCCGCCCGGCGCGGGGGTGTACCCGGATTGCCCGGCGCGATCCCTGGAAAATTCCCGCCGGCGCCCCGGGAAATGGCCGGGGCCACCGTGCGTAATGCTCCCGGAACGCAGCGAACGCCGGAACGCACGGAACGCCGGAACCCACGGAACGCACGGAACTCCGAGCGCAGGTATGCGAATGACGGGTACGGACCGAAGACACCCGCCCCGATGAACCGCGCTCCGGCCCCGGCGGGCAAGTTCGTCACCCCACCATGGCCACCGACCATAGCGGCCGGCGAAACACGGCGAGGATTGGAGCATTCCCGGGCGTCGGCCGACACAGGCGTTGCGGCGGCACAATGTGACCAGGGACACGATGTCACCGGCAGCGCAATGTGGTCGGCGGCCGATCCCATCGAATGGCCGCCGGTCAATGAGGCGCAGGGGCGACCCCTTCCGGCAGCAGCGCGCAGGCCCGCAGCACCTCGGGGATCCGGTCCGGGCCGCGGTCGCGGGCGGCGAGATAGCCGTCCGGCCGGATCAGCAGGAACTCCCCGGGTACCAGGCCCAGCGAACGGCGCAGACTGCCGTCCGCGTCGGGCAGCACGCCCGGACCGTCACCGCCGGCCGGCGCACCAGGAGCATCACCGTCGGCCAGCAACCGGACGGAGACGGCGGCGCCGAACGAACGCTCCACCTCCGCCAGGACCTCCCGGTAGGCGTCAAGCCCGGCCGCGGGCGCACCGGCCCCCAGAACACCGTCTCCGGGCACGCAGGCCAGCAACGTCCAACGGGGATCGGTCAGTTCGGCCCGGAGCCCACCCCAGTCGACCCCTCCGGACGCCGGCCCGGCAGCCCCGGGCACCCGCTCGCCCGGCCTGATCCCACCGGTGCCACCGGTGCCACCGGAAGCGCCGGCAGCACCGGTCGACAGGGTGAGCGGGCTGTCCCGATAGGCCAGCGCCAACCCGCAGAACCCGCGGATCATCCTGCCCTCGATCCGGCGCCGCAGCGGCGGGACCGCGCGCAGCACGGCGGTGCCGACGGTGAGCAGCGCCGGCGCCAGTGCGGTGCGCAGCGAGACCAGCGCGGTGGCGGTCCGGGTGGAGCGCAGCAGCACAGCGCCGGTCGGCACCCGCTCCGCGTCGTAGCTGTCGAGCAGTTCGGGCCCGGCGTGGCCGCGGACGACGTCGGCGAGCTTCCAGGCGAGGTTGTAGGCGTCCTGGAGTCCGCTGTTCATGCCCTGACCGGAGGCGGGGCTGTGGACGTGCGCGGCGTCCCCGGCGAGGAAGCAGCGGCCGGAGCGCATCCGGGTGATCTGCCGCTGCTGCACGGTGAACACCGAGAGCCAGCTGGGCGCGCCGACCTCGACCGGTCGGCCGAGGGCCCGGCCGATCTTGGCGGCGAGCCGGCGCCGGACCAGTTCGGGGTCGTCGGCCCCGGCGACGTCCACGGTGTCCACGACGCGCCACTTGCCCCGCTCGGGGAAGGGCACCAGCAGCAGGGTCCCGGGGTCGGTGTGCAACAGGTGGTTGCTGTCCGGTGCCAGGTCGGCGTCGAGGGTGACGTCGGCGTTGAGCCACTCCTGGGTCGAGTCCCCGACCAGCCGCATGCCGAGCTGGCGGCGGACGGTGCTGCGGCCGCCGTCCGCGCCGACCAGCCAGGGCACCGTCGCCTCCTCGACCCGCCCGTCGGGGTGGCGCAGGGTGACCTCGACCGCGTCGGGCCCGGGCCGGACGGCGGTCAGTTCGACGCCCCACTCGATGTCGACGCCGTGCCGGGCGGTGCGCTCGCGCAGCACCCGTTCGGTCACCACCTGGTCCACCATCAGGCTGAAGGGGTAACGGGTGGGCAGTGTCTCGTAGTTGGTGTCGAAACGGACCAGGGTGCGGCCCCGGCGGTGCATGGTGAAGTGGGTGACCCGTCGACCCAGGGGCAGCAGTGCGTCGAGCGCCCCCATCTGGTCGAGCACCTCCATGGTCCGGGCGTGCACGGCGAGTGCCCGGCTGCTGGTGGCCGGGCCGGCGGCGGCGTCGATCAGCCGCACCCGCACGCCGCGGCGGGCGAGTTCGTGTGCCGCGGTGAGCCCGACCGGGCCGGCGCCCGCGACCAGGACGGTCGGCGGTCGGTCAGCCATGGCGCTCCTCGGCGAAGCGCTTGGCCAGCGCCAGGGTGGCGCGGCTGTTGCCGCCCGCGGCCTGGCGGATGAACGCGCGGGCGGAGGCGATGGTCGCGTCGGGGCCGAGCACGTCGGGGATGGCCTCCGGGTTGAGGACGACGGCGTGCCAGGAGGTCACCCGGACCCCGTGTCCGGTCTCCTCGAAGGACCACCGACCGGTGTGCGCGGACATCATCGAGGGTGTGCGCAGCTGCTTGTAGGCGATGCCCGCCCCGGGGAAGCAGATGCGGATCGACTCGGTGGTGTGCTCGGAGCCGTCCGCGGTGCGGGTGTCCATCGACATGTGCTGGATGCCGGGGGTGTCCTCGCGCAGGTCGAGGCGGGCCACGTGGGGCAGTCGACTCGGCCATTCGGCGGCCTCGTTGAGGAATCCGTAGATCGTCTCCAGCGGGGCGTCGACCAGTACCGAGTCCTCGAACTCGAACTCCAGGCGGGCCAGTTGGGCCCAGCTCTCGGCGAGGGTCTTGATGTTGCCGAGTTCGGTGCGGCTGTTGCGGTCGGTGGCCCGGGTGATCCACTCGACGCCCTGCGGGTCGTCGTCGACGGCGGTGAACTCGTGGGTGAGGGTCAGGGTGGAGCCGCCGGGCCGCTCGCGGACCTGCCACTCCCCCGCCATCGAGGCGACCGGGGGCGAGGAGACCTCCTGGCGGAAGCGGATCCGCCGCAGGCCGCGGTCCAGTTCGCGGCGCGAGGTCCACTGTGCGACCTCGCCGTTGGCGCCGGCCCAGATCCGCAGCCGCTCGACGCCCGCCGCAAGTTCCGCGTGTTCCACGTGCAGGGTGGGTCCGAACCGCCGGGGCCACGCCTTGGCGTCGGCGATGACGGCGTAGACGACGTCGGCGGGGGCGTCCACGTCGATGTCGTGGGTGGTGTGCTCGGTGCGGGTCATTCGTCGACCACCTTCCGTCGCGGGTTCTCTCGTGGGGTTCAGTCAGTGGGAAAGCCGGATTGCCGGAAAGCCGGAACTTCAGGGAGCCTGACGAAGCGTCAGTAGATTCCGAGGCCGCCGCAGACGTTGATCGCCTGGGCGGTGACGGAGGCGGCCGCGGGCGTGGTCAGGTACTCGACCATGCCCGCCACCTCGTCCGCGGTGGAGTAGCGGCCGAGCGGGATCTTCTGCTCGAACCGGTTGAGCACGTCCTCCTCGCTGGTCTCCCAGGTGGCGGCGTACGCCTGGCGGACCCGGACGGCCATCGGCGTCTCGACGTAGCCGGGGCAGACCGCGTTGACCGTGGTGCCGGTGACGGCGAGCTCCTTGGCCAGGGCCTTGGTGAACCCGATGACGCCGGCCTTGGACGCCGAGTAGGGGGCGCCGAGCGGGACGCCCTGCTTGCCGCCGGTGGAGGCCACGGTGATGATCCGCCCGTGGCCGGCCTGCTCCATGCCGCCGGTGGTGAGCACCTCCCGGGTGACCCGGAAGACGCTGGTGAGGTTGGTGTCGATCACGTCGTTCCAGAGCTCGTCGGTGATGGCGGAGGTGACGCCGCCGCCGTTGCGCCCGGCGTTGTTGACCAGCACGGTGATCGGGCCGAACCGGTCCACCGCGGCCCGCACGACCCGTTCGACGTCATGCTGGGCGCGGACGTCGGCCGCGACGCCGTCCACGTCGAGCCCCTCGGCGCGCAGCCGCTCGACCGTCTCGGCGACGTCCTTCCCGGTGCGGGCGCAGAGGAAGACGCGCAGGCCGCGCCGTGCCAGCCGGACGGTGGCGGCCAGTCCGATCCCGCTGGTGGCCCCGGTCACCAGGGCGACCCCGGTTGTCTCGCTGCTCATCGCATCAGCCTCCGCTTCAGAGTCCGGGGCCCGTTCGGCGCCCCTGGGCCCGACCCTGCACCGCGGGCTTCGAATCCCGTTGGAGCGGGCCCGCACGGAACGCGCTCGACCGGGATTCGAAACGGGGCTGGGAACGTCGCCCTACCGATCCCGAACAACCCGAGGAGGCCCCGCAGATGCCCGGAACGCTCTACGAGGAGGTCCAGCACTTCTACGGCCGGCAGATGCGCCACCTGGACGAGGGCGCGGTCACGGAGTGGGCCGCGACCTTCACCGAGGACGGCGTCTTCGCCGCCAACGCCCGGCCGCACCCGCAGGAGGGCCGGGCGAGCATCGAGCAGGGCGCCCGGGAGGCCTCGGCGCGCCTGGCCGCCTCGGGCGTCCAGCACCGGCACTGGCTCGGCATGCTGGAGGTCGCCGAGCAGCCGGACGGCAGTGTGCTCGCCAAGACCTACGCGCTGATCGTCGCGACGCCCAAGGGCGGTGCCGCCGCGGTGCACCTCAGCTGCAGCTGCGAGGACCTGCTGGTGCGGGAGGCCGGGGAGCTGAAGGTCCGGCACCGCCAGGTGTACCGGGACGACCTTCCGGCCGTCTGAGAGGAACCCGACGTGCCCATCCCAGACGTGTCCATCCCATCCGACAGTGCCCCATCGGACAGTACGACCTTCGGTGCCCCGCTGGACACCGTGGCGGAGCTGATCGGCGGCCCCAGGATCGACGACCTGCTCCGGCGCTCGGCCCGGCGGGCACCGCGGCACCCGGCGCTGGTCGCCGAGGGCCTGGTGCTCGACTACGCGGGTCTGGACGGGCGGGTGTCCCGCTGCGCCGAGGCGCTGCGCGGCGCGTTCGGCGGCCCCCGGACGGTGATCGCGATCGCCGCCGAGCTCACCGCGGAGTTCGCCGTCACCTTCCTGGGGATCTCCCGCTCCGGCAACACCAGCGCCATGTTCAACCCGCTGATCTCGGACGACACCCTGGTGCACGTGCTGAACGCGTCCGGGGCACGGGCGGCGGTGCTGTCGCCCGCGATGCACCGCCGGCTCGCGGCGGTGAGGCATCGGATCCCGGCGCTGGAGCACATCGTGGTGACCGCCGACGCGGGGGACGGCACTCCCGTGCTCGACGCGCTGCCGCGGGCCGCCGTCCCGGGCGGCGAGGAGGTGGAGACCGCCTGCCTGCAGTTCACCAGCGGGACGACCGGCGCGCCGAAGACGGTGCGGCTGAGCCACCGCAACCTGCTGGTGAACGCCGCGCAGTCGGCGTACGCGCACCGGCTTGAGGCGGACGCGGTCTCGCTCAACAACCTGCCGTCGTTCCACCTCATGCACCTGAACACCGCGCTCGCGGTCGGCGCGACCCATGTGCTCTGCCCCGAGCAGGACCAGGAGGCGATGGTGGAGCTGGCCGGTGTCTGGCGGGCCACCCACCTGTACAGCCTCCCGGTGCGGCTGTCCCGGCTGGCCGGGGACCTGCGGCTGCCGGCGCTGCGGATCCCCTCGCTGCGGGCGGTGCTGTCCGGGGGCTCCGCGCTGCCGCCGCGCACCACGGCGGCGCTGTCGGAGCACTTCGGGGTCCCGGTGGTCCAGGGCTACGGCCTCGCCGAGACCTCGCCCTCCACCCACTTCGACCTGCTGGACCGGCCGACCACCGGATCCTGCGGCCCCCCGGTGGCCGGGACGGCCTGCCGGATCGTGGACGTGCAGACCGGCGCGGTCCTTCCGGTGGGCGAGAAGGGCGAGATCCAGGTCAAGGGGCCGCAGCTGATGCTGGGCTACCTCGGCGACGGCCACCCCGCGGTGCCCGCGGACGGCTGGTTCAGCACCGGTGACGTCGGGCGGATCGACGAGGAGGGCCGACTGGCCGTCGTCGACCGGATCAAGGACGTCTTCAAGTGCGACAACTGGCTCGTGTCGCCGACCGAGATCGAGCGGGTGCTGATGCGGCACCCGGCGGTCGCCGACTGCGTGGTCTTCGACCACCCCGACGAGCTGAGCGGCGCCGTCGCCGTCGGCCTCGTCGTCCCGAGGGGCCCGGACGTCGACCCGGCCGCGCTGGCCGAGTTCGCCAACGCCCAACTGCCCTACTACGAGCACCTGCGGCACCTGCGGCTGGTGGAGGGCATCCCGCGCTCCGCCACCGGCAAGGTGCAGCGGCGCGATCTGCGCGACTGGGTACCCGGCCGCTCCTGACCCGGCACCAGGCGTCAACCTGCAACAACCGCTCAGCCACCCAACCCGCTCAACCGGCCGATCAACCGATCAACCAGCCTGGAGGAACACCGTGTTCACCTTCATCAACCGTTTCACCGTCACCGGTGACGTCGCCGAGTTCGAGACCCTCGTCAAGGAGATCACCGAGCACATGAGCGCCCAGCCCGGGTTCCGCTCGCACCGCCTGTACCGCTCGGCCGCCAACGCCCTGGTGTACGTGGAGACCGCCGAGTGGGACGACGCGGCCTCGCACAAGCTGGCCACCGCCGACCCGGCGTTCCGCTCCCGGGTCGGCAAGGTGATGGCGCTGGCCCAGGCCGAGCCGGCCCCGTTCGACCTGATCGCGCAGCACGGCGCCTGAGGAGAGCAGAAGATGACGACGACTGGCGAAACCATTCCGCAGGCGGTGATCCGGCTGCGCGAGCTCGCGCTCGGTGCGGCCGGCGCCGCCTCCGTCCGCGCGGCGGCCCGGCTGGGCCTGGCCGACGCGCTCGGCGAGGAGCCCGCGACCGTGGCCGATCTGGCCCGGGCCGTGGACGCCGACCCGGACGCGTTGCAGCGGCTGCTGCGCTCGCTGACCTGCTACGGCGTGTTCGCCGAGCAGGCCGACGGCCGGTACGCGCACACCGACACCTCCCGGCTGCTGCGGGAGGACACCGACCGGACCCTCAAGCACATGGTGCTCTGGGGCACCGAGCCGTGGACCTGGGAGCTGTGGGGGCACCTCGACGAGGCCGTCCGCACCGGCAAGGCCGTCTTCCCCGAGCTGCACGGCATGGACTTCTTCGACCACCTCCACGACCAGGCGCCGGAGTCGGCCGCGGTCTTCGACAAGGCGATGACCCAGTCCAGCCGGCTCTCCGCCCTCGCCCTCGCCGACCGGCTCGACCTCAGCGGGGTCGCCACGGTGGTGGACATCGCCGGCGGTCAGGGGCACGTCCTCGCCACGCTGCTGGAGCGCAACCCGGGGCTGCGCGGCACCCTGCTGGACCTGCCCGAGGTGGTGGCGGGAGCCGACCCGCGGCTGCGGCCCGGCGGCGCGCTCGCCGACCGCGCGACGCTGCTGGCCGGCGACTGCCGCCGGGAGATCCCGGTCTCGGCCGAGGTCTACCTGCTCAAGAACATCCTGGAGTGGGACGACGAGAGCACCGTCCTGACCCTGCGCAACGTGGTGGCGGCGGCCTCGCCGGGCAGCCGGGTCATCGTGGTCGAGAACCTGGTGGACGGCAGCCCCGAGATCCGGTTCACCACCGCGATGGACCTGCTGCTGCTGCTCAACGTCGGCGGCCGCAAGCACACCAAGGCGGGGCTGGTCGCGCTCGTCGAGGAGGCCGGTCTGCAGCCGGTCGAGGTCCGCCCGGTCAACTCCTACCTGGACCTGGTGGAGAGCGTCGTCCCCGGCAGGGAGGGCTGACCGCCGCGTCCCGGCGGTACGGCGGGGGGGGGGGGCCGGGCGGCCCCCCGGGGGGGGGGCGCGCCCGCCCGCGCCGCCCGCGCCCCCCCGGGGCGGCGGGGCCCGCCCCCCCGCCCGGGGGGCGCGCGCGG